>NZ_CP034183.1:1440000-2060000 GCF_003860465.1 Deinococcus psychrotolerans
AGTTTGCCGCCGTAACTCCAAGTCCGGCTGGAATGGTCAAGAGCGTCAATCGGGCCGCGTGACACGAGGCTGTCTCGGCCCGGCTCGACCAGTTGCGCCACCCGTTGCCACACGGCAGACATGTCATTGACCGTGATGTCATCGTCCACAACCACGATGACTTTGGCGAACATCATCTGACCGAGGCCCAGCAGACCGTTGGCGACTTTGTAGGCGTGGCCGGGGAAGGCTTTTTTAATGCTGACCACCACCAAGTTGTGGGCTACACCGACGGGCGGCATGTGGTAATCGCTGATCTCCGGCAAGATCAATTGGGCAGCGGGCAAAAACAGGCGCTCGCTGGCTTCGATCAGGTAAGCGTCTTCCATCGGCGGGCGGCCCACGATGGTCGCCGGATAGACCGCTCCCCGGCGCATGGTCACGGCGGTAACGTGAAAACGCGGGTAGAGGTCAGGCAGGGTGTAAAAGCCAGTGTGGTCGCCAAAGGGACCTTCCATCACCCATTCCTCTGCCGGGTCGACGTAGCCCTCCAAAATAAACTCGGCGTTGGCCGGCACCTCCAAATCAACCGTGACGCCTTTGATGACCGGGTAGCGCTGGCCGCGCAAGTAGCCCGCCAACGCGAATTCGTCCAAGCCCGGAATCGGCGGCAGCGGCGCGGTGGCGGCATAGATCAGGGCCGGGTCGCCGCCGAGGGCCACCGCCACTTCTAGGCGCTGGCCCAGCTTCTTGGCTTTCTCCAGATGCTTGGTGCCGGTTTTGTGGCGCTGCCAGTGCATCCCGGTGGTGTTTTTGCCCATCACCTGCATCCGGTACATGCCCATGTTGCGCTCGCCAGTTTCGGGGTCTTTGGTGATGACCAGCGGCAGCGTCACGAAGGGGCCGCCGTCGAGGGGCCAGCACTTGAGGATGGGCAGCTTGGTCAAGTCCACTTCGTCGCCAGTCCAGACGACTTCCTGCACGGCGGCGCGACTCACCCGTTTGGGCAGGAGGTGAGCGGCGTCGCCCAATTTGGGCAAGTTGGAAAGCAGGCCGCGCAACCCGCCGCTGCCTTTGATATCGATCAGGGCGCGAACCCGTACCGCCAGTTCGTCGAGGTCGCCGACGCCGAGCGAAAGGGCGGTGCGCTCACGGGTGCCCATCAAGCCGATCACGACGGGAAAAGCGCTGGGGCTGCCGTCCATCAGGCGAACGTTCTCGAAGAGCAGGGCCGGGCCAGCGCCTTTGACCATTCGGTCGGCGATTTGAGTGATTTCGAGGTCGCTGCTGACGGGGGTGCTGATTCGCAGGAGTTCGCCCCGCGCTTCGAGGAGGGCCATGAACGAATGAAGGTCAGGGAAAGCCATGAGCGCAGTCTAGGGGCTACCCAGCCAACTTCTGTCCGCTCGCTTACCAGATACAGCCAGCTCAAAAATCAGCTTTTAAACTTACATTCCTTGAGTGTGGTTGTGTTAGATTTGGACGATGATGAATCCTTACGTGGAATGGTTTGAGAATCTGCGGGCCGAGTACGGCGAGCAGCTCAAGCAAATGCCTTTGCCCGAAGGCTTGCCCGAACACCTGCGCGATCTGATGGCCAAAGGTGACGACGAAGCGGTTTTGTTTATGCTCAAACTGGCTTGGCAGCTCGGCGCACAGGCAGGCTTCAGTGCGGGTTATCAGCAATCGGGAGCAGAAATGCCGCCCAAAAAGAGCACCAACGCTCAAGCTTAAAAAACCGAACTTACGGGAAGTGCCGCCTACGGTAACAGGCGGGACTTCTCGTGATGGTTACAGATTCAAATACTTGTGCCACTCGTTGCGGTCTTGGGCAAACTGGCCTTGCGCGTAGAAGCCGAAACTGGGAGCGCGTGGGCGCAGCCTCAGCGGCATAGCGGCCTGCTCGGGGGTACGGTCGCCCTTGCGCTGGTTGCAGGCGCGGCAGGCCACCACCACATTCTCCCAACTGTGCCGACCGCCTTTGGAGCGCGGCTGCACGTGGTCGAGCGTCAGATCACCCTTCTCACCGCAGTACTGGCAGGTGTAGGCGTCGCGCCTCAGCACGTTGCGGCGGTTAAAGGGAATCGGGTGAATGCGCGGGCGGCGGATGTATCGCCGCAGCCGGATCACGCTGGGCACCGCCAGAACCGTGCTGGGTGAGCGCACCACGTCGTCGCTGTTTTCCAGGACTTCGGCGACGCCGTACTGAATGAGAGTGATGGCCCGCTTGGCACTGGTGACGTGCAGCGGTTCGTAAGAAGCGTTCAGCACCAGCACGCGCGGCACGTTCAGATTCGTGGCCACCCGTAAAGGCGCAGCAAAAGTCTCTGGCCCGTTCATTGAATTATTTTAAACGCAAATCGTCAGCACAATGTTGCGCCGAACAGCTTAGGCGACCTAAGCGTCAAGGCGCAGGTGTAAGCCGCAGCTTTCGCGAATTAGGCGAGAAATCCCTTGACTCCATCGGCGACGTACTGCACCGCCAAGGCAGCGAGCAGCACGCCCAATACCCGCGTGATGACGTGAATGCCCGACTCGCCCATCAAGCGGGCGATGGGCCCTGACAGCCGCATAGCGAGGTAGCACAGCACCAACACCGCCGCCGTGACCACGAAGACCCCGCCGAGCAGCAGCGCTTGGCCGTGCGCTCCGCCCGCCAAGATCATGATGCTGGCCAGCGTGCCGGGGCCAGCGATCAGCGGAATGGCCAGAGGAAACACGCTAATGTCGGCGGCACCGCTGAGGTGAGCTTGGGGAGCCGGACTCGGCGTGATTTTGGGAGATTGCGTTTGAGCAGCTTCTCCCTGCGCTTCATGCGGCTCGGGCATCTGGTCTTTTTGCGACGGCTCGTGGCTGAGATTGCCGCGCCCGAAGACCATATCCAGCGCGATTAAGAACAGCAGCACACCGCCCGCCACTTTGAAGGCGTCGAGGCTGATCGCCAGATAATCGAGCAGCGGTTTGCCGATCAGCCCAAACGTGAAGATAATTCCGCCGGCCACCAGTGAGGCTTTGAGGGCAATCGAGCGGCGATCTGCTCTGGAGCGGTTGCTGGCAAGGCCGATGTAGAGCGGGGCCAGCCCGATAGGATCCATGACCACCACCATGGTCAAGAAGGTTTGCAGGGCAATACTGGTGAGGGCAACCGTGTTCATGGCCCTAGCCTATGCCAGCGATCCTGGCAGCCGCTACACTTGGCGCATGAGCCAGCCCAGCCTGCCCGTTTTCCTCGCCCTCGATGTCAGCAAAAATCGGGTGGGCTACGCCGTCAATAAGGGCGCGTTGGTGTTTGGGCGCGGCAGCTTTGACCGTACCCGGCTGCCCCGCGACCTCAAAGCCATCTTGCACAAGCAGCGCCAAGAGGCCGCCGCCGTGTTGGTTTTGGGCTTGCCGCTGAGCATCGACGGCTCGGCCAGTCCAACGGCTGACCGGGTGCGCTCGTTTGGCCGCGAGCTGCAAAAGGTGGGAGCCGAAGTGGTGTACCAGGACGAGCGCTTCACCACCCGCCGTGCCCGCGAGCTTGGCGCAACCGACTTAGACGAAGCCGCCGCCGTGCAGATTCTGGAATTGTACGTGCAGGGGCGTGTGGCGCGGCTACAAACTCAAGCAGAGTAACGAAGCTGCAACGTAAAAAAACTCTAGACTGGAGCATGAACCTACTTTCAGCTGTGCGTTCGCTGCTGAGTCGCTTGTTGGCTCGGCCCACCCGTCCCGACGATCAGCAGGGCGACCACCTCGCCGCCGTGACCGCTCCGCACGGCCCCCGCCCGCGCAAGGGCGGAGCGCACGCGCCGCTCCCGAAGGTGACCGAAGAAGTGCTGCGGTAAGCTGCCGCGCTCTGAGTGGTGTACTTTCCCGCCCGACTACACCACTTCTGCGGTGTACGCCTCAAATCAAGTAACGCCGTCCAGCACGGGTACAACACGCCCTAAAGCAGCTCAGCTCTGCCAACATGAGGCATTCAAAAGAAGGCCCAGCACTTTAGAGAACGGCTCTAAAGGCGCGGACTTCTTCCCCCTCACAAGGAGAGCCGACCATGACCAATCCCCGCACGCCCGCCGAGATTTTGGAAAAGACCTGGAAAACCGAGGAGCGCTGGCAAGGTATTCAGCGCAACTACAGCGCCGCCGAAGTGGTCAAGTTGCGCGGCAGCCTCCAGATCGAGCACACGCTGGCCAAGCACGGCGCACAAAAACTGTGGCAACTGATGAAGCAAGAAGACTTCGTCAACGCCCTCGGCGCACTGACCGGCAATCAGGCCATGCAGCAGGTCAAAGCCGGTCTCAAGGCCATCTACCTGAGCGGCTGGCAGGTGGCGGGCGACGCCAACAACGCGGGCCAGATGTACCCGGATCAGAGCCTTTATCCGGCCTCGTCGGTGCCGGACGTGGTCAAGCGGATCAACAACACGCTGCGCCGCGCCGATCAGATTCAGCATTCTGAGGGTGAGGGCGAGATCGATTACTTCGCGCCCATCGTGGCCGACGCCGAGGCCGGATTCGGCGGGCCGCTCAACGCCTTCGAGCTGATGAAGGCGATGATCGAAGCGGGCGCGGCGGGCGTTCACTTTGAAGACCAACTCGCCTCCGAGAAAAAGTGTGGACACCTGGGCGGCAAGGTTCTGGTGCCGACCAGCCAGTTCATCCGCACGCTGAACGCCGCCCGCCTCGCCGCCGACGTGTCGGGTGTGCCGACGGTACTCATCGCCCGCACCGACGCCGACGCCGCCAACCTTCTGACCAGCGACATCGACGAGAACGACAAAGTCTTTTGCACTGGCGAGCGCACTCCCGAAGGCTTTTTCTATGTCAAACCCGGCATGGAGCAGGCCATCAGCCGCGCCCTGGCCTACGCGCCCTACGCCGACGTGATCTGGTGCGAAACCAGCGTGCCCAACCTGGACGACGCCCGCCGCTTTGCCGAGGCTGTTCACGCTCAGTTTCCCGGCAAACTGCTGGCCTACAACTGCTCGCCCAGCTTCAATTGGCGGAAGAATCTGGACGACGAAACGATTGCCAAGTTTCAAGTCGAACTCGGCAAGATGGGCTACAAGTTCCAGTTCATTACGTTGGCGGGCTTCCACAGTCTCAATCACGGGATGTTCGAGCTGGCTTACGGCTACGCCAGAAACCAGATGAAAAGTTTCGTGGAGTTGCAGGAAAAAGAATTCGCGGCACAGAAACGCGGCTTTACGGCGGTCAAGCACCAGCGCGAGGTTGGTACGGGGTACTTTGACTTGGTCTCCAACGCAGCGGCGGGCGGCAAAAGCAGCACCACCGCGCTGGCGGGCAGCACCGAAGCGCAGCAGTTTGGAGAGAGCCATAGGGAGCTGGCCGCCGCGCACGACTGAACTTTTAAATAGAGAGCACAACGCTGAAGCGGGAAAGGCCTTGACTGGTCTTTCCCGCTTCGGCGTGCTGATTCCCGGAGCACAAAACAAAAACCCCCGCCAGAAGACGAGGGAGTTTGAGGTGGTGGCAAAGGCCGGACTTGAACCGGCGACCCAACGATTTTCAGTCGTTTGCTCTACCGACTGAGCTACTTTGCCATCTGGCGGTCCGGACGGGATTTGAACCCGCGACCTTCTGCGTGACAGGCAGATATGCTAACCGCTACACTACCAGACCAGATATTTCGCGCTTCGGCACTGAACTTCAGACCTCGGCGCAGCCGCTTTCGCAGCGGGTTAAAGGATAGCCGCGCCCTGAGGCATTGTCAACCACGACACCGCCGCGCCGCAAAGAGGGCTTTACCTTGCGCTCCTGTGCCCTTATACTTCTGAGGTTGCCCCGGCGAAGGCCGAGCGGCGAGGACAGCAGCACCCGCGACTGTGAACACATCTGCTTGCTGAGCAGCGAGAGGTGGTGTGATCCGCCAGCGCAAAGGAGAACCAACCATGACCAAGAGCAGCATCCCCAGAATCAACCGTGGCGCTATTTTGCGCTCCATCGAGCAGCCGCACATCAAAGCCGATGCGCCGGACTTCCAAGCGGGCGACACCGTGCGCGTGGAAACCAAAGTGGTCGAAGGCACCCGCACCCGCGTGCAGGCTTTCGAAGGCGTCGTCATCGCCATCAACGGCGGCGGCAGCCGCAAAAGCTTTACGGTTCGCAAGATTTCTTTCGGCGAAGGCGTGGAGCGCGTGTTTCCTTTCAACACCCCGCTGATCAGCAAAATCACCATCTTGGAGCGCGGCAAAGTGCGCCGTGCCAAGCTGTATTACTTGCGCGAACTGCGTGGTAAAGCGGCCCGCATCAAGAATGACCGTGGCCGCGTGATGAAAGACGCCGCCCGCGATCAGCGCACCAAAGCCGCCGCCGCCGAACAAGCGACGCTGGACAAAGCCGCGCAGGAAGCCCAAGCCGCCAAGGACGCCGAAGCCGCTGCCAAAGCTGCCCAAGAAGCTGCTGCCGCACAGGAAGCTGAAGCCGCCCAAGCTGCCGCGCCAGAAGCAGCCGAAACCGAGCAAGCTGCTCCCGAAACCAAAAGCGAATAACCGCTTGCGGGCTCAGCTCCACTCTCCACGTGAGGGTGGAGTTTTTTGTTGGCGCTGCGCCACCCCGCCGTTACCCACAAAGGAACCTGAACCCGCTGACCTCGCTGGGTGGGGTAGCATAAACGCGCATTCAAATTCCTACGCAAGAACTCAGGAGGAACCATTCATGAAAGAACCTGTACGTGTGGCCGTCACCGGCGCAGCTGGACAAATCGGCTACAGCTTGCTGTTCCGCATTGCGGCGGGCGACATGCTCGGCCAAGATCAGCCGGTCATTTTGCAGCTCCTCGAAGTCACGCCCGCCCTCAAAGCGCTCAGCGGCGTCGTAATGGAACTCAATGACGGCGCGTTTCCCCTCCTGCACGGCATTGTCACCAGCGACGACCCGATGGTGGCTTTCAAAGACGCCGACTACGCGCTGTTGGTCGGCGCGATGCCGCGTAAGGCCGGTATGGAGCGCGGCGATTTGCTGTCAGCCAACGGCGGCATCTTCAAGCCGCAGGGCGAAGCGCTCAGCGAAGTGGCCAGCCGGGGCGTGAAAGTCCTGGTGGTTGGCAATCCCGCCAACACCAACGCCCTGATCGCCCAGCAAAACGCCCCCAAACTGGACGCTGGGCAGTTCACGGCGATGGTCAGACTCGACCACAACCGCGCCATTTCGCAGCTCGCCGCCAAAACGGATTCGCTGGTTAGCGACGTCAAGAACCTGACGATTTGGGGCAATCACAGCTCCACCCAGTACCCTGATTTGTCGCAGGCCACTGTCGGCGGCAAGAAGGCGCTGGACTTGGTCGATCAGCAGTGGTACGAAGAAGAGTACATTCCCACGGTGGCCAAGCGCGGAGCCGCCATCATTGAGGCGCGGGGAGCCAGCAGCGCGGCGAGTGCGGCGAGCGCGGCCATTGACCACATGCATGACTGGGCGCTGGGAACCAAAGACGGCGAGTGGGTCAGCATGGGCATTCCTTCGGACGGCAGTTACGGCATTCCCGAGGGCCTGATCTACGGCTTTCCGGTCACTGTCAAGGGAGGCAAGTACGCCATCGTGCAGGACTTGCCCATCAGCGACTTCAGCCGCGCCAAAATGGACGCCACTGCTAAGGAGCTCGAAGAAGAGCGGGACGCCGTGCGGGATTTGGGCTTAGTCAAGTAACTCAACCAACCCGGACAGCAAAGTAACGCTAAGCGGCTCCTAAAGTGGGGCCGCTTTTTTGGGCTTGCAACTCTGAACATCCTTCACGCATAGTCGTAAGCATGAACAAGTTGCTTCTCACCGCCCTCCTCGGCCTCACTTTCGGCTCTGTGACTTTGGCCCAAACGACCACAGCTCAAACTGCTGCGCCAGCGACCAGTGCCGCCGCTCTCACGCCGCAGGCCGCGCTGACCCGCTTGGCAGCGGCGGAAAAAGTGGAGGCTGGTTGGTTTACGCCCGATTTTGCCAGCGCTCTGCCGCAAGTAGCGGGCGGCTTTCGGAGCTTTAAAGAGCAGTACGGCGCGTTCCAGAGCGTGGACGACCTCGGCAGCAACCGCTACCGCCTGCGCTACGTGGGCGGCACAGTCACGGTGGAGACCCAGCTCAACGCGGCGGGCCAGTTCACCAGCTTGTTTTTGCGGGGACAGCAGGCCAACACTGCGCCCACTTCAGCCACCCCCGCTCAACCTTCGCCTACAACCCCTACAACCCCGCCCACGTCAGCCGCTCCAACTTCAAACGCGGCAGTCACTGTGCAAGCCGCCCTCACGCGCCTTTTGTCAGCCAAAACGCTCAGCCCCGAGTGGTTTTCTGCCGACTTCCTCAAGCAGGTGCCGGTGACGCAGCTCTCCCCCATTTTGGCGAGTGCCAGCAGCGGCCTCGGCACCTTTCAAAGTGTGGAGGCGGGCAAGGACGGTGGGTTCACTGCCAAATTCACTGAGGGGACTTTACCGATCAAGGGAGCGAGTGTGGACGCGCAGGGCCGCTTCACTGGACTTCTGCTCGGCGCGGGCACACCCAACCAAAAACCGAACTTGGCTGAGGCCATAAGCGCTTTTGGCAAACTGACTGGGCAAAATAGCGTGGTGGTCGTCGAAAACGGGAAAGTGACAGGCAGTCTGAGTCCAGATCAAAAACTGGCGGTGGGCTCGGCCTTCAAACTGGGCATCATGGCCGAGTTGCTGGCCCAGATGAAGACGGGACAGCACCAGTGGTCGGAAGTCACTACGGTGCAGGCACAAGACAAAGCCTTGCCCAGCGGCTTCTTGCAGACCTGGCCCGACAACGCCCCGCTGACCTTACAGAGTTTGGCGACGCTGATGATCTCGCAGAGCGACAACACCGCCACCAACGTGCTGCTGCGCTTGGTGGGGCGCGTCGGCGTGGCCAAGCGGCTTGGACAAGCGGCCTTACCCAACACGCGCGAATTTTTCGCCCTCAAGAACCCGGTTAACAAAGCGCTCTTGGACGCTTACCTCAGCGGCAACGACGCCCAGAAGAAAGCAGTATTAGAGCAAGCTGCCGCCGCGCCGCTGCCGAGCGTGAGTTTGTTTGCCGCAGACGCCATCACCTCGCCGCAAGTGGAATGGTTTGTGCCGGTCACGACGCTGTGCGGCCTCATGAACGAAGTCGCTGCCCTGCCACTGATGCAAGTTGAAGCGGGCGTGGCCGATCCCAGCTTGTTTAAGACGGTCAGTTACAAAGGCGGCAGCGAAGGCGGCGTGCTGAACTTGACCACGCAGGTGACGACGCAAGACGGGCGCACGGTTTGCGTGAGTGCCACCAGCAACGACAGCAAGTCGATTGACCAAACCGCCTTTGCAGGGTCTTACAGCAAGGTGCTGCAAGCAGTGCGGTAAATGGATATGGGGAGCAGGCTTGCCACTCGGCCCGCTCCCCACTTCTATGCGTCCACTGCTCAGGGGCGTCTACAGCCCCAAATACCCCTGATAAGCCTCAATAATCGCCGCACCCCACAGCAAGGCCACCACCGCGCCTATCGCCAGATACGGCCCGAATTTGAGTTTATTTTCGCCGCCGGTAAAGCGCTGGATTAAGCCCAGCACCGCGCCCGCCACCACTGCCACTGCCAGGGCCACCAGCAAGCGCTCGAAACCCAGAAATGCTCCGATGACGGCCGCCAGCTTCACATCCCCAAAACCCATCGCGGTGGGGTCGCTGGGGCTGTCGTCGTCTTCGGCGGTGGCGTTGGAACTGCTCAGCCACCAGTACGCCCCCGCCAGCAGACTGAGCGCCCCCGCAGCGGCGAGGCCACCTTGAATACCCGTCAGCAGCGAAAGGCTGCCACGTGCGCTGAAAAACGCCAAAGCCAGTAGTGAGCCGCCCAGCGTTAGCAGTTCGGGAACGCGCACGGCTCGGCGGGCCGCCGCATTGATGACAGTAGAAATCACGCCCAGTGCCGCGCCGCCCGCCAAAGCCGCCCACCAACTGCCCCACACTCCGCCGAACAGCACGCCGCCAAAGAGGGCCAGCGCGATCTGCTGATAGCCAATCGGCACCTCCGGATAAAGCCGCTCACGAAAGCGCCGCAGCACCCAGCCGCCCAGTAAGCTGATGACAACCAACACGCCTGCGCCCATCAATGCTCCGCGCAGGGCCGCTTCGAAATTGGGCAGCGGCGAGAGGGCCGCGCCGTTGACCGCGCCAAAAATCAGGCCGATGGCGGTGCCGGGAATGGTCAGCTCGTCGGGGATGGTGTAGGTTTCGAAGTCAATGATGGAAGCGACCAGCAAAATGGTAAACAGCAAGCACAGTCCGATAACGCCCGCGCCGAAGCTGCTGATCGGAAACAGCAGGGCCAGTGCCGCGTACCCCGCACCGCTGATGAGTTCAATCACCGGATAGCGGGCACTGATCGGCGCTTTGCAGTAGCGGCACTTGCCGCCCAGCATGGCCCACGACACCACCGGCACCAGATCTTGCGGCCCGAGCTGGTGGTTACAGTTGGGGCAGTGGCTCGGCGGAAAAGCCACGTTTTCGCCTCTGGGCAAGCGCCAGATCAGCACGTTGGAAAATGAGCCGATCAGCAGGCCCAAGACGAACAACACGGCGACGGTATACACATCCAGATTCACGGCTGAAGTTTAAGGCGTGAAGTCTTACAAAAAAGGGTTCGGGAGAAAAGTCCACAGCTTGAAGTCCAATCAGGCTGACATTTCGGCATCCCGCAACTTGGACGGCATCATGAACGCACACGTCTGAACGTACCCCTCTCCGACCCGGATAGAGCCTGCCCGCTTCCTGGGCAGTCGATCCAGAGATAAGGCCCGATAGAAAAGCAGCCCCACCCACGCGAGGGGTGAAGGCCACTGGACAGAGTGAACGGCGAGATCAGTTGACGGTGGTCTGGAAGCAGAGGGTGCCGGACTGGCTGGCGCTAATACCCTGCAAGGTGCCCGAGACTGTGTTGGAAGCATAACTGCCGACTGGCGTGCCTGTGGTGTTGGTGATGCTGCCTGCCACGAAGGTCTGGTTGGGTTGCAGCGGGTCAGAGACATTGACACTCAACGCTGTCGTGAGCAAGCTGGTGGCCTGCACGCAGTATTCGAGTTTGTCTAAAGGTTTGGCAGTGGTCGTGGTGCGGGTGGTATCGGTCGTTTCGCTGGCCGTTACGTTGCGGACATACTTCTTGAGCTGCACCGGGTTGAAGTAGGTCGTGACCGTCTGCGTATTGTTGGCCGTCACCGATCCATTGGTACCGTCATCTACTGGCGCAGAGACCGTGAGGGTGGCCGTATTGGATGTTGCCGCTGCGGTCAACGCATTCAAGTTCACCGTCACGGGAATCCGCACGCTGACACTCTGCCCCGCTGCCAGCGCACTTACAGTCAGTTTCTTGGTCACCGGATCAAAGGCAGCGCCTGTTGCAGGCGTGGCAGGTGTGGCGACGATCGTGGCCGTTCCAGGCGTGACGGTGCTGGGAAAGTTGGCGTCGGTCACGGTCACGTTCGTGGCATTCACCGCCTTGAGATTGGTCACGGTGATGAGGTAATCGAAGCTCTGAGTGTTGGTTCGTGTGGTCTGCGCGATAGCAGTGCCCGTCTTGAGCGCCTGTTTAGTGACTTGCAGATCACTCTCGATGGTGATGTCCTCAGCGGTTGAAGACGTGCTGGCGTAATTGCTCCCCGCCACGGTGCCGCCACCGGTATAGGTGGCTCCGGGCGACACGAGACGTGTGCCACTACTGTCGGTAGGATCGAGAAAACTGACCGAGGCCGAGTTCTGGAAGGTGCCGACCCCCTGCAAGCGGTTGATGGGAAAGTCAAGCGTCACGCTCTGGCCGCCAGGAATGACGAACGAACTCCAGGTCAGGGCGGTGGCGCTGGCCGCAGGATCGCTGCTTGTGGGCCGGGTGACGGACGTGCCGCTCGGCGTATAGACAGTGGGGCCAGCGTAAGTGAAGGGGGTCGGTAAGGCATCAACGACCTGGACTCCGTTGGCTGCCCCAACGTTCGGCGCATTCGTGATGGTAATTCTGTAAGCAGGCGTCTGGGTACTGCTCGGCGTATTGAGCAGCTGGGGCGTGGTGGTCACTTTGGTGACAGTGAGTTGGGGAAAGCAGAAGGGAGTACGCGGGATGGCGTTGTTGTTGTAGACGATGTCCCCTTTGCCTCCAACTCCCGCAGAGCCGCCGTACACGTTGGTCACTCCAGCGACCGGATTGTTGACCCCAGCAGCGCCGCCAAGAAAGCCGACTCCTGGGGGCGTCGTGACGTTGGTGGTCAGCAGTACCGCGCCGCCGCCGCCGCCGCCGCCCGGCCCCTGGGTTTCTCCTCCCTTGAGGGGGAGTGCCGAATTGCCGCCGCTCCCACCGTTGACCTGAATGCTCAGGCCCGACAGGTTATTGGTATTGGTGGCGATGGCAACCGTACCGCCCGCACCCCCGCCACCGGCAGCGTCACGTCCGGCAGGTTGGCCGTTTTGCCCATTGGCACGCAGTATGCCTGTGCCGGTGATGGTGTTGGCCACCACAAAGATCACGCCGCCGCCGTTGCCGCCGCTGCCCTGAGGGATCGTCGGATTATCGTCGGTAGCGTTGTTGTTATCACCCGCGCCGCCGCCGCCACCCACGATCAGCCGTTCAGCGTTGGGATAAAGGCTTGCGGGAGAGATGCCTACCCCGCCGAGGCCGCCGACATCTCGCGCACCGTCACCGTCGCAGGCGTTGAAGGTGCCGCTAAAGGTGACACAGGTTCCGCTGGCAGGGTTGCGGTAGAAAGCGAAACTGTTGCCACCAGTCCCGCCTGCCCCCACATTACTTCCGCCGCCGCCGCCCGCGTTGTGCTGGTCGCCGCCGCCGCCCGCGTTGCCTGGTGCGCCCCGAGAACGGTCCAGTCCCCCTGTGACGCTGGCAGTTGTTCCCGTCACACCCAGCGTCACTGTGCCAGTAGGATAGCCAGAAATGCCGAGATCCGTCCCAGTATAGGCCACGCTCGTTTTGGTCAAGTCACGCACAAAACGCGGGGTGCCTGCGATCCCCTCCCCCTTGAATGCGCCGTAGTTTGCGACTGTCGTGGAGTAGGGCGTGGCGTAGTTGACGATTTTCTGGCCACTTACAACGTCATCTTGACGTGAACCGCCGCCGCGAAAGCCAGCATTCGAAGCGTCAATAGTCTTTCCGTTGAAATTGAGAGTTCCGGCGACATTAAGCGCGAATACCCCCCCGCTGGTTCCATCCCAGGCAGGCACCGAAATATCGCTGGCGAGAGTAAGCGTCGAAAACTGTGGCACCCGCACGATTTGAAAGCGCCGCTGCCCAGTGGAGGTGCTGGCATTGGCATTGGTGTATGTATTTGCCAGTGCATTTTTTAGCGTGAGCGTAGTCCCGGTGATGGCACTCACCACGTTGAATTCATAGTACCCTGCGCTCCGCAAGCTGGTATAACCCCGACCGCTAATGCCATCGCCGTAGCTCCCACTGTCAGAGTTGTTGATCAATGCATCTTGCATCTGCACAATCAGTACTAGGTCACCTGCTGCCAGATCATTTGAAGTGGGGGTGGCGCGTTTAGTGCCCAAGCTTATACTGAAAGTGCCTGAAGCCGCTGAGGTTCCTGCCGCCGCCGGGTAGTAACTGTTGGGATTAAAAGTGCTGCCGTCCTTGCCAGGTGTCGCGCAAACTTCAGCCAGAGCCACGAACGGCGAGGTCATCACCAGCAAGGCCGTAGAAAGCAAGGCCGCAGAGAGCAAGACACCCTTGAAACGGGGCTTGCGAACGCCAGTGCTGGCCGCTATGACAGAGAGCGGCGTAGGCGAGGCCCGCCGGGCGAAGAGATTCAGATTCATCGGTTGTTCTCCTGAAGCAGCAGATCGAGCCGCAGGTAAAAACCCTGGTGGGTGTCGCTGCCGATGCCGTTAAAGCCGGTGGGATTGTAGCCCAGGGTGGCCCAGGTGCCGTCGAAGACCCGCACGGTGCCTTCCAGACCCAGGCCCCACTGCACTTGCTGCAATCCCGGCTGATAGAGGGCGCGGCCATAGACTCCCATGCCCAGCCAATCTGTGAGGTAGAGCGTGCCGCCGAGTTGCGGCTGAATCAGCAGACCGTGATCCACCCCCAGCGTATCGAGGGTATTCAGCGCCCCACGCACCTGAAACTGCGGCTTGCGGTAGGTCAGGCCAATCTGCGAGGTTACTTCGCCGCTGCCCGTGCTGTTTCCTTTGAGGCTGCCGTCGGCGTAACGCACGTAAGCCAGTCCTTCGAGCAGGCCGTCACGCAGCGCCGCCGAGACGGTCAAGCGGTTGCCGCTGACGGCTGAGCGCTCACTGGTGGCGTCGGCGGCCAGGGTCCAGACCCGGCCAATTGAGCTGCTCAGGCCGCCCTTGTAGACCAGCTTGGCGTCGCCGTCGCTCGGCAGGTTGGCACTGATCCCGGCGCTGGCCGTGAACTGATCGCCCCGGTAGCTCAGGTCGACGCCGCCCTCGGTGGTGTTCTTGCCTTGGGCCAGGTCTGCCGAGTAGGCTGCCTGGACATTGGCGCTCAGGCGGTCGGTGATCGGCACCTGGGTATTGGCCCCGAAGCGGGCGCGGTTGCCCTGGCCGCCGCTGCTGGGCAATTCGTAGTTGGCGCTGAGGGTGGTGTTGCCGAATTTGTTTTCCACGCCCAGAGCAGCCTGGTTGCTCTTGCCCCAGGTCAACACGTCGGTCAGCTTGAGGCTGAGCTGAGGCGTCAGGGCGTAGCGCACGCTGAACTGCGTCTGCGGATCGCCTTGGCCGCTCAGCACCTGAGCGTGACTGACCTCAGCGCCCAGCTTCGGGCCGTTATAAGCGGCCTTGGCGGTCACGAAAGTGGCGGGATTGGAGAGCAGTTGCTGGCGTAACCCGGCTCCCACCGTGAAGGGCGCGAGCGTGTAATTGGCCGACGCCGAGAGCGAGGCGTTGTTGCCCGAAGGGGTCTGTCCGTAGAGGCCCGACGCCTGCACACTGAACTGCGGCGTGACCTTGTAGCTGGCGTCCACCGCAACGTCTGTGCCGACGCTGCCCTTGCCGACGCCGTCGTAGCCTTCCGATTGGGTGCGGGCGCGGGCGCTGACCGACAGCGCCTGGGTCTGGGTCTGGGCACTCAGGGTCGCCTGCACACCGTGGGCATAGGCCAGATACGCCTCGGCGGTATTGGTGCCCTGAGTGTAGTTCAGCCGTGTGCCGAAGGTAACGGTGTTGTGGTCACCGTCCTGGCGCAGCGAGACGATGGCCGCCGAAGCACTGAAAGGCCCCTGGGTGGTCTTGACCTGTGCGCCGCCAATCACGTAGCGGTGGCCCAGCGGGTCAGTCGTGCGGTAGGTCAGCTCCAGCGACTGTGGATTGAGCTGTTCGTCCGTCGAGGTCAGCGGACGCACGAATTCCAGCACGCCCGAATCGGCGTCGAGGGTGTACTCCACCAGCCAGGTGAGTGGCTTGCGCGAAAGTTCGACTCCAGTGGTGCGGTCGGTGGTGACCAAGACCAGATGCTCTGAGCCGTACTCGACGGCCTCGCCAATCTTGAGCAGGCGGGTGCCGTCCGGCGTCAGGGTTTTCTGGACGGTGCTCGAAGGCACGGCGGCGACGAAACCGGAGAACTTCACGTCTCCCTTGGTTTCGGCCGTTAAGGCCGTGTAGCCGCCGCCCGCCGCCAGGGTCGTGATGGGCAAGGCCACCTGACCGTAACTCACCTGGAAACGGGGATGCTCGTAGCGCAGCGCCAGCGGATCGATGCCTTGCAGCGGCACCGAGGCGCTGGAAGAGTCACCGTAGACCGTGTAGCCGTCCACCGTCGTCTCGTTGGTGGGCAAGCGGCCTCCCGAGGTGGTGGTCTGCCAGCTGCCAGCTGCCGAGCGGGCCTGGTATTCGGCGGCTCCGGCCACGTAAAGCTTGCCGCCAGCCAGCGGTCCCTCGTAGTAGCCGCGCCCGGTGACGCCCACCGAGAAGGGCTGGAGGCCCACCGTGGCGCTGAGGGTACCGATACCCACCTGGGTGGCGTTGGGCCGCACGTCGAAGCTCACGTCGCGGCGCAGTTCACCGATGGCCAATTTGAGGTTGAGGCGGGTCGGCACGGCCTGGGGACGCAGGTGCAGAATGCCCACGCCGTTGACCAGTTGGACCTGGTAATTGGATTCGGTGGGGTTGGCATCGGGATCGAGAACCTCGAGGTTGCTGTCGACAGTCATGAAGCCGTCGCGTCCGGTGGTGCCGCTCTTGTCTACTGCGCTGAGCCTGATCTCCAGCGGCGTGAAGCCGTCGGCCACGATCTGCTTCGGCTCGGCTTCCAGGTGCACCGGCGCACCAGCCAGAAACACCGTCACCTGTTCGCCGGCGACTTCCAGCACATTCTTGCCTTCCTGAAGTGGCAGGCCGAAATATTCCAGGTGCACACTGTGGTTTTTGGGATCGGTGACGGTCTTGCCCAGCGCGTCTTCCGGCAGCGGCTGACCATTGAGAGTAGCGCTCAGGTTGGTGGTGTCGCTGCCTTCGAGTACCACGCTGATGCGGCTGCGGTCACGAAACACCGTGCCGTCCAGCGGCAACTTGATAACGCCGGGGTTGACGCTGGCCGCCTCGGACTGGCTGGCCTTGGCCAAGTCCTGGGCATCGATCTGCCCGACGAGGGCCACATCGGTATTGCCAGGGAAGCGGGCTTGCAGCGCCGGAGCGGCCAGGACCGGAAGATCGCCACTGTGCGACACCTTGTAGCGGAGCACAAAGGAACGCTGTGCTCCCCTGGGCAGCGCCGGGTCGGCAGGCGGCAGGCTGACGGTCCAGTACAGCATATTGTCCTGACCCACTTTCGGATCGGTCAGCGGCTCTTCAGCCAGCGCACTCGAGCCGGGCCGGTAGACAGTGCCCTGCGGCAGACGCTGGGCCACCACCACGCTGAGCGCTTCCTGAGACACCCTGAACGGCAGTGAGAGATCAGATTCCCGCGCCGCTCTGAGCGCAGGCAACACTTCCAGGGAACTGCTGGTCTGCGCCTGCACATTCTCCTCGGCCAGTCCTTCTGCCGGTGTGCCCTGAGCGACCACGCGGCCCCGCACTTGGAAAGTCCCCACCTGTGACGGGGTTGCCGTGACCCTGAGTACCCGGACTTCATGGGGTTGCAGCGTCACATCGAGACTGCTGCTGCCCAGCACCACAGACGCGTCGGCGTCAAGCAGGAGGGTGAGCTGGGCCGGAGCCTCGCCTAGATTGTTGAGGGTGAAGCTGAGATCAGCGGAGGTATTGACCAGCGTCCGGGAAGGCGCACTCACTTCCAGACGCTGGACTTCAGGCTGAGGCACGGCGGGAACGGGCATCTGGGCCTGGGCAACGCCCAGCGCCAGGGTTCCAGCCATCAAGAGCGAAAGAACACGCAGCGAACTCATGGGTATCTCCAGTCCATTTGAGGATCGGTCAGGGTGGGCAGCGCCTTCCCGGACCACTCAAAGGTGTAGCGCCACTGCTGCTGACCAGCAGGCACGTCGAGACGCAACTCTGACGCGCCGTCCGTCATGCTGGCCCCAGTCGGCAGAGGATCGAGAATGTGGAGCTGGCTCAGGGCCTGGGGCGTTTGTAAGCTTAAGGTGACCTGGAAGGTATTGAGGCTCATTTGCAGCATCGACTTGCTCAGCACGGCGCTTCCGACCCGCAAGGTGGTGACGCGCTCGGCATAAATGTCACCCTGCGGCTTTTCGAGCGGGAAGTCGGCAACCGTCAGAGCGAAGACCGACATGTTGCGGCTGCCCAGCAGGCCTCCATCATTGACGTCACGTTCCGGCACGAACGGCACCGAGTTAGGATCGAGACGCAGCCCCCACATGCCCTCGGGCAAACTCTGGAAGTGGTAACGCCCCTCCTTGTCGGTCAGGACGCTGCGGCCATCCGCCAGGATCAGGCGGGCATTGGCCAGCGGCAGATCCTGGCCGAACGTAAAGGACGCGTCCCCGTTGAGGTCGAGATAAACCCGGCCCAGCAACTCGCCGCGCGGCGCGAAGACACGCGGATTGATCCGGACCACTTGGCTCTTGGCGACGTTGGAAGATACAGCAGTCAGGGCGGCGGTCAGGGTGTCCTGGCCTTTGCCCTCAACCTGGGCCGAGTTGATGATGATCTCGGGGCTGTCGACACCCACCCGGGTGCGGAACGTCAGGGTCACGGTAGCGTTCGCCTTGATGGGTGTCGGCAAGCTGAAGTGCAGCAGCTGACCCTGGATCACCGGGTCTGTCAGTGGCTGGCCGTCGAGCTTGGCGCTCCCCGGCACAAAGCTCAGGCCAGTCGGCAGGGTGTCGTTGAGCATCAGGTCAATCAGGGCGGCGCTCTTGGAGGTGTTGTGGACGTGCAGGATCCAGCCCAGCTCGCCGCCAACATCCACCTGAGCGCTATCGGAGCGCTTATCGAGGGTCAACGTCGCGCTCCAGATCAGGCTCTCAACCTCGTTGGAAGGCGTCGGTGTCTGCACTTCTCGGCTGCTGAAGACGAAGCGGTTAACCACCAGCACACCGTCGGGAGCGTCCTGTTTGACCTTGGCACTGACCGTCAGGGTGCGGGCGCTCTGAGGATCGAGGTGATCGAGCGTCCAGATGACCGTCTTCCCTTCCAGGCGGCCACCATCGGAGATCTCCAGCGTGGCCGGGTCGAGGTAGTCGCTGAGCGTGTCCTGCACCGTGATCTGCGCGAGCGCAAAGGGGAAAGGATTCTCGGACTTGAGGCTGTAGGTCAGCCGCTGGCCCTGGGCCACTGGGGTGCCCCTGGTCTGATCGACCACTTTGGTCAGGCGCGGCAGGCCACTGTAGAGGCTGACAACCTGATCGCGGGTGACATTGGGCGCAGCGCCCAGCGCCGAGGTGGCCTTGAGCGTCAGTTGCAGGGCCGCCGCCGCGCCGCTCGCCGAAGCGCTGGGCGTGACACAGACGCGGAAATCGAGGTGGTCGCCCGGCTGACCAGCGGCGGTGAGTGCGACCGGCTGAACCAGGGGGCTGCCGTCGAGGTTTTCCAGGGTCAGTTCAGCTGTGCCCAGATCAACCTGGCCGCCGAGACTGAGTTGATCCGGTACGGAGGCCAGATTGCTGACCGTCTGGGAGAAACACAGCCGCTGGTTGAGAAGGCCGTTGTCACGCACCTGAAGGTCATCGGCGCTGCCCTCGCCGCCAGGGTTGGCCTGCGGATTACCGATGGGGCCGAGCGCGATTTGCGGCAACACCACATTCAGAACGCGGTCACGGGTGAGGTTGATCGGGCCGTACTTCGAGGTGGCGGTCAGCAGCACTTCCAGTGTGCCGGGTTGCAGCGGGGTGAAGCACACCGTGAAGGTCACGCTCGCACCGGGAGCCAGATTCAGAGGCTGCTCAGCCTTGATCTCGGTGGTGGCCGCGCCCTGCACCGAACTGGCGCTGATGGTATAGCTGTCCGGGTTGGTGCCGGTGTTCTTGAGGGTCTGCTCAAAGCAGTTGGGCTTGCCGACCAGGGCCAGAGGCTGGCTCTGGGTGTCACTCTCGCTCAGCTCCGGCGCTTCCGGCGCGTTGACCGGGCCGAGGGCCACGCCTGGCACCACGAAACTCACCACGGCGTCGATGGTCGAATTGGACTGGGCCTGGGCCGTGCTGGTGGCCGTCAAACGGGCCTCGAACGGCTGATTGCCAGCGGCGCGGTAGCAGGCCAGGAAAGCGGCAGTCTGGTTGGGAGCCAGGGTCACCGGGAACACCTGTGCTGCGCCGCCGAGAGTCCGAAAGACGGCATTCGGTGCGCCCGCCTGCGCCGCGACGCTCAGGTTGTCAGTGTCAGGGCCGAGGTTTTGCAGCTCGTGCTCAAAGCAGACCTCCTGATTTTGCAAGACGCCACTCTGGCTTTGCCGGTCCGAGGCGCTGCCCTCGCCGCCGGGAGCGGCCTGGGCGTTTTTGGCTGGCCCCAGCGCAATCTGCGGCGGCGGACGCACGGCGATAGCAGCCTGCGCCTGAGCGGTGGGCAGCGCGTTGCCCTGGGCATCCTGGCCCTGGGCGGTGGCCTGGTTGATCAGCTGACCTACCTTGACGCCGGGCAGGGCACGCAGCCGAAAGCTAAAGCTTAGGGCCTGCTGACGTGCCAGCAGCGGTACCCGCCAGCGCACACCCGAGGCGACCTGCTCAGAGCCGAGCGTGGGAGCGGCGCTGCCAGGAACCAGTTCAAAGTTCTTGTTTCCGGCGTTGAGACTTTGCTCAAAGAGGTCTTCAACGATCACGTTCTGGGCGTCGAATTCGCCGCTGTTCACGGCCCGCAGGGTCACCGTCACGTCACCATTGGGTTGCACAGAGGCGGCAGAGAAGCTCTTAGACAATTCCAGCTGTGCGCCGGGCCGGGCGGTCTGCTGTCCGGTGGTGGCCGTGCCGCCATTCGAGCAGGCAGCACTGAGGAGGCCGCTGATCTGACCGCTGGCATTGGCAGGGACATCGACTTCGAGCAGCAGCGACTGGGCCTCACCGGCGTTCAGGCTGAGCTGCTCCGGCGCGGTCAGCAATGCGTCGCCCGCGTCTCTGATGCCCAGGGGCGCAGCGTCGCGGTAGAGCCTGACTGCGCCAAGTGGCGGTGTGGTTTTGCCCTGGAGGCCGAAGCTGTAGCGGTCATTGCCGTTGTTGCTGACAGTGAAGGCAAAGGCCAGTGGGCGGCCCGGCTGATAGCCCAGCGCCTGAGTGCTTGCCAGTACCGAAACGCTGCACACCGGAGAGATGCTGGTCTTGACGATGTTGGACCGACTGGTCTGGTCACCGGCTAGCAGGTCTTTGTAATTGCCAGTGGCCTGGTTGACGATCTGTGTTCCGGCAGGCACCGGCTGCGGCTGGGTCTGGGCAGAGGCCAGCCCGGTCCACAAGCACAGTAGAGGGAGAATGGATTGAAACGCTGTTCGCACGGGGCCTCCTGAACAAATTACAGCTGCCCTCAAGCGAGGGGAAAATGCAAAAAAAAGAGTGTGGGGAAAATCTTGAATTCAGTCTAATGTTGAGATTCGTACAAAATTCTTGCTACAAAACGGGCGTGTTCCCGGTCAGGAACACGCCCGATAACGATTAGTTCACTTTGACCGTGAAAATAACGGTGATGGTCTTGCCCGTATTGAGCACATCACTGCCGTCAATAACGGCGTCGCCGTTGGTGTTGAGGCCGATCCGGAACACGGTAGTGGCCACACTCGTGGGGGCCGTGACGAGCCACGAACCGCCTCCGTCTGTGGAGTAGAGGATGTTGCCGGTTTGATCCGAGGTGGCGCTCAGGCTGGTGAAAGTGGTGTTGGACGGCACAATGTCAATCACGAAGACGTTTTTCAAGTCAGCGGCGCTCAGGCGGTTGTTCTTGGTGACGATGGTGTACTGGAGGTAGTTGCCGGGCTGGGCCGTAGCACCGGAAGCATCGTTAACAACGGTGCAGGCTGCGTCGGCGCAGGTCTTGACGGTCTTGAGCGGCTTGAGGGCGTAATCGGCAGGCGTGGACGGATCGGTGGGCGTGCCAGCAAATCCATTCAGCCTGACCAGCGTCACGTCCTCGACGTACTGGGCCGCCGGATTCGTTCCCAGATTGAAGGTCGGGGCTGCCTGGAACACCACGTCGTTGACCGCGCTGACGTTGTTATCGTTGGTGTTGACCACCTTGACGTACACGGTCTGGCTGGCACCCGGCGCGAGGGTCGAGATGGCCGGAAGGCTGCTGGTGTAGGTGCCGCCAATCGTCGACGAATAGGTGAGCACGAAGTCGGTCTGGGTGCCGCTGTCGAGCGAGGAGCCGGTGTCGCTGAGGCCCGAACCAGTGAAGTTGGCGGTGGACGTGCGGTTGGTGTCGAGCGCCACGCCGAAGCTGCCGCCGGTGATAGTGGTGTTGGCACTGGTGTTGGTCAGGGTGTGGGCGTAGATCACCGAGCCGACGGCCGTGATGCGCGAGAAGTTGTCTGCTGTGAAGGTGAAGCTGTTGTTGGTACCGATGGTCAGCAGGTCGCCCTTGGTGAAGGTGCCAGTGTTGGTGGTATCGGGGTTGAAGGTGACGGCCCCGTTCTGGGTCGAGGTGAAGGTCTGATTGAGCGCCAGGCCGGTGGTGCCGGTGGTCGGCACGGCATTGGCAGGCACCGTCACCACGGCCAGGATGGTCTGCTCCGTGCCAGCAGGCACAGTGGTCGACGTGATCAGCGTTCCCGGCGTCACGCCGTCGGTGGTGGTGTAGTACTGGACGGTGGTGCTCACGCCGCCGGGGGTGGTGACAGTGGGGATGAGGACGGTGCCTGACAGGGTCACGGTGTCGCTGGTCGCGCCAGTGTTGACCAGGTCAACCGGGTAGCTGACGGTCTGGGCCGAGCCGTTGGGCGTGACGTTCTTGACCAGCTTGGTCAGGTCAGGCGCACCGTTGTTGTCGATGACCGGCGTTTTGGTGTTGTCGTTGTTGCCCACCAGAGTGGAGCGGCGATCGGTGGAGGTCAGCGCGTCTTTGGTCACGTCGCTGACACCGGCATTGTTGGTCGAGGTCGCCGTAACGGTCAGGCCCACGGCGGGGTTGAGGGCGGTGCCGGTATACGTGGGGGTCGCGGCGGGCAGCGTCACCTTGACGTAGTAGTTGGCGAATGCACCAGGCATCAGGCTGATGGGTCCGGTGATGGGGGTGTTGGCCGCCTCATCGCTGTAGTAGGCGACGGTGGGTGTGCCGCCGGTGTTGTTGCTGGTGAAGGTGCTCGAGAGGATGAAGGTATCGGTCGCCGTACCGATGTTCTTGACCGTGCCGGGGAAGACGATGTCGGTGGTGGTGCCGTTGGCATTCACCACGGCACTGGCAATTGTCGAGGTGTCGTCGCCAGGAGCGCCGCTGCCGTCGTTGGCGATGCCGGTGCCGGAGCGGGTGACGGTCAGGCCAGCAGCGTTGGGAGCTGACTCGGTGGTGGTAATCGTGCCTGACGCCGTGCCAGTGGCAAATGCCAGGGGACCGACACCCACGCCAGCCACGTTGGTGGGGCCAGAGGAAGTGTTGGTGCTGGTCGCAGGCAACGTGGGGTCTTTGTAGGCGACGGTCGCGCTGTTGACCACCGGATCGTTGATACCGTCGGGAGTGGCAGAGATATCTTTCAGCGCCGTGATTCGCGCCACCACTGTGATGGCGATGCTCGATGACTTGGCGATGATGCCGAAGTCCGGTGTGATGGTCAGGGTGTTGCTGGCGTTGACCACCGTACCGGTTCCGGTGGTGAAGCTGGCAGCGGTGTAGGTGGTTCCACTCGGCAGCACGTCCGTCACCACGACATTGCCCGCATCGTTGGTGGTCGAGGAGTTAGAAGCCGTGATCGAGTACTCGATGTAGTCGCCGATCTTGGGCTTGTAACCCGAAGCCAGGGTCTGGGGAGTGTTGACGCTCGGTGACGTGTAGGACGTGTAGTATTTGGTCACCGTCTTGGTGGCGGCCAGCGAGGCGCTGGGATTGACGGTCAACTTGTTGTATTGGAAGTTGTTGTTCGATTCACCCGCCAGCGGCACTGTAAAGGTTCCGCCGCCGACTTTGGGCACGCTGGTCACGGTGGCCGTCCCGACAGGATCGGCGTAGGCGAACTGACCGTTGATGGCTCCAACTGGCACCGTCACGACCATGTAGAAGGTCTTGGACACGCCCGCCGCCACCGCAACGCTGGTGATGGGGATAGTGCCAGCCAAATCCGAGGTGAAGCTGTAGTTGCTGGCGCTCAGGCCAGCGACGGTAGCGCCAGCGGCCAGCGTGGTCGTCAGGTTGTAGGTATCGTCGTAGTTACCGTCGTTGGCAACGGTGTAGGTGTAGATGACCTTCTGTCCAGCCGACCCGGTGAGCTTGAGGGTGCCGTCAATGCTGTTGTCATTGCCAATGCTTGGAGTGGTCTGTGAAGTCTGGTCGAGCGTGATCGAGAAGCCGCCCTTGGGCTGCACCGTGGTCGTGACCATGTTGGAAGTGGTGCTCTGGGTTGCGGCATCGGGGTCGGTATAGGTGGCCGACGCGGTGTTGGTGATGTTGGTGCCGGGCGCAGTACCAACGGCAAGGGCCGACCCCATGGCGAGGCCGACGAGTAGGGCAAGGTGTTTGAATCGGTTCATGTCTTCTCCTTAAGTGCAGCCCGATCGGGCAACAACAGCGTAATGGGGGGGCAAACAGCTTGATCTTTCGGCTGAACGGCGCTCAGTTGACCTTGACGCGGAAGCCGAGCTTGAGGCTATCGCCAGCGGCGAGTTCGCCCAGCATCCAGCGCACGTTGGTGTACTCGGCGGGCTTGACCTCGACTTCTTTCTCAACGGATTTCCCGTTTTCAGTGACGGTGATCATTTTCTTGAGCGGCGCGGCGGCAAAGGTCTTGCCCTTGTCGATGCTGAAAAGGGTCTGAACAGTTTCGACGGACTTGAGGGTATTCAGATACACGGTGCCCACCGGAACCGGCAGATTGACGCTCACCTTGGTCATGACCTTGCCGAGGGTGTTGGTGGCGGTCACAGCCTGCTCCAGTACCGCCCCGGGCAGCACCGACTTGGGATCAGGAGCCAACTTCTCGACGGTCTTGCCGTCCTGGGTGGTGGTCTGCACCAGGGCCTGCGACAGCACCAGTTTCAGCGGCGAACTGGCTTGGGCGAGCGCAGCGCTGGTCACAAGGCCAACGAGCAGGATGGGAATGGACGCTTTCATGAAGTTCTCCTTAAAAATATGGGCTGATAAAAGGGTGCCCGGCGAGTCGGTTCAGGGGGGCTGAGGACTAGCGAAGATTAGGAGGAGTACTCTTACCTCTGCCTTACATCTGCCGAAAAAATGGTGTGACAAATTCGGCATCGATAGAACGGGTCAAGAAACACTTAAAGCGACAAAAGCGCAGTTAACAGCGTTGTCGGAGTGAAGAAACCGTCATAAAGAGGCGACGAATTGTCAGCTCGGATACAAGAATGCTCTGGTCGCTTACCCCCATTGCTGTTCCCCTCTAGAAGCGGTCAGGCCGTGCCCAGCCGCAGGCCAAACAAGACGCTGCCGTTACAAACGCTGCGGCGAGGTTGCGCCATGCTGAAGGCCAGCAACGCTGCACCTGAGCGTAAAGCCCGCTCTTTCACAAGGCGGCCCGCTGCTCTGCTCAAGCTCTGCCCAAACAGAGTGCAAGACGCCAGCTTCACCCACTGACCTTTCCTTCCTCACCGGAGGTTCCAATATGACCATTCACGCCCGCGTGACCCGCTACAGCAAATTTGAAAGTGAACTCGACAATGTCGACAGCGGCGAGCTGATGCAGATGATTCAAGAAGCGCTCTTGGGACAGGGCATGAACGACCCCTACGACCCTGATCCCAACGCCCGCCCCAGCATGGACGACCTTTTTGACGCCATTCTCAACGCGCTGGCCGAGCGCAACCTGATTCCCGAAGACATGCTGGCCGAAGCCATGCAGGGCGAGGGTGAAATTCAGGAATCGAGACTGGGCCAGCAGATTCAGAAGATGATGGACAAGCTCCAGCAAGACGGCTTTATTCGCAAGGAGTTCGAGGACGGTGAGGGCGGCGGCGCGGGCGAAAGCGGCGAGAGCAAGTTTCAGCTCACCGACAAGAGCATCGACTTTCTGGGTTACAAGTCCCTGCGCGACTTGATGGGCGGAATGGGCCGCAGCAGCGCCGGAGCGCACGACACCCGCGACTACTCGTCGGGCATCGACATGATGGGCGAACTCAAAAGCTACGAGTTTGGCGATACCCTCAACCTCGACACCACCGCCACCCTGAGCAACGTGATCGCCAAGGGTTTGGAGAACGCCGAGCAGGAAGACCTGATTGTGCGCCAAAGCGAGTACAGCTCCTCAGCGGCCACAGTTGTGCTGCTCGACTGCTCGCACAGCATGATCCTCTACGGCGAAGACCGCTTTACGCCCGCCAAGCAGGTTGCTTTGGCGCTGGCCCACCTGATCCGCACCCAGTACCCCGGCGACACCCTCAAGTTCGTGCTGTTTCACGACAGCGCTGAGGAAGTGCCACTGGCCAAACTCGCTCAGGCCCAGATCGGGCCGTATCACACCAACACGGCGGGCGGGCTGCGGCTGGCCCAGCAACTGCTCAAGCGCGAAAACAAAGACATGAAGCAGATCGTGATGATCACCGACGGCAAGCCCAGTGCGCTGACCCTGCCCGACGGACGCATCTATAAAAATGCTTACGGCCTCGACCCTTACGTGCTGGGCGCGACCCTGCGCGAGGTGGCCAACTGCCGCCGCAGCGGGATTCAGGTCAACACCTTCATGCTGGCCCGCGACCCCGATCTGGTCAGCTTCGTGCGGCGAGTCTCGGAAATGACGCGCGGCAAGGCCTACTTCACCACTCCGACCAACATCGGCCAGTATGTACTGATGGATTACATGAGCAACAAAACCAAAGTGGTGAACTGAGCGCCCCCACCAGACCCAGCACTGAGCAGAAAAAACGGAGCCTCGACGCTCCGTTTTTTAGTGACGAAACGGCTGGCTGTGTGGGTCACTGACCCTAGACTGCGACGCCGCTGATAAGTCGTGGCGAAAAAGAGCGGACATGAACTGAACCGCTTAGCGTAGGTGAGACGGGCCGAGAGCTTCTGGAGCCAGTGGATCACGGCCATTCCAGCTTCCCTGTCCGGACAGCACGGCGAAACGGACAAACAACTGTTCGCTAAACCAGTTGTCCCGTTTGGCCTGAGCCATAGCCCCCCGGTGGCCCGCGCCTCTATACGCGTAAGCCAGCATACTGGCCGTGTCTTGCCAGACGCTGAAGGTGGCCTGATGCAGCAGCGGCACTTCGCCCAGCCCCACCGAAGCCAGCAAACCCGGCTGCGTGGGCAAACCTGCTTGTGAAGCGGGCACGCTGCGCCAGAAGGCAGCCAACTTGGCGGGGCGAATGGCGGCGCGGGTCAGGACGGCGATCCGGCCTTTCTCCGGCGGGCGGGCCTCAGACTGACCGACTGTTTCATTTGGCTTAGCAGGCGGCGGAGCGAACAGGGTCTGGCCGCCCCACTGCCCGTGCCAGCGCGTAGGCCGCAGCATCAGGGTATAGCTCTCCTGCGTCAGGGCCAATTCCTGCCGCCGCCAGGGACTGTCCTCAAAAAGCTGATGAGCGGCTGGCGACGACCACACCGCCAGTCTGGCCCAGCGCCGCAAATCTACGCCCAGACCGAGGTCGTTGCCGCGCCCGCTGCCCAGCAAGCGGTAAAAGTCCAGGCCCGGCACGCCGCGCAGGTGCGGGTGATCGCGCCCCATCTTGCTCATGCCGGCCCGGGCCTGAGACCAGGTATAGCGGTTGAGCGTCAGGCTGACCACCGGGACAGTAGGGAGAGCTTGCACTCTACTATCGTATCGGCGCTTCGAAGCTGACGCAGTAACCGGGCATAGTCTTTTGTGGTGCGGTACTTTTCCATATGGTGTTGCGCCGTAGCTTCATGACCCCGGCGCAGCCACCCGCTACTAATAAACAGCCAGTTGGTTTCTGGTGTGGCTTGCAGGTCAAGCGCCGCGTCTAGAGAAGTTTTAAGGCACGTGCAGATACGACGCAATCGCTCCGGCAATCGCTCCGGCAATCTGGTCGCGGTAAGCGGCTGAGGCGAGTTTGGGGCCTTCGGTGGGGCTAGTGCCAAAACCAATTTCAGTCAGGATGGCGGGAGTAGTGGGGTGCAAGATCACCACGAAGGTATCTGAACGCACGCCCCGGTTGACGGCTCCGGTGGCCTGCACCAGATTTTGCTGCACTTTGGCGGCCAAGTCCCGCGAGAAGGTCAGCTTGGCCTGCGCCACGAGGTCGCCCAGCAGATTTTGGGCGGTGGTGCTGGCCCGCTTGGTCAGCTCCAGACCCAAACTGCCGCCGCCGTTTTCTTCCACGGCCAAGCTGCGGCTGCTGCCCGCCATCGGCGCTCCGAAGTAATACGTCTCTATGCCCTGAGCGCCGGAGCCGCCCGCATTGACGTGAATGCTGATAAACGCTCCCACTTTGCCGTTGTTGGCCAGCCGCGAGCGGGCGTCGAGATCGGTCGCGAGGTTGGTGCTGATCTGGGTATCGCCGCTGCGGGTCAAGATGACCTTGACGCCCCGCGCTTCCAATTTGCTGCGTACCCGCAGGGCCACGTCCATCGTGATGTTTTTTTCGACAACCCACTGACTCGACATCCCCGGAAAGACCCCGCCGTGACCCGGATCAATCACCACCGTGACTGGCGAACTCAGTGAGGTAGGGCGGGTGACTTTTTTATCGGCAAAGGTCTTGGCACTGATCGGCACGTCAATGCTAAGGCGGGCGGCTTGCCCAGCAGCGGCGGGCAGCGCCGAGAGCTTGGGTACTCCACCGCCGCGCAGATTCAGGGTGATGCGCTGGCCTTGAATGATCCAGCGGCTTAGCCCCGGCGCATTGATTACGCCCGACTCGCTGGGCAGAGCGCGGCTGAGCTGCACGGTATAGGTTTGGCCGCTGAGCTGGCCGCTGGTCGGCAGGCTGGTCTTGGCAGGCAGCTCAAACACCAGGCGGGTGTAGCCGTCATGGCTGCCAATTCGGGGAGCCGCCGCGCTGAAACAACCACACATGGCCAGAAACAAACTCAATACGAAACGCGTCACAGTTAAAGCTACTCTACTGCCTGTGGACGGGGCCCGCCGCTGCACCGCATTGCGGGCAGCCCTCTCATCTGAGCATCAACCCTCATCAGAGCGTCAAACAGCCGTCAGCCAGAAGCATTAAGGTGAGCGGCATGAAACGCGCCCCCCTCTTGTTGATCTCCGCTCTCCTGATTCCCCTGACCGCTCTTCCCAGCCTGGCGCAAAGCAGCTCAGCCTTCGGGTTGCAAATCACGCCGCGCGGCGCACAAAAACTCAACCTCGCCACTGGCACCACCGATCTCCCCGGCGGCGGCACGGTGCGCGACAACAAAGCGGGCCTGACGGTGGTGGCCGGTTTTATCAGCATCAAAGCGGGCGAGAGCCTAAGTGCCAGCGGCGCAGTGGTCACGACCCGGCAAGGCGGCACCCTCAAAGCCCAGCAGATCAGCTACAACCAAAAAGCCTCTCTGGTCACGGCCACTGGCAACCTGAGTTACAGCGACTACCGGGTCAAGAACCTCAGCGCCCAGACCATCTACGTGGACACCCGCACCGGAGCTGTCACGGCCGTGGGCAATGTCAGCGCGTCGACGCCAGCCGCCAGCGCCGCGCAGATGGTCGCCCTGCCCACCAAGTCGGCCATCTTGCTGCGCGGCGCAGCCAAAGTGAGCACGCTGGGCAAAGACATCAGCGGCGAAACCATCTCGCTCAACTTGGTCACGGGTGTGGCCGACACCGAAGTGACCAGCAGCGAGCAAGCCGAATTTGCACCTTACTTACGCTGAGCGCGGCGCAACGGGATTTCTCAGAACACCTGTTTAGGATACAAAGATGAACGCTTTTTGCTCACGTGCAGCGCTGACCGGTCTCGTGGTGTTGCTGGCCAGCAGTGCAGCGGCCCAAACGAAGGCTCAGCAGAGTAGCGTCACCGTTCAAATCCCTGCAGGAGCCAAATCGCTGATTCTTTCGCGCAGCACCATGAATCTTTCCGTTCTCGCGCTGCCCGCCGGAATAAAGCAGGTCGCCCTCACTCTCAACCTCAACGCCGCCCGCTACCAAGAAGGCGTCACACTCGGCAAACGTTCTTCCTCGTCCAGCATCATTGGCCCCTTCGAACGTGGCAGCTTAAAAAGCAGCTCGCTGGCCCCGGCGCTGAATACTTGGGTGCTGCTGCTCAGCGCCACTCAACCCGGCACCAGCAGTTTCAGTTACAGCGTCGGCGGCAAAGACAAAGTTGGCCGGGAAGCCGACCGGCTTTTCCGGGTTCGGCTGCTCTTTAGCAGCAAGGCGGCCAATCAAATCAAGGTCGGCGTCCGTCCACCCGCCAAGCCTTAAACAGTGGGCGGCGCAGCAGCAACGCCGGCTTCTATCAGCGGTAACATCAGCGGCGTGATGAAGCCGTGATTGACCTGATCGTCCACAAAAAGCCGCCAGCGGGCCTGCGTCCGGCGCTGCGCTCGTCTCTCACGGCCGCCATGCGCCACTTTGAAGTGGAGCACAAAGAAGTAACGGTGGTGCTGGTTTCGGACACGGCGATTCGGGCGCTCAAACTCGAACATTGGGGCGAGGACAGCGCCACCGACGTGCTGAGTTTTCCGACTTACGAGCCGGGCGACCCGTTCGTGCCGCCGCATTTGGGCGACATCATCATCAGCTTGGACACCGCCCAGCGCCAAGCCGAGGCACGCGGCCACAGCTTGACCTACGAGGTGGCTTTGCTGGCCAGTCACGGCCTGACCCACTTGGTCGGTTTCGACCACCCGCACGCCGAGGGGCTGGGTTTCGAGGAAGGAGCGCAGGGGGGAGAGTGGCAAGTGTTCCACGCGGCTTGGGACGCAGCCCGCGCTGGCCTGCTTAGTCAAGCTCAATCCCAGTCAACTGCTCCCCCTTCAACTGCGCCGTGAAGCCCCCGCCTGCCGCTTCCACTTCAGCGCTGAGTTGGCGGCGCTGGCAGCGTTCGGCGGGCTTTGCTTGGGCTGGCCTACGCCACACTTGGCAAACCCAAGCCAACTTCAGGGTTGAAGTGGTGCTGGGGAGCTTGGCTGCGACGCTGTGCTGGGCGCTGCGCGTCTCCCCCGCTCCGGTGCTGCTGTGCTGCGCCTTGGTGCTGAGCTTAGAGCTCGTCAACACCGCCCTGGAAGCCCTTACGGATCTGATCAGCCCCGAGCAGCACCCCGCCGCCAAGATCGCCAAAGACGCGGCGGCGGGCGCGGTGCTGCTGGCGAGCGTCATCAGCGTGGTGGTGGGCCTAGCTGTTTTTGTGCCGCCACTTTGGCGCGTCTTCTCGCCGTTTGCCTTGTCACTGCCGCGTTGACAGCTCACTTCATCAGCGGCCAGCAGCGTGATAGCATGTGCTGAGATGGACGAACCTCCCAGTCGTGAATTAGGTGCTTCACTTCACGCTGCCAGAGGAACGCCGGAGCGGGGGCCGCTCTTTGGGATTCGCAAACTGCGACGCCGAACTGCGGCCCTTTGCTCTGCCGTTTTTATCCTTGTAGAAGTAGACAGCGGCACGCCTGGTGGAACTTTATCCCCCGTGTTGGCTGAGGCGCTTTGGAGTGCGCCGCTTAAATGAACGATTGGTTTGGGGTTGGAATCCTCTTTTTGTTGGTGCTGCTCAACGGCTTTTTTGTGGCGGTGGAATACGCTTTGGTCAGCGTCCGCCACACCCGCATCGACCAACTCGCCGAGGCAGGTTCGGGAGCGGCCCGCACCGTGCAGCGGGTACTGGCCCACCTCGATCAGTACATCGCGGCGGTGCAGCTCGGCGTCAGCATGATGAGTCTGCTGATCGGCTTTATCGCCGAACCGGCTATCGAACACCTCTCGCACCCGCTGTTTACCGCCATCGGCGTGCCAGACGCTTGGCTGACGCCGTTTTCGTTCGGGCTGGCCTTTATCTTGTCCACCACGCTGCACATCGTCTTCGGCGAACTGGTGCCCAAGTCGGCGGCCTTGCAGCGCAGCGAGCGCTTTGCCATGCTGCTCGCTCCCCCGTTGGTGGCCTTTACCGCTGTATTCAAGCCGGTGATTTTCGTGCTGAACGCGTTCGGGCGCGGGGTGCTGCGGCTGTTCGGCTTCCAACCGGTGGCCGGGCACCACACCAGTTACTCGGAAGAAGAAATCCGCATGATCGTCTCGGCCAGCTCCAGAGAAGGCGTGCTGGAAGAGGACGAGCGCGAACTGGTCTACAACGTCTTCGATCTGTCGGATACGGTGGTTCGCAGCGTGCTGACGCCGCGCGGCGATATGGTGGTGGCCGACGGCTCCGCTCCGATTCGGCGGCTGCTCGAACTCAGCACCGAACACGGCTACTCGCGGGTGCCGGTTTATCAAGACACCCCCGACAACATCGTGGGCGTGGCGCACACCAGCGACGTGCTCCAGCACCTCGAAGAACTCGATCAGATGACGGTGGCCCAGCTGATGCGCCCCACCTTTTACGTGCCTGAAAGCATGAGTATCAAAGACCTGCTGACCAAGATGCGCCAGCGCAAATCTCACCTCGCCATCGTGGTGGACGAGTTCGGCGGCACCTCGGGACTGGTCACGCTGGAAGACGCCTTAGAAGAAATTGTCGGCGAAATCTATGACGAAACCGACGAGGAAGAAGTATCACCCGTGGTCGAAATCTCTGAAGGCGTGTATATGATGGACGCCTCGTTGACGGTAGACCAAGCTGAAGCCTTCCTCGGCGACGCCCTCGAGGACGAAGAAGGCGAGTTTGAAACGCTGGCAGGCTTTGTGACCAACCACTTCGGCGACATTCCCGAAATTGGAGCGGAGTTCGTCCACGAAGGCTGGACGTTCCGTGTGGAAGAAGCCGACGAGCGCCGCGTGTCTAAAGTCTTAGTGTCCAAATTTATAGAAAGCGGCGATGAGGAATCAAGCAAACCGGAGGAAAGTCATGAGTCAGCCCCCAAATCAGACGCCAGTCCAGCCCAAAAAGCCGCTTCCCAATAAGGAGCAACCCAGTAGTGAGCTGCTCAGCGCTGCTAGAGCCGCCTTCACAAATGCTTATGCGCCTTACAGTCACTTCAAGGTGGGCGCGGCCATGCGGACTTCCGGCGGGCAAATCTACGCTGGAGCCAATGTCGAAAACGCCAGCTACGGCCTGAGCCGCTGCGCCGAGCAGTCGGCTGTTCAGGCGATGGCCAGCGCGGGTGAGCGCGGCTTTGACGAGTTGGTGGTGTACTCCGACGCCTCGCCGCCAGCCAGCCCGTGCGGCGCTTGCCGCCAGATTTTGTTCGAATTCAGCCCGAAGGCTCAGGTCTTTTGCGTCAACACTCAGGGTGACATGTTGGCCTACACCGTGGCCGACTTTTTGCCGCACGCTTTTGAACTGGAACGCAGCTAAACGGCCAAGCGCCACACCGTTTAAGAGATGAGCAGTGCATGTGGAAAATTTTTTCACATGCACTGCTTTTTCGTCGTCGTCATCGGCTTTCCTGAAAAGTGAGGGAATGGCCTTTATTTTAACTCACTTTCCACATGACACCCTGCTTAAATGCAGGCATGCCTTCAACCCACCTCTGGCGCTCAGCGGCTTTCCTTGGATTGGCTCTCAGCTTGGCCGCCTGCAGCACGCTTCCGACTCCCCGTACTCCGAGTTCTCAAGCAGGTGCGTCTCAAGCCAATCTGCCTCAAGTCAGTAGCCAGTTGACGCCCAGCCCCAGCAAGGTGCAGGCGCTGGGCTTGGGGAGCAGCAGCACAATGGTGGTGAGCCAAACCCAGACCTTCACGGTGTACGTGGGTGGTAAGCCCGCTGCCCCCGGCCAGTTGACATGGACGACCACCAACGCGGGCGTGGTGAGCGTCACGCAAGGCGGCACCGTCACGGCCACCGGCGCGGGCAGCGCCACCGTGCGGGCCGCCCTCACCGCTTCCCCCAGCGCTTTTCTCGACTTTCCGGTGACGGTCAACGCGGCTGGTGCCCCGACGCCCACTCCACCCCCCACAACCAGCGCTTATGCCCAGCGGGTCTTGCAACTGACCAACGCCGCCCGCTCCACGGCGCGGACTTGCGGCAGCGTGAGCCTACCCGCCGTACCCGCGCTGAGCCTCAGCGCCCAGCTCACCGCCTCCGCGCAGGGCCACGCCAGCGACATGGCCGCGCTGAATTATTTCAGCCACACCAGCCAAGACGGGCGCACTTTTGATCAGCGCGTCAGCAACGCCGGCTACCTTTGGGGCAGCGTCGGTGAAAATATTGCCGCCGGGCAACCGACACCCGAAGCAGTGGTCGCCGGTTGGTTGGCTTCACCCGGCCACTGCACCAACTTGATGAACGCCCGCTTCACCCAAATCGGTGTGGGCTACGCTCAGGGCGGCAGCTACGGCTCGTACTGGGTGCAGGATTTCGGCAGACCACGCTGAGCATCTGCACCGTGCTGTGAACGCCTTGGAGCGGGACGGAAAACCCAAGCCAACACCGAACAAAAAGGAGACAACCTAGAGTCGTTGCCTCCTTTTTGTTTGTCTTTATGGGTGCTTAGCGCGGCTGGCCCCCTAGCGCTCCCCACCAGTACCCCCACACATTCCGCACTGTCTCACACAAATGCGGCGCTCCACCACCAAAAATAAGACTCAGTCATTGTGAAATTTTTCGCTTCTCTAGAGGTACTCGTCCAGTGAAAACCATATTGCAAGTTGATAGAACCGATTGCGGGCCGACCTGTCTAGCGATGATTCTTCAGCACTGGGGCCGTCAAGAGCCGCTTTACCGCCTGCGCGAGTTGGCGGGTACCACACAGGGCGGAACCAACTTGCTGGGCCTCAAAAACGCCGCACTGGCGCTGGGCATCGAAGCCTCGGCCTACAGCGGCGACCTCGAAGCGCTGGGGCAAATTGATCTGCCCGCCATTTTGCACTGGGAACACAACCATTACGTGGTGCTGTTTAAGCTGAGCGAGCGCTTTGCTTGGTTGGCCGATCCGGCGCAGGGCACCCGGCGCGTCAGCCTCGCCGAACTTGAGAGCAAGTGGACCGGCAAAATGATGGTGTTCCGGCCCAGCCCCAGCTTTCAGCGCGGTGTTTTCATCGGCAAGCGCGGCCTGCGCGGTCTTTTTGCCCACTTGCAGCACTTCAGAGGCACACAGGGCGTCTTGATGGAAGTCACGGTGGCGACTTTGCTGCTGGGCCTGCTCAGCTTGGTCGCGCCGCTGCTCTCGCAAGTGGTGTTTGACCGGGTACTGACCTTTCGCGAAGTGCAACTTCTCCCCTATTTGCTGGGCGCGATCTTCGGCCTAGCCGCCCTGCAAGCCGGATTCGGAGCGCTGCGCTCGTACTTGTCCAACCACTTGGCCATGAGCCTGAATTACCGCCTGCAAATCGGCTACCTCGACCACTTGCTGCGCTTGCCGCTCAAAATTCACGAAACGCGCCTCGTCGGCGACTTTTTGCAGCGCTTCAGCGACCTCGACCACGTCCGCGAGGTGCTGACCAGCTTTATGGTGGGCGTGCCGACCTCGGTCGTGACCTTGATCGTCAGCGCCGGAATGCTGTTTTTCTACAACGTTCAGTTGGCTTTGGTCGCTTCGGTGGCGCTGATTCTTGACGTGGCGTACCTGCTGCTGGTGGCTCCCAAGTTACGCGAAACCAGCCGCAAGATGATGAAAAAAGCTGGCGAACTCGACAGCTTCATGATCGGTAACCTTGAAGGGATCTCGGCGCTCAAGGCGTACCGCGCCGAAGGCTGGGCCCTGTTCAAAGGCCGCAACCAAGTTTCGGGCCTGATGGATCAAAAGTGGAAGAACTTTTCAATTCAAAACAACAGCGGCATCATCTTCGCGTTGCTGGGCAGCTTGTCGAGCATGATTACGCTGTGGTACGGCGCGACTCAGGTGCTCAATCTCAAGCTCTCGGTGGGGCAATTAGTGGCGACCTACGGCTTGGTGGGCAACGCGGTGGGCGCACTCTCCAGCATCATTCTCAACTTGCAGGCCATGCAGCAGGGCGCGGTGTCGTCTGACCGTTTGGCCGAGATTCTGGAACTCACCCCCGAAAATGAAACCGACGGCAGCCAAACCCAAGGCGAGCTGTTGCCGCTGCAAAGCGCTCTGCGGATCAGCAATCTCAGCTTCGCGTATATGCCGCAGCGCCCGCTGCTCAAAGAAGTCAGCTTCAGCTTGCCCAAAGGCAGTTATGTAGCGCTCCTCGGCAGCAACGGCTCAGGCAAAAGCACGCTGTGCAACTTGCTCAGCGGCATGCTCACCCCCGTCAGCGGCGAGATGTTCTGGGACGATTTGCCGCTGAGCGAGTACCCCCCCAGCGCCGTGCGTGCCCGCATCGCTTATCAGCGCCAAGAAGTGCCGATCTTCCTCACCACCGTGCAGGACAATTTGTGCATGGGCCGCACCGTGCCCGACCAGCAACTCAGTGACGTGGTCAGTGCGCTGGGCTTATCACAGGTCATCCGCCGCTTGCCCGAGGGCATGAACACCATGCTGGGCGGCGACAGCCCGCACCGCTTGTCGAGCGGCGAGCGCCAGATGTTCGGCTTAGCGCGGGCACTGCTCTCCGACGCGGACGTGCTGATTCTCGACGAACCCACTGCCACGCTGGATATGGAGCGTGAAGCGCGGGTGGTCAATTTGCTGACCCACCTCAAAGGCTACAAAACCATTTTGGTCATCACCCACCGCCCCGCGCTGATCGGCCCAGCCGACCACGTCCTGGAGCTGCACGACGGCGTGCTGAGTCCTTCCAGCTCGACGTTGGCCGTGATGAACGCGCTGTTTGCCGGAGACAGCGCATGGTGAGCAGCGGCGCAGGAGGAGCAACATGGTAGAGACCTACCGCTGGGAACAGCCGTTGCAAGGCTCGCCCCGCATTTTGATCTGGCTGCTCACCGCCGGAATCGCCGGGGCTGTCGGCTGGTCGGCGTTTGCCAAAGTCAGCGTCTACGCCGTGGTCAAGGGCACGCTGACGCCGCGCATTCAGCCGCTGACGGTCAGCATTCCCAACACCGGGCGGGTCGTGGGCGGCAAAGTGCAGCTCTGGCAAAAAGTCCGCAAGGGTCAGGTGCTGTTCACGCTCGATTTGCTGGCCCGCGACGCTCAGGACGCCAAACTCCAACTCGAAGTTCAAAAAAACGTCGCCGCTCAGGCCGGTCAGGGCATTGACAGCGCCCAAATCGACCTCCAGAGCAAGCAGCAGGCCGCCAAGAGTGCCCGCGCCATTTTTGATTTGGGTGGTCTCTCGCGGGCCGATTTGGAAGCCGCCGTGGCCGCTGAGCGCTTGGCCGAATCCAATCTGCAGAGGGCCAAGTCACAGCTCGGCTCGGCGCAGGCGCAGTTGTCGCTGCAAGAGCGCAACCAGCAGGTCAAAGTCATCAGTCCGGTGGACGGGCAAATTATGCAGCTCTCGGATATTCACGTCGGTCAGGCCGTCAACGGTGGCCAGAGTGTTCTGTCGATTTTGCCGGAAGGCGAGAGATTGATCTTCCGGGGCAAAGCGGCGGAATCCGACCGGCCCAAGCTGAGAACCGATTCACGGGTGCAAATCGCCTGGAACGGCTACCCGCGCCAGAAGTACGGCGTGACCAACGGCCTGCTTCAGGGCGTCGCGCCCACCAGTGACACCGATGCGGCCAGCGGCAACGTCACCTATCAGGTGGAAGTGGAATTGCCGCTCGAAGGTGGCCGCCTGCAACTGGCGGGCCGCTCGCTGGTACCGGGGATGGTCGGCGAAGCGCATGTGCTGTCGTCCGAAAAAACCGTATTGGGCCTCTTTTGGGACTGGGTGCGCGGCGCTGATCCGTGGAGCTGAACAGACGCGGCGAGCGCTGAGCCGACACGGGGCATTTTGCTGCTGAATTTGCCGAGCGCCTGTGCTTGAATGCATTTATGTCCGGTTCTCCCCTTCCCATTCAAAGCGGCCAAACCACCACCCGCACGCTGCTCTTGGTTATTTTGCTGACGGCGGCGGTGCCGGTGGCGGCCAAGTGGGTGCAGGGCGATTTTGCCCGCTGGCTGAGCAACGCGCTGATTCTGGTGGCCTCGGGTTGGCTGCTGCTCAACGTGGACAAAGGCTCGGTACTGGCCTGGCGGGTCACCATCTCGCTGAGCATCGGCCTCGGCGTGCTGGCGATGTTGGTCGGCTTGGTGGCGGGTCAGGGCGCGTGGGGCGGCTGGATCGTGACTTTGGTGGGCCTGATTTTCATGGGCTGCGGGTTGATGCTGGTGGGACTGCCCGACGTGCGCGAGTACCTCAATACCCGCTGGGCGACGTGGCGGCGCAGACGGTGAAACTCAGATGACCCGCCGCTTCACCGTCTCCGGCACCAACACCGCTTTTGTCTGCGCCCACTGCGGCCTGTCGGTTTTGCCGCTGAGCAACGGCTCGGTGCGCAACCACTGCCCAGCCTGCCTCCACAGCCTGCACCTCGACGTCTTTCCGGGAGACCGGGCGGCCAATTGCGGGGGTTTATTAGAGCCGGTCGAAGTTGAGCAGCACCCCAAAAAAGGCTGGATGATCGCTTACCGCTGTCAGAAGTGCGGCCACACCGGGCGCAACAAAGCCGCCCTTGACGACCCCAACCAGCCCGACGACTTTGAAGCGTTGCTGGCGGTGTCAGCCCGTCAGCGCGACTAACAAACGGTGAGCGCACCCCACTGAGCTGTATTTGTTAAGCTCAGGGCATGATCTTGTGGGCACTGGTGACGTTGATTTTGTTTTCGGCTTTGCTGCTGAGCTTGGCCGCGTTTGGGCCGCTGAAGGGCACGCCTTCGGCTGGGCCGCTGAGCTGGACGGCGGGAGCGCAGGCGATCCTCGGCTTGGCGCTGGTGGGCGCACGCCTCACGGGGATGGCTTAAGGTGCCTTTTTCTGACGCTCCTTACATCCCGAATCTGCCCAAACCCAGCCTCGGAGCAGGCGCAAACCTGATCGACCTCGACTTTATGGGCGTGGCAGGGAGCATCGCTTGTTACGTCTTCGACACGGGTGACGGCTTGGCTTTGGTGGACACCGGCCCCAGCACCACCTTGCCTGCTCTAGAGCGCGGACTTAAACGGCTGGGCAGAGACCTCAGCGAAGTGCGCCATATTTTGCTGACCCACATCCACTTCGACCACGCGGGCGCGGCGGGCCACTTGGCACAGCGCCTCCCCGACGCCAAAGTGTATGTCCATGAGCGCGGCGCGGGCCACCTCAGCCGCCCGGAGCGCTTGCTGGCCAGCGCCACCCAGATTTACGGCGATCAGATGGAAACGCTGTGGGGCGATATGCTGCCGGTTCCCGAGGAGCGCTTGGTAATTCTCAGGGGCGGCGAAACTCTGGAATTCAGCGGCCTACCGCAGGGCGTAAAGGTGCATTACACGCCGGGGCACGCCGTTCACCACCTGGCTTACCACGCCGAGGACGATTTGTATGTGGGTGACGTGGGCGGTATCCGCATCGCCATTGCCCAGACGCCGCGCCCACCCACGCCGCCACCGGACATTGATCTGGAGGCCTGGGCCGCGAGCGTCGCCCTGCTGCGCGAACTGCCCGCCCGCCGGATTCACCTGACGCACTTCGGCAGCTATGTCCACACCGCCGCGCACTGGGACGGACTGCTGGCCAGCATCCACACCGACGCGGCGCGGGTAGGTCAGCGCCTCGCGGCAGGCGAAGACCTGGAGAGCATCACGCGGGCCTTTACCGCCGAGCTGCACACCGATTTGAGCGCCGAGATCCCGGGCCTCACCGAAAAGTTCATTTTGGTCTGCCCGCCTTGGATGGGCGTGCAGGGCCTGGCGCGGTACTTCCAGAAGCGGGCGAAACGGCCGATGGAAGACCAAGCGTGAATGTTCTTGTCATCGGCGGCGGCGGGCGCGAACACGCCATCGTGGAAGCGCTTTGCCGCGCACCCAGCGTCAGCAGCGTGCTGTGTATGCCGGGCAATCCGGGCGTCGCGGCGCTGGCCCGCTGCGTAGCGGGTGAGCCGACGCCGGAAGCTGTCAGCGCCCTCGCGCAGCAAGAACAGGTGGACTTGGTGATCGTCGGCCCCGAAGCGCCACTGGCCGCTGGCGTAATAGACGCGCTGCAAGCTGCTGGAATCGCAGCTTTTGGCCCCACCCAGGCCGCCGCCAAGCTGGAAGGTGACAAAGCGTGGAGCAAGGCCTTTATGCTGCGCCACAGCATTCCCACCGCCCAGCACCGCAGTTTTGCCGAGTTGCCGCAGGCGCTGGAGTACGCCGCCGCCCAGCCGCTGCCCACCGTCATCAAAGACGCGGGCCTGCGGGCAGGCAAAGGTGTCACGATTGCCCGCAGCCACGCCGAAGCCCGAGCCGCGCTGATGTCTATTTTTGAAGTACCGGACGCGCAGGCGGTCATCGAAGAATTCATGACCGGCCAAGAAGTCACGGTGCTGGCTTTTTGCGACGGCGTGCGGGCGGTGATGATGCCGCCCTCGCAAGACCACAAAACCATCTTTGAAGATGATCTTGGCCCGATGACCGGCGGTATGGGCGTGATCTGCCCGTTTCCCATCTCGGAGACGGATCTCAACCGCGTGCAAAGCGAAATTCTGGACGCGGCGCTGCTGGGCATGGCGGAAGAAGGTCGGCCCTACATCGGCGTGCTGTACGCGGGCCTGATGCTGACCGAGGGCGGCCCCAAGGTGGTCGAATTCAATGCCCGCTTCGGCGACCCCGAAGCCGAGGCCGTTTTGCCGCTGCTGCGCGGCGACCTCGCCCAGATCGCGCTGGCCTGCACGCGGGGCGAGCTGAGCGCCGAGCAGGTGACCTTTGGCTCAGATGCCAGCGCCGTGATCATCTTGGCCGCGCCGAACTATCCCGGCGAGCCGGAAAAAGGCATCGCGCTGAGCTTGCCCACTCCCTCTGAGGGCGAGCACCTCTTTCAAGCGAGTACGGCTATGCGGGGTGGGCAACTCGTCAGCAGCGGTGGGCGGGTGCTGGCCGCCCAAGCCTGTGCGCCGACGCTGAATGCCGCGCTGGGCAAAGCCTACCGCTTGGCTCAGGCGGCGGCCTTTGAAGGCGCTCAGCTGCGGCGCGATATCGGTGCCCGCATCGGAGCCAAGCCCGACACGCTCTCCGAATAAACCTGCCGGCTTTATTTGAGCTTGAAGGCAATCAGGAAATACGGCTGCTTGGCCTTGCCGGTGAAGCCCGCGTTGGAGTCGTCGGCAGCGCTGATCATGACCCGCCAAGTGGTTTGACCTTTGCTGAACGTCGCGTCAGCCCGCTGCTTACCGAATAGGGGCGCGAGTTTGAAAGGCTGCATATCGTCAAGGTAGCCTTTGGCCTTGAGACCAGCTTTGATGTCTTTTTCTAAGGTCTTGAGGCTTTTTTCGGCCACCCAGTAAAGCTCATAGGTGCTGATGGTGCCCATGCCTTCGGCCAGCTTGACTTGCTGCTGGCGCATGGCCGCGTAATCTGCGCCGCACTCGGCACTGAGATAAGCGGGGAGGGGCATCAAGCCGCCCAGCAGTTTGCCCGGAGCGGTGTCGCATTTAGCCGCCGCCAGACCCAGTGCGGCGAAAACACTCAGAGCAAAGGCCGTTTTAGAAGTCAGCAAATGATTCACAACGCCCAGTTTACTTCAACTCTCGGGCCGCAAACCCCCCTCAGCAGTTGATTTTTGGCCGCTGCACTGCTAGCATCACGCTTGCCTTGCTGAGACGCTCTCAGATAGGCAAAGAGTCGCCGGAGTGGCGGAATGGCAGACGCACTTGACTCAAAATCAAGCGGGAAACCGTGTGGGTTCGACTCCCATCTCCGGCACCAACAGGTTCGAGAATTCTCTGAAATCAGTTTTATCCCAAGGAACCAAATGACTGCATTGCTCTCCATTTTTATTGCCCTGTTCGCACTGATCTGCATCGGCCTCGTTTTCTTTGTGCTGCTGCAAGTGCCCAAGCAAGCCGGTTTGTCGGCCAGTCTCGCCTCGGGCGGCGATTTGTTCGGCGGACGCGGTGTAGAAGGTGGTTTGATCCGCATTACCAGCATCTTGGGCGGCTTTTTCATGCTGCTGGCGCTCTTGATCTCCATCTTGTCGCACTGAGCTACAATTCGCCCAAACTTTACATCCGGTTTCCGCAAGGGGGCTGGATGTTTCGTTTGTTAGCTTTGTATGCTGCATGACTTTACATAAGTCATTTTGCTTAGCGCTTCTACGCCATTTGCTTGACCTGAGTCAAAATTCGCGCCTATAGTACGGGCGCTACCGTTCCTTGCCTTTGTCAGCCCGCGTCCCCGGTCTTGACATTCACAACGCGTGCTTGCGGCAAGGCCAACCAACCACGGAGCACTCGGCCCCGACTTCACTTTCCCAAGGAGAACTCCAATGAAGAAATTTCTGATGTTTGCCGCACTCACCTTAGGTGCTGCCAGCGCTGCCCCGTTTGTTTATCCCGCTGCTTGGTTCGCCGACCCGGCCTCACAGGCCAAGTCGGGCGGCGAGGTAAGAGGGACCACCCTCAGCGACTACAAAACGCTTAACCCGTTTACTTCCGCTGAAGCGAACAGCCTGCCCCAACTCATGGGCGATCTCACTGCGGGCCTCTTTCAGCAAGACCCCACCAGCGGCGACTTCATTCCCTTTATGGCCGCCGCCATGCCGACGGTCAGCAACGGTGGCAAGCGCTTTACGGTCAAGCTGCGGCCCGACATGAAATTCAGCGACGGTCAGCCGATCACCGCCGACGACTGGGTAACGACTTACAAGATCGACGTTGACGACAAAGTGGGCAGCAACGCCCGCGACAGCTTTTTCCTCAACGAAAAGCCAATCACCGTCAAGAAGATCGACGCCACCACCTTGCAGTTTGATTTCCCAGCGGTGAGCGCCAGCGCTTACTCGATCATGAGCTACGCGCCCTGGCCCGACCACGTATTTGGGCCGGTCTACGCCAAGAGCGGCGCGGAAGGCATCAAGGCGATGTGGGGGATCAGCGCCGATCCCAAAACGATCGTCTCGCCGGGGGCCTGGGTCATCACCAGCTATCAGCCGGGCCAGCGGGTCGTGCTGAAGAAAAATACTTATTACGGCCAGTGGGTTCATGACAGCGCCGGGAAGCCCCTTCCGTATCTCGATACGTACAGCATCCGCATCGTCAAGGACTTGAATGCCGATCTGGCGGCTTACCTGTCGGGACAGACCGACGTCTACGCTCCCACCAAGGCCGACGACCTCGCGCAGATCAAGAAGGCCATCGACGGCGGCAACCTCAAGTCGGTACTGGTGCCCAATGTCAGCCCCAACTCGACCAGTTCTTGGATTGTCTTTAACTGGAACAAGTCGGATGATCTCTTCAAGCAAAAAATCTTCCGCGAAGCCAAGTTCAGGCAGGCCATGAGCCACATCGCCAACCGTGAGGGCATGATTCAACTGGCGCTGGGCGGCCTCGGTACTCCGGTGTATACCAGCACCTATCCGGTGTTCAAGAATTACCAATTCGCCGATACGCCCAAGTTCGAGTACAACCTGGCGGCGGCCAGCAAGCTGCTCTCGGACATCGGCTTCAAGAAGAAAAACGCGGCCGGCTACTTGGTGGACGCCAGCGGCAAGGAATTGTCCTTTACCCTCGCCACCAACTCCGGTAACACGGTGCGCGAGCAGCTCGGCAGCATCTTCCGCGACGAAGCTAAGAAGGTGGGCGTCAAGGTCAACTTCACGCCGATTGATTTTAACAACTTGGTTGATCAGCTCACCTCCAAGGGTGCCAACCGCCCCTTCGACGCCATCTTGCTGGGTCTGTCGGGCGGCACCAACATCTGGCCCTACGGCAACAATGTCGTGCCCTGCGGCACCAATTTGCACTCGTACAATGCTCCTGCCAACGGAGCTTGCCTGACGCCGCAGGAAACCTTGATGACCAAGCTGTACTACCAAGGCGACCAGACCTTGGACGTGGCAGCCCGCCAGAAGATCGGCCAGCAGCTCTCCAAAGTCGAAGGCCAGTTACAGCCAGTGATCTACTTGGTTGGCACCAACTTCCACGTCACTTACACCAACCGCCTGGGCGGTGAGTTCAAGCGCAACCTGTGGGACGCTTACTACGGCACACGCCCTGGTGTGTTTGTCACCACCTACATCAAGTAATCCGTAACGAGCTGTGACCTCCGGGGGCCGTTCGCATCCGCGAATAGCCCCCACTGCATATCGAACCGCACCTTAAAATAAGAAGGAGCCGCCATTGTTAGTTTTCCTGCTTCGCCGCTTTCTCAATTCTATTCCCACCTTGATTTTGGCCAGTATGCTGATTTTCTTTGTCATCCAGCTCGCTCCCGGCGATTTCTTGACACCTGCCCGGCTCAATCCGGCCATCTCGCCCCAGCAGCTTGAAAATCTGAGACGGAGCTTTGGCCTAGATCAGCCGCCTGTCATTCAGTACTTCACCTGGATCAAAAATGTGGTGCAGGGTGATTTAGGCCTTTCCTTTCAGTACCAGCAACCGGTGCTGGCCATCGCTTGGCCGCGCATTCTCAACTCGCTGTACTTGGTGGCGCTGTATTTGGTGCTCTTTTATGCCATCGCTATTCCGCTGGGCGTTTACGGAGCGGTCAAGCAGTACACCCTGGGCGACAAAATCAGCAGCGGCGTGATGTATTTCTTGCTGGGCTTCCCCAGCTTTTTTCTGGCACTGATCGTGCTTTACGGCATCGTGCAGCTACGCTTTGCCACCGGCTGGGCTATTCCTACCGGCGGCATGACCAGCGACAACTACAGCACACTCGGCACGTTCGGGCGGTTCTGGGACATTTTCAAACACATTCTTTTGCCCGCTCTGGTGGTTGCGGTGGGCGACGTGGCAGGTTTTACCCGTATCCTGCGCGGACAGATGCTCGAATACCTGCGGGCCGATTTTGTCAGAACAGCCCGTTCTAAAGGCGCGAGCGAGTTCATAGTGATTTACAAGCACACGCTCCGCAACGCCATTATCCCGTTCGTAGCCGGACTCGGCGGCCAACTGCCTGCACTGATCAGCGGCGCAGGATTCGTCGAAGTGGTGTTCGCTTATCCCGGCATCACACCGATGCTGCTCGACTCGATCAATGCCCGAGATCTTTATCTGATTGCCGGGTTTAATATCTTGACGGTGGCCCTGCTGATTATCGGCAACGCCATCAGCGACATCTTGCTCAGCGTGGTTGATCCGCGCATTCGCTATTCGTGAGGGCGGGTCTTAAGAAATGACACACGTTTTTTCAATCACTTCAGGGAGCCAGCGATGACCACCGCCGCCACGCCCACCAAGGCGATCAACAAGAATCAGGGTCAATTTGCCATTGCCAAGGAGCAGTTCAGAAAAAACGCCACCGCCAAATTCGGCGGCGTCGTGCTGATCTTGCTGTATCTAATGGCCTTATTCGGTGGTTTTCTGGCTCCCGACGGTCTGTCAAATTACAGCACCACCAATCTGACGCCGTTTCATCCGCCCACGCCCATTCATTTCGCTTCAAACGGCGGCTTCTCCCGGCCATACGTTAACAACTACACCCAGCAGCTCAACATGAACACCTTTGTCAATGAATATAAAGCGACCAAAGAGAAATGCCCCATTTATTTTGGGGTGAGGGGCGAAACTTACAAGATTTTGGGCTTCATACCCTCCAATTTGCATCTTTTTGGCACTGGGAATCCGGTTTGTAAAGTTTATTTATTTGGCGGCGACGCACTGGGCCGCGATCTGCTGTCAAGGACGCTCTACGCCTCGCAAGTCTCTTTAACGATTGGCGTCCTCGCCGTTTTGATCGCCACCGTGATCGGTATGGCGATGGGAGCCATTTCTGCTTATTTTGGCGGCGTGGTCGACAACTTGATTCAGCGCTTGATCGAGGTCATCGCCTCTATTCCTTACCTTTTTCTGGTGATCTTGCTGCGCTCCATTTTTCCATCAGACCTCAATCCTATCTTGGTGCTTTACGTCATTTTGGGAATTCTGGCTTTTATCAGTTGGGGGGGCCTGGCCCGCGTGGTGCGTGGTCAACTGCTCAGCGTCCGTGAGCAAGATTATGTCTCGGCAGCGACGGCGTTGGGTTCGTCAAATGGCCGGATCATGTTCCGCCATATGCTGCCGTCCATGACCAGTTACCTGATCATCAGCCTGAGTCTGGCGATTCCCGGTTACATCTTGCTGGAATCTGGCCTCAGCTTCTTGGGCATCGGCGCAGTGGAGCCGTATGCGTCTTGGGGCAGCTTACTGAGTCAGGCACAGGAAGGCGGCTTCGCGTCGATTACCCAGCGGCCTTGGGTACTTATTCCCGGCTATTTCATCGTGGCGACAGTGATGTGCTTCCAACTGCTCGGTGACGGCCTGCGCGACGCCCTAGATCCCCGCAAGCGTCAATAAGGCGTAGATTGCCGCCGATGTTACGGCGTCTCGCCGTTTAGCGCTATGATGCCTTCCACCTCTTCCTCCTCGTCGCCGAGGAAATCCAAGAAATTTGACGCCAGCTGTTGTTCGGTTTACGGCCTTTTCCCTTCCTTGCCAAGGAGCCTGCATGACCCTGACCAAAGACACCCCCGCGTCCCACAAACACGCCGACACACTCCTTTCGGTAACCAATCTCAAGACGTACTTTTTTACCGATGACGGCGTAGTCAAATCGGTGGACGGCGTGACCTTTCACATCGCCAAAGGTGAGACGCTGGCTGTCGTCGGCGAGTCAGGCTCCGGCAAAAGCGTGACGAGCCTGAGCGCCATGCGCCTTATTCCTGTGCCGCCCGGCAAGATTGTGGAAGGCGAGATGCTGTTTACCAGCAAAGATGGCCGCACCACTGACCTCGCCACCATGAGCGAAGCCGAAATGCGTAAAATTCGCGGCAACGACATCTCGATGATCTTTCAAGAACCGATGACCTCGCTCAACCCGGTCTATACGGTGGGCGATCAGATTGCCGAAGCCGTCAGCCTGCATCAAAACAAAAACCGCAAGGAAGCCATGCTGGTGGCCACCGATATGCTGCGCCTCGTCGGTATTCCGGCCCCCGAAAAGCGGGTCAACGAGTACCCTCACCAGATGTCCGGCGGCATGCGCCAGCGGGTGATGATCGCCATGGCGCTGTCTTGCAACCCGGCCCTGCTGATTGCCGACGAGCCGACCACCGCCCTCGACGTGACGATTCAGGCCCAGATTCTTGATCTGATGCGCAAGCTGCAAAAAGAGATCGGTATGAGCATCCTCTTTATCACCCACAACCTCGGCGTGGTGGCGGAAATGGCCGACCGGGTGGTGGTGATGTACGGCGGGCGCGTGGTCGAAGAAGCCGACGTCAACGATATTTTCCACGCGCCGCGCCACCCGTACACCATGGGGCTGCTCAACTCGATTCCCCGCGTGGACCACGAGGCCGAGTATCATCCGGTCGCGGGCCAGAAAAAAGAGCGCTTGGAGGCCATTCCCGGCAACGTGCCCAACCCGCTGAACTTGCCCAACGGCTGCGCCTTCGAGCCGAGGTGCAAGTTTGCCATTCCCGATTGCAGCAAAGCCGTGCCTGCTTTAGAAGACACTGGCGACGGCCACATGTCGCGCTGCATCCGCTGGAAGGAATTTGATTCCTTGGTTACCACCGGACAAGCCCAAACAATGGACATCAGCGCCGACGGTACGGCGACCCGCACCGGAGGCATGCTGTGACCGCCAACTTAAATAAACCCGCCAGCGTCCCCGGAGCCGTTGTTGGCGCTGCCGCCGCGCCGCTCTTGAGCGTGCAGAACCTGGAGAAATACTTCCCCATTCGTGGTGGGCTGCTCTCGCGGGTGGTCGCCAACGTCAAGGCCGTCAACGACGTGTCGTTTCAACTGGCCAAAGGCGAAGTGGTGGGCCTCGTCGGCGAGTCGGGGTCGGGCAAGACCACAGCAGGACGCGCCATCTTGCGCCTCATTGAGCCGACCGGCGGACAGGTCATCTTCAACGGCACTGACATCACCAAGCTCGGCAAATCCGAGATGCGCGATTACCGCCGCCAGATGCAGATCATCTTCCAAGATCCGTTTGCCAGCCTTAACCCGCGCATGACGGTCTCGGACATCATCGGCGAGGCGCTGGATATTCACAAGCTGCATCAAGGATCGGCCCGCGCCGACCGCATTTCCAGCTTGCTGCAAAAAGTGGGGCTGCGGCCCGAACACATGCGCCGCTATCCGCACGAGTTTTCCGGCGGCCAGCGTCAACGTATCGGCATCGCCCGCGCCCTGGCGGTTGACCCCAGCTTTATCGTGGCCGACGAGCCGGTGTCGGCGCTTGACGTGTCGATTCAGGCGCAGGTCGTCAACTTGATGCAGGACCTGCAGGAAGAGTTGGGCCTGACCGTTTTGTTTATCGCCCACGATTTGGCCGTCGTCGAATACATCTGTGACCGGATTATCGTGATGTATCTGGGCCGAATCATGGAAATTGCCACCAGCCGCGAACTCAACCGCAACCCCAAGCACCCCTACACCGAAGCGCTCCTGTCGGCTGCCCCGGTACCCGACCCCACCATCAAGCGCCAGCGCATCATCTTGGAAGGCGACATTCCCAGCCCAATCAACCCGCCGAGCGGCTGCGTCTTCAGAACCCGTTGCCGCTACGCCATTGCCGAGTGCGCCAACGTGATCCCGGAGCTGCGCGAAGTCTCGCCGGGCCACTTCAAGGCCTGCATCCGCGACGACGTGCTGTAAGAGCCCAACCGCACAGGGAACGTCAAGTCAAAACAGCAGAGGCTGAGCGAGCAAGAAGCGCTCAGCCCTTTTTTGTGGCTTGCCCGTCAGCTCTTCTCACGCCTCATCAGGAAAAGTATCGCAAAGTACAAGCTATGAACACGATCAGCAAAGCCGTAACTGTCCTAGGCGCTCTCGCGCTGAGCAGCGCCCACGCCACCGACCTGCGCATCTACCAAAACTTCGGCGAAGTCCGCACGCCAGTCACGGCCAGCGCCACGGCCTTTCAGGTGGACTTGCCCGACAGCGCGTGGAGCAACCTGATTCCCGGCACGCTTGACTTGGAGGGCCTGCCCTACACCCAAGCGGTGCAGATGCGCGGCGTAAGCTGGCTGACGAGCTTGGAAGGCAAGACTGTGACCCTGCGCGAAGCGAATTTTGCTGGCCCAGACAAAACCCAGACCGTGACCCTGGTTCGTGCCGCCGATTTACTGATCAAAGACGCCAGCGGCCAGTACCGCAACGTGGCCTACAGCCAGCTCAGCTTTCCCACACTGCCGCCGCTGAACGCCCAGCAGCCGCGCCAGAGCTTGGTGTATACCCTGACCCAGACCGGCAAGGGGACGCTCAGCTACCTGACCCGCGCCCTGAGCTGGACGCCGCGCTACACCCTCAAAACGTCGGGCAGCAGCGCTTCTCTCTCGGCGCTGGCCGATATTCGCAACAATGCCGATCAGGTTTATAACGTGACCGCCACCGAGCTGCTGGCCGGTCAAGTGGATGTTCAGGACGCCCGGCCAGTCATGTATGAGTCGCGGGTGGCGGATATGGCCGGCGCATCCGCGCCTATGCCCGCGCCCAAAGTCGGAGCGCTCGGCACCGTCAATGGCCTTTACCGCTACGGCTTGGACTCGGCCTTCACTTTGCCGGCCAACAGCACCTACACCTTGCCGTTCTTAGCGCCCAAACTGAGCACCTTTGAGCGCTACGCCAGCCTGAGCATGTACTTCGACACCCAGAAAAGCGCCGGCACGCTCAACCGTTCGTACCGCTTCAAAGCCGACCAGAACTTGCCGGGCGGCCAACTGACCGTGCGCGAAGACGGGCGCATCTCGGGCCAAACCAGCCTCGACGAAACGGCCAAAGGCGAGAATGTGGAGTTCAGTCTGGGCCGCGACCCGGATGTCCGCTACACCCGCACGGTGCAGACCATCAGCAGCACCAAAACCGGCGGCACCTACAAAGTCACCTACAGCTTTGAAAGCAGCAAAAACCGTCAAGTCCGTGCCGAAATCAGCGAGCAAATCGGCGGGCGCAAAGTCATCATCGACGGCGTAACCAAGGCCAATCAGAGCGTTGCCGAGCTGAGGGTAGACGTTCCGGCGGGCGGCAAGGCCAGCAAGAGCTTTACCGTGGTGATCGACAACACGCAGTAAAACCAAGACGAAAAGAAGAACGGAAGAACTGGGGATTGCCCCGCTTCTTCCGCTCTTCTTTGCTTACAGGTCAAACTGTTTTTACAAATAGTTCTCCGACAAGGCCCACAGCCGCTGGCCTGCCGCGTCGTCAAGCGCCTGAGCAGCAGGCTGAGCGACCCGACTTTTGTTGAAATACAAGCCCGATTTGCCGGCCACGTCAGGGCTGGAGGCCAGATAAATACTGGTCTGTGCGCCCTGTTCATCGTTGATGGCCAGCGCCGAGGTCATGTTGAGCAGTTTGCCCATGCCAGAATTGTTGCGGCCAAAGCCCGACGCCACGAAGCCGGGATGCAGAGCGTTGGCGGTGACGCCGGATTCGCGCTCGCGGTAAGCCAGCTCGCGGGTGAACAGTACATTGGCCAACTTGCTTTGGTTGTAGGCTCCCCAAGCGCTGTAGCCGGTTTTGAATTCAGGGTCTTGCCAGCGAATTTTGCCGCCCGCGTGCGCCGAGCTGGAGACGTTGACGATGCGCCCCCGACTGGCCCGCAGCAGCGGCAGCAGCTCGCGCGTGACGATGAAGTAAGCGAGGTGATTTAAGGCCCACGTCATCTCAATGCCTTCTTTGCTTTCTTGCCTGCGGTCATAGATTGCACCGGCATTATTGATCAGCACGTCCAGCTTGCCCACCCGCTCGGTAAATTCACGGGCCATCCGGAGGGCTTCGGGGCGAAGGCTCAGATCGGCCAGCAAGTGCCCAGCCGCGCCGATTTCCTGCGCCACAGCGGCAGTTTTCTGGGCGTCGCGCCCCACGATCCACACTTCAGCGCCCTGCTGAATCAGGTCGGCGGCCGTCGCCTTGCCTACACCGTTGGTCGCGCCAGTGATCAGCACCGTTTTGCCCTGCATGGGTTTGGATAAGGTTGATTGAGCTTGAGAAGAAGTCATGTCGCTTATGGTACGGCCTAAGCACCCCGCAAACCTTCGCCGTTCACACACGCGCCACGAATTTCTCAAACCAAGAAAGGAGGAGCCGCGTCTAACCTCTCGGCTGAACACGGCTCCCACTGCGCGGCGAACTTCACTCGGCCCACACTTTTGCGCTGTTGAGAACAGTGTATTAACAAAACGTCACAGCCGCGTCACGGCCGGATGAAGAACAGCGGAGCCATTGCTCACACAACCTCAATGAAAGTGAGTGATTAGCTCAGATGACCTCACGGTAGGCCACCTGATTGCTGCGGGCCTGCAGCTCCTCGCGTAGCCCGCTGAGGCGCGGGTGCTTGAGTACCGGGTCGTGGCTGAGAATGTGCTTGGCGAGTTCACGCGCCCGCTCGATGATTTCCACGTCGCTCGCTAAGTCGCCCAGCTTAAGATCGGGAATGCCGCTTTGCCGGGTGCCGCGAATTTCACCGGGGCCGCGCAGCTTCAAATCTGCTTCAGCGATCACGAAGCCGTCGGTACTACCCTCGATGATCTTGAGACGCTTACGGGTTTTTTGGGAATGTTCGCCCGCCACCAGCAGGCAGTAACTCTTGGCGCTGCCCCGCCCGACCCGCCCACGAAGCTGATGAAGCTGCGACAGCCCGAAGCGCTCGGCATTTTCAATGACCATGACCGAGGCGTTGGGCACGTCCACCCCGACCTCAATGACGGTGGTGGACACCAGAATGTCAAACGCCTGCGCCCGGAAGCGCTCCATGATGGCGTCCTTTTCGGCGGCGGGCATTTTGCCGTGCAGCAGGTCTATTCGGGCTTCCGGCAAGATCACCCGTAAGTCGTCAGCCAGTTGGGTGGCGGCCAGCAGCTCCAAGTTTTCGTTTTCTTCGATGAGTGCCGTGACCACAAAGGCTTGCCGACCTTCGCGGAGCTGGGTCATGACAAACCCGTAAGCCTGGGTACGGTGGGTGTCTTGCAGGAGTTTGGTTTCGACGGGGGTGCGGCCCGGCGGCAGCTCGTCGATGATGCTCAGCTCCAAGTCGCCGTAAGCGGTCAGCGCTAAGCTGCGCGGAATCGGAGTGGCAGACATCACCAGCACGTCGGGGCGGCCTGCCAGCAACTTGCGGCGCTGCGCCACGCCGAAGCGGTGTTCCTCGTCCACCACAGCGAGGCCCAGATTGGCCCACGTCACGTTTTCCTGAATCAGCGCCTGAGTGCCCACCACGATGTCCACCAGACCATTGGCAATGGTGGCCTGCATCTCGGCTTTTTGCTTGGGCGTCAGCGCTCCGATCAGCAGGCCCACCCGCACGCCCAGCGGCGCGAGGTAGCTTTGCATGTTGACGTAGTGCTGCCGCGCCAGAATCTCGGTGGGGGCCATCAATGCGCCCTGATAGCCGTCTTTGAAGGCCAGATACAGGGCGCAGGCGGCCACTGCCGTTTTGCCACTGCCCACGTCGCCCTGCACCAAGCGGGCCATCTGCTGCTCGCTGCGCATGTCGTCAGCGATTTCGTAGAGAACCCGCCGCTGCGCTCCGGTGAACTGAAACGGCAGGCCCGCTTCAAAGTCCTGCATATCTCTGTCGGTGGCGGTGAACCGCTTGCCCAGCAGCACCGCGTCTTCGCCTTGCAGCAGCATCCGGAGTTCCAAGAACAGGTACTCATCAAAGCGCAGGCGGTAATCGGCCCGCGAGAGGTGGGCCTCGTCGCTGGGGAAATGAATGCCTTGCAGGGCGTCGGTGAGGTCGGTCAGGTTGCACTGCTTGCGCCAGTGGCCCGGCAGATAATCACCGTCGTCGCTACGGCTCAGTGCAATTTGTGCCGACTTGCGTAAAAAGTCCTGGCTGATCCCGTCTTTGCCGTCGTAGACACCCACGATGCGGCCAATGCTGATGCTGCCGGAAGCTGAATTGCCGGAAGAACTGTCCAGCGTCTCCATGTATTCCACGCCGAGCTGCGCCGACTTGCCGAAGCGCTTGACCCGTCCGGTCAGAATCAGCTTGGCCCCTTCGCGCAGGTTCTTTTCGACCCACGGCTGATTAAACCAGGTCGCCTTGATGCGCTCGCCGCTGGAGGTTTGCAGCACCGCATTCAGAATTTGCATGCCGGGGCGGGGGCTGGTGCGGGTTTTGGAGATTAGCACGCCCGACACTGTGGCTTTCTGGCCGTCTTCGATCTCGGCCAGCGAGGGCAGAGCGCGGCGGTCTTCGTGGCGGCGTGGGTAGTTGTGCAGCACGTCACGCAGCGTTTGCAGGCCCAGAGCGTTCAGCTTCTTGAGGCCGCCGTGTCCCCAGTCAAGCTGGGCCAGCGGTGCGCTGGGGCCAAGCCGACTTCCCGCAGGCGCGGCGGGAATTTGAGGGTCTTGGCGGGCCACTTTGGGCGGACTGGACGGTCGGGGTGAACCGTCTTGAAGTAGGTTCAGAGCTGCTTCTAAAGCCTCTTCACGCTCGGCAAGGCTCAGGTCGTCGTAGCCGCGCAGCGCCTCGCGCACTTTGGGAAAGGGGCCGGCCAGCGGGCCGTCCATCAGTTTTTCCAGGCCGCCCGCCACCGCCTTGTTCTCAAAGCCGCGCAGGCGCTCCAGCTCAAGAGGCCGCCGGAGTTTGTCGCGCAGTTCGGGAAGGGTGGGCATACGTAATGCAGTTTAGCGGGGAAAGGGCGGGGCAAATGAAAACGCAGCCGTTAAGCCCGCTTAATCGCAGGTGTCGAAGCAGATCACTTTGGACACCCGCAAGGCCACTTCGGCTTGCAGCTTGTTGACCAAGTTACCGTCGTCGCCTACCGCCATCACCATCGCCGTGGCACGGGGCCGGGTGCCGATGCAGGTCACGGCCACGTACACGCCTGCCTTGCTGCCCGAGACTTCCAGACCTTTGGTCACACGGATGCCCTGATAACCGAGATAGCTCAGGGTGCTCTGAGCGAAACTCAGGCAGGTGTTGGTGCGTCCAGCGTTGGTCGAGGTGGACGTCCAGTACAGATAAGAAGCGTCGGCGCTGCTGGTCAGCGAAATGGTCAGCGCAGCGATCAGTGTCAGAACTCGGTTCATAGCGCACCTCCGAAGCGGGGCGCACGGGGGAGGTGCGCCTGCCTCAGGCACCATTGAACTCGTCGGGACGTCAAACGCTCGTCAAAGCGCTGTTAAAGATCAGCTCTCAACCCATGCAATCAAAGCCGAGTAGATCATCGCCCACTGATACCGTGAGGGCTGCTCAGCCAGTTTTTTCGGCGCGGGCCAGCCCAACTCAGCGCAGAGGGTTTGCAATTTTGCAAATGAAAGCGGACGCGGCACCCACACCGAACCGCGCTCCAAATCGTATTCCACTATCAACACCTTGCTAGGCTGCAGCAGCCCGCGCAAGCGCTCCAGCATGACGCTTTGGGATTTGACGAAGTGCAGCGAATTGGCGAGTAGCAGGCCGTCTTGCGGGGGTAAGGGTGGCAGGGCAGTGAAATCGGCTGTCAGGGTTTGAACGGGTGCGCCGCCTACAACAGCTGAAATCTGGTGCAGGGCGCGGGCATCTTGATCTATCGCCAACACCGCGCCACTTGGCCCCAGCAGAGCCGAGAGCGCCGCCGCGAAGGTGCCGGAACCCGCGCCCAAGTCAGCCCACTTTTCACCCGCTCGCACCGCTGGGCGGATCAGGTTTTGAGCGTCGGCGGCCAGCACCCGTTCGGCCTCAGTCCAGCCAGTCCGCGCCGACTTCAGCCACTTCCCTGCCCGCATGTTCGTCGACTTCGTCGCTGCGGGTGGCCCACGCCGGAAACGGGTAATTAATCAGCACCGGGTTGGGAATATCCGGCTGAGACACCAGCATGGTGCCGGGCTGCAAGATGCCGGCGCGGGCGCGGAAACTCTGCGGCAAAAAGCGGTACTCGGGCCGCTCGGCCTCGGCCAAATCCAAGCGGCCCACCACCCGGATGGCGGCGTTGGACACGATGCGACGCTCCACTTCACTGGCGGTTTGCTGAGCGCCGATGAGGATGATGCCGAGGCTGCGGCCACGCTCGGCGATGTCGAGCAGCACGTCTTTGATCGGGCTGGAATCGTCGCGGGGGGCGTACTTGTTGAGTTCATCCAATACCACGAACACCGTGTCTTGGCGTCCGTTTTTTTCCTTGTATTCAAAGAGGTCGCGCAGCATCACGCCCACCACGAACATCTGGGCCGGGCCGGAGAGGTTGTGAATGTCCACCACGCTCAGTTGATAACCGCCGCTGATCAGGTTGGGGCGAAACTTCTCGGCTTGTTGATTGGTCAGGTCGCCACGTACCAAAGGCGTCAGGTGCTTTTGCACGCCGCGCAGCCGCCGAATAAAGGCCCGCAGCGTACCCGGCGACTGCTTGAGCACCCATTTGGGATCGCCCTCGCCGTCATTTTGATCGATCAGTTTGTATTCGAGGTAAGAGATGAGCTGCCCGAAAGTGTGGAGGCTGACTTTGCCCAGCGCATCAAACTGAATGTCGTCGGGAATTTCTTCCGACTGCGCCGGATCCCAGTCGGACACCAGCAGAGCCGCACCTGTACTGTCAGCCGACAGTCGGGCCAGTTTTTCCTCGATGTTGCCGATCACAAAGCCCAAGTTGAGACTGCTTCCGGCGTCGGAAAACACGTAGGGCAGCATCCGGCGCTGACAAAACTCGCGCAGGGTAAAGACGAACGGCGTGACCCCCTCGGCGCGTTGATCCACGTGCGGGACGATGGCCGCGCCGACCGCACCGGCACGCGGCGGAGCCAGAAACTGCACGTCGCGGAAAGGTGACATCGGCAAGCCCAACAAGCTGTAGCGGTCAGCACTGAGGCCTTTGGCCGCGCGGGCTTCCGTTTCTTTTTCTACGACCTCGTTGTTGGGTTTATCCAAAAACAGCAAATCTTCGCCCTTGACGTTAAAAATAATTGCTTTGCCGCCTGCCGACCCGGCTTGCCGCCCATTTTTCTTGAGGGCCACTTTGTCCATCACGCCACTGCGGAAAATGGAATGCAGCAAAAACAGCGCGTAAGTGGTTTTGGTCGCCACGCCCGAAATGCCGGAAATGTTGATGTGGCCGCCAGATTCGCCGTTGATGAAGCGGAAGTTGAGCGGCAGAATTTGCCCATCGGCCAGCAATCCGGCAGGAAAGGCGGCTTCTTTCATCTTGTCGGCGCTGAGGGCCATCTCTAAAGCTTTGCCGCGTGCGTGCTGCACGATGTCACCGGGCTGTGGCGGAATGAAGTCTTCGGGACTGACCCGCGTCACCAGCACCCGCGCCGCGTAACTCACCGAGGCGGGCAGCACTCCGGCCACGATGTCCTCCACGTCCGATTCGAAAGTAACACCCTCGTGCCGCTTGCGGACATTGTCCACCAGACCGTAAAAGTCAACCGGCTGGCCGTTGGGCTTCATGGTCTGCACCACCACCAGATCGTCGAGCTGCACACTCGCGCCCGGCGACACCGAGAACCAGAAAATGGTGGGCGTGGCATCTTCAGTGCCCAGCACCATGCCGATGCGTTCGGGCGGGGTGGGGGAAATGGGGCCGTTTAGAGAGAGATTGCGGGTCACGCCACCACCCCCAATTCCCGCACCAAGTGACTTCTAATCCGCCGGGTCACCAAGTCCAGACTGCCCATCGCCCGCCCCATCGCCTGCTCAAGCGCGGCGGTGGGAATCAAGTTTTGCGGAGCGCGGGCGTCTTTGTGCGGCTGGCTGGCGAGGCGGCACAGCAGCGACCCCGACAAGTTGGCAATATCTTGCACGGCGCGGGGCACGAAGTCGGTGTCTTCAGGCGCGTGCATCTCTAGGCGCATCACTCCGGCCAGCGGGTGCTGATAAAAGGGAGCTTCAGACAGCCGCACGTACCAGGTAAAGCGCTGCTCACGGTGCTGAGCCTGCGTCAAGCCATTGTCGCCCACCGCGAAGCGCAAAATCGGGGTGCGCTCGCCGGGTTTGAGTTCGCTCAGCAGGCCAATTCGGTCAGCGCCGAGATAATCGGTGTGTAGGGTCTTGACGCAGCCCACCACCGCGCTGCCCGCCGTGCCGATCCTGACCGGGCCATCTTGCAGCACCAGCGTGTCGGCTAGGGCGTTGACATCGGTTTCGTCTAAAGGCAAAGCCGAGGCGAGCTGAGCGGCCAGCGTTTGTTCGCCCGCCAGCATCAAGCGCTGCACGGCGCTCTTGGGGCCTTCGAGTTGCGAACCGGCGAAGCTGTGGGGCTGATATTCCAATGCGCCCGTATGCGGGTTGCGCGGCGAAAACCGGGAAATAGGCATCCGGCCCTCGGCTTCGTCACTGTAGGCCAAAATGCGCTTGGCCTCCACGTTCAGCAGCTCGGCTTGGCGCGTGCCGTGCGGACACAAATCCACTGCGCCCACCACGTAAGCCCCGAAGCCAGCCACACTCAGTTTGCCGTCGTCATCGACCAACAAGCGGGCTTCCATGCGCGGTTTGCCGTCAATGGTCAGCACCCGCTTCAGGCTTTCCGGCACCGGCTTTTGAGCGACGGCGGCCCAGCGCGGCGTTTCGGCGTCGTACACCAACCCGGCAAAGGGTTTGAGAGTGAGTTGGCCGTCTAAAGTGTCCACTGGCCAAGGGTCAAGGCGAATCTGCATGAAAGCATTCTAACGGCTGGGGCTTGGCAGGTTCTGTTGAGAGCAGAATAAGGCAGCCTGCCTGCTGGCCACTACAGGCCGCTACACTGAACAGGTGAGCCAATCCGACGTCGACTTGCCACTCGCCAAACTCTACTTAACTGATCTGCGCACCCGAATGCGCGGCCTCAAAACGCTGGGCGAAGGAGCCATGCAGCAGCTCGGCGACAACGACTGGCACACGGCTTTGGCCGAGGAAGGCAACTCTGCCGCCGTGTTGGTGCAGCATCTCAGCGGCAATATGCACTCGCGCTGGGCGGCGCTCCGCAGCGGCTACCGCGAAGGGCAAGACGGTGAAAGCGCTGGGCGCAACCGCGACGCCGAATTCGAAGAGAGGACGCTGAGCGCTCCCGAACTTTGGACGCTTTGGAACGCAGGCTGGGCCGCCTTTTTAGATGCCATCGACCACCTCTCCCCCGCCGACTTGATGCGCCCGCTCACCATTCGCGGCGAGGCCCACACGGTCTTGGAAGCCTGTCAGCGGCAAGTCGCGCATTACAGCGGCCACGTCTACCAACTGATTTTGCTCACCAAAACCCTGCGCGGCACGGGCTGGCAAACCCTATCGGTGGCGCGGGGCCAGTCGGCGGCCTTCAATGCGGCCATGTTCAGCAAAGAGGAGCGGCAAAAGCCCACTTGAACGTCTGCTCAAGCCGCCCAGCCCTGCGCCGCTCAAACGCTACCCTGAAGCCATGACTGCCCCCCTTCTGCCCCGCGCCCATGCCGACGGAATGCCCGACACCTTCGACGTGCTGGTGCATCCGGCCTCCGAACTGCGCGGCACCCTCAGCGCCCAGCCCAGCAAAAATTACACCACCCGCTACCTGCTGGCCGCCGCCCTCACCGACAGCGCCACCAACGGCCCGGTGCGCGTCATCGGCGTGGCCACCAGTGAGGATGCCGCCGCCATGCTGCGCTGCCTCGCGGACTGGGGCGCGGCCATAGAGCTTGTCGGAGACGACGCCGTGATTCGCGGTTTCGGCGCACATCCCAAAGCGGGCGTGACCCTCAACCCCGGCAACGCGGGCGCAGTGGCCCGTTTCCTGATGGGCGCGGCAGGGCTGACCAGCCAAACCACCTTCGTCACCGATTACCCCGACTCGCTGGGCAAGCGGCCCCAGGGCGATTTACTTGAAGCCCTGACCCGTCTGGGCGCAGGGGTCAGCAGCGACGCGGGCAAGCTGCCTATCACCATCAGCGGCCCGGTGCGCGGCGGGATGGTGGAGGTCAGTGCCGAGCGCAGCAGTCAGTACGCCTCGGCGCTGATGTTTCTGGCTCCCCTGCTGCCCAGCGGCCTAGACTTGAAACTGACCGGCGACATCAAGAGCCGCGCCCCGCTGCGCCAGACCCTAGATACCTTGGCAGCTTACGGCATTCAGGCGTCGGCCAGCCCAGACCTCAGCCGCATCCGCATCGCGGGCAACCAGCCTTACCGCGCCGAGCGGGTCATGGTGCCCGGCGATTATCCAGGATCGGCAGCGATTTTGGTGGCAGCTGCGATTTTGCCTGGCGAAGTGCGGTTGAGCAATTTGCGCGAGCAAGACTTGCAAGGTGAGAAAGAGGCGGTGGCGGTGCTGCGCGAAATGGGCGCGGATATCGAGCGTTCAGGCGACACCCTGACGGTGCGCGGCGGGCAACCCTTGAATGCCGTGATCCGCGACGGAGACGGCTTTACCGACGCGGTACAGGCTCTGAGCGCCGCTGCCGCTTTCGCGGGCGGCACCACCACTTGGGAAAATGTCTTTACCCTGCGCCTCAAAGAATGCGACCGTATCTCGGACACCTGCCGCGAGCTGGAAAAACTGGGCCTGAGTGTCAGCGAAACCGAAAACAGCCTCAGCGTCAGCGGCGCGGCGTCGCTGGCGGGCGGTATCACCGTCAACGGGCACGGCGACCACCGGATGATTATGCTGCTGACCTTGCTGGGCCTCCGCGCCGAGAAGCCACTGCGAATTACCGGAGCGCACCACATCCGCAAAAGCTATCCGCAGTTCTTCCGCCACTTGGAGGAGCTGGGGGCGAAGTTTGAGTACCTCAAAACGGACACGAAATAGAGGATTGCAGACTCAGCTCAGTCCCCGATCCCCTCGATCACGCTGACCAAATGGCGGGCCAATTCGTGAATCTCCTTGGCGTCCTGGCCTTCCACCATCACCCGCACCAGGCTTTCAGTGCCGCTGGGCCGCAAGTTGACTCGGCCCCGGCCCGAAAGCTGCACTTCAGCGGCCCGCACGGCGGCTTGCACCTGTGGATCACGGCTGATGGCCTGTTTGTCTTTGACGCGCACATTCAGCAGCGTCTGAGGAAACATCACCAGCTCGTCGTGAAGGGCGTCTAAGGTGGTGCCGAGCTGCCGCATGGCTTTGAGGGTCAGCAGCGCACTCAGCACTCCGTCTCCGGTGGGCGAAACATCGAGGAACAGAATATGGCCGCTTTGCTCACCGCCGAGGTGTAGCCCCTTGGCCTGCATCCGCTCATGCACGTAGCGGTCGCCCACAGCGGTGCGCTCAAGGGCCACGCCGCTTTCTTGCAGCATCACTTCCAGCGCCATATTGCTCATGATAGTGGTCACGACGCTGCGCTCCCCTCTAGCCCGCGCCGCCAGCAGCAGCATGTGGTCGCCATGAACCTCATTTCCGCGTGAATCCACGAACAAACAGCGGTCGGCGTCGCCGTCGAAGGCTACACCCAGATCGTAGGCCCCACTCTGCACCAGCTGCTTGAGGTGGGCCAGGTGGGTGCTGCCGCAGTTGTGGTTGATGTTGCGCCCGTCGGGATTGGTGTACACGGCAAACACATCCGCGCCCGCCGCTTGAAAAATGCGGGGGGCAATTCGGTACGCCGCGCCGTTGGCACAGTCCATAGCGATTCGCATGCCCGATAGATCCGGCGCTTGCGAACGCAAAAAGCTGGCATACAGCCGCTCAGCCTCCGTGTAGTTGGTGACACTGCCCATTTCTACACCCGTCACGGGGGGCAGGTTCTCAAGTTGGCTCATCTGGGCTTCCATCTGGGCTTCCAGCGTGTCGCTGAGCTTTTCGCCAGTGGCTCCGAAGAACTTGATGCCGTTGTCCTGATACGGGTTGTGCGAGGCGCTGATGACCACGCCTGCATCGGCTTTCAGCTCGCGGGTCAGATAACTCACGCCGGGAGTGGGCAGCACACCGAGGTGTGTTACGTTAACGCCCCGGCTGGTCAGCCCAGCAGCGAGGGCGGCTTCCAACATGTCACCGCTCTGGCGGGTGTCTTTGCCGATGACTACGCTGGCACGCGGATTGCGGGCACGCAGCACCTCGCCTGCCGCCGCGCCAAGCTGCATCACCCACAGGGGCGTTAACGGAAATGCACCAGCCACGGCACGTACGCCGTCGGTGCCAAAGAACTGACGTTGAGGGACAGGAATTAGACTTGCAGAAGAACGGGTCATGGTTGGCATGATAGCGGTTGACCAAAACCAGATAGCCAAAAAAGCGCGTGGCCCCAAATGACAGGCCACGCACGAACCAGAAAGCCAGAAATTAGGGCTTGAAGACGTATACGCCGTTCAAGCTGACGTAGTACACTTGGCCACTGCCGTCAACTGCAGTGGGAGCCACAACCAGGCCGAGATTTTCGGTTTGACTGACCACACTCAGTGAACCGCCACTGGCCTTAACCGCGTACAGCGAGTAATTTTTGGTCGGCACGTACATCGTGTCGCCATAAACGGCTGGCATTCCCATCACTGCGCCGTCGAGCTGTGCCTGCGATCCGCGCAGAGAGGTAAGTAGGCCCGCAGCATCGCTGATCACTGTCATGCCTGAGATGCTCGTTGCTCCCCCGATGGTGCCGCCGGGCGCAGGAGACAAGCTCATCTCAGAGGCTAAGGGAGCCGCTGCATTCAAGGTGTACAGGTGCATGCCCTTACCGCCGTAAAGCTGACCGCCCGCGACCTGCAAAAAGCCAAGGCCGCTGCTGCTGCCCTGAGTGCTGAGTGTACCGCTGGCTGAAAATACGTCCACTTGGCCACCGACATAAGCTGCATAAACGCCGCCTCCCGGATTGCCTGCTAAGGCCGTGACCTGAGCCGATGACAAAATGCTGCTGCGCGTGCCGGTTATCATTACCACGCCGCTGCGGGTGCCGATAAAGACCGACTGACCATCAGTTTTCAGCGTGGTGGTGCGGTCACTCGGCAGTTGCACCACAGCCAACTGACTCAGGCTGGAAGCGTCCACCACTGTTACCGTGTTGTCAGCAGCAGAAACATACACCTGATTGCCTACCACTTCCACTGACTCGATAGAACCGTTGGTCAGCGGCAGCGCTGTAACATTGCTGCTGCCGGTATCAAAACGCTCCAAAGTGCGGCTTGCACCCACGAATCCGTAAGCGCCGCTGAACGCCACATTGCTGGTGGGGCTGCGGTCAAAAGTAAAGCGCCGCAGCAGCTGTAAACCGTTGCCAGGACGCGACAAATCAACGCGGCCTTGCCAAACCCCTACGTTGCCTGCCGTGTCGCTGGCCTGAATCAGTAGTGCATAGGTGCCCGACTTGAGCTTAGACACGTCCCAGTTCATTTGATACGTGTTGTCGGCGTCGGCTTTCATCTGACCAACCAAGAGGCCGTTGACAGACAATGACACGTTGGCGATCGCCGAGTTGTCATTCACGCTGGCCTTGACCGAGATGCTGTCGTCTAGGATCAAGCTGCCTACCGCCGGACTAACATTGCTTACCACTGGAGGCGTGGTATCTGAGGGTGGCGCGGGCGGCGGTGTAGGGCCAGGCGTTGAGGGAGCCACATTGACTTGCAGGCCGAGCGTGGCGCTGGCATTCAGGTTATCTGGGTCGGTGGCTTTAAAGAGCAGCACATTGGTGGAGGCTGGAGCGCTCCCGTTCGCACTCAGCGTGACTTTCACCGGCGCACTGGGAGTAATAATATTAGCGCTGAGCGAAGCGCTGATGCCCGAAGGCAAGCTCGGTAAGCTGATCGTCGCCGTACCAGCATAGCCGTTCTGAGGCTGTAATTTGAGCGTGAAATTGGCGCTTTGGCCCGCCGTGATGCTCAGCGAGGCCGGATCAGACAGCATTTGGAATGAGGGAGCAGCCGTAACGGTCAGCGGCACGCTCACCGCTTTGGCAGGCGTCTCAATCGGCGTGACCGTCAGGGTGGTCTTACCGGGGGCCACCGCTTTTACAACGCCTGAGCCGTCCACGGTAGCAACGTCCACATTTTCTATTTTGAAGTTAAGCTTGCTGGAAAAATTTCCCGTGCCTTGCAGATCAGTCTTGAGGCTCAGAGATGCTCCCACCAACAAGTTGACTGGATTGGGCGCGACTTTAAGCACAGTGACCGCTGGCGCTGGCGTACTCCCGATTGGCCCCGTTCCAGAAGCCGCTTTGGCGCTGACCGGCCAATCGAAGCTACGGGTCGAACTGCCCCAAGTCAGCGCAACATTCAGCTTGCCTGTTCCTTCTGCGTTGGCCAGTAACTCGGCTTTGATGACGCGTGTTCCTACCGCTCCTTCAACTGCCGCGCTCTTGACAGTGATTGGCAGGCCATCAGCGCTGGTGATTTTGATTTGAGGTGCACAGGCCAGCGCCACCTGCTCACTGATCGGCACGCTGAGGATACTCCCGCTGCCCACACTGAGACTTACTGCACTTAAGGTCGGCGTGTAAACGGTGTCGGGCAAGGTGAAGCTGCTTTTTTGGTTGCTCAAAATTTCGGTACTGCCGACTTTAACGCTGTAAATCAGCGTGTTGACTCCCGGACATAGCCCACTGAGCGCAATACTGCCGTTACCGGACAAATTGGCGCTTTGGGCCGGGTTGCCGTTGACAGCGTACTGCACCGATACCGCTCCCGAAGCCTGCACCTTGATGCTGGGCGCGGCTTGATCGCTTTGGTCGAGCGCTGCGGTGACGCTTGGCTTGGCGGCTTGAGGTTCTGGAAGTGTTCCACCCCCGCCCTGACAGGCCGTCAGCAGAAAAAAGCCGCTGAGCAACAGCCCAGCGGACGAGAGATGAAATTTATCTTTACTCATGCTTTTAGTCTACCCCCGGTTTCTGACAAGAAAGTTAAGATTTCAGCGAATTTCTCAGAAAACAAAAAAGCGGAAGCCGAAGCCTCCGCTTTTTTGTTTTAAGCCCGCTGAGATCAGGGGTTGGTGGTGGTATTTTCCAGCACTTGGAGCTGCTGGCCGAGGTAATCCTCGGTGGTGGTCATATTGGTGTTGCCGACCTTGGTATTCGGGTCGCCCGCCAAGACCGCACGCACGAAGCCGTTTTGCGGCACAGTGACGTTGTTGAAGGTGATCTGGTCGCCGCCTGCACTGCGAACAGCAGTCAGTCCAGTGTCCACGAAAGTGGTGCCGTCCGTCGAACGGTACAGCTTGTAGCTGCCGCCTGCCGGGAACTGAACCACAGTGGTGTCATCGAGGTTGAATGTCAGGGTAACAGGAGTGGCTACGCCGCCCGTGTTCTGAGAATCAACTTTGTAGTAGAAGTTACCGCCAAAGGTGCTGATCGAGTAGCCGTCTTTCTTGTTGGCATCGATGATGGCCGAATTGTTATCGGTGTACTCACCTTTCGTGGTAAGGGTGAGGCGAGGAGCCAACGGCTTGACGTCGAAGACTGGGGCGCACGACTCGAGGCCATTTTGCACAGCAGTGTTGCCGCCAGGAACGGTGGTGCGCAACACGCCGAAGGTGGAGTTGGGGCCGTCCACTTCAGGCTGCCAGATGGCATTGATGTTCTGAGTCGGGTACCAAGTGCCGAGGTTGGCATTGGCGGCACTGCCCAAGTACTCCACCGAGCGCGTGAACGGCTGGTTGAGGTTCGAGGAGGAGAGGTAAGCGCAGTTGATGTAGCGGTTGCCGCCGTTGACATTCGTCAACTGGCTGAGCGTAAGCTGCACAGCCGCCGAGGCGGTGTCCTTGCCGTTGAAGATGCCAATCGGTGCCCAGCTGATGTACTGGGTGGCCGAGTTCGCGCCGCCAGCCGGGAAGGTGACATTGAAGCTACGCGGCGAGGTGATGTTGGGATTGGTGAGTGTGTTGGGCACCGCGTTGGTAACGGTGATCGGAGTGGCGTTGGTGAAATCCAGTTCGGTTTGGAAGGTGTCGTTGAGCGACACGTTGTAACCGTACGGGTTCTGACGTGGCACGTCTTGACCGGCCACTTGTCCAGCACCGCTGAACTCGTTGGGGTACTTCTGGAACAAGGCAGGATACAGAACGTCTTCCGGTGCGCCGCTGGTGGTGCGGTCGCGCTGGCTGAAGTTGAGGACGTAGTTGGCGCTGGCACCCTGCACCAAGTTGAGCTGCTGACCGCTGGCCAAAGTCTTGGACAGTCTGTAGATCGGGCGCACCACGTTGATGGTGGACTCGTCTGCAGTGGGATCATAGTCGGTGACGACTTGGTTGGCGAAGCTGCCCGACTGCGGGAAGTACGACACGGTGGTGTCATTGATCTGCGTACCGTCGGTGACTGGGTAAGGATCGCTGTACGGCAAGTTGGCCACGCCGTTGTAAGGCTGAACGGTGAAGCCTGCCGACTGTGCGGTGGACTGGAACTTGTAGCCAGGCTTCTGGCGAGCGAAGACTTGGAAGGTAAAGGTGCGGGTGCCGTTGGCTTCGATGGTCTGGAGCGCAGGGGTACCGGTGTAGTTCCAAGTGATGGCATGCTTGGCCGCGTCGTAGGTACCACCGTTGCTGATGCTGCCGACGACCACACCGAGCTCGGCGGGGAGTTGATCAGCCACAGTGGCGTTGTAGACCGCGTCTGTGGTGCTTTGGTTCTTGGTGGTGATGGTGTAGGTCGCCAAGAACGGCTCAGGCAACGTACCGGTGGGAGCCAAGGTGACGTCTGGGCCAGCCCACGTCAGGACGTGGTTGTCGACGCTCTTGTTGATACTCAAGAAGCCAGTGGTGTACTTCTTGTGGAAAGTGATGTCCTTGAGCGGGAAATCATAAGTGGTGTTACCAAAGATGGCCTGGAACACGTAGCTGGCTTTGAGATCCACTTGCAGAGGTTTGGCACCAACTTGGGCCTGAGTCACGTCCGCGTTGGGCTCAATACGGATGCCGCTACCGGGGTTGCGGTCCGTATAGGTACGGCCATCGGCGCTGATGCTGTCTTCCGCACCGGTCAGGACAAAGTGAACGCGGGCTGCGTCTTGGCCGCTGAGGGTGTAGACCACGTAGCCGCCGAAGTCTTGCGGGTTATGCAAGTTGGTCTGAGGCTGCTTGTCGTACACCTGCACGTTGAAGATCGCCGCGTTGGTGGGGTTGGTGTCGTTGGGAATGGTGTTGGGCGTAACGAAAATGTTGTTGTAGGTGCCCACGTCGCTGCCAATCCGGTTCGGCGCTTTGCGGGTGTCTTGACCCACTTCCGTGACGTACAAGTGGCTCATGTTGAGGAAGAAGCCCTTGAGTTCCAACGGAGCAGCCACAGACGAGCCGCCGCTTTCCGCGTTGATGATGAACTTGATGGGATCGCCGTTGTTGTTGGAGTTGACATTGCCGTAAGTCGCGAAGAAGCGAATCTTGGCAAAACCCTGAGCATCGGTGACGATCGGGGCTTTTTGGCCGCCGGTCGCTTGGGTGGTCACGGTGCTGGAGCAGCTCGAGATGGTGACGTTGTAAGCATCTGGGCCGGTAGACTCAGCGGTCACATTGGCGTTGGCCAGCGGGTTGCCGTTGACGTCCAGCACCTTCACCACGGCGCAGACATTCTCTTCGGTCTGGGACGCAAAGAGGGTGGCTACTTTGTTGGCGTTGACTTCGGTCTTGGTGGGCAGAAGGGCGTTGGTGTCGTCCTTGAGGCTGACCAAGCTGATGGACTTGATGGCCGCTGGGGTGACGACAGGGGGGGTAATGACAGGGCCATTGGTCTTGACGTAGGTAAAGCTCAGCGCCTGGTCTGCCGTGTTGAGGTCGGCGCTTTGGCCGCTGGGGGTATCAAACCCTGGGGCAGCTTTGGGCGTGACGGTGTAAGCGCCGTTGGCGTAGCTCTTGGAGAACGTACCCGAGACGGTGACGGTGTCCGTAGCGCCACCAGTCTTGGTGACATCAAAGTCAGCCGAGGCAGGCCCGTTCAGGTTGATCGTCAGCTTGTGCGTCGTGGGGCCTGAGGTCGTGCCCTGTGAGCAAGACGCCAAGGCGATAACGCCGGTGAGGGCCAAAAGGCCGAGATTTTTCTTCATGCTTTCCTCCCGTGGAAAAGGCGGTTTCTCATCTGACCGTCTACATAAATGCAGCGTCGGTGTATTGGAGCAGCGCCAAAAGCAGTTGCCGAGTTTCCTACTTTCATTACTCCCCCTCTTCACTCATGCAGCACACATGCCCGGCAAGAATGTGAATCCTTAGCAGAGTATACGGAGGGGTGTAGGCAGTGTCAACATAAAAAAGCCTCGCCACAGCACAAATTTTTCCTCCCAGATGGGATTAGGCGCTTATGAGGCAAAGCGGAGATGGCAAAGCTCAAAGTGTGTTCATGTGGGCAGATTTCATCTTTGTAACAGGAACAAAGAAAGCCCTCAAGCCGCAGCCCAAGCGCAAACTGATGCCCTCCTACGATCGTGATGAACGATTTTTTAAGCCCGTCTCATGTTCCTTCTGGTGCTTCTCCATGTGCTTCCCGCAGCTTGCGCCAGCGCTCGGCCATTCTGTCTTCCCACCCTTCACCGTTGGGGCTATACAAGTCCAGCGCTACGCCGTGCGGCAAATAGTCCTGAGCAAAGCTGCCTGACGGATCGTCAAAGTAGTAAGCATAGCTTTGCCCGTAGCCTTGTGAGCGCATCAGAGCGGTAGGAGCGTTCCGAAGGTGCAGTGGCACAGCCAAGCTCTCGCCTTCCCGAACAGCGCTCAGAGCGGCTTTCCAAGCCGTATAGACGCTGTTGCTTTTGGGAGCCAGCGCCAAATACACCACCGCCTGCGCCAGCGCCAAGTCACCCTCGGGGCTGCCCAGAAACTCGGCGGTGTCGCGGGCAGCGACGGCCAAGCGCAGGGCTTGTGGGTCAGCAAGACCAATGTCTTCAGCGGCCATCCGCACGATCCTGCGGGCCACGTACAGGGAGTCAGCGCCGCCTTCGATCATGCGGGCCAGCCAGTAAAGCGAGGCGTCTACGTGGCTGGCCCGCACCGATTTGTGCAGCGCCGAGATCAGGTTGTAGAAATCTTCGCCGCCCTTGTCCATCTGCGGCAAGTGGCGGCCAAACGCTTCGGTGACGGCCTCCGGCGTGATCGGTTCGGCCAGCGTGGAAGCCACTTCCAGAGTGCTGAGCGCCCGGCGGGCGTCGCCGTCAGCGAGGCGGGCCAGCAAGTCCAGCGCTTCGGGCTCGGCAGTGACGTTGGGCAGGCCACGCGAATCGCTGAGCGCCCGTTCCAGCAGGCCGCGCACGTCTTCAGGCGTCAGCGCTTCCAGCACCAGCGTTCTGGCCCGCGAGCGCAGAGCTGGATTGACTTCAAAGCTGGGGTTTTCGGTGGTCGCGCCGATCAGGGTCAGCAGGCCAGATTCGACGTGCGGCAGCAGGGCGTCTTGCTGGGCCTTGTTAAAGCGGTGAATTTCGTCGAGGAAAAGAATGGTCTTCTGACCGCGCCCACGCAGCCGCTCGGCCTCCACGGTGGCCTCGCGCACATCCTTGACGCCTGCCGAGACGGCGGAAAGGGCAATGAAATGCGCGTCCACTTCGGCAGCCATGAGGCGGGCCAAAGTGGTTTTGCCGACGCCGGGTGGCCCCCAGAGAATGAAGGAGCCCAGCCGCTTGGAGGCCAGGGTACGGGTCAGCGGCTTGCCTGGGCCAAGCAAATGGCGCTGACCGACGACTTCCGCGAGGGTGCGTGGGCGCAGACGCTCAGCGAGGGGAGCGGGCGGATCAAACAACGTCATCCGTGAATATTAAAGGAGCCTGCGCTGCTCAAAAGGAGTTAAAGGAGGGCTATCTTTTGCTTATGACTTCTCTACAACCTGACGACCTCGCCCGCCGCTACATTCGACTGGCCCATCATCTGGACGCCCACTCGCCCAGTTTTATTGACGGGTACGGCGGCCCCGCCGAGTTGGCAGACCGCACGCTGCGCCCGGTTGCCGAAGTGAAAGCCGAGTTGGAAGCGCTGCAAGACGACGTTCAGAACGAGCCCGACGCCACGCGCCGCACTTTTTTGGAAGCCCAGACGCGGGCCATGCACACTCTGGCGCGGATTTTGGGCAGCGAGAAGTTACCTTACGAAAAAGAAGTGCGCGGCTTATACGGTATTGATCCCGTGCGGGCCGATTTGAGCGAGTTGGACGCCGCTTTGAGGGAACTCGACGCCGCCTTGCCGGGCACGGGCCCCCTCAGTGAGCGCGAAGAAGCGGTGCGGTCGCGGGTGACAGTCGAACCTGAGAACCTGCTGCGGGTGGCCGAGCCGATTGTGACCGAGTTGCGGCGGCGCACCCAGCAGCAACTCGGCTTACCAGACGGCGAGAACTTCAGCATTGGTTTGGTTAACAACCAGCCTTGGGGCGGGTACAACTGGCCGCTGGGCAACTTGCAAAGCCGAATTGACATCAATACTGACTTGGCGGTGGCGCTGACCAGTTTGCCGGATTTGATGGCCCACGAAGGCTATCCGGGCCACCACACCGAACACGCCACCAAGGAAGCCGAATTGGTGCGCGGACGCGGTTGGTTTGAACACAGCATTCAACTGATCAACGCGCCGGAATGCGTTGTCAGCGAGGGAATCGCCATGAACGCCCTCAGCGCCGTGATGAGTGAGCAAGAAGTCGGCGAGTGGCTGACGGGAGAACTGGCCAGCGTGGCTGGACTTGAGCCGGAAGCGGTACAGGCGGCCCTCCATCTGGCCCGGCTCAAGGAAAAATTCAGCAGTGTTTCCGGTCACGCGGCGATGATGCTGCATCAAGACGGAGCGAGTCAGCGCGAGGTCTTGGACTTTTTTCAGCACTACGGCGCAACCGAGGAGCGGGCGCAAAAGAGCTTTGAGTTTATTGCCCAGCCGACTTTTCGGGCCTACATCTTTACTTACAGCGTGGGCAGTGGGCTGGTGCGCCGAGCGGTGGAACGCGGCGCGGTGACGTTCAGGGAGCTGCTGAGAGAACCGAAAACGCCGAGTGACTTGCGGGTTTAGAGCGGGTTTGGTGCTTGGCTGCCCACTCACGACTGCCCCTCTCCACCCCATTTGCCCTTCCCCACTCGGCGTACTTTAAAGCCATGACTTCTGCTTCCACCAACCCCGCCGCGCTCGACCTCGGCTACTCGTTTTGCCCCAACGACACTTTCATTTTTTACGCGCTCTCGCACGGCAAGGTGCCGACGCCCGCGCCCATCCGGGAAGTGCTGGAGGACGTGCAGACGCTCAATGATTGGGCCACGCTGGGCCGCTTGCCGATCACCAAAATCAGCTACCGCGCTTACTTTGAAGTGATGCACGATTACGTGGCCCTCCGCAGCGGCGGGGCGCTGGGGCGCGGGGTGGGGCCGCTGGTGGTGGCGCGGGAGGAATTGGGCGACCTCAACGGCAAAACGGTGCTGTCGCCCGGAGCGCTGACCACCGCCGAGCTGCTGCTCAAAATCGTTTACCCTGAGGTCAAGGTGGTGCGGGTGCGCTACGACGAGGTGATGCCCGCTGTAGAACGGGGTGAGCTGAACGGGCAAGCGGTGGACGCGGGCCTGATCATTCACGAATCGCGCTTTACCTACCATCAGCACGGCCTGACCAAGCTGCTGGATCTGGGCGCGTGGTGGGAAAGCGAAACCGGCTTGCCGCTGCCGCTCGGCGCAATTTTGGTGCGGCGCGACTTGCTGCCCGCAACCCAGTGGGCGCTGAATCAGGCAGTGAAGGCCAGCCTCGAATACGCTTATCAGCATCCACAGGAACCCAAAGCCTACATCCGCCAGCACGCCCTCGAAATGGCCGACGAAGTGATGCAGGCGCACATCGATTTGTATGTCAACAGCTTCAGCTTGGACGTGGGCGACGAAGGCACGCGGGCAGTGGTGGAATTGCATAGGCGAGCGGTGGCGGCGGGCGCGGTAAAGGCCAGCGACCTGCCTTTATTTGTAGAGCCTTCCTGAGACTGAACTGGCCTGCCGAAGCGGAGGGCTGAGCAGTTGGCTCAGGCAACCCCTAAAGCCGGCGCTGGCGCTTTAGTTACCCTCAAGACCAAGCATTTCAAGCGGTTAGGGCCGGATATCACCGGGCTGGTGCGTGCGCCGAAGTGAGGTACGCAGTATCTAAAATTCAATCCCCAGCGCCAGCAACACGCCCGCTTCTACTTGCTTGATGTGCGCTTCAGGTACTTCACCCAAACACTGCTCCAACTTGCTGCGCTCAAGGGTGGTGAGTTGGTGACAAAGCGCCACCGAGTTGAGCGCCAGCCCGCCCATGCCAGCGGGCAGTGCCACATTGGTTGGGCCTCGCCCCGCTTACGCCTGAGAACTGGAAATCGGCACCACCATGATGCTTTGCCAGCGTTCGTTGCGGAGAAAGTTATCGCGCATCAGCACCAGCACAGGCCGTCTGCCGCGCTGTTCGCTGCCTCTGCGGGGTTCCAGAACCGCTTGCCAGATTTCGCCGCGTTTCACGGTTCCTGACTGAGCAAGAGTTCAACGCCTGCTGCTTCGAGTTCGGTGTCCAGATCAAAAGCTGTACCCGCATATCCGGCAATGTAGGCGTCTAGCTCAGCATCAAGGGCGGTCTGGCGTTGCTCAGCCAGAAAACGCTCAACGGCTTCGCAGGCCAGTTGGGTTGCTGTGGTGCCGCTTGCATCAATTGGGCGTGCAGCGGTTCACTGAGCGGGAGATGGATGTGCTTCATGCCAGTAGGTTATGCCAGTAGAAAGGGAGCAGGAGGGCTGATCCTTACTTTGCCTGACCTCACCGCCCGCACCCCTCTAGCCCCCCGCAAAAGCTGAGGCTTGGGCTTTGCGACGTAAACCTAATCGGATATGCAGATGCTATAACTTAGGCACGTCAATACCTCAGTCACTGTAGTTACTTCCACAAACGGTATGGGAGATCAATTATGGCTCATAAACTTACACACAAGCTGCTAAGTCGGCGAGAATTGAACTTCCCTGTAAAGATTGCTGAAGAGGAGGGGCGATTCTCCGCATGTTGGCGTGATGGTACAGTTGAGTCCACATGTTTAAGTGGAAGCCACATATATAAGATAACGGAGGTTGCTTTGTTAGAGCCTTCCCTGATACCCGCACTCACTGTGCTTATCCGTGCCATTTGCCCAGATCAAATAGCTGAAGCAATGATAAAATCCATGGTAAAAGCCAACGATAGGGAGTGTAGAGGGATCCGAGTGAAGAATGGGGCTAACTACAGGAATCGTAGAGGAAGAAGGGTTAAAAACGGGATTTTAAGAGATACTAGACAAAAAAATTCATCTTTCGGGATGATATATATAGAGATTGAGATGGGGGGAATGAAAATTAACGGAGCAACAATAGACGGACAGGAGTACTTAATTTCTGGACGTCGGGTCTCCTTCACTACTTTTGCAGCGAGTTTTCCTGATTTATTAGCCGATTTTGTTTTAGCTGTAAGAAAATTTGTGAAAAATCCTATAGGATTTCAACAGGCAGTGTGCGAGTCGTATCCAGAAATTGCTAAACACCATTACTTTCAGGAGACTAAGAAGGTTCCGGAGACAAAGAAGGAACGCGAAATACATCCCGATTATATGTGGGTTGCCGACGCACTAGCATCACAGAGGCAATCTTCCAAGCAAGAATTCCCTTCTTCTAGAACTCTAAACAATAGAGTCCGACACGTTCGCTAACACAGACAATTTCCAATAAAAAAAGCCCCCACCAACTCGGCAGGGGCTTTCTCCTTCTCAACTCTCAGCGCTTACGCTTGCGCGGTCTCGCCTTTCTTCAAAATGCTCCGCAGCACAGTTTGCAGAATGCCACCGTTTTTGTAGTAATCCACTTCAACGGGCGTATCAATGCGGCACTGCACCACGATGTCGCGGCTGATGCCCTTCAAATCGGTGACAGTCACGGTCACGTCCTCGCGGGGCTTGAGGGTCGCGGGCAGGTGGAAGTGGAACATCTCCTCACCCGTGATGCCCAGCGAGTCGGCGGTGTCGCCGTTCTTGTACATCAGCGGCAGCACGCCCATGCCGACGAGGTTGCTGCGGTGAATGCGCTCAAAGCTCTCGGCAATCACGGCTTTGACGCCCAGCAAGAAGGTGCCTTTGGCGGCCCAGTCGCGGCTGCTGCCCATGCCGTAGTCCTTGCCCGCCAGCACCACCAGCGGCACGCCCGCAGCTTTGTACGCCACCGAAGCGTCGTAAATGCTGGTCACTTCGCCGTTCAGGAAGTTGGTGGTAAAGCCGCCCTCCGTGCCAGGAGCCAGTTGGTTCTTGAGGCGGATGTTGGCGAAGGTGCCGCGCGTCATGATGCGGTCGTTGCCGCGCCGTGAGCCGTAGGAGTTGAAATCCTTCTGCGGCACACCGTTGTCGATCAGATACTTGCCAGCGGGCGACGACGCGCCGAAGCTTCCGGCGGGGCTGATGTGATCGGTGGTCACCGAGTCTGAGACCTTCACCAGCACGCGGGCGCTAGCAATGTCGCTGACTTCGCGCACGCCGTCGGCCAGATTCTCAAAGAACGGCGGGTTCTGGATGTAGGTGCTGTCCTCGTTCCAGTTGTAGAGGTCGCCGCCCGACACCGGAATGGCGTTCCACTGGGCGTTGCTCTGCTCGATGCCGTCATAGATCTTCTTGAACATCTCAGCGTTGATGGCCACGTCCATGACTTGCTGAATCTCGGCGTTGCTGGGCCAGAGGTCTTTGAGGTAGACCGGGTAGCCGTCTTTGCTGGTGCCGATCACGCCTGTGGCAAGGTCGATGTCCACCGTTCCGGCCAGCGCGTAGGCCACCACCAGCGGCGGCGAGGCGAGGTAGTTGGCTTTGATGTCGGGGTTGATGCGCCCTTCAAAGTTGCGGTTGCCCGACAGCACCGAAGCGGCCACCAGATTGCCTTCCTTGATGGCGTCCACGGTGGCTTCCGGCAGCGGGCCGGAGTTGCCGATGCAGGTCGTGCAGCCGTAACCGACAGTGTTGAAGCCGATCTGATCGAGGTAGGTTTGCAGGCCCGCCGCTTCCAGATACTCGGTCACCACACGGCTGCCCGGAGCCAGCGAGGTCTTGACCCAGGGCTTGCTGTCCAGTCCCAACTCCACAGCTTTTTTGGCAACCAAGCCCGCCGCGATCAGCACGCTGGGGTTAGACGTGTTGGTGCAAGAAGTAATCGCTGCCAGCACCACCGAGCCGTGCCCGATCTGGTAGCCGGTGCCGGTGATGGTGCCTTTTGCGCCCAGCGTCTCAGCGGGCAGCTCAAAGCCGCGCTGCTTGATGGGAGCCAGCAATGCCTCGCCAAAGACCGGCTGCATGTCGGTCAGCGCCACGCGGTCTTGCGGGCGCTTGGGGCCGGATAAGCTGGGTACCACGCTGCTCAAATCCAGCTCGATCATGCTGCTGAACACCGGATCCGGCGTTTCATCGGTGCGGAAGAGGCCCTGAGCCTTGCAGTAGGTTTCGACCAATTCCACTTCGTCGGGCAGGCGTCCGGTGCGGCGCAGGTAGCGCAGGGCTTCCTCGTCCACTGGGAAAAAGCCCATCGTCGCGCCGTATTCGGGAGCCATGTTGGCGATGGTGGCCCGGTCAGGCAGGGTCATGTTGGAGAGGCCTGCGCCGTAAAACTCCACGAACTTGCCGACCACACCGGCCTTACGCAGCATCTCGGTGACGGTCAGAGCAATGTCGGTGGCGGTGACACCTTCTACCGGCTTGCCGCTCACCTTAAAGCCGACCACTTCCGGCATCAGCATGTAAATCGGCTGGCCCAGCATGACCGCTTCGGCCTCGATCCCGCCGACGCCCCAGCCGACAATCCCGATGCCGTTGATCATGGTGGTGTGCGAATCGGTGCCGACAAGGGAATCCGGGTAAACGACAACCCCATCGTCTTCAGGACGGCTCTGCACGCCCTTGGCGAGGTATTCCAAGTTGACTTGGTGAACGATGCCCGAAGCGGGCGGCACCACACCGAAGTTGTCGAAGGCTTGCTGGCCCCAACGCAGAAACTCGTAGCGCTCGTTGTTGCGCTCAAATTCCAGCGCCATGTTGTGCAGCAAGGCCAAATCAGTGCCGTACTCGTCGACCTGCACCGAGTGGTCAATCACCAAGTCCACCGGAATCAGCGGGTTGATTTTTTTGGGATCGCCGCCCAAGCTGACCATCGCGGTTCGCATGGCGGCCAAGTCCACCACCGCAGGCACGCCGGTAAAGTCCTGCAAAATCACTCGGGCAGGCTTGAAGGGAATTTCAATTTCTTCGTTGACCGGCTTCCAACCCGCGACGTTCAGCACGTCTTCTTGACGCACGTCGTAGTCGTTGGCTTCGCGCAGCACGCTTTCGAGCAGCACTTTGACCGAGAAAGGCAGCTTGTCGACATTGAAGCCGCGCTCCTTGAGGGTGTCGAGCTTGTAGTAATAGACCTTGCCGCCTTCACCTTCACTCAAGACTGCGCGTGCGCCGAATAGGTTCTGTGCCATTTGCGTTCCTCCTTGCCCAGTGGGCGAATGGGTCATTATAGGTCAACACGGCGGTTTTTCGGGCGTCACCCGCACAGTCACGGGATTCAGACCAGTAACTACCCTAGGGACAACACAGGCAAATAGAACACCCGACCACAGAACAAGCGTGAGTCCCGCTCTCCCCCGCTCTCTATCCTGACTTTTCCGCTCAGGATGGAGCGTTGAGTTTGAAAGGGTAGGCGAGTAGAGTTGCCTTATTGGGAATCGTTTCTATTAGGGATTCTCTGACAGGAGGCTCCATGACCACCCCCAACACTGCGACACCAAACCGTTTTGCCGCCCCGGCACGTCAACCCCGCTTCAACCTTTCGCCCGAATTGCGTTTTGCCGTCCTGATGACTGGCCTGACCTTGGTGGGCCTGCTGGTGGGCGTGGCGGGGCAATACCTTCTCAAGCAGCCGATCATCATGTGGGTCGGCTACGTCGTCGCTTACCTGGCCGGGGGCATTCCTGCCGGGCGCGAGGCGCTGCACAGCTTGTTCGTGGAAAAAAAGCTGGACGTGGACTTGCTGATGGTGGTGGCCGCTCTGGGCGCGGCGAGCATCGGGCAAGCGGCGGACGGCGCGATTTTGCTGTTTTTGTTCAGCCTCAGCAACACTCTCCAGGACTGGGCGATGGGCCGCACCAAGCACGCCATCAGCGCCCTGATGGATCTGAATCCGGCGGGAGCCACCCTGCGCCGTGACGGACGCGAACGCTGGTGCGAACTGGGAGACATTCAAATTGGTGACGTGCTAATCATCAAGCCCGGCGAGCGAATTGCCGCCGACGCCCGCGTGACGCTGGGACAGACGGCGGTGGACGAGTCTCCCATCACCGGCGAGAGCTTGCCAATTGACAAGGCTGTGGGCGCAGAACTCGCTTCCGGCACGGTCAACCTCAACGGCAGCGTGGAAGCAGAAGTGATTCGCCCCGCGGGAGACAGCACACTGGCCAAGCTGGTGGCGCTGATGGAGCAGGCCCAGACCGCCAAGAGCCGCACCGAAACCATGACCGAGCGCTGGGAAAGCCCGTACGCCACAGTGGTGCTGGTACTGGTGCCGCTGGTGTTCGTGCTGCTACGCTACGGGTTTAACCTGGGAGTAGACACCTCTTGGTACCGCGCCATGACCTTTATGGTGGTGGCCAGCCCCTGCGCGGTAGTCATCAGCACGCCCGCCGTGATGCTCAGCGCTATGGCGGCGGCGGCACGCGGCGGGGTGCTGTTCAAGAGCAGCGCGGCGATGGACACCCTGGCCCGCGTCAACACCGTCGCCTTCGACAAGACCGGCACCCTGACCCAGGCGAAAATGACGGTGGCCCGCATAGTGGCCGACGATGAAACGGGGGCGCTGGCTCTGGCCGCCGGGCTGGAAAGCCACAGCGAACACCCGATTGCGCAGGCCGTGGTGACGGCGGCGCGGGCGCAGAACGTCTCGTTCGCCGCCGTCAGGAACGCGCAGGCCATCCCCGGCATGGGCATTGAGGCCGAGCTGGACAGTGTTAGGCAGGGCGGTGTTAAGGAGGGCAGTGTTGACAAAGTCTGGGCCGGAAACCTCCGCTTGATGGAGCGGGAGGGAGCCAGCCTGACGCCCGCTCAGGCCGCCGCCCTGCGCGAGCTGAACACCGAGGGCAGCAGCACCGTGATCGTGGGCGTGGGAAGCCGCGTGATGGCCGTGATGGGCGTGTCCGATACCCTGCGCCCCGGCATTACCGAGGCCATCGCGGGTCTGCGGGCAGCGGGCGTGGAGCATCAGGTGATGCTGACCGGCGACAAATCGGAAGTGGCGCAGGCCGTGGCCCACCAAATTGGCCTGACCGAATACCGTGCCGAGCTGCTGCCTGAAGACAAGCTGCGGATCATGGGCGAGTTGACCGGCCCACTGGCGATGGTCGGCGACGGCGTGAACGACGCTCCCGCTCTGGCCCGCGCCGATCTGGGCATCGCGGTGGCCAGCGGCACCGACGTGGCCATCGAGAGCGCCGACGTGGTGCTGATGAAAAACGATCTGGGCAAGCTGGCGGGCGCGGTCAAGCTGGCCAAAGACGCTCGCCGCACCGTGATTCTCAATCTGGCCTTTGCCTTCGGAGTCATTTTGATCATCGCGCCGCTGGCGGTGGCCGGACACATTCCCCTGCCGCTGGGTGTGGTCGCGCACGAGGGCGGCACCGTTTTCGTGGTGTTCATGGGGCTGCGGCTGCTGCGTCACCGACTGTGAGCACTGTGAAGCAGTAGACAGGACGTGAAGCAATGCTCAAGTTTGGGGGCGGCGGCGCTGGGAGAGCTGAGATAAGCTGAAGACTCAGCAGTCAAACCAGCCATTCAGCAGCGGAACGCCGGTCGTTCAGCAGGAGCGTGAGCACATGGGAGAAGGCAAACCGAGCAGCATTCCAAGCAAAGAAGCCCAAGCCGAAAAAGGCGTGGAGCGCAACACCATCCCTGAATCCGCTTCGCAGGAAGTCTGGAACAAGGTAGAAGACGGCGGTGTGAACGTCAAAACCGAGACGGTGCCGACCAGTCCCGCGCCCGAACCCGAGGCAGGCAGCATTCCCGAAAAATCCGTGACCTACGGCAGCCTCAAAGACGGGATGACGCCCAGCGGAGCCACCACTGACCCCAATGGGGACGCAGGCAAGCCCAAGCTGGGCGAAAACTGAGCCGTCAGCGCCGCTTTCTTCTGACCAGCTTTCTTTTGGGTTGAAATCAGCCTGCACTCTCCAGCACCTTGAACGCCCAGCCCCAGAGCAGAAGCTGAGGGACTGGGCGTTTTTGGCTGCATCTGGAAAGTGTCACTCCGAGAACACCGCCCAATGTCACAGCCCGCAGGCCCGGTCGAGCAGAAAGCGGATTTCGTCGCGGCCCAGTCGGCGCGTCGCCAGCGGCAAGTCGGTAGGCAGGAGCGCTTTCTCGCCTACCTTCGGCACAAACTTGAACTCTGGGCGCACGATCAAATCGCGGCTGCGGGTAAACGCCAGCACGAAATTCAGGCGCAGCGTGTAATGGGCGTTGAGCAACTCGCGCAGGGGCAAGTTGTCGCCGCCCAACAAGGCGATCAGCGCCGGATGTGGGTCTAGGCCGTCTTCCAGCGCTTCCAAGAGCCGCGCTTGATCGAGCAGCAGCGCCGCGCCTTCTAAGGTGTGCCCGGCAATCCGCCGCCGGCAAGCCTTTTCGCTGTCGCCGCGCACCAAGCTCACTTCGCACCCCGCCCGCGACGCCGCCGCTAGGTAGCGCCAGAATTGGCTGAGGCTGCTGTAAGTCGCCAGCCCGAGGTAACCTGCCGGTTTGCTGAGTAGCGGCTCGGTGGGACGCAGCAGACTGGGGAGGTGCGGCGAAGTCACTGCCCGATGCTAGCGCTCCACCAGCGCGTTAAGAGTCACTCAATGGATCAGTATTTTTAGACTCAGTCTAAATATTTTCCCTGAGGCACAATAGAGAGCATGACCAAAGCAGCAGAGCCAGTTCAGGTTGGCACCGTTCAGGGCGGCGATTTGACGCAACTTCTTTCCCAGCTCGATATGAGCAAGCTCGGCGCACTCGCCAGCAAGATTGATCTGGCGGGGCTGCTCAACGCGGCGGCCAAGATGGACGACAAGCAGCTTGGCCAGCTCAGCAAAGCTCTGGGCGTGGGAGGCAAGGCGCAGGAGCACAAGAAGCGCGAATTGCCCGTGCCTGACGGCGATTTCTTCGGCCTGCTGGACACCGTGACCGACGAACAACGCGGCGTGGCCCTGCAAGTGCGCGAGTTTATGCACGCTGAAGTGGCCCCAATCATGAACGAATACTGGAACCGCGACGAATTTCCGCGCCAGATGATCGACGCGATGCGCCCGCTGGACTTGCTGAGAAAGGTCTGGAACGAAGACGGTACCCGCAAGGCCGACGCCACCGTCATGGAAGGGCTGATTACTTTGGAGGCCTGCAAAGTAGACGTGTCCACCGCCGTCTTTTTTGGCGTTCACGCTGGGCTGGCATTTGCCTCAGTGGCGCTGGGCGGCAGCGCCGAGCAAAAAGCCGAGTGGCTTCCCAAGATGCTGGACTTGAAGGCCATCGGCGCGTTTGGCCTGACCGAACCTGAAGGCGGCTCGCAGGTGAGTCAGGGCATGCGCACCACCTGCCGCCGCGACGGCGATGCGTGGGTGCTGAGCGGCCAGAAAAAGTGGATCGGCAACTCCACCTTTTCCGACTTCACGGTGATCTGGGCACGCGACGAGGAGAGCAATGAAGTGCGCGGCTTTATCGTGCGGGCCGGAACGCCGGGGTACAACGTAGATAAAATTCAGGGCAAAACGGCGCTGAGAATCGTGGAAAACGGTTTGATCACGCTCACCGATTGCCGCGTGCCCGACTCCGATCGCCTGCAAGAAGTCAAAGGTTGGCGCACCACCGCCGACGTGCTGCGCCTGACCCGTGCGGGCGTGGCGTGGCAGGGCGTGGGCTGCGCGATGGGCGCGTACGAATTGGCCGTCAAGTACAGCCAAGACCGCCGGCAATTTGGCAAGCGCATCGGCGAATTTCAACTGATTCAAAACCACTTGGTGCACATGCTCGGCAACGTCACCAGCATGTTTACCATGTGTCTGCGCCTTTCGTACATGGCCGATCACGATTTGATGCATGACGAACACGCCGCTCTCGCCAAAGTCTTTACCGCTGCCCGGTGCCGCGAAACGGTAGCGGCAGCCCGCGAAGTCTTTGGCGGCAACGGTATTTTGTTGGAAAATGGCGTGGCCAAGCACTTTGCCGACGCTGAAGCCATTTACAGTTACGAGGGCACCAATGAAATCAATACCTTGGTGGTCGGACGGGCCGTGACGGGACTGAGCGCGTTCGTCTAAACGAAATGGGTTTGAATTACGCCTGGAAATAGGTCGATAACGATCCTCCTTAAATCAGCGCGGCGATAAGGTGGAGCAGTCAGCTCCTTATGTATCGCCGCGCATTTTTTATCGGCCCCACCAAAAATAATAAAAGAGTCAGGCTTCAAAAAGACCCGAGAATAAAAGTAGATTTGAGTTAATTTTCTCCAACTACTCTAAAAAGCGATGCTTCAATTCAAAAGTGATCTCAAATTGTTGCTGACAGAAGGCTGTAAATTTTCAGCATCAAGTTTTTCTCAGCTGCTCTCCAAGTAACCCCTTTCCACCAAAATTACTTTGATTACGGTGCTCACTCTTTCGCTGGATTTCGTTAACGAATTGGAGTCATGAAAATGTGAGTCGCGGCTGGCATACTGTTTAGAAATGAAGCCGAGCCAACCAACCCCTCAGCAAGCTGCGGCCCAGCGCTTCGGCTCTGAGCTGGAGCAGCACAAGCGGGCGCTGCTGCTGCTGGACAGGGTTCGGGAAACGCTGACGGGAGCGCCGGATTTGCCGAGCTTGTTTCACGAGGTGACCGCCGCCATTCAGCAAGTCGTCGGGTATCCGCTGGTGAGCATCGCGCTGGTTGAAGACGAGCAGATCAAGCCCCAAGTCAGCCTCGGCTACGACACGGAGGGAGTGATCTATTCCACCGATTTCGGCATCATTGGCCGTGTCGCCCGCAGTGCCCAGGCCGCCTTGGTTCAGGACGTCAGTCAAGACGCCGATTATCAGGTCTACCACCCCAAAGTAATCAGTCAACTGTGCTTGCCGCTGTTTGACGGTCAGCAGGTCGCGGGCCTGCTCAACATCGAAACCACCGACTTCGTGCTGGGCGAAGAAGATTTGCGCTTGATGCAAATTCTCAGCCAACACCTGAGCAGCGCTCTGAGGCGGGTGCGGCTGGACGTGAAAATCAGGAAAGCCCGCCAACACGACCAGTACCTGTACGCGCAGATTACCCGGCAAGCCAGCGAGTTGGCGCTGCTGCACCAAGTCCGCAATGCCCTGAGCCGCGAGGTCAGTGTAGACAGCCTTATTCGGGCGGTGAACACGGCCATCATCGCGGCGTTTGGGTATACCCAAGTCAGCATTTATTTACTAGACCCCGCAGCTTTACCCGAACCCTGCTTGGTGCTGCAACACCAAATCGGCTATGACACTGTGCTGCCCCGCATCCCGGTGTCTATGGGCGTGGTCGGCCGAGTCATCCGCACCGGCAAGGGCGAACTGATCGAAGACGTGCGGCTCGAAGCCGCCTTTGTGGGAGCCATCGACAACATCACCAGCGAGGTAACGGTGCCGCTGCGGGCACACGGAAAAGTGGTGGGGACGCTGAACGTCGAGAGCGTCGACGGCGTGACCCTGCATCAGCGCGATTTGGAACTGATGGACGAGGTCGCCGCTCAAGTGGGGCAAGCGCTGGAGCGTGCGCAACTGCTCTCAGCCGTAAGCCTGAGCGAATCCCGCTACCGGCTGCTGGCCGAGAGCATGACCGACTTGGTGTGCTTACACGCCCGGGAAGGCCAACTCACCTATGTCAGTCCGTCTGTCACCGCGCTGCTGGGTTACCTGCCCGAAGACATTTTGGGACAGTTCCCCGATGAGTTTGTGCATCCTGACGATCACGAAAAAATCAAGAATGCCATTTTGCAAACGCCGTCGCCGCAATTTGATCTGTTGCGGCTGCGGCTGCGCCACCAGCAAGGCCACTGGATCTGGTTTGAAACCAGCAGCGCCCCGGTACAGTCTGGAGACGGTCAGTGGCAATCGACTTCCCGCGACATCAGCGAACGCCACCACATCGAGCAGCAGCTGGCCTACGAAGCGCGTCACGATTCGCTGACGGGGCTGGCCAACCGCAGTTTGTTTGAAGGCCGCCTGCAAGCCTGCTTGGAAGAAGCCCAACAAACAGGCAACACCAATTACGCCGTTTTATTTTTGGATGTCGACCGCTTTAAGGTCATCAACGACAGCTTAGGCCACCGAATCGGCGACGACTTGCTGCGGGCGCTTGCCGAGCGGCTGGCCGCCAACATACCGCCGAACGAACTGCTGGCCCGTCTGGGCGGCGACGAATTTGCCATTTTGCTGTCTCAGCATGCTCCCGACGCCGAACGCCTCGCCGGCCGCCTGACCAAAGCGCTCAGGCAACCGCTGAAAGTCGGCGGCCACGATTTGCGCCTGAGCATCAGCATCGGCATCGCGCCGGGCCGGGCCGAATACACTGAGACCGGCGACGTGCTGCGCGACGCCGACCTCAGCATGTATGAAAGCAAGCACCGGCAACGCACGCGGGCCAGTTCGGCTTACCGGGTGTTTGACCGCAGCTTGCATGAGCGTGCCCTGCGGCGGCTGCAGATTGAAGCTGAACTCGGCGCGGCCATCGAGGCGCGGCAACTGCATCTGTTTTATCAACCGGTGGTGCAGCTGAGCAGCAACCGGATCTTGGGCTTCGAGGCGCTGGCCCGCTGGCAGCATTCCGAACTCGGTGCCGTTCAGCCCAGTGAGTTTTTGAGCGTCGCCGAGGAAACTGGACTCATCTGGCCGTTGGGTCAGTGGGTCTTAGAAGAAGCCTGCCAGCAGCTCAGCCTCTGGCAGCAGCAGCAACCCGAGCGGTCCCTGCATCTCAACGTCAATTTGTCGCCGCATCAGTTTCAGCAATCCGACGTCATTCGGCAAGTGCAGCGGGCCATTCGCAAAAGCGGCTGCGCGGCGCACGGCCTCAATCTTGAGATCACCGAGGGAGCCATGCTGCACGCCAGCGCCGCTCAAACCATCACCGCCCTCAGAGAGTTGGGGCTCGGCGTTCAGGTAGACGATTTCGGCACCGGCTACTCTTCGCTGGCCTCGCTGCACCGCTTTAACCTCACCGCCCTGAAAATCGACCGCAGTTTCGTGGAAAATTTGGGAAGTGATCCGGCCAGTCAGGGCATCGTGCAGGCCATTTTGAAATTGGCCGAAGCGCTCAAACTCGACGTGATCGCTGAGGGCATCGAAACCTCTGAGCAGCGCCGCAGTTTGCTGGACTTGGATTGCCAAGTTGGACAGGGCTATTTATTCTCACCCGCCGTCAGCGCCGTGGAGGCCACCAAACTGTGGCAGCGTTGCGGCGGCGCGGCAAACGAAGGGGGAGCTGCACCAACCCAGCGCAACTCCCCTGCCCTCCCTACCTCACTGCCCAAACCTTCTTAGTCCAGCGGTTTGCCTACCGCCTTGGGAGCGCGGCTGCGGCCCGTAAAGATCAGGGCCAGCACGGTGATCAGGTACGGCAGCGCCTGCACCAGACTGCCGGGCAACAAATTGCCGCCGCCGAGCTGAATGGAGAGTGCTTGCAAAAAGCCGAAGAGTAAGGTGGCCGCAAAAACGCCCAGCGGCTTCCACTGCCCGAAAATCAGTGCCGCTAGCGCGATAAATCCCGCGCCCGCGCTGATGTTGCGCACGTAGGAATCCAAGTTGCCGATGCTCAGAAAGACGCCCGCCGTGCCCGCCAGCACCCCCGACAAAACCACGGCGCTGTAGCGCATGGCCTTGACATTGACGCCCATGCTCGACGCCGCGCCGGGATGTTCGCCGCTGGCCCGCAGGCGCAGGCCGTAAGGCGTGCGGTAAAGCACGTACCACGTCACGGCCACCGCGATCAACGCAAAATACACTGGCGGGCTGAATTTAAGGTCGCCCACGCCCCACAGCGGCAGCGCGTGAACAACCGGGGGGCTTTCGGTGCTGGAGTCGTAGAGGGCCGTCAGCACCACTGCCGGCACGCCCGTGGCCAGCAAGTTGATGGCGGTGCCGGAGATCACCTGATCGGCGCGGTACTTGATGCTCAGGACGGCGTGAATCCAGGCGATCATGCCGCCCACCACCATGCCGCCGAGCCAGCCCACCCACGGCGCGGCGGCTCCGAGCGGCGCGTCGAGTTCTTTGGTGATGATCGCGCCGGCCAAAGCGCCGAAGATGATCAGCCCCTCCAGGGCGATATTGACCACGCCGCTGCGCTCGGAGTACAGCCCGCCCAGCGCGGTGAGCAGCAGCGGCACGGTGGAGCGGATAAAAATACCGGCGAACGTGACGCTGAAAAGCGTTGCCAAGAATGCGATCACGACTTCCTCTCCTTATCGGGGTTTTCCTCAGCCACCGGGTCGCCGCCCAGCATGTCTTGAGAAATCACTTCGCTGCTGCGGCCCACATTGGGCACTGGGGTCGAAGCTTCGCGGGCCGCTTCACTCGGCGAAAGTTTGCCGCCCCCATCAGGGCCGCCAGCGTCGGCGGCCTTAACCAGCGTGGGCGGCGGCGGGTCAGTGATGCGGCGGCTCAGGAAGCCTCCCGCCGCGATAAACAGCACGATCAGGGCCTTGAGCACCGTCACGATGTCTTTGTTAACTTTGTCGAGCACCCGGTCGACGTTGACGCCGCCGGTGTCCACCGTGCCGAAGAGGATGGCGGCGGCCACCACTCCGCCGGGCGTGCTCTGGCCCATCAGTGCCACCGCGATGCCGTCAAACCCGACGTTGACCGGCATGTTGCCTTTGAGGCGGTACTCGTCGAGCGCTCCGCCCATGGTGTAGTGGGTCGCGCCGAGGCCGATCAGTGCGCCCGACAAGGTCATGGCCAGAATCACATTTTTGCCGACGCTGATGCCGCCGTATTCCGCTGCCGCCGGACTCAGGCCCACCGCCCGCAGCGCGTAGCCCGCCGAGGTGCGCCACAGCAGCACGCCCATCAGCACGGCGCACACCAAGCCGATCAGGAAGCTGGTGTTGAGGCGGCTGGTGGTAAAGCTGCTGGTAATCGGAATGCCCAAGGAGTTCCAAGTCAGGAAACCGACCACCACCGCCGCCGCCAGCCCAATCCACAGCCGCGCCTTAACTTGCCGCAGCCCATAATAAATCGCGCCAAAGGCCAGCAGCGCCAGAATTGGCCCCATCGAAAAATAAGTCACTTCGCCACGTGTAAAGCTCAGCAGATCGGCAATCGGAGCGAGCCTTGCCCCCGCTTGAAACTCGTTGCTCTTGGCCTCGAAGCCCTCGGCTTTAATCGGCAGGTTGTAGGTTTTGCCCAAAAAAGGAAACGTGGACGAGCCGATCAGGAAAATGAAGATGGCCGAGGCGATGTAGTTGAGCATGATGGTATTGATGACTTCGCTGGAGCCGAACCGCGCCTTAAGCAGGCCCGGAATCGCGCCCCAGAGTGCTCCGCCCGCTGCGGCGGCCAGCACCGTGGCGGGCAGCAACAAAACGGGGGGCAGCGGCGCGTAGACGCCCACCAGCATGGCCCCGATGCCGCCCATGGTCAGTTGGCCGGGGCCGCCGATGTTAAAGAGGCCCGCCCGGAAGCCGAAAGCCACCCCCAGCCCCGCGAAAATCAGCGGCGTGGCGATTTTGAGCGAGCTGAACAAGTCCTGCACATTGGTCACAGGGGCAAATAAGGTGGTGTAGACGTACCAGACCACGTCGAGTTTGCCGGTGAGGAGCTCGCCCAGCGCCAAAGGACGGTCTAGGCCGCTCGGCACCGGTTGCACGATCAGCACGACCACCGCGCCCACCGCGATGGCCAGCGCAATCGCCGCGACCGGCACCAACAACCCGCGTAGGCGGTTAAGGAAGTCCCAGGCGCGCGGATACATGCTCAGGCCCGCGAACAGGGTGACGGCTCCGGCCAGCACCGGCAAGAACAAGCCCAAATGTGCGCCGCCGGATGTCCAAGGAATACGGCGGGCCCGCACGCCCTTGGCCACCAACTCGGCCACCGCCGCGTCCAGGCCAGCATTAAAGATGAGGATGGCAGCGATACCCAGCACCAGCGCCGCCGCGCCAGCCAGCCACAGCCAAGCGGCGCGGCGCACGGCGGCGAAGATGGCGGCCGCCAATACCAGTACCGTTATCCAGCCGAGTGTCAGGGCCGTGCTCACATTCGGCAGATTTTCAAACGTGCCGCCGACATAGTTGATCAGCCCACTGGGAAAGCGCTGGAGCAGCGACTGGGCGTTGAAATTGCGGCTGAGGGTGCCGTAGGGAAACAAAAACAAGCCGACGAATGCCAGCCCGGTAAAGATCAGGCTTAACCGGGCTGCCAGCGGTGAGGGCCGCGCAGAATCAGACATCTCACCATTCTAAGGGGCGACCAAGCGCGAATGTCAGATTCGCCGCCTTTGGCCCCCACGCCCACTCAACTGCTACACTGCCCCAGCTATGGAACGAACTTTTGCCATGATTAAACCCGACGGTGTTCGCCGGGGTCTGACCGCCGATATTCTCGCCCGCATTCAGCGCAAAGGCTACCGCTTGGTGGGCCTCAAGCAGATGGTCATTTCGCGTGAAACCGCCGAAAACCACTACGCCGAACACAAAGAGCGCCCTTTTTTTGGTGAGCTGGTCGAGTTCATCACCGGCGGCCCAGTGGTGGCGATCGCCTTGGAAGGTGAGAACGCCATTTTAGGCTGGCGCGGCATGATGGGCGCGACCAACCCCGCCAACGCCGCTCCGGGCAGTATCCGCGCCGACTTCGCCACGACCACGGGCGAGAACGTGACCCACGGCTCCGACAGCCCCGAAAGCGCCCAGCGCGAACTGGGCCTGTTCTTTAAAGCCGAAGAACTGCTGAAGTAAGAAAGAGCGTTTGTAGGCTGTAGAAACAGATGAGAAGAAGCCGCCCGCCGGATTGGGGGCGGCTTTTTTCGGTTCAGCACTGGTTCGTTTCAGCGCTACTCTGTCTCAACACCGTGCCAGAAACGTCCGCGCTTGCTCATCGTTCCGCAACACCACCACTTCCAAATGGGGCACGGCCCGCAACTGCTCAAGTTGCTGCTTACCCAGTTTCGGAAATGTCCAGATGAAGCGCAAAAAGGCCCAGTCCAGCGGCTCTTTGCCGAGCTCCTTGGCGTCGGGGCGGCGCTTGAAAACGGCCCGCACAATGGCCCGCCGTAGGCACAATCCCCTCGGATAAGCCAGCACGATAGCGGTGTCGGCCCGCTGCGCCCGGAGGTGGAGCGTACCCGCGTAGTTGCCGTCTAAAATCCAACGCTCGGCGCTGACGGCCTCACCCATCTGGACTTGCCACACTTCCGGCGGCGGCCTGACCCAACCGGGCCGCCAGTACAGATCGTCGAGGTGGGTCAGCGGCAAGCCGCTGCTTTGGGCGAGCTGCCGTGCAAAAGTGCTTTTGCCCGCGCCGGGGCTGCCGACGACCATCACGCGCTGCCTGACTCGGGACTGCATGGCTTGGGGCTGGCTGGCTCGGGGCTGCATGGCTCCAGTCTAGCCGCGCCGCTATACTCCATCCATGTCTGAATCTTCTCCCCCACTCGACGTGCTGGCCCTCTACAAAGAGGCCGGAGCGCTGCACGAAGGCCGCTTCCTGCTGGCCTCGGGGCGGCACTCACCTTACTTTTTGCAGTCCACCACTTTGCTTCAGTATCCCCAGCACACTGCCGTACTCGGCGCAGCGCTGGCGGAGAAACTCAAGGCCGCAGACCTTAAACCCGATTTCGTGATCGGCCCGGCGATGGGCGGCGTGGTGCTGGCTTACGAAGTCGCCAAAGAGCTCGGCACACGGGCGCTGTTTGCCGAGAAAGACGGACAAGGCGGCATGAAAATCCGTGAAGCGTTCAGCGTTACGCCGGGGCAGACATTCGTGGCGGTCGAAGATGTGCTGACCACTGGCGGCAGTGTGCTGAAAGCGGTGCGGGCCGCCGAAGCTTACGGCGCAGTCTGCCTCGGCGTGGCCTGCCTCGTCGACCGCCGCAAGCAAACGGGGCCGCTGGACGGTTATCCGCTGACCTCGCTGCTGGAGCTGTACTTTGAAACCTACCCGCCGGATGAAGTTCCGGCGTGGCTGGAAGAGCGGGAACTGCAAGAGATTTGAGCGCCGGCCTTTTGCCACTGCCCTCCATCCTCTCCACCTTTCTAACGACGTCCCGCCGCACCCTTCTCGCCTAAGCTGAGGGCATGATCTCCAGTGCTGCTCCGCCGCGTGGCGGATACTTCGCCGAACTCACAGCGGCGTCCACTTACCGCCACCTGCTGTATTTCGCCCTCGCGGCGCTGCTGAGCGTGGTGATGGCCACAGCGCTGGTGACGGCAGTGGTGGGCGCGGCGCTCTCTCCGCTGCTGCTGGGCGTGCCGCTGCTGCTGCTCGGCGGCTGGACGCTGGGCGGGCTGGCTCAACTCGACAGAGTGCTGGGCGCGGCTCTCTTGGGCGTCAACCTCAGCCGCCCCGCTGCCGTGCGCCCAAAAGGCTGGTGGCCTTGGCTGCGCTGCCGCCTGACCGAAGCCAACACCTATAAAATTTTGCTCTACAGCGTGGCCAAGCTGCTGTTTATGGCTCTCGGCGGCGTTTGGCTGCTGCTCACCCTCGCCGGCGGGCTGGGCTTGGTAGTGGTGCCCTTTTTGCTTTCCACTTTTCCACAACTCCATGTGCCGGTGGTGCTGGGCGCGCAGGCCTACACGCTCGGAGGCGCTTCGGGCGTGCTGCTCTCGCTCATCGGCTTTTTTGTGGTGATGCTGGGGATCAGCGGTCTTAATCTGCTGACCCGCGCCTGGCTGCTGATCAGTTACGGCCTGCTCACCGAGTACGGCGAAAATGCCTCGGCGGTGCGCGAAGTCGCCGCGCTGCGCGAGGGCGCGGCCACTGTCGCCTTTGCCGGGAGCTTGGAAGAAACGCTGACCAGCTTGCTGCGGCTTTCTATGCCCGCCACCACCGCCCAGAGCGCCCACATTACCGTCGGGCCGCTGAAGTTGAGCGAGGGCGCGGCGCTGCTCCCGGCTTTCCTCGGCACCAATACCGACTCCGACAATGCCAACGCCGAGTATGGACGCGACACCTTGCAGCGCACGGGGGATCTGCACGTCTTGTCGCTGGCTCTCGCGCCGCGCGGCGAAGTGCTGGGCCGCCTGCAAGCCGTCTACAGCACTTCGCCCAGCACCCGCGAAATGCAGTTTTGGGCCGCCGTCAGCGACCAGGCCGCCAGCGCCGCCCACACCGCCCGCCTGATTGACCAAGCCCAGACTCAGGGCAGCGAACAAGAACGCGCCCGCCTCGCCCGCGAGCTGCACGACAGCGTGGCCCAGGCACTCTACGGCGTGTCGCTGTCTACCCGCACCGCCCGCGCCCTGCTCGAAAAAAATCCTGCCAAAGCCGCCGAGAGTCTGGACTTTGCCCTAAGCCTCGCCGACGGAGCCAGCGCCGAGATGAAGGCCCTCTTGTTTGCCCTGCGCCCCGACGCGCTAGAAGAAGGCGGCTTGGTACCGGCCCTGACCCGCCTCGCCGAGATGCTGCGGCTGCGCTACCAATTGCAAGTCCACCTTGAAGCGCCCACTGAGCCGCCGCTGAGCATCAACATCAAAGGCACGCTCTACCGCGTGGCGCAGGAAGCCACCCACAACGCCGTCAAGCACGCCCGAGCTGAGCAGCTCAGTCTCAGTCTGCTGCTCAGCGGGCCCGCCAACGACACGTGGACGCTGGAGGTGCGCGACAACGGCGTGGGCTTTGATGTGGCCCAGACCCGTGCAGGCAGTTTGGGCCTCAAAAGTATGCGCGAACGGGCCGCTTTGATCGGCGCGGCATTAACGCTCAACAGTGCGCCGAATCAGGGAACGCGGCTGACGCTGCAGGTGCGGGCTTTGCCTGTACAGGCTTTAGAAGCGCGGGCCCCGCAGGTCAAAGCGTGAATTCGGCTTTGCCCGCGTGGCCGCTCTCAGCGGCGCTGCTGCGCTTGTCGGTCACGCTGGGGGTGCTCTTTTTGCTGGGGGTGGGTTTTGTCTTTAGCCTCAAGCCGGTTGATCTCAAGCAGCTTGAGGCCCAGATCTCCCGCGTGGAGCGGCCGCTGGGAGCCGCCGAGCGCCTGAGCCTGACGCTCGCGCCCGACCTCAGCCAAACGCTGATGCTCAGCGGCAGCGACGCGCCGGGCCTGAGTGCCGAACTGAGCGCCAGCCGCGAAGGCGATCTGAAGCTCAGCGCTGCGCCGCTGCCCAACCAATTGCCCAGCGACCGCCTGCCCAACTCCGCGCAGACACCTCAAAAAGAAGTGGCGCTGACCCTCAGCCGCACCTGGCGCGACTGGCCGCTGCTGATTCAACTCGGCGGCCAAAACGGCTTGGCAGGGCACTTGAAGGTGAGGGTGCCTAGAAACGTGCCGCTGCGCCTGAATGTGCAGCAGCCCGCCGACCAAACCAGTCTCGACTTGCAGCGCCTCAACCTCGAGCGACTGACTTTCAGCAGTGCGCGTGGCCAGTGGAACGTCACGTTGCCGGAGAGCGGCCAGCCCGACCTGACGTTCAAAACCGAGGACGGCGTCTTGAAGCTGATATTGCCGGAAGGCACCGCCCGGAGCACCCTCAGCGCCACCAGCGTCAGCGGCCAGCTGGTGCTCCGCGTTCCGCTGACGGCGCGGGCCGATTTGACGGTCAAGCAACTCAGCGGGGCCACCATCAACCTGCCGCCCAGTTTCCAGGAACTTGATTCCGCTGGGAGCGGGCGGGACTCGGCCCGGTTGCGCCACTACCTGCAAGCGGGCCAGCCTGACGGCCCCCAACTCACCGCCACGCTCAGCCTCACGGGCGGCTCACTGACTGTCAAAGGAGTTTCACCATGACCCAATCCCATCCCAACGCCCCTACCATTCGCCTGCTTCTGGTGGACGATCACGACGTGGTGCGCCAGGGCCTGAAGATGTTTTTGTCGCTCGACGAAAGCCTGGAAATCGTGGGCGAGGCCCGCAACGGCGCGGAAGCGGTGACGGAAGCTGCCCGGCTGCGCCCCGACGTGGTGATTATGGACTTGATGATGCCCGTTCTCGACGGCGTGCAGGCCACCCGCCAAATCCGCGCCGCTCAGCCGGAAGTGGAAGTCTTGGCCCTGACCAGCGCCCTAGAAGAACACAAAGTCAACGCTGCCATTCAGGCCGGAGCCAGCGGCTACCTGCTCAAAGACGCTTCCAGCGACATGCTGCTGACCGCCATTCACCACGCCGCTAGGGGCGAGGTCTACTTGCACCCCGAAGCGGCCCAGCGCTTGGTGCGTGACTTCCGCAGCCCCGAAATGCGCGAACACCTCACCGCCCGCGAAGTGCTGATCTTGCAACTGATGGCGCGGGGCCACAGCAACCGCACCATCGCCGGGGAGTTGGGCGTGGGCGAGCCCACCGTCAAAACCCACGTTTCGCGCATTTTGGGCAAGTTGGAGCTGGAAAGCCGCACCCAAGCCGCCCTGTACGCGCTCAAGGCGGGGATAGCGACGTTGGAATGAGTAAAATCTTAAGATGAAGTAAGAAAGATGGGAATTTGACGAAGGTTTTGCTAAGGTTCAAGTGTGAAACTTAACCCGGTCGTGGCCGCTATCCTGACTCCCCCTCTGCTGCTGGTCGCCTGTAATGGCGGCAACGCCCCATCAACGGCACCTTACACTGTCAGCGGCACCCTCTATAACTTCAACGCATCGGCTTCAACGCCAAGCCAGGTCTACAGCGCTTGGTCAGGCGGATCGGGCAGCATGGAGGCCCTGAATGGAAGTATCAACCTAGCAACGGGCAGTGTCGCCAGCAACGGCAACTTTGCAGTCACTTTGCCAGCAACGATTGCCGACACCAACTTGAACGCCTTTAATGAAGCCAGTTTGGATCTGAGTTATGAGAACTGCACCGGCGCTCTCAATATCAGCAATAAGGCAGCCCTCACCACGGCCATCGAGTTCGGAGTCAAGGGCACTAACAATAATGGCCTTGCTGGAGCAGTTGATTTGAGCGTCACCAAAAACTCCAGTGGTGGCGGCCAAGTCGTAACAACCGGCAGCGCCTTGGTCTATTCAGATGCCGCAACGAATCTCAGTGGCAAGCAGACCTGTATTTCCAACGGAACTTCGGTCATCTCAAACTTCGACATCAAACTCAAGGCAGGTTACAACGTACTTAATCTGGTCGTTACAATCAATGTAGACGCAGCGGGCAAGGGAAGCGGAAGCCTCAACTATGCCAACGGCACCCGCGCTTCGCACTGGATCGTCAACCCAGGTTTAGCCACGCCGCTGAGCCTGAATAACAACGTCCAGACCCTGACAAATACTCTGAAACAGCAGGCCAAAACTCTCTTTCACTAAATCGACTCAATCCAACGGAACAGGCAGCCCTCACAAGCTGCCTGTTTTGCATTCAATCTGTGCGCTCACGGCACCTGCGTTTCTTTCCCCACTTCTTCGAGCAGTGCCCCGCCCAGCCGTTCAAAGGCTTCAGCGTCGGTGGGCGGGTGGGTCAGGCCCGCTCTCGCGTCACGGAGTAAGCGTTCAAACGGCAAATCCGGCGAGAGGGCCGCGCCGCCCACCACGCGGGCCGCTGCGTCAGTGGCGCTCACGGCGGCGTTGGTACACAGCGCTTTGGCAGCGGCAAGGAGTGGCAAACTGGCGGCGCTCGGTTCAGCCTCAAAGCCTTGAGCGGCCACTCTCAGCAGAGCGCGGGCGGCGGTGAGGTCAGCCCCAACGCGCCCCACCGCCTCGCGCACACGCGGCAAACTCGCCAGCGGTTGCCCCAGCGCAGTCGGCACACGGGTGCGGGCGTAGTCCAGCAGTGCAGCGAGGGCCGCCGTGCCCACGCCCAGATACGTTCCGGCCAGCGCCGTCCAGAACCAAGCCGGATGCGCCGGATGCTGCGGCTGTCGCTGAAATTGCGGCGCGATCACGTTGCCCGCCGGCACCGCCACGCCGCTGAAATGCACGTCCTGAGAACCGCTGCCGCGCAGCGAGAGCGCACCGCCCCAGGTGGACTCGATCCGCACGCCCGGCGCAGTGAGTTCCACCAACACGCGGGCGATCTGCTCGTCGGGCGTGCGGGCCGTGACCAAAGCGAAATCCAGCGCCCGCGCTCCGGTGGCCCACGTTTTGTGGCCGCTGAGCAGATAATGCCCACCTTCTTCGCTCTGCGGCTGCAAAACGGTTTGCGGTAAGCCCCCGCGTGAGGGTGAGCCCAGCGCCGGTTCGCTGGCCAGCGCGTTGACGAGTGCTCCCCGCTGCACAGCGGCCCGGCCCAGCAGCGTCAGCAACTCCGGCGGCAAACTTCGGGCGGCGAACGCGCTGCCCAGCACTTGCCCAGTCATGGCCAGCACCAAAGCCAGCGACGCGCCCGCCGCGCCGAGCTGCTCCTGCACCCAGCCAAATTCGCTGAGGGTCATACTCAGGCCACCCAACTCATGACCGTCAAAATTGGCCGGCACACTCAGCGCCGCGTAGCCGCTGGCTTTGAGGGCGCGGGCGGCAGCGGGCGTCACGTCCTGGGCTGCTTCACATTCGGCCAAGTGGCTTTGGATGGCCAGTACAGCATGTGCCGTGACCGCCCGGATCTCGGGGCGCGGCCAATCAGTCTGCAAAGCGTCAATACTTAAGACAGGGGCTTGCTCTTTTGGTGTTTGCGACACGCTGCCAAGCCTAACCCAGCTCAGGCCGCAAAAAGACGCCGCATGAACGTTTCGGCGTCTGGTTTGAAGTCAAGGTGTAAGGTTTGAACGTCTTAAGGGTTGGGAACAGCCGTTCGCGCCCTCAGTCCAGCCTAATCCAAGCTCTTGATCTTGTATTTCATCTGCTTGCCGCTGTCCAAATTGACCACGAAGCTCTCACCTTTTTTGCGGCCCAGCAGTTCGCGGCCCACCGGGCTGTCATCGCTGATTTTGGGCAAGCTGCCGCCGCGCATGGTGGCTTCGGGGGCGCTGACGAGCTGCACTTTCATGTCCTGCTTGGTGGCCTCGTTGTACAGCACCAGCACGCTGCCGAGTTCCACTTTGCCGGTGTGTTCGTCGCCGTTAATGAGGGTGGCGCGGGCGAGGGTGTCTTCAAATTCTTCGATTCGCGCTTCGATCATGCCTTTTTCGCGTTTGGCATCTTCCAGGCCAGTGTCTTCAAAATCGGCGCTGGCTTCCATCTGTTCTTGCAAAATGCGGGTCGCCTCGGCCAAGCGGACTTGCTCCTGATCCAAGCTGCGCTGAAGCCGCTCGAAGCCTTCTTGGGTCAGTTTGATCTGTTTGTTTTCTCCGGCCATACATCCTCCGACGGACACACCCGCTGCCATCAAGCGGCAGATGCGGAAACGGTACATACGAAAAGGGCGTAACGGTTGACTTGAGGCTGACTTTGAAGCGGGCGTCATTCTTCCACATGGCGGCGGCGTGGGCAAGAATTGCCAAAGCATAGTCTGAGAACGCTCAGAATGGAACACCCTGCCCCGTCGACTGCGGCTGGCGGGAAGTCAAATTACTCCTCAGGGCAGCCGTTCAAACGCTGCTGGAGGCCGCAGCAACCGCAGATTGAGCTTGGTTTTGCCGCTGTACGTGACGTGATCTTGGGGCCGATGGCTGGCCGCGCAGTTGTATTTGGCGTCTATCTGGCGCATCACCGGCCACACCACCGCCGCCGCCCGCCCCGCGATGTCGCGCAGCGGCACTGGCCCAAACAGGCGTGAATCTTCGCTGCCGCCCGCCGTGCGGTTGTCGCCCATCACAAAGTATTGCCCCGCCTTCAAGGTGATCTGCGGCGTGACTTGGCCCGACGCTTCATCCACGCGGGCCGCGTTGGCGAGCAGGCTGCCCGTGTCCCAGCAGCCCTGAGACTGCCAGTACACCGAGGTGAAACCCTGACTGAGGAGCGCTCCATTGAGATACACCTCGCCGCCCGACACCCGCACCGTATCGCCCGGTAAGCCAATCAACCGCTTGACCAGAAAGGGGCGGTAGCTCCCCAATCCTGAAAACGGCGGCCCAAAAAATGATTTGTTCAGGCTCTGCGTGGGCGGCTTGAATACCAAAATATCGCCGCGCTTGAAGTCACCGATACCGAGTTTGTGCAGCCACGTTTCGTATTTGGGAATGAGGAGGCGCTCGTGGTGGCGCAGCGTGGGCATCATGCTGGCTCCGTCCACTCCGACCAGCGTACCCACCAACTGCGTCAGCAGCACGGCAAACACCAGCGGTTCTCCCCACGACCAAACGGATCGCCAATTCGTCAGCAACGAATCCTTCCTGACTATCAGTTTCTTATACACAGCCAATGACTATCAGAAACTGATATTAGAAATGAAAGAAAGGCCCAACTTCCCCAGCGCCTCCTCCCTAGCGCTTACCGCCGACTTCTCGGCGCACCCACAATACCAATGCGCCCAGCAGCAGCGCGTCGGCGACCACCGTGAGCGGAACGGCCTGCACCCCAAAACGGGCCACCAAAACGCCGATCAGCGCCGAGAACACCGCGCCGCCCAAGCTGCCTGCCGTAAGCATCAGCGGCGCGGCCCGCACGGGGTTGAGCGAAGTGAACCAGGTCAGCAGCGTCGAAAAAATGGGAGAGATGCCCAGGCCCACCACCAAGTAACCCGCCACCGCCAGCGTCGGAACAGTGATCAGCAAACCGCCCAAGAGTGCCAGCGCCGCGCAGACCAAAACCACCCTGAAAAAAGGCAGGCGAGCCGCGAACGCCGCAAAGCCCAGCCGCCCCGCCGTGAGGGCCAGCCAGAACAAACTGGTCACTGCTTCTGGGTGCGGGTTGCCGATGGCGGCAAGGTGGGTGGTGGCCCAACTGCCCAAGCCCGCTTCAATGCCGACATACGAAAAAAACAGCAAGCCGAACAAACCGACCCGTCTGGGACTGACTTTGCTGAGGGCCAGTTCGGCAGGCTGCGCGGGCCAGCTTCGCACGCTCCTGAGCGCAAACGTCAGGCCGAGGGCCAGCAGCGCCAGCAACATAAACGGGCCGGGGTAAGCGCCGAAGCCCAGCGCCAGCAGCGGCGCGGCCACCGAACCGATGCCGAACATGGCATTGATCAAGCTGGCCGGCCCTGCACCCAACGTGGCGAACGCCGAATTAAACCCACCCGAGAGAAAGCCGAAGCCCAAGCCTGTCAGCAGGGCGGCCAAGAGCATCAGCGGCCAGATGGGGGCCAGCGAGAGGCCCAGCAGCCCCAAGGCGAACAAAGCGCTGCCGATCATCACTGCAGCCCTGAGCGGCAAACGGGTCAACAGTGCGCCGAGCACCAGCGGCCCCAAAGCGCTGCCCAAAAAGTGAGCGCTGCTGACACCTGCCACAGCCGCTGTAGTGACCCCAAAGCGCTGCTCAAAGTCCGAGAAGGCCGGGCCGTAGGCCGCCTGAATCAGGCCCAGCAGCAAAAAAGCCGCGAAGCCCACCCCAAAGAGGGCCGGGTCGCGTTTGGTTTTGGTGGGCGTCAGGCTCATCAGCCAACGAGCCTAGCATGAAGCGCCCAAGCGTGAACACCGCTTAAGGCCGCCCCTCAGCTCCCAGGCCAGCGCCGGCTTTAAGCTAAACGGATGACTGACCGTAACGAAAGAACAGATGGCCGTTTGGGCGAAGTGGTGGACGAAGGCACCACGCCGGAGTTACTCGAAGAAAAAAATATTGCCGAAGACCTGCTGCGGGCTGACGTCAAAGCAGACCGCAAAAATCCCAACGATCAACCGGGCTTTGACGACGGGCGCTTGGGCGGCTTTGATTACGAAGACCGCCAGGGCCAGCCCAACGACGAAGGCGAAGGCAGCGACGCGGCAGGCAAGGAAGAGGGCGGCATCGGCACCGAGCGCAACGGCGGCGTGGACGGCGGCCCAGCCCGCACCCACCCGCTGCCGGGCAAAGACGGCAAATAAGCTCCCAAAACTTCTCAGCGCATACGTTTGACAGCGCCCGTATATCGCGCTATTCTTTAGTCACAACCGCTCGAAAGGGCGGATTTTTTATGCCTGCTCACTTGCACCACGCTAAGCTGGCAGCATGAACGCCCCACAAGCCAACCTCAAGCATGTTTCTTTTTTGACGGCTAACGCCGACGCCGTGATCGCCTTTTACCTTTTGTTGGGCGCAGAGTTGCAAAAAGATTTGCGCACCAGCGAAGGCTTTCGCCGGGTGGTGCTGGGCTTTGCGGGCGGTGGAAAGCTACAATTTTTTGAAGCAGACACCGAGTTGCCGCGTCCGCATCCAGCTTGGCAAGAGCACATTGCGCTGCACCTCAGCGACCTGAACGCCAGCATTCAGCAGCTCAAGGAGCAGGGCGCGGCGTTCAGCCGTGAACTGACGACAAGCCCGAGTGGTAACCCGATGGCCTTCGTACTCGATCCAGATGGACGGCAAGTGGAGTTGCTGCAAGCCTGAGCTGCAGAGGGGAGCCACAAAAGCGCGGAGCCCCGTTTGGTCATGGGCTCCGCGCTCAGTTTCGAAGTGGCTTGGTGCTGGCTAAGGCCCGTCTTTATATACCCGGCTGGGATAGTAGTATTCCTGTAGCAGCAGTTTGCCCAGCGCGGCCAGCGGCACGGCCAGCAGTGCGCCGGTGATGCCCATCAGCGTCAGGCCGGTCAAAATGGCGATGATGACCGTCACGGGGTGCAGGTTGGTGGTGCGTCCCAAAACCATCGGCGAGAGCAGGTGGCCTTCGATTTGGTTGGCGACCACAAAAACCACCACCACCACGATGAGTTTCACGACGCCGCCCGCCGAAGCCGCCAGCAGCAGCGCCGGAGTAATCCCGATCACCACGCCCAGATACGGCACGACATTGAAGACACCCGCGATAAAACCGATGGCGGGCGCACTGGGAATGCCCGCGATGCTCAGCGCCACCCCGATGAAAATGCCCACGAAGGCCGCGATGATGAGCTGGCCCTTGAGATACCCGCCCACTGCCTGACCGACATTCTTGGATAAGTCCAACACGAACGGCTGCCAAGTACGCGGAAAGAGGCGCAGAAAATTGAGACCGAGCTTGTCGTAGTCCAGCATCATATAGATGCTCATAATCAGCACTGCGAAGGCCTCGCCGACGATGCTCGCCACGCTCAGCACGCCGCCGAACAAAGCGCCGCTGTTGGCCTTGAGATATGGCAGCACCGTATCAATGTAAGGCTGAATGTACTGCTGTAAACCTGCCGCACCGTTTTGGCTGATTTTGGTGATTTGGTCACGGACGCTGGAGAGCGGCGGAAAACGGTCGGCCAAGTTGTTGAACCACGGCTGAGTCAAGAACTCTTTGGTCAGCGCTGGAAGCCGCTGAATAAGATCGCTCAGCTGATTGAAAATGGTGACCAATAGGCCAGAGGCCAGCACGATCAGCCCGAAAATCAAGATGACGGTCAGCAGTACGCCGATGGCGCGATTGATCTTGCGTTTTTCTAACCACACCAGCATTGGGTGAGCCAAGTAAGCGATGATATAAGCGATAACAGCCAGAACAACGATATGGGAGACGGATCCTAAGACGAGGTAAGCCAGATACAGCAGCAGCAAAAAAGTGGCGGCCCGAATATAAGGGTTGCGCCAAATGGCTTGAAAAGCGTTATCGCCCGAAGGCTGGCGGGAAGGCGGTTGGGGTAACAAGGGAAAGTCCTCCGAGCGCCATCATACTGGAGGGCTGACCGGCAAATGGGGCCGGGGCAAGCCACAGTGCTCAGCGCGGCATCCGTCATTTGGCTGACGAACGCTTAGGCACTCAGGCTTTACCCTAGAGGCTCAGTGAATCACGCTTACGTAGACGGAAGTTTTGATGACGGCGCTGAAACGGGTCAGGCCGGACGCAGCGGCTTCGGCATCGTGCTGATTACGCCGGGCCAGTTGCCGCAGCATCTGTACGGCCGCATGGAAGCGGGCGACAACAACGCTGCCGAACTGCGGGCGGTGACCGAGGCGCTTCGCCACGCCCCTACCGGAGAAGCCTTGACGGTGCATACCGATAACTTGAGTGTTCTCTCGGCGATTCGGCGCGGCAGCCGCAGTATTCGCCAGCACGAGGAAGCGGTGCGGGTGCGCGAAGAAGCCGAGGCCCGCCAGATCGAGCTGCACCTGGCGCGGGCCAGCCGCGAGCGCCGCCACATGCAAACCGCCCACGCGCTGGCCAACGACGCCCGGCTGGAGCGCAGCAGCACGGCTCCCCCCAGCCCCCACGCCGAGGTCAATTTGTCCCACGCCCCTTGGCGCGACTCGGCGGTGGTCACGCTCAGGCGCAGCGGCGAGCGGGTCAGCGCCGAGGTGCCGCGTGAGCCGGACGATCCGCTGGCCCGCAGCGTGAGGGCGCTGTTGGTGGCGGTGCAGTTGGCCTCACCCGGCGAGACCCTGATCGTTTCTCACGCTTCCAAATTGGCGGTGGCCCTTTGGCAAAACCCCAAGCGGGCCTTGCTGGGCGCGGCCCAAGAGCACTTGATGGCGGCGAGGGAGCACATCAAACTTCACAACATCCAGCTTTTCTTTGAGCGGATAGACGGAGAACGCTAAATCGAGATTTCGCCCGCGTCGCCCGTTTGAGCCAGAGGCAAACCGGGTTGCCCGAGTCTGGCCGCGCACCCTAAAGACCGTTCAGCTCGGCGCGGCTTCCGGCATATTCTGATCCGGCGGGGTCTGCCGCGCCGCGTCCGGCGTGCCGTCTTCGGGTTTGAGCAGCGGAAAGAGCAGCACGTCGCGAATGCTGTCTTTGTTGGTTAGCAGCATGGTCAGGCGGTCAATTCCCATGCCCATTCCGGCAGTCGGCGGCATTCCGTATTCCAGCGCCAGCAAAAAGTCCTCGTCTTGCTCGTGGGCTTCGTCGTCGCCTGCGTCGCGGCGGGCCGTCTGGGCTTCGAAGCGGGCGCGTTGGTCGAGCGCGTCGTTGAGCTCGGAGTAGATCGGGGCGAGTTCAAAGCCTGCCACATAGAGGTCAGCCCGTTCGGCCAGCCCAGCCCGCGAGCGGTGCGCCTTAACCAGCGGACTGATCACCAGCGGCATATCGGTGAGGAAAGTCGGGTCGATCAGCTGCCCTTCCACGTACTCGCCGCCGAGTTTGTCGAGCAATTTGTAATCCGGCACTTTGCGAAATTCAGGGTGCTTACCATCACTCCAAGCCCGCAACTGAGCCAAATCCAGCGGGTCGAAGTCTAACCCTGCCGCTTCTTTGAGGGCCGCCACGAAGTCTAAGCGCTTAAACGGCAAGCTGAAATCCACTGTTTTGCCCTGATACTCGATCACCGGTTGGCCGTGAATCTCGATGACCAAGCTGTGAAGCATCTCTTCGACCAGTTTCATCATGTCGTTGTAATCGCCGTAAGCAAAGTAAGCTTCCAGCATGGTGAATTCGGGATTGTGGGTACGATCGATGCCCTCGTTGCGGAAGTTGCGGCCAATTTCGTAGACTTTCTCAAAACCGCCCACCAAGAGGCGCTTGAGGTAAAGCTCTAAACTGATTCGCAGAGAGAATTCATGTGACAAAGCGTTATGGAAGGTCTTAAAGGGCTTGGCTTCCGTTCCGCCAGGCACCGTTTGTAAATTTGGGCCTTCCACTTCCATGAAACCGTGATCATCCAAGTAATGCCGAATGGCCCGCACGATCTTTGAACGGGTGCGGTAGGCCGCCCGGCTTTCGGGATTGATCATCAAATCTACGTAGCGGCGGCGGGCACGCAGTTCTTCATCTTGTAAACCATGAACTTTGCTGGGAAGTGGGTGAAGGCTTTTGACCAGCGGTTGCCAATGCTGCACTTCCAAGGTGAGTTGCCCCGTCTTGGTCACGAACGGCACACCTTTCACGCCGATAATGTCGCCCAGATCGATTTTCTTGGTGGCGGCAAACTGCTCAGTGGTTTTTTTGCCGAAATACAGTTGAATGGTGCCGCTTTCATCTTGAAGATCGGCAAAAGCCGCGCCGCCCATGTGCCGAAACAGCATGACGCGTCCGGCCAAGCTGCTGACTTCGTCATCCCAGCGCTCGCCGTGTTCACCGCTGAGGTGGGCGGCCAAGAGATCGGCGGCGTGGTGGGTCTGGGGGTAGCTGTACGGGTGCGTTTCAAAACCGGCCTCGGCAAGGGCGGCTTGGTTGTTGAGGCGGGCAATCGTCTGCTCATGCAGTTGGCGCTGGGGTGCTGGGGTATTGGTCGCTTGACTGGGTGAGTGTTGGGGTTGGGCGTCGTCGGACATAAAGCCGAGTATAGAGCGCTCCCGCCGAGCAGGAATACAGCGCAAGCTCGCCTGCCAAGCGCAAGCCCGCACACCGAGAAAATTTCTAAACCGCTTTGTAAACCTTGCTACTTCTCCCCTGCCCCATTTCGGTGGATGCTGCGCCCATGAAACTCAACAACGACCTGCTGCTGCTCAACCTGACCGCCGACTTCGGGAGCGGCCCCAGTCTGCTTCATCCCGTCCTGATTCTGGACGACGAGGCCGGGCATACTTTGGTGGACGCTGGAGTGCCGGGCATGGAAGACGCTATCAACGCCGAACTGGCCACGCTGGGCCTGAGTCTCAAAGACATCAAACAGGTCATCGTGACCCACCACGACCTCGACCACATCGGCAGCCTGCCAGCGATCATCACGGCCAGCGGCGCACAAGTCTGGGCGCTGGAGCGCGAGATTCCGCTGATCGAAGGTGACGAGTGGCCGCAAAAAAGGCCCAAACCGGAGCAAGTCGAGCAGATGATGGCCGACCCCACTGTGCCGCAGCCGCGCAAGGAGATGATCCGCCGGATGTCGGCCCTGCCGCCGGTACAGGTCAAAGTGAACCGCTCCCTTAGGGACGGCGAGATGCTGCCGCTGGCCGGGGGCGTGCGGGTGGTGGCGACGCCGGGCCACACCTTCGGCCACGCCAGCTTGTACCTTGAGCGCAGCAAGACGCTGATCACCGGAGACGCACTGGTTTCCGAACAGGGTCAGCTCGGCGCACCCAGAGCGCAGGTCACGCCCGACATGACGGCGGCGAGTGAGTCGGTAAGCAAGATGGCCGCTCTGGACGTGAACACCATCGTGACCTATCACGGCGGCGTGGTGAGCGAGGGAGCCAACGGGCAACTCCGCCGGGTGGCGGACGAGATGGCCGGGACAGACGGATGACTGCCGCAGTGAGCAAGCCGCAGCGCTGGGTCTTTATCGGGGACAGCATCACCGACACCGGACGCCGCGAAGACCCTGAGGGCTACGGTGACGGTTACGTCTCACGGATTCGTGAGCAACTGCTGGTGGACGATCCAGCCTACCCGGTTGAGTTCGTGAATCGGGGCGTCAGCGGCGACACCGTGCGCGAACTTCGGCAACGCTGGCAAAGTGACGTGACGGCCCTGAAGCCCGACCTGCTGAGCGTCAAAATTGGCGTGAACGATGTATGGCGCAGCTTTGACGGTGCACCGAATCAGGCCGTCAACGCAGAAGAATACCGGGCGACCCTGCGCGGCCTGCTGGGTGAAGCCAGCATTTTAGAGTGCCGCTTGGTGCTCGTCACGCCATTTCTGGTGGAAGTCGACAAGGCCGACCCGATGCGCTCAGAAGTGGAAACCCGCGCCCGCATCGTCGGTGAGTTGGCTGATGAGTTCGGGGCCGTGCTGGTGGCGCTGCAACCCGCCTTCGACGCCGCAGTGGACGCCAGTACGCCGCAGCGCTGGGCACCTGACCGGGTGCATCCCAGCGGGCCGGGACACTTGCTGATCGCTCGGGAATGGCTGAAAGCGGTCAGGGCCGCTGATCCAGACTAAACTCGCGGAGATGACCGCTCCCCTACCGCCCGGACAAGACTCCCCCAAACTCACCGAAACGCCTCACGATCTCGGTTTGGGCCGGGTGGTGGCCGAGCAGTCCGGCGAGCGCTTTCTCAATAAAGACGGCAGTTTCAATGTGCAGCGCCGGGGCATGGGCTGGCAATCCATCAGCCTTTACGGCGCACTGCTGACGGTGCCGTGGAACCTGTTTTTCCTGACGATGGGCGCACTGTATCTGGCGCTCAACGCGTTGTTCGGCCTGATTTATTTCGGGCTGGGCAGCGGCGCACTCAGCGAAGAACCCCTCATGGGCATGGGGCGCTATCTGGCCTGCTTTTTTTTCAGCGTGCAGACGTTCGGCACCATCGGTTACGGCCACGTGTATCCGCTGTCGGTGGCGGCCAACACGGTGGTCACGGTTGAAGCTTTTGTCAGCTTGCTGGGCGTGGCGCTGGCCACCGGCGTGCTGTTTGCCCGCTTCTCAAGGCCGCAAAGCCGGATTTTGTTTAGCCAAGTGGCGGTGATCGCGCCGTTTGAAGGCGGCAAAGCGCTGATGTTCCGGCTCATCAACGGGCGGCGCAGCCAACTGATGAACGCCAAAGTCGAAGCGGTGCATACCCAGTTTGAAACCCTGCCGGATGGACGGCGGGTGCGGCGCTTCAAGCGGCTGCAACTCGAACGTGCAGAAGTCACGCTGTTTCCGCTGGCGTGGACGGTGGTACACCCGATTACCCAAGACAGCCCGTATTGGCACACCACGCTGGAGGCTCTGCGCGAGGCTGACGCCGAAATCATGGTGGTCTTCAGCGCCACAGACGAGGCGGTGCAGCAAAACATTCACGCCCGCAGCAGCTACAAAATCCACGAGTTTCGCTGGAATCACCGCTTCGCCGACCTCTACCGCCGCACCCGTGACGGCCACCTCTATGTGGACGCCGAGCGCCTGCACGACACCGAAGCCATTTTGGAAGAAGTTGCACCGAGTCTAGAATGAGACAGCCAGCCGTTTACTTAGACATCTAACTACCACGCTCAGGCTAGACTGACGCATGGCTCAAGTCTCGCGCTACTACGATGTCAAACGCGGCCCCGATGGGCACCGTTACCTCAGTGTCAAAGTCACCGGCTTTTCACTGCTGCATATTCCGCTGCTCAACAAGTCCACCGGCTTTACTCCCGAGGAGCGGCGCTTTCTAGGCTTAGAAGGTCTGGTGCCGCCGCACACCTCCACCTTCGAGGAGCAAAAGCAGCGCACCTTTCAGCGCTACCTCCAGCAAGTCACCGACCTCGACAAGCATGAGTTCATGCGGGCGCTGCAAGACCGCAACGAGGTGCTGTTTTACGGCATTCTGGCCGATCACCTCGAAGAACTGCTGCCGATTTTGTACACCCCGACGGTGGGGGAAGCGGTGCGGGTCTTTTCGCACATCTACCGCTACCCACGCGGGCTGTCGGTCAGCACTTTAGACGTTGACCGCGTGGAAGAAATGCTGGACAACGTGCCGCTGGACGACGTGCGAATGATTGTCGCCACCGATTCCAGCGCCATTCTGGGCATTGGCGATCAGGGCTTTGGCGGCATGGCCATCAGCATCGGCAAGCTCAGCCTCTACACGGCAGCGGGCGGCGTCGGCCCCGACAAGACCCTGCCGGTCGAGCTGGACGTGGGCACCAACCGCCAGGATTTGATCGACGATCCGCTCTACCTCGGCGTTCACCACACCCGCCTGACTGGAGCCGCCTACGACGAATTTCTCGACAGTTTTGTCGAAGCCGTCTCGGCCCGCTATCCCAAAGCCATCATCCAGTGGGAAGATTTTGCGCGTGGTACGGCGTTTCACGTGCTCAACCGTTACCGCAAGGTCATTCCCAGCTTCAACGACGACATTCAGGGCACCGGGGCAATGGCGCTGGCAGGCCTGATCAGCGCGTCTCGGCTCAAGGGAGAGCGGCTGCAAGACCAGGTCTTTGTGGTGGTCGGCGCGGGCGCGGGCGGCATCGGCGTAGCGGGCATGATCCGCAGCGGCCTGATGCGGGCGGGGCTGAGTCCTGCCGAGGCGAGCAGCAAAGTCTACGTGATTGACCGCTACGGCCTGCTGATGCACGGTCAGGCCCTCGAAGACCACCAGCTCAGCTTTGCCAAAACGCCTGCCGACGTTGAGGGCTGGACAGTGGGCGGCGAGTGGCCCAGCTTGTACGAAACCGTCAAGAACTGCGGAGCTACCGCGTTGTTAGGCTTGTCAGGTGTACCGGGCCTGTTTAGCCAGCCGATCGTAGAAGCGCTGCACGCCAACGCGGCTCAGCCCATTGTTTTCCCGCTGTCCAACCCCACCGCCAATGTGGAAGCCCAGCCTGCCGACGTGCTGACTTGGACGAACGGAGCCGCCATCGTCGCTTCGGGCAGCCCGTTTGCCGATGTAGAACTCAGCGGCGTGACGTATCCGATTGGGCAGGGCAACAACGCCTTCATTTTTCCAGGGCTGGGCTTCGGGGCGATTATCAGCCGCGCCCGCGAAATCACCGACAGCATGATTATGGCCGCCGCCGAAACGCTGGCCGACGAAACCGTTCAGTACGGCGGGCTGGTTTATCCGCCGATCTCTGTTATCCGCGAGGTGTCGATCAAGGTCGCCGTGCGGGTGGCCCGCCAAGCCATTTTTGAAGGTGTAGCCGCCGAAAAGCGGGTTCGCAACCTGACCGACGAGGAGCTGGCCTCCTTCGTGGAACGCCGCTTCTGGAAGCCCCACTACTTGCCGCTGCGGAAAGCGGAAGCTGGGGAAATGCTGCTGTAAGCGTTGAAGCTGAGCGAGGTCGGGAAACTAAAAGCGCCCCGACCTCGCTTGATACTGAAAAGCTGATGAGGCTGGAGCGTTTGGCTTCTTGCCTTCGGTGAACTTAGATGCGTACTTGGCAGGGTGTTAAAGAGCGCCCCAGCCCCCGCCCCAGTGGGGCGAGGGAGCAAGTCGCTGCGCTCGGCACTGTGTCTTCGCAGCGTGACTCGTGGGCGCTTCCTCCCGCATTCTCCACGGCTAGGCCTTCGGTGGCGTTTTGGCCGCCGCGCTTAAGACTGTGTCAGCCCATGAAACCGGAAGGCGAAGGTTGACTTGGAGATTTTGAGCGTTTAGAGACAAAATGGCGCAACAACAAACCGGCCCCAGAAACTCACTGTCTCTGGGGCCGGTTTGTTGTTTGTTTCAAAAACGCTTAGGCCAGCGCTTCCGCTTCTACTCTCAGCGCGTCCACTTTGCTGAGCTGCTCCCAGGGAAACTCGGGGCGGCCAAAGTGACCGTAAGCGGCGGTCTGGGCGTAGATGGGCCGCAGCAAGTCCAGCTCAGCGATGATGGCCTGCGGGCGGGCGTCGAAATGGCGGCGCACCAAGTCGGCCAGCGCTTCGTCGCTCAGCTTGCCAGTGCCGTAGGAATCCACCCGCAGCGACACCGGAGAAGCGCGGCCAATGGCGTAGGCGACTTCCACCAGCGCTTTTTTGGCGAGGCCCGCCGCCACCAGATTCTTGGCAATATAACGGGCGTAGTACGCCGCTGAGCGATCCACCTTGGTGGGGTCTTTGCCGGAGAAGGCTCCGCCGCCGTGCGGAACTGCGCCGCCGTAAGTGTCCACGATGATCTTGCGCCCGGTCAGGCCGGTGTCGCCGTGCGGCCCACCGATCACGAATTTGCCGGAGGGATTGATAAAGAACTTGGTTTCGGGGCGCAGGTACTCGGCGGGAATCACGGCCCGGATGACTTGGGCTTCCATATCGGCGCGAATCTGCTCCTGCGAGACTTCCTCGTCGTGCTGGGTAGAAATGACCACCGTATCGACCCAAGTATCGCCGTCCTCGCGCACCACTGTGACCTGGGCTTTGGCGTCGGGGCGAAGGTACGGCACAATCTCGGCTTTGCGGAGCTCGGCGAGGCGGCGGGTCAGCTTGTGGGCGAGGCTGATCGGCAGCGGCATCAGTTCGGGCGTTTCGTCGGTGGCGTAGCCGAACATCAGCCCCTGATCGCCCGCTCCGATCATGCTGTGGGCATTGGCCGGATCGGCCCGCTCGGCCTCACTCATGCCGCGCCACTCCTCACTGAAGTTCACGCCGCCCGCGATGTCGGGGCTCTGCTCGTGGAGCGCCACCAGCACGGCGCTGTACTCGGCGTCAAAGCCGTAGTGGGCGCGGGTATAGCCGACGAGCTTGACCGCCTCGCGCACCACCCGCTGCACGTCCACGTGGGCGCTGTGGGCGGTGACTTCGCCCGCCACCACAGCCATGCCGGTGGTCAGCAGGGTTTCGACCGCGACGCGGCTGCTGGGTTCTTGGCGCAAAAACTCGTCGAGAATGCTGTCGGAGATGAAGTCGGCCAGTTTGTCGGGATGGCCTTCGGAAACCGATTCTGAGGTATAAAACTTCCGCATGTCTGCCTCGGCGCTGCTCTTCCTTCGGGCGGGGTGTGTCTCACAGAACAGACCTGGAGAGGAGTGTTCACATGCCCGCCAAGCGCCAAGTCAGCTTAACAAGCTTGCGGCGCGGCGAACAGGGGGGCGCGATCTGTCATCTTGGGCAGGTGTTTATTTTTACGGTGCAGCCGCTGAGCGAAGTGCTGCCACTCCTGCGGCAAACGCTGGAGACAGCGGGAGAAGTGACGTTCAGCGCCCCCGACCCCGACTTGGGTACGGGCCTGTACGCGGGCGAGGTGAGCGCGGCGGGCCGTCACCGTTCTTACGCGGCGTGGCTGGACATCGCCGAGGTGCTGGGCGCACGGCTGCTGACGCCCGCCAAGCTGGAAGCCGGACGGGTACAACTGACCCTGAGCCGCTTGCCGCCGCCGCTGCGCGAGGGCCACTACGGCGCGGGCAGCGAGTTTCAGCGCGTCAATAAGCTCGAAGATGCGTGGTTTTTGCAAGGCTTCACGGAAGCGCTGGAGCGGGCCAAACTGAGTGACGGCGCACGCCTCCTCAGCGTGGGCGTCGGCGCAGGCCGAGAACTGGAAGCGCTGGCGCTGGCTTATCCCGACCTCAGCTTTGAAGTCGTCGGCATAGACACGGACGAGAGTGCTTTGGAATTGGCCCGTCAGAGATACCCCAACTGGACATTTGAGTTGGGCGACGTAAACGCGCTGAACTTGGACTTGGGCCGCTTCGATTTGGTCGTGGCCCTCAGCGTGCTGCAAAGTCGCGGGGTAAATCTGGACGTGGCCCTGCGCGGCCTCACCAAGCACCACCTGAGCGGGCGGGGCAGTCTGATTCTCGGCTTTCCCAATGCCCGCTACGCTGGCGGCGAGCTGCGCTACGGCGCACGGATGCTCAACTTCCGCGACCCGGATCTGTCGCTGCTGATGGCCGACGTGGCGCTGGTGCGCCGTCACCTGCACAAGCACGGCTTCAAGGTTTATGTGACCGGCAAATATGAAGTGCTGGTGACGGGCGTGCCGAGCGGTCAGGTTAAACTGAGTCCCTAAGATGACTCCCACTCCCTTTGCCCAGCGCCTCACCGAACGCAGCCTCACTCTCGGCACCCGCCTGTGCCTCGGCCTCGATCCCCGACTGGACGCTTACGAGAGCCGCGACGCCCTGCGGCAGCACACTTTGGCGGTGCTGGACGGCTGCGCTCCTTACGCCGCCTGCGTCAAACCGCAATTCGCCTTTTACGAAGCGCTGGGCCTGTGGGGCATGCAACTCCTCGAAGACCTCTGCGCGGCGGCCCGCTCACTCGACCTGCCAATTATTCTGGACGGCAAGCGCGGCGATATCGGCTCCACGGCGGCGGCCTACGCGCAGGCGTGGCTGATGGGCGATCACGCGGGCGACGCGCTGACCGTCAATCCGTTTCTGGGCGCGGAGACGCTGACACCGTTCGTGGAAGCGGCACAGGCCAACGGCGGCGCGGTGTTCGTGTTGGTCAAGACCAGCAATCCGGGTCAAGCTGATTTTCAGGGCGAAGGAGTATCGGAGCGGGTGGCGCAGGTGGTGGCACGGCTGGGACAAGACGAAGTGGAGCGGAGCGGCAGCGAACTCAGCAGTGTCGGCGCGGTGGTGGGCGCGACGCATCCGCAGGAACTGGCGCAGTGGCGGGCGGCCATGCCCCACGCGCTCCTGCTGCTGCCGGGGCTGGGAGCGCAGGGGGCCAAAGCGGCCGACCTCGCCGCCGCCTTCTTACCGGACGGCACGGGCGCGGTGGTGAGTGCCAGCCGGGGCATTCAGTACGCCCATGCGCTGGACGTGGACGCGGCAGGTGCAGCCGCCAAGAGCTTCCGGGACGAGCTGAACGCGGCGCTCAAGCTCTAAGGACATCACGCCTCACCTCCGCGCTCTACCCTGAGCACGTGACCCCTGCGGCCAAACAACGTCTGCTCCAGCTTTGGACGGCGCTGCTGTGTTTGGCCGCTTCCTTTGCCTACCTGCTGCGCGAGCCAGACCACTTGAGCGGCTCGCTGAGTTTGCCAGCGGTGGCAGGCATGGCGACGGACATGGGGAACATGGACATGAGCGGCGAACTGGCCGACATGGAGATGGATCGGGCCGACCATTCAGCCCACGCCCCATCCAGCGCCCCAAATAAGTCAGCGCACAGCCACGCTCGGCACTGCCCGTTTTGCTTTAGTGCCGCCTTCGCACTGGAGACTCAGGGCGTCGAGCTGTGGGTGGATACGGCCAAGCACGCCGACTTTTCGAGTTTCCCTTATCACACGCCGCATCTGCTGACCTTGCGGCACGCCGAGGCCCGCGCTCCACCTCCGTTCCAGAGCTGACCCCGACCATTTTTCTTTCGCTCTGGAGGTTTTTAGATGTCTCTTCAATCTGTTTTTTTTGCTCTGATCCTGCTGGCAGTTGTTCCGGCAGCGCAGGCCCAGCAACACCACAGCATGCCCGGTATGACCATGCCAGTGCCCGCTCAACCCGCGACCAGTACCGCCAAGAAGTTGCCCGCCGCGCCCGTCAAAATTAGCGGAGCGTTTGTTCAGGCGCTCCCGCCCAGCGCGGCAGACGGCAGCGTGTACTTGAGCATCACCAACACCGGCAAGGCGGCCCTCAAGCTGACCGGCGGCACGTCCAATGTGAGTAAGGCAGTCACGCCGATGCAGCAAACCAAAATGGAAGGCATGGCCGGAATGACCGGCATGAAGGATTTGCCCACCATGATCATCAAGGCAGGCCAGACCCTGACGCTGAGTCCGGGCGGCAACCATTTGATGCTCTACAGGATGAAGCGCGTGCCGCAGGTCGGCGAAAAGGTCACGTTGACGCTGAACTTTACAGGCTACGCGCCGCTGACCCTCAAAGTGCCCGTCAAGCGGTTGTAGGCACTACGCCCGCACCAGATACGCCGATTCGATCACGTCCAGCGCCCTCACCGCGTCGAGTTGCTCGGGGCTGAGGGCGTCGTCCAGCGTCAGGGTAAACAGCGCCTGCCCACCCTTCTGAGCGCGGCCCAGCGCCATGCCCGCGATGTTGACGCCCCAGGTGCCCAGCAAGTTGCTGAGCTTGGCGACTGCGCCGGGCTTGTCTTCGTTGGAAGCGATCAGGATGTAGCCTTCAGGTTCCAGCTCGACCCTGAAGTCGCGCAGGCGGGTCAGGCGCGGCGACTTGCCAAAGACCGTGCCGCCCACCGTGCGGGAGCGCTCTTTTGCGCCGTGCTGGGTGACTTTGACGATCACTTCGGTTTGGTAGTCGGGGCTGTCGGTCTGCTCGCGCACCGCCACCGAGAGCCCGCGTTCTTTGGCCAGAGCGCGGGCGTTGATCATGTTGGGGCGCTCATCGGTGCTGCCCGACAAGTAGCCCACCAGCACGCTGGTCAGCACCGGCGCAGGGTCGGCGGGAAAGTCGCCCCGGAACGTCACCTCCACGTCGCTGGCTCCCGGCAAAAGTTGCGCCAGAATGCGGCCCAGCTTTTCGCCGAGCGTCATATAGCCGCCCAGCGCTTCCATCGTCTTGGGATCGAGCGAGGGCGCGTTGACCGCTCCCCTGCTCACGTCGCCTTTCAGCGCGGCCAGCACCCGGCCCACGATTTCCGCGCCGACCCGCTCCTGCGCTTCGACGGTGTTGGCCCCCAAGTGAGCGGTGATGCCGAGGTTGGGCGCGTGCAAAAAGATGTGTTCGGGGGTGGGCGGCTCGTCCACGAACACGTCGATGCCCGCCGCGAAGAGGTGACCGCTGCTCAGGGCGTCCACCAGCGCCTGCTCGTCGATGATGCCGCCCCGCGCCGCATTCACGGCGATGGAGCCGGGCCTCAGCTTGGCGAGCTCGGCCTGACCCAACATGCCGCGCGTTTCGTCGGTCAGCGGGGTGTGAACCGTCACCGCGTCTACCTGCGCCAGCAACTCGTCGAGCGTGGCCATCCGCCCAACGCCCAGGCGCTCGAATTTGCTGTCGGGCACGTAAGGGTCGTAAGCCACCACATTCATCTTGAGGCCCTGCGCTCTATCGGCCACCATGCTGCCGATGCGCCCCAGCCCGATGATGCCCAGCGTGCGGTCTTTGAGTTCGAGGCCGAGGAACTTGCGATCCCAGTCGCCCGCGCGGGTTTTGGCGTCGCTGCGGGTCAGCCCTCTGGCGGCGGCCATCAAGTGCATCACGGCCAGCTCCGCTGCCGAAACATTGTTGCTCTCGGGAGCGTTGAGCACCAGCAAACCACGCAGCGAGGCGTAATCGAGGTCGATGTTGTCCACGCCCACCCCGCCGCGCCCGATGACTTTCAGGCGCGGGCCAGCGGCGTCGATCAGCTCTTTGTCGACTTTGGTGCGGCTGCGGGTAATCAGCGCGTCGAAGTCGGGCAAGCGGCGCAGGGTTTCCTCACGCGGCAAGTTGCCCTCGTATTCCAGCTCAAAGCCGGGAAAGTCGAGGTTACCGGGGTTCATCTCGTCGCAGATCAGCACCCGCAGGGGCGCGGTCAGGTTGGCTTGAAGCTGTTCGGAATGGGTCGCGGAGGCGGTCATAACTTCAGGGTACTGCGCGGCGGCAAGCGGGGCAGGCAGGTTGTCTGTTTGGGCTCGGGGTTCCTCAGACTGAGGGCAGCTCAGGCTCAGGCCAGTTTCAGCGCCCGCACTTTGAGGTGCTCGGCCCCCGGATAATCCTGACCCGCCCCGAAGCGGGCCGTAACACTCAGTCGCCTGCTGGCCAGCGCCGCTCCCGCGCTGAGCATTTTGTCAAAGGTGGCGGGAGCGAGTCCAGCGTGGTTGCACAGCGCCAGCACCTGCCCGCCCGGCGCGGTGACGCTGGCCGCCAGCGTCAGTAAGCGGGCATAATCGCGCTCGCTGCGCCAGACACCTGCCTTGCTGCGGGCAAAACTCGGCGGGTCGAGAATGACCAGATCAAACTGTTCGCCGCGTTTGCCGAGCCGCCCCAGCCAGTCAAACACGTCGCCGTAAACGAAATCGGTGTCGGGGGCGGCGAGGCCGCTCAGGGCGTAATTCTCCTGGCCCCAGCTCAGCACCTTGCGCGACAGGTCGAGGTTTTTGACGCGCTCGGCCCCCGCAAGCGCCGCACTCACCCCAAAGCCGCAGGTGTACGCGAAGGTGTTGAGCACCCGACTTCCCTGTGCTCGCTGGCGCACCCAGGCGCGGGCGGGGCGGGCGTCACTGAACAGGCCGATGCTGAGGTCGTGGCCGGGGCGAATCAGGTACGGCACGCCATTTTCCAGCGCCGTCAGTTCCGGCAGGTCTTGGCCCCAAATCGGCTGCGGCGGTGAGAGCCATTCCCGCTCCACATTGGCGGCGTGGCTGGCCTCACGCGGGCGGCGCTTGAGATAGAGGCTGCTGAGTCCAGTTTCAGCGCAGGCCGCTGCCAACTCCACTTCCTGCTCGGCGCTGAAGTCAGCGTACAAGCTCAGCACGCCCACACTTCCGGCCCGCTCCAAAGCGAACAAACCGCCGGTTTCGGTGGTGTGGACGGCACGGTAAAAGGTGGTGCCCTGCGCGGGTAAATCCTTACGCTGGACGCTGCACTGCTTGATGAGGCGTGCCAGTTGAGGCGGGAGAGTGGTCGATGAAGCGGCACGGACAGGCATTGCTCAGCAGTTTAGAGGAGCGGGAGACACAAGATACAAACCGCCGCTTCCCCTTCTTTCCCGCCCTCAAAAGGCTAGACTCTGAGGCAGTTCAATGCTTCACTCCGCCACTTCCCAACACCCCCATCCAACTTTGAGAGGAAACCCCTTGTGAAAAGCCTAATGACCACCGAGCAGCTCTTGCAAGGCCTCAAGCATTACCGCCGCATTGCCCGCCAAGATTTGCTGCGGGCCGCCGAAACGCCGTACCCCGACGCCTTCCGCACCCACGCCGAAGCGCGGCGCACCCTTTACGGCGAACTTGAAGTCTACGCCGCCGAACACGCCCCCGAAGACGTGATCGAGCACGCGCTGAGCCTCTACCGGGTTTTGCCGTTTGCGACCGGCACGCCAGAAAACGAATACGCCGAGATTAAGGGCCGCGAAAACGGTCTGGAGAACTTTTTCTTGATGATCGCCCTCGACCCGCGCACCCGCCGCGAGTCGCGCAGTCAGCGCCCCAAGCTCGGCGCGATGCTGGCCGACACCGCTCAAGCTCCGTCCGACCCGTCCCGATCTGACGTGACCGCCTAGGCATGAGTCTGCCTTCAGTCGATTCTGCCCAACTCGCCGCGCTTGCCGAGCAAAACAAAAGCTGTCAGGCCTGTGAGCTGCGCCTAGGCTGCACCCAAGTCGTCGTCAGCGACGGCAACCCCGAGGCCCAGTTGGTCATCATTGGCGAGGGGCCGGGCGGCGACGAAGACCGAACCGGGCGGCCTTTCGTGGGGCGCGGCGGGCAACTGCTCGACAAGATTCTGAGCGCCGTGCAGCTCAGCCGGGACGAAGTGTACGTCACCAACATCGTCAAATGCCGCCCGCCGAGCAACCGCACGCCGCTGCCGCTGGAAAGCGAGACCTGCACTTCGCTGTGGCTGGAGCCGCAACTGGCCCTGTTGCGCCCCCGCGTGATCGTCTCGCTGGGCAACACCCCCACCCAGTACCTGCTGCAAACCCGTCAGGGCATCACCAAGCTGCGCGGCGTTTGGCATGACTACAAGCAACGTGGGGGCCTGTATTCGGCTTACCTGATGCCGATGTTTCACCCCGCTTATCTGCTGCGCAACGACACCCGCGCTGTCGGCGGCCCCAAGAGTTTGACCTGGCAAGACATCAAAGAAGTGCGGGCTGTGCTGGACGGTAAAACGCCGCAGGGATTGGGCGACTTGCGAGCAGAGTCAGGCCAAGAAACGCTGTTCTAACTGCCCAGCGCGGGAGAGACACCGAAAAATGAACCGAGTCTAAGAACGACTTTGAGCCTTTGTTTACTTTTCTGTGACATATTGTCATTTGACAGAGTGTCAGTGTAAGGTAAGAGAGCAGGGACATTCGCCCTTTCGCGCCTTCTCCTCCAACTCCGTTCATCAAGCGCTTTTCCCCAACGAGGTTTTCTATGAGTGCAGCCCACACCAACCCCGACGTATTAGGTGATTCTTCGTCTTGGATGTCGTTTATCTGGATCGGTTTTGTCACCAGCATGACGCTGATGCTGATCGGCATTTACTTTTTGCCGGTGGATTGGTGGATTCGCGGCTACCTCTACATGGGCACCCTCTTTCTGACGGCCAGCACCCTGACACTCTCCAAGAGTTTGCGTGACCGCCACGAATATGAGCGCCTCGTCAACCGCGTCAAGAATGCCCGCACCGAGCAAGTGCTGAGTCAGTTTGACCGGACTTGACTCTTAGCTTTCGCCAATGGATACGGCAGCGCCCCTAGCGGTGGCTGCCGTTTTGTTTGTTTGGTGGGGCTTGCTTGTTACCAGTTTATTTGTTAAACTGATGTATATAACAAGCCTAGATTTTAGGCTCCGGAGGTCACACCCATGTCTGATTCCACTCCAATTCCCTTTGAACTCGGTCTCTATAGCTTCGGCGAGCGCACGCCCGACACCCAGACGGGCCTGACCGTCAGTCCGCAGCAGCGCCTCCGCGATTTGCTGGAAGAAATAGAGCTGGCCGATCAAGTGGGCTTGGACGTCTACGGCATCGGCGAGCATCACCGCACTGATTATCTGGTGTCCACTCCGGCGGTGGTGCTGGCGGCAGCAGCGGCCCGAACCAAGACGATCCGGCTGACCAGCGCCGTGACCGTGCTGGGCACCGAAGACCCGGTGCGGGTGTTTCAGGCCTTTGCCACGCTGGATCTCATCTCGGGTGGCCGCGCCGAAATCATGGCCGGGCGCGGCAGCTTTTCCGAGTCCTTCCCCATTTTCATTGGCGGAATGCCGCGCGATTACGATGAGCTGTTTGCCGAGAAACTGGACTTGCTGCTCCAATTGCGTGACTCCGAGCGCATTTCCTGGTCGGGGAAATACCGCCCGGCGCTGGTGAATGTGGGCATTTATCCGCGCCCAGCGCAAGATGAATTGCCGATCTGGTTGGCGGTGGGCGGCACCCCCGCTTCAGCGGTGCGGGCCGGGCAACTCGGCCTTCCGCTGGCCTTGGCGATCATCGGCGGAATGCCCGAGCAGTTTAAGGGCTTCACCGACCTCTACCGCGATTCGGCGGCGCAGGCCGGGCGCGACCCCGCCGCACTCAAGCTGGGCATCAACTCGCACGGCTACATCGCCGCGACCTCGCAGGCCGCCCGTGACGAGTCGTTTCCGGCGCACGCCGCCGCCATGTACGCCATCGGCAAGGAGCGCGGCTGGAGCAAGATGACCCGCCAGCAATACGACGCTTCCAGCACCTTGCGCGGCGCGTACTTCGTGGGCGACCCCGAACAGGTGGCCGAGAAGATTTTGTATCAGCACGAGATCTTTGACCACAACCGCTTTTTGCTTCAGATGAGTGTCGGCACGCTTCCCCACGCCCAGATCATGAAAGCGGTTGAGTTGTACGGCACGCAAGTTGCGCCGCTGGTCAGAAGTGAAGTCGCCAAGCGGCAAAAGCGGGAAGTGGTTTCGGTCTAAGTTCTAAGTACGGCCAGATTACCGTTTTGGGATTCCGCCAAAAACGCTCCATCCCTCCACTCCCATCTGGCCGTACTTTTCCACCTTCTCGCGTCTTGGGCAGAACGGTACCTATTGGGCCTGCCCGCTTTGCTCGGTTTATCTAAAGATAAACGTTGTTCTACTTAGCCCACGATCCGCCGGTACGTTTCGGGATCGGTCGCGCCTTCGGTAGAAATGATGAGCAGACTGCTGTCTTGGGTCAGGCTGAGAGCCGCCGCCGCAGCGGGATGACGCCCGCTCAGCAGTTCCAGAAAGCCGGCCAAGCCCGCCGCGCCACTTTCGCCCGACACGACGCCGCTGGCGGCAAGCAGGCGCATGGCGTCTTCGGCCCTTGCGTCCGGCACCGCCACCGACGCGCTGAGGCCACCTTGCAGCAGCGGCCACGCCAGCGGCGAAGTGTTGCCGCAGTTCAGCCCCGCCATGATGGAGCGGTGAGGGCCAGCCACTTCGGTCAGTTGGCCCGCCTCCAATGAGCGCAGCACGCAATCGGCCTGCGTCGGCTCCACGCCCAGAACGTGGGTGCTCTCGGCGGCGCGGTAATGCTGAATGACCGCCGCTGCCAGCGAACCGACGCCCATTTGCGCGGCCACAGCGCTCGGCTGACCGGCTCCCAGTGCGGCGAGCTGCTGATCTATTTCGCCAAAAATCGTGCCGTAGCCCGCGATGACCCAGGCCGGTACGCGCTGATAGCCTTCCCAGGCCGTATCGCTGATGACCAGGTGGGTGTCGTCGGCCAGCTTGGCGGCGGCGCTGACCGCTTGATCGTAAGAACCGTCGACGACCTCTACATCCGCACCTTCGCTGCGAATGGCATTTTGGCGGGCCGCTGCCATGTCGCTCGGCACCAAAATCTGCGCCCCCAGCTCCAGCCAGTGGGCCATGCGGGCCACTGCCCTGCCGTGATTGCCGTCGGTGGCGGCCACCAAAGTCACGGGCGGCAGTTGCCCGCGCAACTCACTCAGCGTTTCCCACGGCTGGAACGGGCCAAAGCGGGTTTCGAGTTCTTTGTAAGTGGCCCAAGCCGCACCCAAAATCTTGTAAGCAGGCAGTCCCAGGCGGCTGGATTCATCCTTGACCCAGACCTGCCGCACGCCCAGCACAGCGGCCACGTACGGCGCACTCACCAGCGGCGTCGGCGCGTACAATGGCAATTTGCGGTGAAAGTCGCTCAGGCCGGTCTGAGTCGGGGTTTCAAAAGTTTGTGGCCGAGGATTGACAAAAATGCGGGCGGCGGCATCAGGTTGCATCATTGGATTCCTCTGGGGTGATTGGGCCGTTGTGCTTGGGCAGTCAAAATGGGCAGCGAAAACACGGGGAGAAGGGAGTGAAGCGCACGCCCCCTATCCACAAAACGCCCGAACCACCCTGCTCAAGATGGCCCTGCACTGCTCTACCGACTCAAGGTCTACCCATTCATCTGCCGAGTGCGCTCCGCCGCCGTGTGGCCCGAAAATAACGGTGGGAATGCCCGCACCGGCGATCAACGCCGAGTCCATCCAAAAACTCAGGCCGATTTGCTCCGGTAGGTGCCCCAAGACCTGTGCGGCCTGCACTTCAAGTATTTGCACGATGGGCGCGTCACCCGGCACGCTAAAGGCTGAACGGGAAAGCAGGAGTTGATGCTCGGCCTTGAAGTCTGGGGAGTTTGAGAGTTCAGCTAAAATGCCCTCCCACTCGGCGCTCACGGCTTCCGCCGCCTCACCGGGCAGCGTGCGGCGCTCCAAGTTCAAGGTGCATTCTGCTGGATAACTGGAGAGTTCTTGACCGCCCGCAATGGTCGAGGCGTGGACAGAGGCGTGCCCCAAGAGTGGATGAGCGGGGCGGCATTCCAGCTCAGTTTGCAAGGCTTCCAGTTTGCTCAGCACCCTGCCCATCTGGGCGACGGCGTCGCTGCCCAGATCGGGCCTTGAACCGTGCGCGGCCACGCCAAAGGTTTTGATTTGATGCCAAGTGAAGCCCTTATGGGCCACGCACAGCTTCAAGCTGGTGGGTTCGGTGACAATGGCGGCGTCGGCACTCACCCGCCGCAGCACCGAGCTGGTGCCGATGCTGGCGTATTCCTCGTCGGCCACCGCCGTCAAAATCACGTCACCGCGCAAGTTGGCCGACTGGGCGTCCAGCAGCGCCAACATGCAGGCGGCAAGCCCACTTTTCATGTCGTAGCTGCCGCGCCCGTACATCCGCCCGTCTTGAATACGGGGTGTCAGCGCGTCCGGCATATTGGCCGTGCCGACGGTGTCCAAGTGGGCATTGAGCAGCAGCGTGTAGCCCCCGCCTTGCCCGCGCACCCGCGCCACCACACTTGGGCGGCCTGCTGCGGCTTGATCGAGCTCCACCTCTATCCCGCGCCGGGTCAGCCAATCTTCCACAAATTGGGCAATCGGCGCTTCACCCACGCCGCCAGCGATTAAGGATGGATTGGTGGAATCTATTTGGATCAGGGCGGCGAGCAGCTCGGTCAGCGTCGACTCAGTCAGATTCTCAAGCACAACTACCATCTTACAGATCAGTACCCGCCGGACGCAGGTTTCTCCGCCCAAGCTGGGGCAAACCGCACAATTGTCTCCGGTGACCCGAGCGCTGGCCCTGCGTTTGGCTGCCGCTCACCGCGCTGAATACCCGTTTGCTGAAGACCCCAAGAGAAACGCCGCCAGCAGGACAAGACTGAGCCTGCTCTCCCCACAGCCCACGTCCACCTTGCTACCATTCACTCATGGCAAATCCTGAATTCCTCGGCCTCGTTCACTCGCTTCAGGCCACTGCTGAGGCGGCGCTGGGCGACATCAACGCGGCCACGGCCAGCGCCAACCGCGACGGCCTGCTGGCGGCCGACCGTGCCCGCCAGACCGCTGACCGATCCTTGAAGCTCCTGAGCATGTTGGCCGAAAAAACGCGCGGCAACCTCGACTTCACCGAAGCCGAGGTGCTGAGCAACGCCGTGACCTCGCTGCGCGAACGGCTGCACAACTAGCGTGCGGGCAGTGGTTCAGCGGGTCACTGGGGCGAGCTGCGAAGTAGACGGCACGGTGACTGGCCAAATCGGAGCGGGCCTGCTGGTGCTGCTGGGCGTCGCTCCTCAAGACACCCCCGAGACGGCCCGTCAACTGGCCGCCAAATTGGTCAAGCTGCGGATTTTTAATGACGACAACGGCAAAATGAACCGCTCCTTGGCCGACGTAGGCGGCGGCGTGCTGAGCATTTCGCAGTTCACTTTGTTCGCTGATACTTCACGCGGCAACCGCCCCAGTTTTCTGGGAGCCGCGCCGCCGGAACAAGGCAAAGCCCTGTACGCCGAGTTCAATGTTGCCCTGCGCTCGCTGGGCATACAGGTGGATGAAGGTGTGTTTGGAGCGCACATGAACATTTCGCTGATCAACGACGGCCCAGTCACTTTGACGCTGGAAAGCTGAAGCGCAGCGCTTGATATCAGCCCAACGGCCTTAAGCTGGCTCTCACCTGATGAGGGGTGAAGCTCATCTCAGGCCGTTATGCTCGGCTGATGAAGGCCACCCTGTTCACCGTTTCTCTCGCACTGCTCCTGCTCGGCGCGGCGGGCGCATACACCGTCAAAAAGGGCGATACGCTCTACAGTTTGGCCCGCGACAACAACCTGAAAGTAGAAGACCTGCGCCGCCTCAACAACCTCACCTCCGACAATTTGGCGCTTGGCCAGCAGCTGCGCCTGAGCACTGCCGAGCGCTTGCCAGCCGCCCCGCCCGCAGCATCGCCCAAACCCGCTGCCACTCCACCTTCCGGCTTTACGCTCACGCCGCCGCCAGCTGACCCGGTCAAACCCACCGAGAAGCCGGTAGGCAAGCCAGCCGCCCCACCCACTGCGCCGCCCACACTCATCGTTTCCAAAGCGCTGCCTCCCACGCCGAGCAGCCCTCCCATCACCATCCGCAGCGGCAGCACCTTCAAAGTCGGCGACGTTGAGATCAAGCTGCCTAGCCAGCTGAGTATGGGCGACGCTTTTATCATCAAGTTGACCGGCGGGGACGCTGAAAAAGTCAAGGTCAGCTTTCCCAGCGAACTCAGTGAGGACGTGCGCCAGCCCAACGAAGTGCTGACCCCTTCCGGCGCGGCAGGGGTCTACGTGGTACCGGGGCGGGTGGTGCTGGGCAAAACCACCCCCGTGATCGTGGAAATTAAACTGGAGAGCGAAGTGGTGCGCGGCATCATTCCACTGACCAGCAAAGCACGCGGCCCGGTGGTCAAGTTGCAGCTCTCGCCGCAGGTCGCCAAAAAACTGACCGATCCGGGCAAAGCCGCTGAGGACGCCATGGTCAACAAGGCTTACCTGAATCGCGGCTTACCACTGTGGGTCAAACCCTTTGCCGCGCCGCTGCCCAATCCGGTGATTCCGGGGTCATTCGGCCAGAGCCGCACCTATACGCCCGGCAGCCCGGTCACGTATCACTACGGCGCGGATTTTCCCGCCAAGCTCGGCAGCTCCATCAAGGCCATCAATGACGGCACGGTGGTCATCGCCGGAACGTATCCGGTGCGCGGCGGCTTGGTGATGATTGATCACGGCGGCGGAATCAGCAGTTTGTATTTCCACCAATCCAAAATCTTGGTGAAAGTCGGTCAAAGCGTCAAACGCGGCGACGTCATCGGTAAAGTCGGCACCAGCGGCATCTCCGAGGGGCCGCATCTGCACCTCGAAGTCCGGGTGCGCGGCGAGGCCACCAATCCCGCCGACTGGATTGACCGGCTGTGGCCTTGAACGCCTGAGCGCGTCTGCTTACTCGCCCGTCACGCTGACCCTGCGGCAATTGAGTTGTCCGCTGAGCATCAGCGCGTCCGACTCGGCGCGGCTGGGCCAAGGCCCCAGAAGCTGAGCGCCGTGCGGCACGAACAGCGTGGAACTGCTGAGCTGGTAAGTGCCGCCGCGCTGAGCGGCCCGCACCACGCAGGCGGCGTCCAATCCGCCGAGCGAGAGGGTGGAGGTGTTTTCTGAGCCGCCCGCGTCGCGCCACGCCAGAGCGCGGTCTTGAAGCGCTGGATTAAAGGCCGAGAGGGTGCGCTGCGCCTGCGCTTGCCCGAACATCGCCGCCGTAACGGCCACCAGCACCGGCAGGAGGGCCGCCAGCAGCCACAGCGTCAGCGGGCGCTGAGGATCGGGACGCAGCAGCAAAGCCAGCAGGGCAAAGCCCATCAAAATACTGGTGAGGAGATAAAACCAAGTCACGCCTGTAAGTCTAGCGCTCTGGCAGGGGACGGCGCAGTTCCGAGCAGAGCAGACGCAAAAACATCGGTACATGCTTCGGGTGCGGCTCAGACCAAATCAGGAGCGCAGCATAGCGCCACCAAAACGGGTTGACTTCACAACAAAAAAGCCCCCACCACTCCGGCAGGGGCTTTCTCACTTGCTTGTTTTACACCAGTTCAATCAAAGCCAGCGGAGCCGAGTCGCCTCGGCGCACGCCCACTTTCAGGATGCGGGTGTAACCACCAGGACGCTCAGCGTACTTGGGGGCCACTTCGTCCATCAGTTTACGCAGCACGGCGTTGTCCTGAATGTCCTCGGCGCACAGGCGGCGGGCATGCAGGCCGCCCGCTTTGGCAGTGGTGATGATCTTTTCCACATAAGGCCGCAGCTCTTTGGCTTTGGCGACGGTGGTCTGAATGCGGCCTTCGCGCAGCAAGGCGGTGGCCTGAGCGCGGGCCAACGCGGTGCGAGCGCTCGAGTTGCGGTTGAGCTTGCGCCCTCTACGTCCGTGACGCATGTTGATTCTCCTTTAGCAAAATCCGGCCTGCCCTGAAATGCAGAGCGGGCCGGAAGGGAAACGTTAGTCTTTGAGCGCCAGCCCGAATTGGGCCAGTTGCTGCTTGATTTCGTCGAGGCTGCGCTCACCGATGCCCGGAACCTTTTTGAGGTCGCGGTCAGAGAGGGCGCACAGGGCGTCCACCGAGTCGATGCCTTCCTCCTTGAGCGAGTGCAGCACGCGGGTGGTCAGGCCGAGGCCCTCCAAGGTGACGCGGGGGCTGCTGACTTCACCGCCCAGTGCGTAGTCGCCAAGGCTGATCGAAGCCGCTTGGGTGGGAGCCGGATCGTAGACTGGATAGCTGGCGGCAGGCGCGGAAGGCACCAGTACCGGAGTCGGAGCGACTTCGGCCTGCAGGGTTTCCACGTTACCGAACACCGTCAACTCGTCGCGGAGAATGTCCACGGCTTTGTCGAGGGCGTCTTGGGGGCTGGTCGAGCCGTCCGTCCAGACCCGCAAGATGAGGCGGTCCAAATCGGTCTGCTGCCCCACGCGGGTATTTTCCACGTGGTAAGCCACACGGCGAACCGGAGTAAACACCGCGTCCACCGGAATGGAGTTGATGCGGTCTTTGGTCGAGTGCTTGTCGGCGGGCACGTAGCCTTCGCCTTCTTCGACGCGCACTTCCATCACCAATTTGCCGTCTTCGGCGAGGGTAGCAATCACCAGATCAGGGTTGACGATTTCAGCGTCGGAGGGCACCTCGAAAGCGCTGGCTTTGACGACGCCTTGACCACCGGCGCGGAGCGTCAGGGTCTTGGGGCCGGGGGCGTGGAAACGCACCACCAGTTCTTTGAGGTTGAGAATGATGCGAATAACGTCTTCTTTGACGCCGGGGATGGTGCTAAATTCGTGCAGCACGTCCTCGATATAGACGCTGGTCACGGCGCTTCCCGGAATGCTGCTGAGCAGGATGCGGCGCAGGGGGTTGCCCACCGTGACGCCGTAGCCCCGCCGCAGCGGTTCCAAGGTAAATTCGCCGTAGTCGCCTTCGACACGGGCTTTGAGCTGGGGACGCTTTTGATCCACGCAGAACCTCCGTTCCGTTCTTAACGCGAGTAGTATTCGATGATGAAGTTCTCGTTGATCGGCAACGCCAGATCTTCGCGGGCAGGCAGACGTGAGAAGGTGCCGGTAAAGGTCTCCGGGTTCATCTCGATCCAGGGGCTGACCCGGCGGCGCTTCATGGCGTCCATATTTTCCTGAACAAAACCCATTTGGCGGCTCTTGTCAAAGACGCTGACTTGGTCGCCGATTTTGACGCGGTAAGAGGCGATATCGACTTTCTTGCCGTTGACCAAAATATGGCCGTGTCCCACAAATTGACGGGCCTGGCGGCGGGTGCTGGCAAAGCCCATCCGGAACACCACGTTGTCGAGGCGGCGCTCGAGGAGTTGCAAGAACACCGTGCCGGTCACGCCGGGAACGTTGGACGCTTCTTCAAAGAGGTTGCGAAACTGCTTTTCGCCCATGCCGTAGAGGCGCGAGAGCTTTTGCTTTTCGCGCAGACGCACGCTGTAATCAGATGGGCGGCCCTTGCGGCGCTGCCCGTGCTGACCCGGCGCGTAGGGGCGCTTGTCGAGATACTTTTGGACTTTCTCAGTCTCCGCAAGGTTAATCCCTTCGCGGCGGCTTTGTTTGGTGATGGAACCACGGAAACGACCCATTTTTCTCCTCAGGGTGTGGTCTGACTGCTCTTTTGTGCTCAGCAGTGACCAAGATGCAGCGCTCTGGAAACCGTCTCCGCGTGGCGCGGATGTTGTCTCTGTCAAAATTATTGAGGCAAAGGTGCTGCCAAAAATGCGACATCAAAGAAAGACGTCACAGAACTTGACGGGCCAGAACGCGGCGGTAGGTTTTAGGCGCGGTGCTTCTTCTTGGGGCGGCAGCCGTTGTGCGGCACAGGAGTGTCGTCCATGATGGACTTGACTTCGATGCCCGAGGCCTGAATAGCGCGGATGGCTTGCTCGCGGCCCGAACCCGAACCACGAACGACCACGTCGACGATATTCATGCCGAAGCCTTGGGCTTTTTTCACGGCGTCGGCGGCGGCGAGTTGGGCCGCGTAGGGCGTGCCCTTCTTGCTGCCTTTATAGCCGATGGTGCCGCCCGACGACCAAGCCACAGAGTTGCCCTCGACGTCGGTGATGGTGACGATGGTGTTGTTGTAGCTGGCGTGGATATAGGCGCGGCCCGCGCTGATATTGCGGCGCTTGGCGCGGGGCGCTCTTTTGGTGGTCTTGGCCATGATTTACTTCCTCGCGGCCTTTTTCTTGCCAGCCACAGTCTTGCGCGGCCCCTTACGGGTGCGGGCGTTGGTCTTGGTACGCTGACCACGCACCGGCAAACCACGGCGGTGACGCAGACCACGGTAAGCACCGATGTCCATCAGACGCTTGATGTTCTGCCCCACTTCACTGCGCAGATCGCCTTCAACTTTGTAGACTTTCTCGATGGCGTCGCGGAGCTGGGTGGTTTCGGCTTCGGTCAAGTTTTTGACGCGGGTATCGGGGCTGATGCCCGTGGTCGCCAGAACCTGATCGGCACGGGTTGGCCCGATGCCGTAGATATAGCGCAGGCCAATTTGGATGCGCTTCTCGCGGGGCAAGTCAACGCCGGCGATACGGGCCATTAACCTTGCCTCTGCTTATGCTTCACGTTTTCGCAAATCACGATCACGCGACCATGACGACGAATGACTTTGCATTTGTCGCACATTTTCTTCACACTGCTGCGAACCTTCATCTATCCTTCCTCCTCGCGCCGCCTTGCTCCAGTAGAGCGTGGCCGACGCTCGACCCCCCGGCACCCTTAGGTTGTGGGGAATCTGGTTGGTGACCTTGCTGCCGCAAAGCAGCTTGAGCGGGCCACCGCGCTTTTGACCGCTTCCCGCGCTTAGCGGCGGTAGACGATGCGCCCGCGTGAAGTGTCGTAAGGCGAGATCTCCAGAACCACGCGGTCTCCGGGCAAAATACGAATGTAGTGAATTCGCATCTTGCCGCTGATATACGCCAAGAGATCGTGCCCAGTGTCCAACTTCACGCGGAAGGTGGTGTTGGGCAGCGCTTCTTCCACTACGCCTTCGGCGCGAACGGTATCGGCGTCTTCCTTCTTGCGTTTGGATTCACGTCCGTCTGGTGCTCTTCTTCTCGCCACGAAACCTCCCGGCTTGGAACAAGCCAAACGTAAAGCTAGCACGCGGCTCACGGACTGACAAGAGGCGCAGCATTACACTCTCCCCTGCTCGACCTTATGACGGGGCCAACTCAGCAAACCAATAATCAGCGTGAAGGCCGTGAGGCTCAGCACCGGAATGGTAATGATGTTGGACACGCCGCTGAGTCCTGCGCCGAAAATCGGCCACTTGGCGTCGCAGCCGGTGCCGATAGGGCCGACGGTACAGGCTTTGAGCGTTTGCACCACGCCCCAGACCTCCAAGTTTTGGTAAAGGGCAATCAGCCAGCCGGCGGCGGCCAAACTGAGTGCGTAAACTCGCACACCGAAATCGCCGCGCAGGGCTGCTATGCCCAAGATGATCGCCAGCGGGTACATGAAAATCCGCTGGAACCAACACAGGATGCACGGCACGAACGAGCGAATCTCGGAGAAGTACAAGCTGCCCAGTGTAGCGATCAGGGCCACAACCCACGCCAAATACAGACGGTTATCGCGGGTCATTGGTGCTTATTTGGCAGCGGCGTCAATCGCCTTGCCAATCGTCTCTGGGCTGAAATCGGTGGTCAAAACGCCATTGACGAACACGCTGGGTGTGGCGTTGACGCCGGCATCGGTGGCCTGCTTCTTGTCGGCTTCCACGCGGGCCTTGGTAGCATCGGTATCCAAGCAGGTCTTGAACTTGGCCATATCGAGGCCGTCCACGCTGCCCGCCAATTCCTCGAGTTTCTCTTTGGTGGCCCAGACCTGGCTTTCATCACCCTGAGCGCGGAAGATGATGGTGGACATGCCTTCATAGCCCTCGTTGCCGGTCTGGTCGTAGGCGCATTCCGCCGCTTCAGCCGCCAGCACCGAGTCATTGGGGTCTAACCGGTCGCCCAGAAACGGAAAGTTGATTTTGTAGAGTTTAGCTTTGCCGGTATCGATGTACTTGGACTTGATCTCTGGGAAGATGTTTTCTTCGAAGTTTTTGCAGTTGGGGCACTTGAAATCTTCGAACGTCACCAAGGTCACCGGCGCGTCTTCTTTGCCGATAAACGGCTGACCCTTCAAATCAAAGGTCTTGGTTCCGGCGCTGGTCGGCGTGCTGGTTTGTCCGCGCTGCACCGCCCAAACGGTGATGCCGATCAGGAGCAGCGCCACCAAAGTGCCGACGACTAAAAAAATACGGTTGTTGGAGTTGCCGCCGTTGAGTCTGGTCATAGTGGCTCAGTCTAAAGGTTGAGGCGGCGGCAGATCACCCGGCCCAGATGAGAACACCCGGGCCAACACGCTAGGGAATCAGCAACTGCGCGTTTTGGTCACGCACCGTCACCGTGCGGTAAAGGCCCTGCACGGAGACGATGGCCCAGGGACTGGTAATAGACTGGGTGGTGATGGTGCCGGAACCGGGAGAGCGCAGATTCACGGTGATCTCAAGGGCTGAGCCGTTGGCCCGCACCGACTGCACCGTCAGGCCGTAGCCCCCAGTTGGTCGGCTGCCGAGGAAAATCCCCACTGCGGTTTGGCTGACGATAATCGGCGTCGGCGGAACGGGAACTTGGCGGGCGTAGGCCGTGTTCCACAGTGCATCTAGGGCGCTCTGGCTGTTGGCCAGTACCACACTGGCGCTGCTGGCCTGAGCGTTGTTGCCGCTGGCGACTTCGCGGAAGCCCACCGTGCTGCTCGTGGCTGGGGTGCTGCTCACAGTGCCTCCGGTGGTCGTGGTGGTGGTCGTCGTGGCGGTGGCCACCGAGAGCGGCTGCAAGTAAAGGCCGGTGCGCTTGGTTTCGGTGGTCGCAGGCTCGACCTTCAGCGCCGCGTCAGGCAAAGCGCCGGCAGGCAACACCGTGACAACCAAGACGCCTTGCTTGGCCAACACGCCGCTCAGGACAGCGGCCTCGCTGCCAGTCAGTTGGCCCGAGCCCGCTAAGCCGCTCACGGTTTGGGCGCTGGCCTGCACGCTGCTGCCCGCCGCCAGTGCGCCGCTGAGCTGATACCACGTGCCGCCGCTGACGAGGTAGGTGGCATCGATGTCTTGGGTAGCGCTGATGGTGTAGGCATTGGCCGTACCCTGCTGAACCACGCTTTCAGGCGGCAACAAGGTGCGGGTGCGGCCTTTATAGACGTTCGCGCCGCCCACATTCAGGCTGCCAGGCGTCGCCAAATCTCCAGCGGTCTGCGGGCGCAAGGCCAGCGCTTTGCCGTCAATGCTGAGGCTGCCCTGACCGCCCGACAAGCTGCCGTAGACCCAAGCGAGGCGGTCTTGCGAGGAGCCGTACAGCAGCACTTCATGGACGCGGATGTTGCTCGGCCCCGACATAGTGCAGCCCGCCAGCAGCCCAGCGCCGAGCAGCGCGGCGGCCAATTTGAGTCCAGTTGAATTCTTCATCCTCTCAGCTTAGGGGGCGGCAGCTGACTCACGCCTAAAGGGAGATCAATCTGGCCTTCATGATTGAGGAGTAAAAAAGCCGCGTTGTGCAGGCCACCTACCAAATACTTCCTAGCTCAGCGCTTTGGCTCCCCGCTTTTTTGGCTCGGGCACACGCTCCGAACCTGCAAGCAACTCGCGGGCGTGCGACAACGCTGCTTCGGACGACGCGCCGCTGAGCATTCGGGCAATTTCTTCCAAACGCTCCTCGCCCGAAAGCAGGCGCACCCGGCTGATGGTGCGGCCCGCTTCAATGTCTTTTTCGACTTTGAAATGCCAATCGGCGCGGGCGGCAATTTGAGCGAGGTGCGTGACCACCAAGACTTGCCGTGCCGACGCCAAGTGCGAGAGCTGATCGGCCACCGCCCGCGCCGCCGAGCCGCCGATGCCCGCGTCTACCTCATCAAAAACCACGCTGGGCGTGCTGGCTCCCAGCACCGTGCTGATGGCCAGCATCACGCGGGAGAGTTCGCCGCCCGAAGCGGTGTCGGCCAGCTCGCCCAAGCTCTCGCCGGGGTTGGCACTGAAGCGGATGCTCACATCGTCTGAGCCGTGCGGCCCCGGCACGGCCAGCGGGCGCAGCTCGAATTCAAGGCGGGCGTGCGGCATTCCGAGTTGGCGAATGACGTTGAGCAGCTGCTCAGAGAGCGGCGCGGCGGCTTTTTGGCGAACAGTGCGCAGGCGCAGTCCGGCTTGTTCGGCGATCTGGCGCAGGGCTCTCACTTCCGCTTCGAGCGTTCCGGCGCTTTGCTCGTCGCTTTCCAGCGCGGCGAGTTCGCGCTCGGCTTCGGCTTGAAAGTTCAGCACGTCCTGGCTGCTGGGGCCGTATTTGGCCTGCAACTTGCCGATCAGGCTCAGGCGGCTTTCGAGTTGGGCCAGCGCTTCGGTATCGGGAGCGCGGTCTTCGGCCACACTCCTGAGTTCGCTGACCACCGCTTGCACACTTTCTAAGGCGCTGGCAAGTTCGGCTTGAAGCTGGGCGCTGGCTTCATCGTAACGGGCCGGAGCATTCAGTGACCGGAGCGCCTGCGACACGAGGCCCGCCGCGCTGATCTCGCCGTCGCTGAGCAATTCTAGGGCTTCGGACGCGCCTGCAGCGATGGATTCAAAATTCGACAGCCGCACCAGTTCAGCCCGCAGCGGTTCTTCTTCAGCTTCCTTCAGGCCCGCCTCGCTGAGTTCCTGAGTTTGGAAGCGCAGCAAATCGAGCTGTCTGGCCCGCTCCCGCTCGGAGGCCTGCAGGCGCTCGAAGTGTCCGGCGGCGTTTTGCCACGCCCGGTAAGCGGCGTGGTAGTGACCGAGTTCATCTAACAGCAAGGTGTCGAGCAGGGCGCGTTGGTTGCCCGCGCTCAGCAGGCTCTGGGCGCTGTGCTGCCAGTGAATGGTCAGGCGGGTCTGCGAGACCTCGGCCAGTTCGCGCAGGGCCACCACTTCACCGTCCACGCGGGCGCTGCTGCGGCCCTGGTGGGTGAGTTTGCGCGACACCACGTCCTCGCCCCAAAAGCCAGTGACCAGCAGATCATCCGCGCCGCTGCGGATCAAATCGGTATTGCTGCGCGAGCCGAGCAGCAGGCCCAGCGCGTCCACGATGATGCTTTTGCCCGCGCCAGTTTCGCCGGTAAACACCGAAAACCCGCCGCGCAGTTCCAGAGCCAGCGTAGCGATGGTGGCGAGGTTGCGAATCTCCAAGCGGGTTAAATGCGCGGGGGCGGGCGAGCGGGAAGGCACGCCCAGCAGTTTAGCGCGGGACATAGCGCAGAGGGTGATGAAAGGCACTGGACGAAGCAGGAGTGGTGGCACTTGAGAAGCAGAGCACTGTGATCTCCACAGGCAGACCAAAGGGCCGCTTTCCTAAACGCAGGAAAGCGGCCCTTTTCGTAGAATCTGGTTTACGACTGCGGCTTCTTTTGCAAGTTCACATCGTCCACGCCTTCCAAGGCGGCGCTGCCGGTTTCGTGGGGGCGCACGTCCAGCGGGTTGATCCGCACTTCTTCCTTGCTGACACTGTCCAGCAGCATGTCCAAAATGTCGGCTTGGCGGGCGGCGGCCACCGCTTTGTTAGTGATGATCTCGCCGATATTGAGGATGATATTGTCCTGCGGATCGAGAATCACCCGCGTGACCGGGCGGCCCAGCGCGTCACGGACTTTTTGAACTTCGGCGTCGTTCTGGCGCTGCTCGACGGCTTCTCCAGCGTTGTCGCGGGTTTCACCCAGCCACTGCTTGGCGCGGTCAAAGAAGCCCGTCGCTCCAGCACTGACGTTGCTCAGGCCTGCAGAGAGCTGCTCCCCGATGGCAGGCCCGCCGCTCTCGGTGCCGCTGACTTGGGCAATGCCGGTGGCGTCGAGCAAATCGTCTTCGCGGTGCAGTTCACGGGCACGTTCCAGCACGCCCTGAGTCACGATCTGGCCCTGTGCGGCGATCAGGGTGCGGTTGGGGCCGTAGACATCGCGGCGGACGCGGCGGCCCAAAGCGCTGGCTGCTGGAGCACCGACAACGGGAGCGCCTGTTACCGGAGCGCTGTCTGCCGTCTGGCTACTCACGTAAGAGCCGCTCAGGCGCTGCACGCCGCCTTGCAAGTTGCCCGCTGTGGCCGAGGCCACCAAGCTGCCCAGCGCGTTTTTGCTCTCGGCGCTCTGCACCGCCATCGGCGTGATGGTCTGGCCCTTCAAAACGATCACCGTGTCGTCGTCACCGTGAACGTCGCTTCCGGCCACTTTGCCCAACACATATTCCACTTGGCGCTCACGGCTGGCGCTGCTCAAGTCCTCGACGCGGCTTTGCAAGTTGCTCGACGCGCTGCTGTAGACCGTTTGCATACTCCCACTGGTGGCCGCCGCGACCAATTGACCCAGAACGCCGTGCTCGCGGGCACTCTCAGCTTGCTGCTCGGTGATGACCTCACCCTTGCTGACAATAACGGTGCTGAGCGCCGCGCCTTCTGTCGGCGTGCCTCCGGCCACCACGTCTTTGCCTGCCGTTTTGCCGATCACGTACTGCATCTGGCGTTCCTGCGAGGCGTCGCTCAAGTCGTCCACTCGGCCCTGCACGTTGCTGGCCGCGCTGCTGTAAGCCGCCTGCATACTGCCGCCGGTCGCTGCGCCCACCAGCGAACCGAGCAAGCCAAGCTCCTCGGCATGGTCGGCCTGCTCGGTGGTGATGGTTTCGCCCTTTTGAACGATGACCAAACCTTCCTCGGTGGCCACCTCGCTTCCGGCCTGCTTGCCAATCACAAATTCTTTTTGGCGCGACTTGGTGGCGGTCGACAGATTCTCGTAACTCTGCTTGACGTTGTCGCTGACGTTGCTGAGCGCCCCTTGCAGCCCGCCCGCTTCCTGTTCTTCCATCGCGGCGGCCACCGACTCCGGCACAATTGCGGCGTTGTCTCCAATGCTGATGCTTTCCGGCGCGGGCACGAAGGTGCGGCCACTCGACAAATCAGAAAACAAACCGCCCGTCGCTTCGTAGCCCACCACTTTGCCGCTGGTGGGTTCAAAGTACACGTCGGCGATTTTGCCGAGTTCGCGTCCTCCGCTGGTCAGGAGCCGGGTGCCGACGAGGCCCACTTTGGTGTCGAGCAAATCGGCGATGCGCGAGTCGTCACGGGCGCTGATGACGCTGTTTTCGTCGTCAATCATCACAGCGTCCTCGCCAATGCTGCGAACCGCCTCAAACGGCACCACTTTGGCGGCCCTGAACCAGCCACCCTCATCAACCAGCAGCGCCAAAACTTGATTGGCATCATGGTCGAACACCAAGTCATGCACTTTATCAATCTGATGCCCGCTGCTTAAAGAAACCACACTGCGTCCAACCAAGTCTTTACCTTTAATCATGAAATAATCTCCTTAATTCTCAATCCTGAATTTATTTTGAAGGCGCGAGTTGAGTCTCAAAATCCTAAATCGAGTAAACCGTTGGGCTGCAAGTAAAAGCGGTAAAGCAAATAGAGCAGCACCAAAATTATAATCAGGGCGGTGATCCAAACACCACCACCGCCGGATTTGTTACCGTTGAGCCGGGCCATAACGTCTCCTTGACGGCTAAGGACAAAAAATCCTGAGAACAACACGGTTGACTTCTTCAGCGCGGTGTAAAGACAGTCTTGCTCAGAAGTCTAGTGGGCTCAGGCGAGAACTGACGGGGCGGAGTGCTTATGTCCACTTGGGTTAGCCTTGCTCAAATCTTTAGCCAAGCTCACGCGCACTCAAGCGGGTTGAGTGAGGCCAAGCGCGGCGCGGGCCGCTAGACTGCGGGCCATGACGTTGCCTTTTTCCTCGCTGGCCCTCAGTGGGCTGTGGCTGCCCCACCAAACGCCGCCTGTCGGAGCCGAGCCGCTCTCCGCTTTGCCGCTGACCCTCCTGGTGGGCGTGACGGGGGTGGGAAAAAGCACCGCCCTGAGTGCCCTGAGCGCGACAGGGCTGCGGGTGCTGCCTGACCGCCGCGAAGTCACCGACGCGGTGATGATCGAGCCGCTGGCGGGCCGCGCCGTGACCGACAGGCAAGAGCGCTTTGCCCTGACCGCCCGCTACCGCCAAACCCACCCCGGCGGCATGGCGCAGGCCCTCGGCACGCTGCGGGCTTTGCCGGAAAAGGGAGAGCGCTTGGTGTTTGACGGTCTACGGGGCCTAGACGAAGTTCGCTACGCCGCTGAGGCGTTTGCAGCGTGGCGCTTTATTCACCTGCACGCGCCCGACGCCCTGCGGGTGCGCCGACTGCTCGGGCGGGGCGACGCTTTCGACGCGTTGAAACAAGACGCGGTCAGTCATGATCTCAGCAGCGAACTGGCGGCCCTCAGCGGCGCGGCGCAGGTGTTCACGCCCGCCGAACTCAGCGAACTCGCCGCCTTGCAGAGTCAGGGCCACGCCCCAGCCGACATTCTGGCCAAAACCAAAATCGTGCTGAGCGAACGCCAAAACTACGATCCGGCAGCCGCCCGCGCCTTTTTGCTGACGCTGCCGCCTGAGCGAATGCTCGATCTCGACACGGCGGCGCTGGCCCCAAGTGAAGTGGCAAGGCGCGTGGAGCATTGGCTGTGACCCATTTGGAGGTGGGCGGCCCCAAGATCGTGCGGCTGGAAGCCGTTCCCTACCGCTTGCCGCTGCACGGGGTGCTGGCGTGGGGCGCACACAGCCGCTTGAGCGCCGCCGAACACGTTTTGGTGCGGGTGCACCTCGATGACGGCACGCTGGGTGAGGCCGAAGCGCCGCCGCGTCCGACGATTTACGGCGAAACGGTGGCCAGCATCGTCGGTATTCTGAGCCATCTTGAAGCCGCATTGATGGGCCTGAGCATCGACGACGAGACCGCACTGAACGCCGCCCGCAACAGCGTGGCCCAAAACCTGACGGCACGCGGAGCGCTGGACATGGCGCTGTGGGACGCCCGCCAGAAGGCGCGGGGGCAAAGCCTCTTTGACGCGCTGCTGGGGCCAAATACCCTGGTGCGGGCCTCGTTTATTCTGGGCATCGCCGCGCCCGCTGAGATGCTGGATGAAGCCCGCCGGGTGGTGGAGCAGGGTGTGCGGGTGCTGAAGGTCAAAGTGGGCCGCCAGCATGCCCGCGACTTGGAGGTGATCGAAGCGCTGCGCTTTGAATTCGGCAGCGAAGTTCAGCTCTACGCCGACAGCAACGAAACCCTGACGCCCGAAATTGCGCCCGCCGCTCTCGCCGCCATGCGCGAAGCGGGGTTGATGTACGTAGAGGAGCCGCTGCCGGTGCGCCAGATTCGCGCCCGCGCCCACCTGAAGGCCAGCGGGGTGCTGCCGCTGGTGGCCGACGATTCGTGCTTCACGCCCCTCGATTTGGAGCGTGAGCTGGACTTCGACACCTTCGACATTCTGAACATCAAAACCGCCCGCAACGGATTTACCGACGGGTTGGCGATGTTGCGCCGCGCTCAGCAGGCCGGCAAGGGGGTGATGATCGGCTCGCAGGCCAGCAGCGGCCTCGGCACCCTCCACGCCGCGCTGCTCAGCACTCAAGAAGGCGTGACCGAGCCGTGCGAGCTGAGTTTTGTGCTCAAAATCCAAAGCGACTTGCTCAACTTGCCGATTGAATTTAAGGACGGCTGGCTGGACGTGGCCGCACTGAGAGAGCATCAGGTGGACGAGGAGAAGTTGCGGGCAGCGCGGGTGTGAGGTCGGCGGATTGCTTGCCAAGCATCACTTCGTCCTGATTAGATACCGCGTCACCGGCACCGTTTCGCCCTGATACTCCTCCGGATCACACTCACCCTCTTCCACAAAGCCCAGCCGCAGCATCAGCGCGTGCGACGGCAGGTTGGGCGCGTGAACGAGAGCAGTGACTTCTTCCAGTTTGAGGACTTCAAAGGCGTGCTTGAGGAGTAACTTGCCCGCTGCCAACCCGACGCCCTGCCGCCAGCGCGGGCGCTCAATGCCAATGCCGAACTCACCGGACACCGGGGTGAGGTACGCCAGATCGACATGACCGATCAATGCGCCGCTTAGCTCTATCCCCAGCCGCACAAAATCGGGGGCGGACGTGGCAATCAGCTTGGCCCAGTGTTCGCGGATTTTATTCGGCGCAAGTCCCACTGTCCAGTCAGCCGCGCGGCAAAATTCTTCGTCGGCTCCCCAGCGCACAGCGGCTTCTTCATCGCCGGGGCGCAGTGGGCGGAGTTGTATGTGTTCTATTTCCTCCATTATCCTTCCCGTACTCCTCCCCCACCGACTTCCCAGACCCGCGTGGCGACTTGCTGACGCAGGTGGCGGTCATGTGTCGCCATCAGCAGCGTGCCGGAAAAGCGGCGCAGCAAGTCTTCCAGCGCTTCAATGGCCTTGATGTCGAGGTGGTTGGTGGGTTCGTCCAGCACCAGCAGATTGGCGCGGGTCACGCCCAGCCGTGCCAAACTCAGGCGAGTGCGCTGCCCACCCGAGAGGTTTACCAACTTGAACGACGGCTCCGGCGGTAAGCCGACTTGGGCGGCAATTTCGTAGAGTTGGTGCGGCGTCAGCAGCGGGTTGGCGTCCAATAAGGCGTCTTTGAGAGTGGACAAGTTAGACAGCTCTTCGCCGCTCTGCCCCGCGAAGTAGAGGTGCAGCCCCGCGCCCAGCCGCACCGTTCCGCCGTAAGGCAACTGGCCCAAAACGGCGTGGAGCAGCGTGCTCTTGCCGCCCCCATTTGGCCCCGTCAGAGCAATCTTGTCGCCGCGCCGAACATCCAAATTGACGTTTTCCAGCACTGTGAAGCTGCCTCGCCGAACCGTCAAGTCGCGCACGGTCAACACTTCACTGGGGCCAGTTGATGCGGCGGGCAAGTCAAGAGTGATCAGGCGGTGATCGTCGTAGGGCTTATCCGTCACCGCCAAGCGCTCAGCCCGTTTTTCTAGCGCTCTGGCACGGGCCGCATTGACGTTCTGGGCGTTTTGAGCTTTGCCTTTGGCCAGCAATTTGTCACCGTCAGCGGCGCGTTTGGGGTTGTAGCTTCCAGCGCTGCGGGCTTTGCTCTGACGGCGAGCAGCTTCCGTTTCAAGCGCCGCCCGTTGCTTTCGGGTCGCCGTGTGAGCGCGGTCTTGGGCGTCTCGCAAAGTAGCTTTGAGTTCCATCGCCGCCGAATATGCCGCCGGGTACAAGGTGAGCCGCCCGCGTTCCAGCTCGGCAGTATGGGTGCTCACCGCGTCCAAAAAAGCGCGGTCATGCGAGGCCAGCACAAACGCGGCGCGGCTGCGGGCGATCCAGTCTTCCAGCCAGCGCACCGAGGCTTCGTCAAGGTGGTTGGTGGGTTCGTCGAGCAGATACAGTTCGGCAGGCGAGAGCAACAGACGGGCCAGCAGCACCCGCCGCGTCTGACCGCCCGAGAGTTGGCCTGCTGCCGCCTGCGGATCAAGATTAAGGCCCGCCAGCACAGTCTTGGCCCGCGTTTCAAAGTCGTAACCACCCACGCTGCGGTAACGTTCTTCGGCGGCGCTGAAGGTGCGGAGGTGGTCGGGCGTGGGGTCGCCGAGATCAGCGCTGGCGGCGTTTAGGACGCACAAGGCTTCCAGCAGTTCGGGCGGAGTCACGGCGTCCAGCACTTTGCCGCCGTGCTGGGGCGCGTGCTGAGGCAAGTACGCCACGCTGCCGTAGCGCTCCACCTGGCCGCTGTCGGGGGCGTCGAGTCCGGCGATCAGGCGCAGCAAAGTGGTTTTGCCGCTGCCATTTTCGCCAATCAGGGCGAGGCGCTCGGCGGGACGGATATCTAAGGAAACGTCGTCAAAAATGGTTCGGTCGCCGTAACTGCGGGCAACGTGATGTAAACGGGCAAGCATACTTCCCCCGGTATGGGTTGTGATCAGCGCGTCCTGGCCTATGGGCAAGGCAGCAGCAAGGCGTTTAGATTGCTCTGAATCTAACTGGGCTTACTGGCGGGCGCTGTTCATTCATCAAACCTCGGCGGCGGCGGGAAGGAAAGCCAGACCTCAAGAACCTTGAGCGGGTCTAGGGGAGTTTAGCGCGGAGTGGGCCCCAATAGGCCAAGCGGCTTAGAGCGCACTTGGTCTATTGGGGCCGTTAGACTGCCCGCATGTACTCCCCCGCTCACTTTCGCCTGACCGATCAAGCTGAGTTGCTGCGGTTTATGCGGGCGCACAGCTTCGCCACCCTCATCACGGCTCCGGGCGGCGTGCCGTTTGCCTCGCACATTCCGCTGCTGATCGAATCGGAGCAAAGCGCAGACGGCAGCGAAGCACTTTATTTGCGCTCCCACCTGGCGCGGGCCAATCCGCAGTGGCAGCACTTCGGAGAAGCCGACAGTTTGGTTATTTTCCAGGGACCACACGCCCTGATTGATCCGGCGTGGTACGAAAGCCGCCCGAACGTGCCGACTTGGAATTACGCGGCGGTTCACGCCTACGGGCAGGCCCAAGTGGTCGCAGGCGAGGCCACCCGGCGCATCGCTTACGGCCTGGTGGAGCAGCACACGCCCGGTATGGCCGCCATTCCCGCTGACCTTGAGCGGCGCATGTTGGCGGGCGTGGTGACCTTTGAGCTGCGGGTCAGCAAGCTGGAAGGCAAATACAAGCTCAGCCAAAACAAAACGGCGGCCGACAGGGCCAACGTGCAGCGTGAGTTGGCACTCAGCGGCTCAACGCACGAGCGGGCCACTGCCGAGATGATGGAGGCGCACAGTGCTGACTGAGTTCCTAGGCTGACTGAGTTCCTACGTTGTAGCCCCTAAACTACCGGCGTGCCCCGCGCCTTTACCCCCTTCCTCAACGCCGCTTACCGCCAGTCTCCTCCGCCGCGCCGCCAGTTTTTGCCGCGTGAATTTTTGCTGCAACTCCTCGCACAAGCCGCCGAGCGTTTGCCGCTGCTGGAAGCGCCTCCTTTGCCCTGGGCACTCGCAGAGCGGGCACACGACCCCGCTTATTTGCAGCGCTGGCGACGCGGCGAAGTCACGCGGCAAGAGGAGCGGGCACTGGGCTTTGCGTGGGACACCGCAGTTGTGGAGCGCAGTCGGGCGTCATGCGGCGCAACGCTGAGCGCCACCTGCGACGCGCTGAGCAGCGGCCTCGGCCTCAGCTTGGGCGGCGGAACCCACCACGCTTACGTCGACCATGCCGAGGGTTTTTCGTTTCTCAACGATGTGGCGATCATCACCCGGCATCTGCTTGACGCTGGACTACTCTCCAAAGTCTTGGTGCTTGACCTCGACGTGCATCAGGGCAACGGCACGGCGGCGATGCTGGGAAGTGAGGCGCGGGCCTTCACCCTCAGCGTTCACGCCGACCACAATTATCCGTTCAACAAGGAAAACAGCGATCTGGACGTGGGATTGCCCGATGGCGCGGGCGACGCCGAGTATCTGGCGGCACTTGAAGACACGGTAATGCCTGCTGTGCAAGCGTTTGAGCCTGAGTTGGTTTTCTATCTGGCAGGCGCGGACGTGCTGGAAGGCGACCAACTGGGGCGGCTGGCGCTGAGCTTGGACGGGCTGCGAGCGAGAGACGAACGGGTCTACGGCTGGGCAGCGGGCAGCAAAACCCCGCTGGTGTCGCTGATGGCGGGCGGATACAACCGCGATCCGGCCAAGTTGGTGCGGGCAAGGCTGGGCACCTTGGACGCGGCGCTGGGGGCTTTTTCTCCTTCTCCAAACGCGGTATAATGTTTAAATGATGTTTCTCCTCACGCCACCCTGACGACGACGCCTGAACGACGTTGCGGCCCTGAGTCGTAGAAACTGAACCGACGCTTTATTCAAAACTTTCCCTTACTACGGGCCGCTGCCGCCATATCGCGCCCGCCGGAGCCTTTATGACCAGTCCTCACATTGTGCGCGAAATCGAGCGCCGCCGCACCTTTGCCATCATTTCTCACCCCGACGCCGGTAAAACCACCATCACCGAAAAATTGCTGCTCTACGGAGGCGCGATTCAGCAGGCCGGCAGTGTGACCGCCCGCGAAGGTATGCGCCACACCACTTCCGATTGGATGAGCATCGAGCAGCAGCGCGGTATTTCCATTTCCAGCTCGGCGCTGACCTTTGAATACGAAGGCCGCCACATCAACCTCCTCGATACCCCCGGACACCAAGATTTCAGTGAGGACACCTACCGCACCCTGACCGCCGCCGACTCGGCGCTGATGGTGCTGGACGCGGCCAGAGGCGTGCAGGCCCAAACCGAAAAGCTGTTCGCGGTGTGCCGCAACCGGGGCATTCCGATTCTGACCTTCATCAACAAGATGGACAGGCCCGCCGTCGATCCATTCGAGCTGATCGAGCAAGTCGAGAGCACGCTGGGGATCACCGCCATTCCGCTGACCTGGCCGATTGGTGACGGCCCCGATTTCAAGGGCGTCTACGATTTGCAGAGCAAGCAAGTCTTAGTGTTCGAGCGCACCGCACGCGGCAAACAGCGTGCCCCGGTGCAAGTTGCCGGACTGCGCGACCCCGAACTGCGCCAACTGGTCGGCCCCGACCTCGCCGCCAAACTGATTCAGGACGTGGAACTGATCGAGGGCGCGATGGGCGAATTTGACCAGAATGCCTTCCTGAAAGGCGAACTGACTCCCGTCTTTTTCGGCAGTGCCATGAACAATTTCGGCGTCGAGCACTTTCTGAGCCGGTTCGTGGAACTCGCGCCCCCACCCGGCCCAGTCGAAACCAATCTCGGTGAGCGCGACCCTGAAGCGCCGTTTGCCGGATTCATCTTTAAGTTGCAGGCCAACATGAGCAAGGCCCACCGTGACCGCACTGCTTACATGCGGGTGATGAGCGGTCACTTCGAGCGCGGCATGGACGTAACGCACACCCGCACCGGACGCAAGTTGCGGCTCTCGCAGGCGCATACGTTATTTGCCCAAGACCGTGAAAAAGTGGACGACGCTTATCCGGGCGACATCGTGGGCCTGGTCAATCCGGGCGTCTTCCAGATTGGCGATGTGATCAGCTTAGACGGCAAATTGCAACTGCCCAGCTTCCCGAGATTCACGCCCGAAACGTTTGCCACCATTTCTCTGCGCGACGTGGGCAAGCGCAAGGCCTTTATGAAAGGGCTGACCCAGCTCACCGAAGAAGGCGTGGTGCAGGTCTTTTACCCCACCGACGGAGCGCGTGATCCGTATTTGGGCGCGGTGGGGCCGCTGCAATTTGAAGTTTTTCAGGCCCGCCTCCTCGAGGAATACAACGTCGAAGTGGAAATGCACGTCACCAGTTACGAGCTGGTGCGCTGGCTGGCCGGTGACACGGCCTCGGTGGCCCGCTTCGCCCGCCACGTCGAAGACGATCAGGGCCGTCCGGTCATGCTGTTCAGAAGTCCCTATGATCTGGACTACACCCAGACCCAGCACCCCGAGATTGAGTTCTTGCCGCTGCCCAAGGATTTGACGCGGGTTTGAGGGCAGCACGGAGGGGCATCAGCTCACCCCTTTACTTTCCGCTGACGAAAGGTCTTTAAGCGGCGGGCTACACTACCCGAATGCTCAGTCCTGAATACCTGCTCGCCACCTTTTCTTATGTGGGCCTCGCCCTGATTATCTTTGCCGAAACGGGCCTGCTGCTCGGTTTCTTTTTGCCCGGCGACAGCTTGCTGATTACGGCGGGCCTGTTTGCAGCGCGGGGCGACCTCGGCATCGTTGAAATCATCGTGCTGGTGATTGTGGCGGCGTTTCTGGGCAATCTGTCGGGCTACTTCATTGGCCGCCGCTTTGGCCCCGCCGTGTTTGCCCGCGTCAAGTTTCTCAAGCCCGAATACGTCGAGCAGGCCCGCGAGTATTTTGACGAGCGCGGCAATCAGGCGCTGATTCTGGCCCGCTTCGTGCCGATCATCCGCACGCTGCTGCCCACACTGGCCGGAACCATTCAAATGAACCCGCGCACTTTTATGATCTCCAACGCCATCGGCGCGGTGCTGTGGGGAACGAGCGTGCCGCTGGCCGGTTATTTTCTGGGCAAGATCATTCCCAAAGACGTGCTGGACAAATACATTCTGGTCATTGTCGGCGTGATCTTGGTGCTTTCGTTTATTCCGGTGCTACTGGAAATCAACAAGCGTCGGCGGCGCTAAACCGGGAGAAACTGCTTTCCCCCAATATCACTGGTTGTAATTGATGCTCCCTTTGGCCACCAGCGGCACGCTGACTTCGCGGCTCTGGGCTTTACGGCTGAGCGTCAGCTTGACGGTGTCACCGACTTGGCGGCGGCGAATTTCAAAAATCACGTCGTTGCTGCTGCGCGTCCGGATGCCGTCGACCGCCGTGATGGTGTCGCCGAGTTGGCTGAGTTGGTCTTGGCTGTCGTAACTCGATCCACGCAGTCCCGCCGCTGCTGCTGGGCTGCCCGCCACCACTTCGGCCACCACCCCGCCGGAAGGGCTGGTCAGGCCGTCATGCTGGCCGTCGAAGCGCAGGCCAATTGCCGGAACGTCGCGCTTTTCTCCGGCTTCTAGCGCCTGAACCAGTTTGCCCGACTCCTCGACGGGCACGGCGTAAGAGGTTAGGGTTTTGCCTTCATCGTTGACCCGCACGTAGCTGACCACGCCCATCACTTCGCCGCTGGCGTTCAGGATCGGGCCGCCGCTGTCGCCGGGCGCAAGCGGGGCACTCATCTCAAAAGTATTTTGGGGAAAATCGGCTTGGCCTGCCCGCGCTCCGAGCCTCAGCAGCCGGCCGACACGGGCCTGCAAGAAGTCGCCGCCACTGTTGCCGATGGCCAGTACCCCCTCACCGATTTTGGCTTCGCGGCTGGCCAGCGGTAAAAAGGGCAATGCACTACGGGTGTCGATCTTGAGCAGCGCCACGTCCGCCGCATTGTCGAAAGCCGTCACACGGGCGCGGTAGACCTGCCCGCTCAGCGTCTTGACCCGGATAAGCTGTGCGCCGTCTACCACGTGATAAGCGGTCATGACCTGGCCGTCACCCGAAATCAGGAACCCGGTGCCGAGGCCGCCCTGCACGCCTCCATTTTCCGAAGGGCCGAGCTGCTCGATTTGCACAGTGGCCGGACGCGATTTGCTGAACAGGTCGCGGGTCGCCGGTGATAAGGGATCACGCAGGGTGGGCGTCGCGGCGCTGCCCGAGCTGTCAAAGCCGCTCCCAAAACGGCCCGCGCTGGGGTCGGCCTGCGGCACAAAGTAAGCCGCTCCAGCAATGATGAGCAAAACGGCGGGCCAAGGCGAGAACTTCATGGCTGACTCTAGCGCCAAGTGACGGGTACCGAGCGTGCCGAATAGCACGGTAGAGATCACCGCCGCGCACCAAAGGGTGTACCCCTGCTGTCAGGAGTTTGAATGATGGGGCTTTTATACTTGGAGCATGTTTAGACGTCCGCGCCCCCAACCGTCCCCCGCTTCCCAAAGCGCCGAGCAAACGGCGGCGGTGGAGCTGGCTTCTCCCGCTCTCGCCGGAACGCTGAGCGTGTACCAGGAGCCGGAAGCGGGCAAGCTCCTTGCTGAACTGCTCTCCCGCCCCACGCCCGAAGGCCTGCTCGAAAGTGCGCTCTCGCAGCTCGCGGCGCGGGTCGGCGGCGACGTAAAGGGTTACGGAGTGCTGCGGCGCGGCCAAGACCGGGTGGTGGCGGTGCTGCTCTACCCGCGCCGCTTGGTGGGCCTGAGCTTGTCCGGCCCGTGGACGGCGGCCCGCCCGCGCCTGATCACCAATGGTTCCAGCGACCTTTATGCCATGAACGACGAAATGCTTCACCCTCAATTTGACGAAGCGGGCATGAATCAGGTCAGCGCTTCTTTGGTGCTGCCGCTGGCGGATAAGGGCCGCAACCTCGGCGCACTGGTGCTTGACCGGGTGGGAAGCGGTTTTACTCAGGAACAGCAAGACAGCGCCCAGAAACTCAGCAGCACCGTGGGGATGCTGCTCGGCTTGATGGACTCGCGTGAAGAAGCCCGCGCCACCGCCCGCACGGTGGCCGCAGCGGTGGCCGAGATCAGCGAGAGCCTCGATTTTGATTCAGTGGGACACGCCGAAGCAGTGGCGCAGGTGGCTTTGCAACTGGGACGCACGCTGGGACTGGCCGAGCGCGAACTCGACGAAGTCTGGTTTGCCGCCACCCTGCACGATGTCGGCAAACTGCACGGTGAAGAAAACCACGCGCTGGTCAGCGCCAACGTCTTGCACGGGGTGGGCAGCTTGAGTCAGGCCCAACTCGCCATCCGGCACCACCACGAGCGCTGGGACGGACAAGGCACGCCCGATAAGCTCAGCGGCGAAGATATTCCGTTGTACGCCCGTATTCTGGCCGTCGCCAACACCTATGTCAGAACCGGCGACCTCGAAGTGCTGCGCGGCCAAGCTGGAAAAGCGCTCGATCCGAGATTGGTGGGCTTGTTGGAACGCGGCGTACACTAAGACCAGCCGGGAGGATCACTGAGTGCGCTTTCGGCTCAGCGCTCTATCCTCCCACTGCTCTGGCCGCTGAACAATGGAGCGTGAAGCACCCAAAAGAAACAGCCCCAAAGCGGCGGCGGCAGCAAAAAAGATGAGTGCCCCGCTTCCCACGCTCCGCTTCCCGCTATGATGTGCGCCGTGCAGCGGGTCAGTTTATTTCCCAACTTAGAACAGCTCTACGGCCCGCTGACGCCGCTGGACTTTGGCATGCAGAGCCGGGTGTACACCGACGCCAGCCGCGAGCGGGTGCTGAAGATCTACCGCAACCACAAAGGCGAACACCGCACCGAGGCCGCCAACATGCGCCGCGCCGACATGGGCCAGTGGGTGCTGAACGTACACGAAACCGACGGCGTGGAAGTGCTGGTGATGCCGCGTTTTGACGGCCACCCGCTCTCTGAAGCGGATGTGCTCCGCGCCCTGCCGAGGGTGCGGCAAATTCTGGAGGCTCTACACGCAGAGCGGCGCGGCCAAGTGGACTTGCCCAGGCTGAGCGAGCGCCTTAAGCGGTTTCGCAGCGCCCTCGCGCCTTATCCGCTCGACGATTTGTTTGAGGCCATTGAAGAACCGCTCTTCCGGGGAGCGCTGGACGTGCCCGCCGCATTTTGCCACCTCGATTTGTGGCAAGACAACATTTTGATCAACGACGCGACGGGCGAAGTTCTGGTGATCGACTGGACGAAAGCCGCTTGGGACGACCCGATGCGCGATCTGGCCCTCCTCAAAACCGGCACGCTGGATTTGCTGTCCAGACCCGAGAGCCTCGCGGCGGCGCTGGAGCTGGTGCCGCCCGATCTGAGTTCACTCACCCGCTTCCGGGCGTATCTGGCCCACAGTTATTTGCATGACCTCTACTGGTTTTTGATGAACGAGCCGTATGAATTTGAAGCGCAGCGCGAGGTAAAAGTGCGGCGGGCACGCCACGCGCTGCTGCATTTGATTTGAGGAGACTCTGCAGCGATGCGTTGCTTTGATCCGTTCATTTCTCTTTTACCCACATCTTTGTGAAGAAAATTATCCACATGAAAACCGTGCAGATGGCGCTAGACGATGAACTGCTCTCTGCGGTTGACCTTGCGGCAGGCAAGGGCCAAGAAACTCGCAGCGCTTTTATCCGTATTGCGCTTTAGAGCATTTGTCATAATAGAATCTTAGGATGAGCATGTTTGAACCAGTGTCGAATATCTGTCTCTGATACGGCATCCAAGGCAACGCCGATGGCATCATAAAGCTCCGTCACGACTCGCCAGGCCCCACTCCGAACCAGTGCTTTCAACTTGGAAAACATGAGTTCAATCGGGTTGAAATCCGGACTGTATGGTGAGGTAAACATGACCTCACTTCCATGCGTTTGGATGAGCGTCCGAATGGACGCTCGATGATGTGACGAGAGATTGTCCATCACCACCACTTGCCCTGGCTTTAACGTTGGACACAGTATTTCGCGAACATACCATTCAAACGCTATGCCATCAAGTGCGCCATCAAGGACGATGGCGGCCTGCGGCCCTGCCAAGCTCAACGCACAGATCAAGGTCTGATTTCGCCCACGATTTCGCGGCACGCGGTCAACGGCCCGCTGATCACTCGGCGCACGGCCATACCCACGCGTCATCGCGATATGGAACCCACTTTCATCAAGAAAGACCAATCGGTTAGGCGTTTGAAGGTACGGTGCAAGGTCATTGAGGAACTGCGTTCGCAGTTCTTCACGACGTTCTCTGGCGACCAGTGTTTTTTTTGTGGGTGATCTTGTGGCGGCGAAAGACCCGGTCAACCGTTTTGTAACTGATCTTCAACCCGGTGATAGTTTCCAGCATGTCCGCGTGTTCTTGCAACGTCGCATCTCGGTGGGTTTCAAGCTGTGCAAGAAGCTGTTGCTCATGGAGGGCCATCACCGTACGGCGACGGCCCGTCGGTGTGGCAACAATATGCAGGGTATTTTGGTGGTGCCGTTTCAAATAGCTTTTGACAGTATCAACATGGACAGAAAAATGTTTTGCCGCTTCGCCCGGCGAAGCGCCACCCAGCACCAATGCGACAATCCGAGTCCTAAGTTCCAAACTGTACCCACGTACTCCTACTGTATTCATGAAGCTATTATGTCAAATGCTCTAGGCCGAACTCAAACGCCGACAGAATGCCGCGCTGGAAGAGGCGCACCGCCAAAGCTTTCAGGCGCAACCTGACGATGATGTCTGGCATTCCCTGCACCGCGCTTGGGGCGACTGATGTCCCATGCTCCTCGGCGCGGCGATATTTGCTGGTGCGACTTAGATGAGCGGCGTCCGGTGGTGATCTTGACGCGGGACGCTCTCATTGCTCACCTCAGCAATGTCACTGTCGCGCCGCTGACGACTCGCGTGCGCTCAATCCCCTGACAAATCATTTTGGAGCTGTTTGACGGTGTACCGGAACGCTGCACCATCAGCCTCGATAACATTCAGACCGTACCCAAGGAGAGTTTAAACGGGTTCATCACGTCGCTTTCCTCTTTTCGGCTGAGCGAATTGGAGCGGGCTGTGATTTTCGCGCTTGAGCTAGACCGCTGAGCTTCTCCCCCACCCTGCGCTACTCTGAACGTATGACCAAAGCCTCCTCATCTCTTTCTAAATCGACGCTGTCCAAAGTGACCGTCGCCGACCATCCGCTGATTTTGCACAAGCTCTCGCGGATGCGCGACGTGGAAACCGGCGTCAAAGAATTTCGCGAGTTGGCCGGCGAAATCAGCTTGCTGCTGGCTTATGAGGCCATGCGCGACTTGGAGACGGCCCCGCAAACGCTGAGCACACCGATAGAAACCGCCGAGTTCCCGATGCTCAGTGGCAAAAAGCTGGCACTGGTGGCGATTTTGCGGGCCGGGCTGATTATGGCCGACGCGATTGTGCAACTCGTTCCGGCGGCCAAAGTCGGCCACATCGGCCTTTACCGCGATCCCCAGACTCTTAAACCGGTGGCCTATTACTCCAAGCTTCCCCAAGACATCGCCGAGCGCCGCGTTTTCGTGACTGATCCGATGCTGGCAACTGGCGGCTCGGCGGTGGCGGCCATTCAGACCCTCAAGGACGCCGGAGCGCAGACCATTAAGCTGATGACCATTCTCAGCGTACCAGAGGGCATTACTGCCGTTCACGCCGCCCACCCTGACGTGGAAATCGTTACGGCGGCGATTGACACGGGCCTGAACGATCACGGCTACATCGTGCCGGGACTGGGCGACGCGGGCGACCGAATTTACGGCACGAAGTAGCCAAAAGGTGGGAGGCAGCGCGGCTTGTGCTTCGCGCAAAGGTCAGCGCCAAGAAGTGGACTTTTGCGTTTCCCACACGCCGCGAGCCACATCCCTCACGCTGCCCGCGTAGACTGAACCCAAGTTATGGATCAACTTCGCATCTTCGCCCAGCATCTCGGCATTGCCGACCTTTTCGGACGCGGCTTTCTGGCCGTGCTGCTCACGTTTGTCACGGCTGCCGTGATCACCTGGCGCTTCATTCCGCCGGTTCGGGACTTCGCGCTGAGGGTCGGCTGGGCCGATATGCCCAACGAGCGCCGCCTCAACACCGTGCCGCTGCCCAACGCGGGCGGGCTGGCAATTTTCGCGGGCTTTGTCATCAGCATCGTGGTGGGCTGGGCGCTGCGGCCCATTGTCATCGAGCACGTCAATATTCAGGTGCTGGCGATTTTGCTGGGCGCGACGCTGCTGATGTTGGTGGGCTTTATCGACGATCAGTACGGTCTGTCGCCTCTGTTCCGGCTGGGAGTACAGCTTCTCTCAGCGGTGCTGCTGCTGGTCAACGGCCTCAGAATCGACTTCAACGCTATTCCCTTTTTGCCCGTTCTGGACGGCAACGTGGCCAATGTCCTCAGTATTTTCCTGACCATCCTCTGGGTGGTCGGCCTGACCAACGCCATGAACCTGCTCGACGGCGTGGACGGTGTGGTGGGCGGCGTGGCGTTTATTGCCAGCGCGGTGCTGCTGGTCACGGCGGCGCAGTTTACCGATAGGGCTGCCGCCGTCATTTTGCTGGCGGGTCTGGCGGGCTCGGCGCTGGGGTATCTGCGTCATAACTTCAACCCCAGCAGCATCATCATGGGCAATGGTTCGACCTTGTTCGGTTACACGCTGGCCGCCGTCAGCTTGCTCGGCACCCTTAAGATCAGCGCGGGGGCCAGCTTGTTGGTACCGCTGCTGATTATGGCCCTGCCGATTCTGGATACCACGCAGGTGGTGGTCGGACGGCTGGCACGCGGCATCCGCAACCCGCTGGCCCACCCCGACAAAACCCACCTGCACCACCGCGTATTGGCCCGCACCGGCAACGCCCGCCGCACCTCGGTGGCACTGTGGACTGTGGCGCTTCTCTGCGGCGTGGCCGGCATGTTCGCCCAAGGCATTGCGCCGCTCACCGTGCTGCTGACCGCTGTGTTTATTGGTGGCAGCCTCTGGTTTGTCGCCGCCCGCCGTATCCGCGCCCAGATTATCGAGGCGGCGCAGGGGCGCAGAGAACTGAATTGAGTCTGAGCCGATGGGCTTTGGCCGATGTTTGAAAGGAGCACTTCCCTTTCCACAACCGATTTCCGCACTTTAAGACGACCCTCGCAAGGAAACCCCTATGAAAAAAATCGTCCTCGCCTTTGGCACCCGCCCCGAAGCCACCAAAATGGCCCCCGTTTACACGGCCCTTCAAGCCCAAAGCGGCCTGACCCCACTGATTTTGTCTACTGGACAGCAGCGCCAGCAACTCGACGGAGCGCTTTCGGTGTTCGGCCTCACACCCGACGAAGACCTGCAGGTGATGACCGAGCGCCAGACGCTGGCCGACTTGACCGGCAAGATCGTGCCGCAGGCGGGCAAGAAGTTGCGCGAGATGGGAGCCGACATGGTGCTGGTTCACGGCGACACCTCCACCACCTTTTGCGTGGCGCTCAGCGCTTTTTATGAGGGCATTCCGGTGGGACACGTGGAAGCCGGCCTGCGCAGCGGCAGCATGACCGAGCCGTTTCCCGAAGAAGCCAACCGCCGCCTGACCGGGGTGCTGAGTACCCTCGATTTTTCGCCGACCAGCGGAGCCGCTGACAATCTGCGGCGCGAGGGCAAGTCGGAAGCGGGCCTGTTCGTGACCGGGCAGACCGCCGTGGACGCGGTACGGATGGTGGCCGGACGCGCAGCGCTGCGGGCCGAGTGGCAAGCCAAATTAGACGCCGGACAGCAACTGGTGACCATCACCATGCACCGCCGCGAAAATCTGCCGATGATGCCCGAAATGGCGCAAGCTCTGGCCAACGTGGCCCGCGCTCACCCCGAGCTGCATTTCGTGTATCCGGTGCATCTCAACCCCGCCGTGCGCGAGGCGGTGCGGCCCGCGCTGGGCAACCTCGCCAACGTAGAACTCACCGACCCGCTGGATTATCACGACATGGCCCCTTTGATGGCCGCATCTCTACTGCTGGCCACCGATTCGGGCGGCCTCCAGGAAGAAGGCGCGGCGCTGGGGGTGCCGGTGGCGGTGCTCAGGAACGTCACCGAGCGGCCCGAAGGCTTGGCGGCGGGCGTATTGAAACTGGCCGGCAACGACCCGGCACAGGTGAAAGCCACTTTGCTGGAGCTGCTCGGCACCCCCGCCACGCTGGAGCAGATGCGGGCCTCGCGCAATCCTTACGGCGACGGACAAGCGGCGGGCCGCATCGCGCAGGCGGTGGCGTGGCACTTCGGGCTGGCCGAGCGGCCTGAGAACTGGAGCTGAGCAAAAAAGCAGTTCACCGTAACCCCCTTCTTTCAGCCTCAAAACTCTCTCAAATACTCGCCCAGAAAGATCGGCGATTGCAGCGGCAGGTACGCTGCGGCGGTGGCAGCGTCATTTTTGTTGCCGAGCAACTTCATCAGTTCCGCGCCGGCTTGGGCGTAGCGGGTCACGTCGGCCCCAAAGGTCTTGGCGTCGTAAGCGCTGGTGCTGGCGGCGGCTTTGGGTTTCCAAACCTTGAGGGCTTTGATGCGGTCTTCAAAGGCTTTTTTGGAAGCGTTCAAGCTGAGCGTAAAACGGCCCGCCGTCTGTCCGCCCACCGGACTCAGAACCAAAGCCGCCACACTGGAGAGCGTGCCCTCAATTTCGGGGTAACTGCGCGGCACGGCGTGTGAGTGCATTGTGCCGCCGCCCGCCATCGCGTAGGCCAGTGAGCCTTCGAGTTCGCGCAGGGTGCGGTAGAGGGTACGCAGCTTGACAATGCGTTCACGCAATTGTGGCGAGTTGCCGAGGGTGTCGGTGAGTTGGCCGGCTTGGCACTCGGCATACGCCGCGCTGCCCTGATCTTGGTCAGCCTCGCTCCACTGCTCCAAGCTGAGGGTCAGGTAGGTGTTGATGTCCAGCTTGGCGGCCAGCGGGCAAGGCAGCGTCGCGGCTTGAGCGGAGCTGAGCAGCAAGCCGAGAACCAAAGGCGCGGTCAGTGAAAAGCGGCGAAGCGTCATGCTCCTGATTGTGCCGAGTGTTTCTGAAGTCTGGGTGATGGAACCCGCTAGCCTTCCGCTTTGGCTTCCCGCTGCATCAGGGCCGAGAGCGCTTCTTGCGGCGAAAGCTGCCCTCCCGCGACGGCGGCCACCCCCTGCACAATCGGCAATTCCGCGCCGCTCTCCCGCGCCCAGGCCGAAAGCAGCCGCGCCGTTCTCAGGCCCTCGACCACTTTGCCGCCGCCTTCCGGAGCAGCGCCGCGTGCCAGCGCTTCTCCAGCGGCGCGGTTGCGCGAGTGGCGGCTGGTGGCGGTGGCGACCAGATCGCCCAGTCCGCTCAGGCCGTAGACCGTGTCTTCCTGCGCTCCCTGGCTGGCGAGGTAACGGGCCATTTCGCGCAGGCCCCGCGTAATCACGCTGGCGCGGGCATTGTCGCCCAGTTTCAGGCCGTCACCGAGGCCCGCAGCCACCGCCACCACGTTTTTGAGCACACCACCGAGTTCCACGCCCACCACGTCTGAGCTGGTGTACACGCGCAGATTGGGCGTCATCAGGTGGGCCTGAACTGTGCGGGCAAACTCGGCGTCTTTGCTGGCCACCACCGTCGCGGCAGGCAAGCCCAGCCCGATTTCCTCGGCGTGGTTGGGGCCGCTCAGCACTGCGACGCGCCCAAAGCCGAGCCCAGTAGCCAACTCGCTGAGGCGCTGCCCCGCCGGAGCCAGTCCCTTGGCGCACAGCACCGCGCCCAGCTGGGGCGGCAGAGCCGAGAGCAAATCACTCATGCCTACGCTTGGAACCACCAAAAATGCCCAGTCCGCGCCCTCCACAGCGGCGCTCAGGTCGCTGGTGATCCGCACATTGGCGGGCAAGCTCACGTCCGGCAGGTAAGCCGAATTGATGCGGCTTTCCCGCAACTGCGCTGCCAACGCCTCGCGCCGCGCCCAAAGCGTCACCTCAGCGTGGGTCTGAGCCAAAGTGACGGCCAGCGCCGTGCCCCAGCCGCCCGCGCCCAGCACTACCATCTTTTGCAATGGGTCGGCTTCATTCATTGGAGGCTCTCCACGCAAAGACCCACACGCGGGGGGAGTCGTCTTCCGGCGGAGCGTAGTCAGGGTATTCCAAGATCTCCCAGCGCTCAAAGCCCGCTGACCCGAGCGCAGCGGCGAGTTCGGCAGGATCGTAGCCGCGCTCCTGATGGGTTTCCACGAACTCCTCGGTTTCTCCGTCCTCGCTCAGCACGCGGCAAAACGCCTGCACCACACCCACATCCTGCTCGGCGTTGTAATGGTGCGACCAGTGATAATGCACCTGTGAACCGTCTGGCAGGGGTTCTAAACCTTCGATGCTATCGCCTTCCCACAACTCGCGCACGCCGATGCGGGTGTTGACATCGAAGGCCAGCAAGCCGCCGGGACTCAGGTGGGCGTGCATTTGCCGCAGAGCCAGCTCCAGATCGCCGTCTGCGGTCAGGTTGTTGACGCTGTCAAAGACGCAGGTGACAAGATCAAACGTTCTTCCCAGTTCAAAGGTTCGCAAATCGCCCTGCACAAACCTCACTCCCGGCATTCGCTCGGCAGCGACCTTGAGCATTTCAGGGCTGGCGTCTAGGCCCGTCACTTCCAGCTTCAGAGCCGCGAGTTGCTGGGTCAGGCCGCCCGTGCCGCAGGCCAAATCGAGGGCGCTGGTGATGCTCAGGCCCGCTTCTGCGGCGTAGCTGAGAATAAAATCCGCCCAAACGTCGTATTCGATATCGGCCATAATCGCGTCGTAAACGCGGGCGAGGGCCGTGAAAGGCGCGTGCTGCATCTCGGCATGATAGAGGCTGAGGCCACTCAAGGTAACGCCCACGGCAACTAGCCGCTGCTCATCCCCAGCCGCTAGCATGGCAGCTATGAAGTTTCATGCCCTGCTCGCCCCTGCCTTCCGGTTTGCGCTGACCGGCGCGGCCCTGCTCGGCGTTTCGGCGCAGGCCCAGACCGCTGCGGTGCAAACCCCCCTCGTCAAAGTGACCGACGCCAAGTTGCCGTTTGACGTCAGCCTGCCCAGAGGCTGGGTCGGCCTCAACCTCAAAGACGGCCTCGGCGGCATCACCATTGCTTCGCAGCCTCAGCCGCCCGCCGCGCTGATGCGGCTGCTGTACATTCCCAAAAACGGCAAAAAAGTAGATCTCAAGTCTGAGTTCAGCAGCTTTGAAAAAGCGGTGGAGGGAAGCGGCTCGGCCCTGACCTTCAAAGGCGAAAAGCCAGCCAATTACGGCGGCGTCTCGGGGCTGATGCGCCAGTATGTCATCACCAGCAAGGAAGGCACGCTGGTGATGCGGGTGTGGTTCGGCAACGGAGCCAAGAACTTTTACAGCTTCCAACTGACGGTGCCCAGCCAAGCGTTCGAGCGGGTCAACAAAACCTTCGAGCAGGTGCTGGCGACCATAAAATTCTAGGGAGAAATTTTAGGAAGCAACTTCTGAGCTAGAGTTCGGAGCACCATGCGCCACGACCTGACTCTTTCTAACGGCTTTTACACCCTACGCCCCCTCCAAGACAGCGACGTGGAGCCGCTCATGCGGCTGGCCGCTCAAGCGCCACACGAGTACGCCCAGATGGGGACTTCGCCAGTGCTCAGGGCTTATTTTACTGCCGCGCTGGAGGCTCCCGACCAGCTGCCGTTCGTGTCTTTGGTGAGCGGAGAGTGCGCGGGCAGCACCCGGTATATGGAGATGCGCCCGGAGCACAAACGGCTGGAAATCGGCAGCACCTGGTTGGCTCCGGCGTATCTGCGGAGTGGGGCCAACCGCGCTTTGAAGCTGCTGCAACTGACCCACGCTTTTGAGGTGATGAAAATGCGGCGGGTAGAAATCAAAACCGACGCCGTCAACGTGCGCTCGCAAACCGCAATTGCGGCGCTGGGGGCGGTGCGCGAGGGCGTGATGCGAAAGCACATGGTCAGAACAGACGGAAGTGAGCGCGACACGGTGATGTTCAGCGTCACGGATGAAGAGTGGCCGGAGATGAAGGCGCGGCTGGAGCGGCGACGCTGAAGCTGTGATTATTGTCTCAAGCAGGACGTTTCCCCTGCCTCCACAGGCGTAGCATAGAGCCATGATTCAGTCCCGTGACCCCGAAATGACCCCCATTATCGCCAAAGTGGAAGCGGGCCAGCGCCTGAGCTTCAAAGAGGGCATGGTGCTGTTTGACACGCCCGATGTGAACGCCCTGATGCGCCTGGCCAATCTGGTGCGCGAACGTCAGCACGGCGACAAAACTTACTTCGTCCACTCGATGCGCCTCGAATTCACCAACATCTGTTATGTCGGCTGCACTTTTTGCGCCTTCGCCGCCCACAAGGGTGAGGAGCGGGCCTGGGACTACGACGCCGACGCAGTGGTCGAGCAGGTGCGGGCCAAGTACGAGCCGGGCCTGACCGAGCTTCATATGTCCAGCGGCCACCACCCCAACCGCCCGTGGAGCTTTTACCCCGAGATGGTCAGCAAGCTCAAAGCCAACTTTCCCGAGTTACAGGTCAAGGCCTTTACGGCAGCCGAGATCGAGCACCTTTCCAAAATCAGCAAGAAACCCACGCTGGAAGTCTTGCGCGAGTTGCAAGCAGCGGGCCTGAGCGCCATGCCGGGCGGCGGGGCCGAGATTTTTGCCGACCGAGTCCGTAAGCAAGTCGCAAAAAACAAAGTCAAGGCCGAAAAGTGGATTCAAATTCACCGCGAAGCCCACTCTCTGAACATGAGAACCAACGCCACCATGCTTTACGGCCACATCGAAACCTTAGAAGAGCGGCTCGATCACATGGACAGGTTGCGCAAATTGCAAGATGAAACTGGCGGCTTCCACGCTTTCATTCCGCTGGCCTTTCAACCGATGGGCAACACGTTGGCGCAGAACCTGGGCAAGACCGATTACACCACCGGCTTAGACGATCTCAGGAACTTGGCGGTGGCCCGCATCTACCTCGACAATTTCCCGCACATCAAAGGCTATTGGGTGATGATCGGCAGTGAACTGACCCAAGTCAGCCTCGATTGGGGCGTCTCAGACGTGGACGGCACCATCGTGGATGAGCACATCGCCCACGCTGCTGGCGCGACCAGTCCGCTGGGCCTGAGCAAAGAGCGAATGATCAACATGATTCAGCAGGCCGGACGCTTGCCGGTGCTGCGCGACGCTTATTACAACGAATTAGAAGTTTATCCGGCGCAGGTCGAAGCGGCAGACTGATTTGCTATCCTGAGCCGAATGGACGCCGATACTCTCCCCGCTTTGGCCGAGGTTTTGGCTTTGGATGACGCTTGGAACCGGGGCTACCAAAGCAGAGACGTCGGGCTGCTCGGCGGCGTACTGGCCGACGACTGGCTGGCCCTCTTCGCTGACGGCGGCGTTACCACCAAGCTCCAACTCCTCGCGGGCGTGCCGAGCAACCCCGAGGCGGCGCTGAGTTTCGAGCGCCAAACGGCTCAGCTGTACGGCGATACGGCGGTGGTACGCGGCAGCCTTACGGCCAACGGCCAATATGTTCAGAGCTTTTTGCGAATTTATGCCCGCCGCGCCGGTAGATGGCAAGCGGTGGCGGTGCAGGTCGTGCCTTGAACGCTTTCTCAGACGGTATTGCCGGTTTGGACGACTTTTTGACTCTCAATGCCGTACTGATTTTGGATGACGCTTGGAACGCTTCTTACCAAAGCCGGGACGCGCAAGCACTCAGCGATTTGATTGCCGACGATTGGTCAGGCTTTTTGCCGGACGGACAGGTGATCAGCAAAGCCGTGTTGCAGCGGGCCATCACCACTTATCCCGAAGACGTGCTGGTGTTTAGGCGTCAAGTCGCCCAACTCTACGGCGACACCGCTATCACGCGCGGAGAGCTGAGTGCCAATGGCGTTCACGCGCAGAGCTACTTGCGTGTCTACGCCCGCCGCGCCGGACAGTGGCAAGCCGTGGCCGTGCAAGTGGTGCCCTGATTTCGAGTCAGATAAAGGCCCGTTCGTGCGGCTGGCTGGGTGTTCTCATGGCTTTTAGCCAGCATAGAGCATGACCAACAAAGCGGAAGGCGGCTTGCCAGACGGCTACAGCGGCGAAAGCGATACCACCCCGGATGCGACCATTCAGGAAGGCATGCAGGGCGGCACCGGCGAGATGGACGCCAACGGCTTAGCGCCGGACTTTGACAGCGGAGAAAAGATGGAAGAGTTGAAGGAGAATCTGGGCAGCGAGTACGGCGCAGACACCTAAAACCTGAGATGTGCGCTACGCAAAGGGCGCTGGGAACGGATTAACGTTTTCAGCGCCCTGCACGTTCCCGCGTCTAATCGCTCTGCGGCAAACGGCGCACTGGCAAGCGCACCCAGCCTCGGCGCGATATCCAGCGCACCACCACGACAAGCGCGGAGGCGAGAAGTTGCGTTTCGAGGTCGCCAAAATAAGGGTGAATAAAATACACCATGATGGCTCCCAGCGCGGCGGCAGTGGCGTAAAGCTGATCGTTGCGGTACATTACCTCCGGCACTTGAGCCGCCAAGAGGTCGCGGATAATGCCGCCGCCCACTCCGCTGAGCATCCCCACAAAGGTCACGCCCAGTGGCCCCAGCCCCAGCCGCACACCGAGCAGTGCGCCGCTGGCAGCAAATAAAGCCAGCCCGATGGTGTCAAAAAAGCTGATGGTGCGCTCGAAACGGGCCAACCGCTCGCCGAAGGAAAACGCCAGCAATGAGCCGAGCAGCGCCACCCACAGGTAGGTTTCATCTTGCAAAAAGAGGGGGAGCGCATTGCCAGTCAACGTATCGCGAATGCTGCCGCCGCCGACGGCCGTGACGCCGCCCAGCACCAGTACGCCGAAAATATCAAAGCGCTTGCGAACCGCTGTCAGCGCCCCCGACATGGAAAAGGCGAAGATGCCTGCCAAATCGAGGTAATGCAGCCCCGTGCGGATGGCGGCGGGGTCAACGTAAGGAAAGGGAGAACCGTCAGACACGGATGACAGCTTAGCGTGTGGGACGCGCAGAAAGTATGTCCGCTTTGCCCAGCACGCGCCGTGAATGACCCGCCATCCTCAACGGACGCCCGTGCATGGCCGTCCCTCCCATAAGCACGCTGCTCTCCGTAAGCTCCTACAGCTTCAGCTCGCCTTCCTTCACCACCGTCTCGCTGAACTTCAATTCGCTGGCTATGTCCTGCGAGGCTTGCTGGCGCTCCCTGTCGAGGTAGGTTTGGGCGGTGCCGACTTCCTTGGCCAGAATCTGGGTGGTCTGGCGGAAGTTTTCCAGCGCTCGCACTTTGTATTCGCTGATGGCGTCGAGCGCGGCGTAAACGTTCTTGAAGGCGTTCTGAAGCTGTTCCACATTGACAGTCGCGCTGCCCGCGCCTTCCTGAATGCGGGCCGACTGGGTACGCAGCAAGTTAGAGGTGCTTTCGATCATGTTGCCGGTGGTGGTGTTGAGCGCCGTAACCTGCTCCAAGACCATCTGCTGCGTGCCGAGCGCCTGCGACACCAGCACGGCGGTTCTCAGGGCGCTGATGGTGGTGGTGGTGGCACGGTCAACGCCTTTGACCAGTTCCAAGTTGTTTTTGCGTACCAGATCGAGCGCCAAGTAGCCCTGCACGCTGACGGCCAACTGGGTCAGCAGATCGGTGATGCGTTGGCGAATGGCAAACAGCAACTCCTCGCGCACCATCCGGGCTTTTTCGGGATCGGTCTGCTCCAGCACGGTGAGGCGCTCGGTCAGGGCATCGTCTACGGCTTGGCCCACGTAAGCGTATTGGCGCAGCTTTTGCATCACATTCCACAGCGCCACTTTCTCGGTTTCGATGGAGGCGTTGTCTTTTCGCAGTTCGTCTTGCGAGCGGTAAAGCGTGTCCAGAATGGCGTTGAGGTGGTCTTGGGCGCTGGCGTAGCGCTCTATATAGCTCTGAACTTTTTTGCCACCGGGCAGCATGCCAAAAAACCGCTTGGCGGGCGTGCCCCGGCTGGGATCGAGTTCTTCGACGGTGTGGCGCAGATCGGTCAGCCCTTTAATGATGCTGGAGCCTTCGTCAAACACGCCCGCTTTGGTGGCCCGTAGGGGGCGTTCCAGCATCCGGTTGCTGACCTGCGCCGCCGAACGCTGTTCGTCCATGCCCAGCGCATGAACCGAGTCGAGTTTGCGCTTAAAGCCTTCACCGTGCGCGTCGAGCTTGGTCACGTCCTGTACGAAGGCGCGGGCCATTTCGTCTAGGCGGGTCTTGTCTTCACTGCTCAGCGGCGTCATGTCGCGGCCCTGATCGGGGGCAATGCTCGGCACCGCTTTGGGGGCTTTGAGGGTTTCGGGCGGGGTGAGTGCCTCTAGGGTATTGCCGTTATCGCTCATGGCTCAGCATACGAGTCGGGGATGAAAAGAGTTTCGGGGTTAGGGAGTGGGAATGAAAAAACCCGCCGAAGCGGGTACAAGGCGGGTGTTATGGAAGTGAAGTGATTTAGCGGACGAGGCTCCAAGGGTTGGCCTGAATGCTTTGTGAACCGAGTGAAAGTGACTGGCTACCATCGGTATTTGGATTGGGACGCCAAGACATCCTGCTGTTGTTAGGAGCGACAGAAGAAAGGTTGTATGCAAATCCAGAAGAATTCCCAGTTCGTGCATACTCGACAATGTTCCATCCTTGCTTGAGATTAAGGTTAGCTGTGATCTTTCCAAGAACCCCTTCACCAGCACAGTCGGCACCATTAGAGGTCACAGTAGCGTCTTTATTAACAAACCACCAAGTTCTGTAAGTAAAGTTTGTACCGCTATAAGCCGAGTAGTTGAAGTATTCCGGCTTTACCTGACTCGCCAAGAAAAGACCACTAATGGCAGTGTATTTTAAATTTGGGGTGACGCTGACTGTACCACCTGAGCAAGCGAAAAATAGCTGACTTCCATCAGTCAAGTCACCACTGTACTGTGAAGTTGTCGTCTGAGCATCTGGAAGCCCAAGATCAAAGTTACCAGTTCCATTTACAGTTGCACTCTTATTGAGACGCTGTGAGGAAATAGTGTCAGTTCTGCCGGCTATCCAAGGCGTGATCGTCCCAGAAATCACATTTACCGTAGTTGCTGCTGGCGGCGTAACCGGCGTCGTCGACCCGCAAGCGCCCAAAACGAGCGACGTACCGAGGAGCGCCAACGCCAACGCGGGTTGTTTCAAAGTTAAATTGGTCATGGTTCCATCATGAGCGCTGCAAGCTCTCATCTCCTAGCCCCAAAGCGGTTTGGTTTTTCTCACTTCGCGTCATATATGACAAATTCCACAGCCCATCAGCTTTGCGGCTGTCTCACTGCGTCTTTGGGCTGCCAATCACCTCGGGGTCGCCCAGAAACTTTGGCTCGCGGCCAAACAGCACATCCATTACGGCAGAAACACGGGCCAGCCCTTCGCGGAACTTGACCCTCGCGCCGCCCGTGCCCTCCACGTCACGGGCGTCAAAGCCGATGGCGTCTAGGCCGTGCGCCCGTGCCAAATAGATGGCCCGCTCGTTGTGAAAGCGCTGCGAAATCACCGTGAAACGGCCTTGCCCAAACACTTTGTTGGCCCGCACGACCGAATCGAGGGTACGGAATCCGGCGTAATCGCGGTGCAGACGCTGGGCCGGAATGCCGCCTGCCATCAAATCGCGGCGCATGGTGGTGGGCTCGTCGTAGCTGCGGTGGGCGTTGTCACCCGACAAAATCAGGTCGCTGACCTTGCCTGCTCGGTAAAGACTCAGCGCCGCGTCAATGCGGTATTGGTAATACGGATTGATCCCGCCACCGCTGAGATACTTGCTGGTGCCCAGCAGCACGCCGACAGGCCGCGCCGGAATGTCGCTGACGGAAGTGTAAAGCCGCCCCTGAGCGCTCAGGCTAACCCACTGGTTGACCACCGAAACGAGCAGCACCAACGCGGCGGCGAAGACCAACAGCCAACGGAGCAGCCGTTTGATTGGCTTGGTCAATCGGCGGCCCATGTCTTGTCTTTGGCTTCTGTTTGGTCGCCCGCAGTAAGGTTTACCCTCAGGCCCAGCATGGCCCGCACCGCCCGCGAAAAGCCTTCGTCGTCCAGCGAGCGGTAAAGGTGCGCCCACTGCAAGCGGCGGTAAATCTCGGCGGCCCGCTCCCGCGCTCCGGGTTCGGTGTAATCGAGGCCGCTCAGCACGGCGCGGCGGCCCAGCGTGTGGCCTTCCAACTCGCCCAGCGTCTTTGGCCCCCACGCGAACGAGACTTTGCCCTGTGCCAGCCAGCGCCGCAGGGTGTCTTCAGGCGGCAGGGCGTAGAGGACGACCTCACTTGTGAATTCAACGCCCGGTAAATCGGCGGCGTCAGTCAGAAACATCAAGCTGGGGACATTGCTTTGCAGGTAAGCGGCCACCTCGCCCGAGGCGTAGACCGCCGCGCCGGTTTTGAGGTGGCCCATCGCCGTTTTGGGATCTAGACGTTCCAGTAAGGGGCCAGCGTCCGGCTCACCCGCCAAGCTCAGAGGGGCAGGCGAGCGCAATGCCTCACCGAAAAACTCGGCGTTCTCGCGGCCATTCCACTCGTTGCGGTTGAGGTTGATCGCAAAGTCATGCGGCCCCGAACGGGTGCGGCCCTCGCTGTACTTGATGCCGCGTACGCCGCCCACTTTGAAACTCAGTGTCTTTTTGTCTTGGCCGATCAGCTTGGCGCTTTCCAAGATGTCGCGCAAATGCCACAGCGGCGGCCGGTGGCCTTCACCAAACGGCTCGAAGCGCCTAATTTCAGCCGCAAAGTCGAGGTCGGCGCAGGCAGCGGGCAGCGGCGCGTCGAGCCGCACACTCGGCAGCGGGCGGGGAAACTGGCGGGCGTAGGCGTGAATGCTGTCGCGGAAGGCAGGGAAGTTGTCCATATCCAGCGAGAACCCCGCCGCGCCCGGATGACCGCCGAAGCGTTTGAGCAGCTTCTCCGAGTAGTACAACCCCTGCACCGCCGAGATGCCCGGCGTGCTGCGAACCGAGCCTTTGCCCTGCGCCACGATGTAGACCGGCTTGTAGTGCGTTTCTAAGAGCTTGCTGGCGACAATGCCCATCACGCCGGGGTGCCAATCGTCGTGGGTAATCACCAGCGCCGGGTCTTCGGGGTCGGCCAGCGTCAGGGCTTCTTTGAACATCTTGTCCTGAATGACGCGGCGCTCAGCATTTTTGATTTCCAGGTAAATGGCAATCTTCTCGGCTTCGAGTTTTTGGGTGGTGGTCAGCAGCGCCAAAGCCACTTCCGCTTCCCCCATCCGGCCCGCCGCGTTGATGCGGGGAGCCAGCACAAAGCCCACGTCGCGGGCCGTCACGGTTTTTTTACCGTTCATCAACGCCCGCACACCGGGCAATTCGGTGCGCTCGAACTCAGCCAGGCCCGCCACCACCAGAGCGCGGTTCTCGCCCACCAGCGGGGCCACGTCCGCCACCGTGCCGAGGGTCGCCAGCGGGGTGAGGTGCAGGGGCGCGGGGAGGCCCAGTTCGTTGTAGATGGCCCACAGCAAGTGATAAGCCACGCCCGCGCCAGTCAGGTTGTGCAGGGCCGGGTCGTAATCCTGCGTCAGCTTGGGATGCACCACCAAGCACTTGGGAAAGTCTGGCCCCGGCGAGTGGTGGTCGGTGACAATCACTTCCACGCCGAGAGAGAGCAGGCTCCTGACTTCTTCCAAGTTGGTCACGCCGCAGTCCACCGTCACCAGCACGTCAGCAGCCTCGGCATGCTCCGTGACGCGGTCAGGGTGAACGCCGTAGCCTTCGTTGAGGCGGTGCGGAATAAAGCCGTGAACATTCGCGCCCACCTCGCGCAGCCCCCAGACCAGCGTGGCCGTGGCGCTTACCCCATCGGCGTCGTAATCGCCGTGAATGCGAATGCGTTTGCCGGCCTTAATAGCCAACACGAGGCGCTGAGCCGCTTCCAGCAAGCCCGCGTTGGGCGTCAGCGTCAAGACTGGCTCAAGGTGATGGCGGCGAAGCTGGCGGGCAAACAGCACCTGAGCCAGCATCGGCGAGACTTCAAACTCGGCCATCACCCGCAGCAGTTCGGCTTTGCTGGCGGGCGGGCTGAGCAGCCAGTGGGTTTCGGGAATGCTTGAAGTCACGGTTGGGCCTCTGCTGGTTGTGCTTTGGTCGGTGCAGGCGCGTACCCCGCAGGCGCTTGAGCCACCAGCGGCGCGGCTTCACCGAGGCGGGAGCGCAGAGTCAGTTGCAACCGCTCCTCGGCTTCGCGGCGGCGGCGCACAGCTTGGCGGCGGCCAATCCGACTTTGCAGCAGCGGCGGCAGCAGCAGCAGAGCGCAGTACAGTGCGCCCAGCAGCAGCGCCAGCCCCAGTGTCAGGCCGCTGGGCAGCAGCACCTCACCGTCGCTGAACGGCAGCGGCAACCGCATCCGCCCGGGGTTTTCCAAAGACACCAACAGCAGATAACCGCCGAGAATCAGCAGCAATAAAACTTGAAGAAACTGCACCACACGCATAGCGAGGAGTCTAGCGCAGCGGGGGAATGGGAATTGGCCCTGTCACTTGGTACGCGAAATGGACATGGAAAAAGCCCCCAACGGTGCGGGGGCTTGAAGGCTTGGGTTGAATTTACGCCGTCGCTGGCGTTTCCACACCCCGTTTGCGGCGGGGGGCTTTCTTGAGCGGCTCGGTTCCGCCTTCGCCGCCCATCACTGGGGGCAACACACGTTCGTGGCTGCGTTCCAGCGCCGCCAACCCGCCAACGATCGACACGTCCAGCACCTGATCGAGGTTCTCGGCGGGGTGGAAGGCCATGCTGGAGCGCAGGTGCAGCGGGATATCGCGCAGATCGGCTTCGTTGGCCTTGGGCATGATGATGTGCTTGATACCCGCCCGGCGAGCGCCCAGCACCTTTTCCTTGAGGCCGCCGATCGGCAGATACCGCCCGGTCAGGGTGATCTCGCCGGTCATGGCCACGTCGTGCCGCGCCGGAATGCCCGACAGAGCGCTGATGAGGCTGGTGGCAATCGCGCCGCCCGCGCTGGGGCCTTCTTTGGGAATGGCTCCGGCAGGAAAGTGGACGTGAATTTCGGAGTTGTCGATCTTGTCTTTGTCGATGTGAAAGCGCTCGGCGTTGGTCTTGATGTAGGTCAGCGCGGCTCTGGCCGACTCCTTCATCACGTCGCCGATCTGGCCGGTGAGCAGCAACCCCTTGCCTGGGCTGACCGAGGTTTCGATGAACAGAATGTCGCCGCCGACGGGGGTGTAGAACATGCCAGTGGCCAGGCCGACGGTGTCCTCGCGGGCCTCGGTTTCGGGGGTGTAGCGGCTCTGGCCGAGGTAGCGGTCGAGTTCCTTATCAGTGACTTTGACGCGCTTGGCCTCGCCGCCGGCCAGCCTGCGGGCCACTTTGCGGGCCACCGTGCCGATTTCGCGCTCGAGGTTACGGACGCCCGCTTCACGGGTGTAGTTGGAGATGAGTCTCTCCAGGGCCGCGTCGGTGATCTGAATTTGGTTGCCTTTCAGCCCGTTTTGGTTGAGCTGGCGCGGCAACAAATAGCGCTTGGCGATTTCGAGTTTCTCGGCTTCGATGTAACTGGAAAAGTCAATGACTTCCATACGGTCCATCAAAGCAGGCGGAATCTGCTCGGGGTAGTTGGCGGTGGCGATGAACATCACTTCGCTGAGGTCAAACGGCACGCCTAGGTAGTGATCGGTGAAGCTGAAGTTCTGAGCGGGATCGAGCACTTCCAGCAGCGCACTGGAGGGATCGCCCTGATTGCCGTTGCCCAGCTTGTCCACTTCGTCAAGGAGCACGACAGGGTTTTTGGTTCCGGCAGTCCGCAGGCCCTGAATCAGGCGTCCGGGCATCGCGCCGATGTAGGTGCGGCGGTGGCCGCGAATATCGGACTCGTCGCGTGCGCCGCCGAGGGCAATCCGCACGTATTTGCGTCCCAGCGCTTTGGCGATGCTCTGGGCAATTGAGGTTTTACCCACACCGGGAGGGCCGGTAAACACCAAGATCGGGCCTTTGTTGACGTCGGTGGAGTCGATCTCGCCACGCTCGGCCCGCGCTTTGCGGAGTTGGCGCACCGCCAGATACTCCAGCACCCGGTCTTTGACTTTCTCCAGGCCATAGTGGTCTTCGTCGAGAATGCGGGCAGCTTCGTTCACGTCGAGCTGATCGTCGCTGCGAACGTTCCAGGGCAGTTCGGTGACCCAGGTCAGGTATGTGCGGATTACGCTGGCCTCGGCGGCGTCGGGGTGCATCCGCGACAGGCGGTTGAGTTCGCGGTCAATTTCTTTCTTGACATCGGGGGCGAGTTCCAGCGCCTCGATTTTGGTGCGAAGCTCCTCGGTTTCGTCGGTTTCGCCGTCCTCACCGCCGTGGAGTTCTTTTTGAATGACCTTCATCTGCTCGCGCAGGTAGTATTCGCGCTGGTTGCGGTCAATTTCTTCTTTGACCTGACTGCGAATCTTTTGCTGCACCGCCATGACTTCCTGCTCAGCGTCGAGGAGCGTCAGCACTTTCTTGAGGCGCGAATTCAGGTTGCCTTCTTCCAGTACCGCTTGCTTGTCTTCAAGTCGGAAGTCCATGTGAAAGGCAATAAAATCGGCCAACTCGCTGGGGTCTTCTTTACTCTGGATGGCCTGCACCGCGTCACTGGTCAGCCCTTTGCCGCCCTGAATGACGCTCTCAAACTTTGAGGTCAGTTCGCGGGTCAGCGCTTTGATTTCCACCGCTTTACCAGATTTGACGGCGATTTCTTGCACGTCGGCGCGGAGATACTCGGTTTGGGTGTAGCGGGCCACCCGCACACGCGAGAGGGCCGTGACCAGCATCTGCACGGTGCCGTCGGGGTTTTTGCGCACGCGCAGCACGTTGCAGGCGGTTCCTACGTCGTAGAGGTCTTCGCCAGTTGGATCGTCCACATCTTTGTCGCGCTGCGAGACGATCAAAATGACTTTTTCTTCTTCCATCGCCGCTTCAATAGCCGCGATGCTGATGGCGCGGCTGGCATCAATATGCTGCACCATCGTCGGATAAATCACGCTGCCGCGTACTGGGCAAACGGGGATGTTAAAGGGAATGATAGGGGTGGGAACATCTGGAACAGCGCTTTTATCGGTTGGGCTCTTGTCGGTTGGCATCAAAGGCTCCTTATCGTCGAGGGGAGAAGCGCTACTCTGGTTGTTCCAACACCGGTCTAAGCCGTGCCAAGCAACTTCGGTAGAGCAGATAACTTGAGTCCCATACTATCAAGTAAGCGTCGTGATGACAAGTCGGGAGCGCCGTGTTCAGTGTGCCGGTCAGTGGCCTAAGCCATGAAGCTTAGAGTGGGGCTAGGAGCCCACCAGCACGCGGTTAGTGTATCCCAACGGGCCTGACACAACCCTCACCTGAACCTGACGGGGTATTTAGCGTTAACAGGGACTTGCGGCTTTGAGAAGTGGGCTTTGGGTTGCTGGGCGCTAGGACGGATTGACGCCTGTCGGGTAGGGCGAACATTCCCTCGTCCTTCCCGCCTCACAAGCCCCACCGACCACCAACTCCTGACCACTCACCACGTCCACCCCTCCTGCACTACACTGGCCCGCATGAGCCGCGACGACTTTTCTCCTCCCTTACCCGGCCAACCGCCCAGCGGCGCACGAATGCTCGAACTGGTGTTTCCCAAAGACACGAATTATCATGGCACCGCTTTTGGCGGCTTCGTGTTGTCGCTGATGGACAAAGCCGCTTCGGTGGCTGCCGTAAGGCACGCCAAGCATCATGTGGTCACCGCCCGCATGGACGCGGTGGATTTTCATTTGCCCGTCCGCTTGGGCGACGCGCTGGCCCTGGAAGCTCAGGTCATCCGGGTGGGCCGCACCTCCATGACCGTACGGGTAGACGTGTTCCGTGAGACGCTGACTACCGGCGAGCAGCAACTGGCCACCAACGGCACTTTCGTGTTCGTGGCAGTTGACCTCGATGGCCGCCCTGTGGTGGTGCCGCCGCTGGCGACAGGCAACGAAGCGCAAAACTAAAAGCAAAAGGCCACGCTTGAGAACTGTCTCGTGGGAGAAGCTGGACTGCGCTGTGTGCGCCCCAATCGCGCTCCTGCAACCACACCTTCCCTTTTAAGCCACCACCGCTTCCCGCTGCGCCTTGTTGGGAAAGGGAGGGGAAAAGAACTGGCCGCCCTCTTCTGGACGCAGGCCCGCGCTGAGCGGCCCAAAACCGAACACCTGCGTAAAACGCCGCGCAAACGCCGCTTGGATGCTGGCAGCTTTTTGCGGCAATCCGGCAAGGCCCAGCACCCAGCCCCACTGCGAGCAAGCGTTTTCCGAGAGCGGATCGAGTTCGCTGCGGCGGCGAGCCAATTCGCAGGCGTGGTCGTAGTCGCCTTGCTCAGCCAATACGCGGCACAGTTCCGCGAGGCGGCGATCATACTCGGCGGCGAGTGTCTCGGCCCGCAGCATCAAGTAATCGTCCCACGCCGGATTGCCTTTCAGGTGCAGGCCCGCCAGAAAAAGGCCCGGCTTCCATGCCAGCGCTTGCTCGGCGCTCAACTGGCCCAGCGTGTGGGCGTCTACAAAAGCGCCGCTGAGGTCTAACGACAACCCGCACCACTGGGTTTGCAGCCGCCAAGCTTGCTCCCCCAGCGCCTGGCGCAGATGCAGGGCCGCCGTTCTCAGCGAGCCGCTGTGAGGCGAGTCGGGCCAGAGGAGTTCGAGCAAGGCGTCTTGCGGCTGCGGCCCTTCCAGCGCCAGATACAGCGCCAAAGCCAGCGCTTTGCGGGTTTTGAAGAACAAATCTTGACCACCGATTTGCAGTGACGGCGGGCCCATCACCCGAATGTGCAACTCACTTTTTTGCAGTCCACTTTTTTGCGGCGCACCTTGCATCTTCCTTACCCCCTTTCGTTGATCCCAAGCCGAGAAGTTCAGTTGCCGAGAAGTTCAGTCGAGTCTTATCAACAGTTTCCAGATCAGGCGTGACATGAGCGTGACGGGCGCGTGATGCTGAGGGTGTTGGGAAAAAGAAGGTGGAGCGCGGGGAAAGCAGCCAAGTGAACAGAAGTTAAAAATACACGGGAACTCGGCGGAATTCGTATTAGGCTAGAGCATGACGCCGATGCCTCTCCCACCGCATTTGTTCGACTCTCACCTGCATACGCCGTTGTGCAATCACGCTGAAGGGAGTCCCCGTGAGTACGCGCAGGCGGCCCTGGATTTGGGCCTCTCGGGCGTGTGCTTTACCGATCATATCCCCATGCCGGCTTGGTTCGACGCCGAGTGGCGCATGAAGCGCGGGCAACTTGACGAGTACGTGCAGACGGTTAAAGACGTGCAGCGGGAATTCGGGGGCCGCTTGGTGGTGCGCCTCGGCCTAGAAGCTGACTTTCACCCCGGCACCGAGCGGTATGTGGCGCAGATTCTTGAAGAACATCCGTGGGATTACGTGATCGGCAGCGTCCATTATATCGGCGCTTGGGGCTTTGACAATCCGGCCTTCAAAGACGAGTACCGGCAGCGCGATTTGGCCGGCCTTTACCGCCACTATTACGCTTTGGTGGAAGGGGCGGCCCGCAGCACGCTCTTTGACGCCATCGGCCACCTCGATTTGCCCAAAAAGTTCGGTGATACCGACCCCGACGGCATGGCCGCCCTGCACGCGCTGGACGTGATCGCCATGCAGGGGCTGAGCCTCGATTTCAACACTGCCGGTTGGCGTAAGCCCGTGAAGGAAGCCTACCCAGCCCCCGATCTGGTGCGGGCCGCTGCCACGCGGGGTATTCCCTTCGTGCTGGGCAGCGACGCCCACGCCCCCGCCGAAGTCGGCTACCGGTTCGGCGACGCCGTCAAAGAAATTCACGACGTGGAAGGCGTGATTGTCAGCTACGCGGGGCGCGAGCGGGTGGGGTGAACCGAAGGAAGCCGAGAACCTGGGGGCCCATTTCTATCTTTATTGCGGCGTCCATCCCCGCCTTTCCAGTCTGCTGGCTGAGCGGCCCCTCGACCATAGCGCCCACAACGTAACCGCCCCAGAGGCTGAAACACGCAAGCAAGTAGCCAGCAGGAATGCCGGAACCTGCAAAAGCCAGAGCCCACGCCCGCCTTCCACCCGCCCAAAACCCGCTACCCTACTTCTATGCTTCCCTTCACCCAAAAAGCCGCCGCCAGCGCTCTAGAAACCACCGCCGATCTGCTGGAAGTGCTGGGCGCGGAAGCGTTTAGGGCGCAGGCTTACCGCTCCGCCGCCCGCAGCATCGAAGCGCTGACCAACTGGGACGAAGCGGCCCAGAAGAACTTTCAGGGCGTGCCCAAAGTCGGCTCGGCGCTGGCGGGCGCACTCAGCGAGGCCTTGCAGATCGGCAGCTTCGGCCCCCTCACCGAGGCACTGGCCCAACTGCCGCCCGGCGTGGTGGAGTTGCTGGGCGTGCGCGGGCTGGGGCCAAAAAAAGTCCGTGCCCTCTGGCAAGGTGGATTCGATTCGCTCGAAGCGCTGCGTGAAGGGCTGGACGATGGCAGCGTAACAGCCCTCAAAGGCTTCGGCGCGAAGACGGCGGCCACGTTGCTGGAAGCGGTGGAGTTTGTGCTGGCTGCACAGGGGCGGCAACGCATGAACACCGCCCACCAGATTGCCGAGCAACTCGCGGCAAAGTTGGCCCACTTCGATGCCCGCGTCAGCGGTGACGTGCGCCGCAATTTGGAAACCACCCGCAGCGTCCGCGTCACGGTCAGCGCCACGCCGCAGGAGATTCGCGCCGCCTTGCCTGAGTTGGCATTAGAGCAAGTCGACAAACGCCCGGTGCTGAGCGGCACCTGGGAAGGCGTGCCGATCGAACTCCCCTATGCGGCGGCAGACGTGCGCGGGGCGCTGGACTTGATGATGGGCGGCGGCGCGGCTTACCGGGAAAATCTGCGCTCGGAAGCGGCGCGGCAGGGCTTTGATCTCAACGGGCGCGGACTGCATAGGGGGAAGCAGGGCAGCGGCGAAACGCTCCAAACTCCTGCTGAACAAGATGTGCTGGCCGCACTCGGCCTCCCCTACCGGCCCGCCGAATACCGAGACCCCGAACACGACGCCGTGTGGCAGAGTTTGCCGCAGCCCACTGACCTGATTCAACCTCAGGACATCAAAGGCTACATCCACACCCACTCGACTTGGAGCGACGGCGCGGCGAGTTTGCGCGAAATGGTGGACGCCGCGCAGCAGTTGGGCGGCTACCTCGGCACGGCGGATCACTCGCGCAGCGCCTTTTACGCCAACGGACTTACCCCCGAACGGTTGCGGGCGCAAATCAAGGAAGTGCGCGAACTCCAGCGGGCGGGCCTGCCGGTCATCGCGGGCAGCGAAGTGGACATTCTGGAAGACGGCTCACTCGACTTTGACGACGAGTTGCTGAGTGAGCTGGACTATGTGGTGGCCTCGGTTCACAGCCACTTCACGCTCAGCGGGGCAGCACAGACCGAGCGGCTGATTAAGGCCGTTTCACACCCGCTCATCACCGTTCTGGGCCATGCCACCGGCAGGCTGCTGCTGCGCCGTCCGAGCTACGCACTTGATTTGGACGCCGTGCTGGACGCCTGTGAGATTCATCAAACGGTGGTGGAAATCAACGCCAGCCCTTACCGGCTAGACATAGATTGGCGTTTTGCGCTGCGTTACCGCGCCCGCCTCAAATTCGCCCTCAACACCGACGCCCACGCCGTTCACGGTCTGAGTGACATCCATTACGGCGCACTGGTGGCCCGCAAAGCCGGACTGACGGCTGCCGAGGTGGTCAACACCCTCCCACAGGCCGACTTCCTGGCGTTCGTGGCGGCTCAGCGGAGAAGCCGGAGCTCAGCTTCATAGAATAAAAATTTCACACCCGCGCTTGACAAGTCGGCTGAGCGTGGCAAGATTAAAGCCACTCTTTATCAAACTTGCTCCTCACTGGAGTCTGGAGATCACATGAAACGAACCCTCAGTTTACTTCTGCTCAGCGCCCTCAGCCTCGCCGCCGCTCAAAAAGTCGCCACACCGATTGCGATTGGAATCGCGGTGGCGCAAACCAGCAACGCTTCGCTGTTCGGTCAGGAACAGGTGATCGGAGCCAAACTGGCCGAGAAATTTTTGAATGCACGCGGCGGCGTGGGCGGCACCCCGATCAAATTGGTCTTTCAAGACACCAGCGGCGATGAAGCCGGAGCCATCAACGCCTTTCAAAACCTGATCAGCAAAGACAACGTGGTCGGCATCGTGGGGCCAACGCTTTCTCAGCAGGCCTTCAGCGCCGACCCCATCGCCGACCGTGCCAAAGTGCCAGTAATTGGGCCGAGCAACACCGCCAAAGGCATTCCGCAGATCGGCGCGTACATCTCCCGCGTTTCTGCGCCGGTCACAGCGATTGCGCCCAACGCGCTCAAACAGGCCCTCAAGATCAATCCCAAGCTCAAGAAAGTGGCGGTGCTCTACGCCCAGAACGACGCTTTCTCGACTTCTGAGACGGGGATCTTCCAGCAGACGGCCAAAGACCTCGATCTCAACATCGCCACCGTGCAAAAGTTCCAGACCACCGACAACGACTTCACCACGCAGGTCACGGCGGTGCTGGGCGAGAACGTGGATCTGGTGATCATCTCCGGACTGGCCAATGACAGCGGCAACCTGATCAAGCAGCTGCGTCAACTCGGCTACAAGGGGCTGATCGTGGGCGGCAACGGCCTGAACAGTTCCAGCATGTTTCCCATCTGCGGCCAGTACTGTGACGGCGTGATTGTCGCGCAGGCCTACAGCCCCACCCAATCGAGCGCCGCCAACCAGCTGTTTGCCCGTGAATACAAGGCGCAGTACAAAAAAGATCCACCTCAATTCGCGGCTCAGGCGTACACCGGTGTGCAGGTCTTCGTGGACGCCCTCAAGGTGCTTGACCGCAAGAAGAAAATCGCCGACTGGGATCTGGGCGAACTCAGAGTGGCCCTCAACAAACAGATCCTGATCGGGAAATACAAGACGCCCCTAGGCGAACTCAGCTTCGATAAAGACGGCGACATCGTGCAGCAGGCGTTCTACGTGGCGCAAATCAAGATGAAAGACGCCAAGAACGGCACCTTCGTCTTTTTGAAGTAAGCAAATACCCAGTGGGGAGTGGAGAGTGGGACTTTATTTTTTCCTGCTCACCACTCCCCACTTGTGGGTAAAAAGGAGCGTATTCCTTGGAACTGAGCGGTTTTTTACAAAATGTCCTGAACGGTCTGGCGATTGGCAGCGTCTACGCCATTTTTGCGCTGGGCTACACGCTGGTGTTCTCGATTCTGGGCATCATCAATTTCGCGCACGGCGCGGTGTTCACGCTGGGCGCTTACTTTACCTACACTCTGATCTCCGGTCAGTTTAGTGACAACGGCTTGCTGAAGGGCCTCAATTTGTTTCCCAATGGCTCACCGCTCTCGGGCAGCGCCTGGGGCTTTGCTCTCTCCGCGCTCATCGGCTCGCTGCTGGCAGGAGTGGTTGCCGTCATCATCGAGCGCCTCGCCTTCCGGCCCATGCGGACGCGCAGCGCCGACCCACTGCTGGCGCTGGTGAGTTCGCTGGGCGTGGCGCTGGTGATCGTCAACCTGATTCAGATTCTGGTGGGCGCGGAGAGCTACTCGTTTCCCGATGGCATTTACGGCAACCTGCCGCCCGCACTGCTGTTTCATCTGGGCGACAAAACCATCATCATCCGTACGGTGCAGGTCATTATTTTTGCCGTCAGCATGGTGCTGCTGCTGGTTCTCGGCTGGGTCATCGGGCGCACCCGCACCGGCAAGGCGCTCAGGGCCGTTGCTGAAAACCCCGGCACCGCTTCGCTGCTGGGCATCAGCGTAGACCGCTTTGTCATCATCACCTTTTTTCTGTCGGGACTCCTCGGCGGCCTCGCTGGAACGCTGGTCGGTAGTTCGTTTGGCATCGCGGGGCCGTACTTCGGCGTCACCTTCGGCCTTAAGGGGCTGGCCGTCATCGTGTTGGGCGGGCTGGGCAGTATTCCCGGCGCAGTAGTGGGCGGACTGGTCATCGGGCTGGCCGAGGCGTTCGTGCCTTCCCAGTACAGCGCTTACAAGGAAGCGGTGGCCTTTGCGCTGCTGTTCATTATTTTGCTGGTGCGTCCTCAGGGCTTGCTGGGCCAGGCGCAGATTCAAAAGGTTTAATGTATGGAATTTCTGCAACAATACGGCTTTCTGATCGCCACCATGCTTCAGCAGGGTCTTTTGGGCCTGAGCCTCTACGCCCCGCTGATGGCCGGACAACTCTCGCTGGCGAGTCCGGGGTTTTACGCGGTGGGCGGCTATATCGCTGCCATTCTACTGACCAATCCGGCCTTCGCGGGCTGGCGCGACTCGCTGGGGTACGGCATCTATCCGCTGACCTGGCTGCTCGCGGCTCTGGCCTGTGCGCTGCTCGGTCTTCTCGTGGGCGTTCCGGCGCTGCGGCTGCGCGGCATCTATCTGGCACTGGCCACCATCGCTTTCGTGGAAATTTTGCGGGTGCTGTCGCTCAACCTAGAAATTACTGGTGGGGCAGTGGGCATTTTCGCCATTCCGCAACCTTTCGGCTTCGTTGACCGCTGGCAGTACCTGTGGCTGTTCTTGCCGCTGCTGATCCTGACCCTGCTGTTCTTCCGACAGCTCTCCAAATCGCGCACGGGCCGGGCCTTCCGGGCCATCCGCGAGGACGAGCTGGCTGCCGACGCGATGGGCGTGTCGCCAACCCGCTACAAGGTGCTGGCCTTTGTCATCGGCGCAGTGCTGGCCGGCATCGTCGGCTCGATGAGCGCTCCCTTTCTCAATACCTGGAACGCCAAGCAGGGCACTTTCGACGCCTCTATCGCTTACCTGGCCTTCGTGCTGATCGGCGGCAGCCGCAGCATGTGGGGGCCGCTGGTGGGCGGGGCGCTGCTGTCGGCCCTCCCGGAAGTGCTGCGCGGGCTGGCTGATTGGCGCTTGGTGATCAACGGGCTGGTGCTGGTGGTGGCGAGTCTTTATTTGCCGCAGGGCATCGTGGGCAGCCTGAGCCGCAAGCCCAAGCCGCCGACCCGTCCCAAGCCGCCGACGCTCAACGAAGGCCCGTCGGGGCCGCCCTACACGTCGGAGACGACATGACGCTTTCTAATACGCTTCAGCAAAAACCCGTGCCCGAAATTCCGATTCTCCTCGACGCCCAGCACCTGACGCGGCGCTTCGGCGGCCTGGTGGCGGTGGGCGACGTGTCGTTTCAGGTGCGGCGCGGCGAGATTTTCGGGTTGATCGGCCCCAACGGTGCGGGCAAAACCACTCTCTTTAACTTGATGACCGGCCTGACGCCGCCCAGCAGCGGCTCACTGAGTTTCGGGGGCCAGAATATGACCGGCCTCGCGCCTTATCAGGTGGCCGAAGCGGGCATCAGCCGCACCTTCCAGAACATTCGGCTGTTCGGGCCGCTCTCGGCGCTGGAAAATGTCAAGATTGCCCAGCACAGCCGCACCCACGCCGGACTGTGGACGGGCATCTTTGGCCGCGACAAAGCCGAGGAGCGCCGAGTCGAGCAGCGGGCCTGGGAACTGCTGGATTTGGTGGGTCTGGCTGATCGGGCCGGAGAGCAGGCCGCCAACTTCGCCTACGGCGACCAGCGCCGCTTAGAAATCGCCCGCGCTTTGGCCACCCAGCCGCGTGCCCTGCTGCTCGACGAACCGGCTGCGGGCATGAATACCGCCGAAAAGAGCGCCCTGACCACCTTCATTCGGGAAGTCCGTGACCAGTTCGACCTGACGGTGATGGTCATCGAACACCACGTGCCGCTGGTGATGAATTTGTGTGACCGTGTGGCCGTGCTGAACTTCGGGCAATTAATCGCGGTGGGCAACCCCGCCGACGTGCAGCGCGATCCCAAAGTCATCGAAGCGTATTTGGGGGCCTGAGGAGATGGGGGAAGCAGGAGAGCACTCGCGGCACTCACCGACCTGCATCCCAGGGGTCTGTGCTTACTCGATGGACAACACGGCTCTGCACTCCTCCACGCCGATCAGCTCGATGTCGCTGCGGCGATTTGGTTCCCAGTCTTCCCGCCCAAGCCGCCAGCGGTTGAGTACGGCGGGTTCACCGCGCCGGGTGGCCCAGTCCGTGCCGTTGGGTTGGTAGCCCATGCTTTCCGAGACCCGGTTAGACGCCGAATTGTCAAAGAACGCCTCGCTATTCGCCTGCCCCGCGCCAAACCCCTCGAAGGCGAGGTGAAGAATGGCCGCACGCATCTCTCGTCCCAGTCCTTGTTGCCGAGCACTGGGAGCCAGCCAAGAAAAGCTGGTGACGGTGCGGCAAGTGTCAAAATTCACGCCGATCAAGTCCTGCATGCCCACCGCCTGCCCGTTCAGCATCACCACAAAGTACAAACGCCAAGAATCAGGGTGAACATTGCCCCGTCCGCGCCAGATGGCCTGAAGCCACTTCCTTTCACGCAGCGGATTGTCTGCATAAAGCGACATCGGATCGTCGAATGGATCAGGTGGGCGCGTGACCACGCCAGCACGGACAATTGGAAGAAGCTGGGCCAGCAGTTCGTCCGTCGCTCCACGCAGTTCCAGCTTGGGCGTAATGACTTTGAGGTTCAGTGGCGGGTAAAAGTTGGTGGACATGAAGACAGGAGAACACAGGCAGCCCAGAGAGTCCATGCGCGAAACAGCTTATCACCGCGTTCAGTTTGCGAGAAGCGCACAGCGGGCAAGAACCAACGCAATCCGCTCCATTCCGAGAAGTAAAGCCAAGAAAAGACAGCCACAAACGCCAGCCAACCTGTTTCTAGTCGCCGCCGCTCTCGGCACAACCCCACCCGAAAGGAGCCTCCCCTTGCCTCTCCTAGAACTCAAAAATCTCAGCGTCAATTACGGAGCCATTCAAGCGGTGCGCGACCTCTCGCTGACCGTCGAGCAAGGCGAAATCGTGACCCTCATCGGCGCGAACGGCGCGGGCAAAACCACCACGCTGCGGGCCATTTCAAGGATGCTGAAAGCCAAAAGCGGCCAGATTATCTTCGACGGCCATGATTTGTCGCGTGTCACTGCCGATAAGGTGGTCAGCTACGGCATTGCCCAGAGTCCTGAAGGGCGGCAGGTCTTGGCCCGCCAGAGCATCGCCGATAATTTGGAACTCGGCGCGTATATCCGCAAAGACACGGCGGGCATTCACAGTGACGTGCAGAGGATGTACGAGCGTTTTCCGCGCCTGGGCGAGCGCCGCAGCCAACTGGCCGGAACATTATCGGGCGGCGAACAGCAGATGCTGGCCATCGCCAGAGCGCTGATGAGCCGCCCCAAACTTCTCCTGCTCGACGAACCGAGCCTCGGCCTCGCGCCGATTATCGTCCTTGAAATCTTCAAGATCATCAAAGAACTCAATGCCCAAGGCGTGACCATTTTACTGGTCGAGCAAAACGCCAAGCTCGCCATGCAGACCAGCCACCGCACTTATGTGATGGAAGCCGGGCAAGTCACCTTCAGCGGCTTGTCGAGCGAACTGGTGGGCGACGAGCGGGTACTGCACGCTTACCTGGGCGGCTAACTGGCCTGACGGCGTTCCCAAAAACCCCAGCGGGGACGAAAGCTCTTTTAGCTTCGTCCCCGCTTCCTTCCTTTTTTTTCTCAGAGCGTTCCGCGCTGCTCAGCGGGTGCCGTACTCCTGCGTCCAGTAGGTGCCGTACTGGGTGCCCTGCTTGTAGACGTAGCCGACGCCGAGCTCTTTGTACTTGGGATCCATCAAGGTCTTGCAGTGTGAGGGGCTGTCAATCCAGCCTTGGACGACAACGGCGACGGCGTATCCGGCAGCGATGTTTTCGCCGAGTTCTTGCCAAGCGCTATAGCCAGCCGCTTCGTCGCGCTTGATCATGGTGCTGCCGTCCAGGCCGACGTGGCTGAAGTACGACTTGTCGGCCATGTCCTGCGAGTGGGCGCGGGCCGACTTGGCGAGGTAGCCGTTCCAGGTCAGCGGGCCGGCGGCGGCAAACTGCTGATCGCCGCAGGTGCGGGCGACGGCGCGGGCTTTGTTGGTCTGCTCCAGCACCATTCTTTCTTCCGCCGTCATATCCTGCGGCCCCGCGTCTTTGCTGCTGCTGGCTCCCAAACCGCCGGAGACTTCGCTGCTGCCCACCGCCGCGCCTGCTCCGGCTGAAGGCGAGGGAAGATTTGCGCCTCCGCAGGCAGTCAGTGCGAGAGCGAAAAAGCCGATGGTCAAAAAAGTCAGGGGGGTTTTCATGATGGTCTCCGAAAGCAAAAGTGAGGGTGGGGGCCGTGCTCGTCTATCTGAGAAGAAGCTTAGAAAATGCCCCCTTGCAGCAGCCTCACCTCACCGACCCAGGATGTGAACTTTGACACAATATTTCTTACAAAGTCTAAATTTTGCCGTGCTGGACGCACTTGAGTCTTTGGCTCCTCTCGGCCAAATTCGCCCTCAACCTTCAATCATGAAGACCCATCGCCAGAAATTTCGTTCTGACGAGCCAACATGAGAGGATTCTCATCCAAAGTGGAGAGTCGATCGTCTCGAATTGTTCACATTTATTAGAATTTTCCGCGTCTGGGCCGCACTTTTTGAATTTGTAAGAATTGGGCTTCATGGAGCGGGCAAGACAGATGAGAGCGCCCCGTCTTCATCTGCGGCGGCCACCGAGCGGTTGTCACATCTGGCCGCAGTACCATAGGTGCCTTGTGAATCTGATTTTTTCTTGGTCGGCGCTCAGCGCCTTGACGCCCACCCCCGGCAGCGGCGGCCTCCTGCGGCGAGAGCCAGCCGACTTCGTGGTCGAGGAACGCCCCACCTATTTGCCGTCTGGCAGCGGCGACCACTTGTACTTGCACCTTGAGAAAGTCGGGCACACCACCGCACACCTGGCGCGGCAGCTCAGTGTGCAGCTCGGCGTCAAAGCCAAAGACCTCGGCATCGCGGGTCTCAAAGACCGCCACGCCGTCACCCGGCAGTGGATCAGCTTGCCCGCCAAGTATGAAGCCCGTTTGGGCGACTTCAGCTTGGAGGGCGTGCAGATTTTAGAGACGGGCCGCCACACCAACAAGCTCGGCCTCGGTCACCTGCGTGGCAACCACTTTACCGTGCGGGTGCGCGGCGCTCCGGAGACGGCGGCTCAGGCACAAAGCACGCTGGACTTGCTCACGCATTTGGGTGTGCCCAATTACTTCGGGCCGCAGCGCTTTGGCCTCGGCGGTCTGAATGCCGAGGAAGGCCTAAAGGTGCTGCGCGGCGAGTCGGAGCTGCGCGACCCACAAGTCCGGCGGTTCTTGAGCAGCAGCGTGCAGAGCGCTCTGTTCAACCGCTTTGTCAGCTTGAGGCTAGAGCGCGGCCTGTTTGATGGGCTCCTCAGCGGTGACATGGCCAAGAAACACGACACCGGTGGGGTCTTTTTGGTCGAAGACGCACAGGCCGAGTCCCCCCGCGCCGCCCGGAACGAGGTTAGCGCCACCGGCACGCTGTTCGGACGCAAAACCAAGCCGCTGACCTTGGACGCGGGCGCACTCGAAGCTGAAGTGCTGGGTGAATTCGGCTTGACGCCCGAGGTCTTCGCTTCCCGCAGGGGTGACCGCCGCCTGATCCGCATTTTCATGGAAGACGCCGCCCTGACGCCCGAAGAAGACGGCTACACCGTCAGCTTTGCCTTGCCCAAAGGCAGCTTTGCCACTTCGGTGCTACGCGAGCTGATGAAAACAGATGTGGACGCTCCAGACGCCGGTACACCGGACGAAGACGGAGACGACGAGTGAGCCGCCGGGGCCGCCCGCTCTGGCTGGCGTGCGGCCTAGCGGGACTGCTGAGCGCGGGTGTCTTGGCCGCGCCCAGCGCTGAAACGGCCACCCTGCGGCCTACCTTCGGCGGGGTGCTGCTCGAAGCCCACTTGCTGCCCGGCAGCGCCCAAAGCCTGACCGGCGTGTGGTCAGACACTGGACACGCCAAACTGCTGCGCTGCACCCCAAGCTGCCAAGCCGTCAAAGAAATTCCGCTGACCGGGCCGCTGATTGTTTCGCAGAGCAGTCCTTACCGGGTGGTACTGGGCGGCACCTTCAAGGTCGGCAAGCGCGTCAAGGTTTTGCTGCGCTTCGGTCAATCTGACTTGATCGCCGTCGAAGCGCTGGTGACAGCCACGCCTTCTCGGTAAAAGCCTCACCGTGAACTCCCCTGCCATTAACTTCCAATCGCCGCCCAATGAATTGCGCTCCGCTTTTCTGGCCACTTCCTACGGCATGGCTCAGCAGCGCTACCAGTTGAGCCACGCTGGGGACGTCTTGCCCTTTTGGAGCTTGCCACAACAGCGCTGGGCCATCTTGACGGCTTGGAATCCACACGGTCAGGCCAGCGACCCCGCCAGCAATGCCGAAGCACAGTCGCGCCTGCAAGCGGCTTTGGCGGCGTGGCCTGCCTTAGAAGGCGTCAACGGCGAGGGCCCTTGGGCCGAGCCGACCTTGATCGTGCCGGCGCTCAACCTGCGCCGCGCCTTAGAACTCGGCCAAGACTTTGGGCAGGCGGCGCTGATCTGGGGCGTGGGCCGCCGAGCAGCGCTGGTGTGGTGCGCTCCAGACGTACGGGTCGAGCGCTTTTGGCTGGCTGCGGCGGGTGCTTGAGGCATTGGGCAAAAAGGACTTCTTTCTTGAATGAGCGGGCGGGCGCGGCAGGTGCGGACAGCACCTGATGAAAGTGAATTACAGGGAGTGTTTGGGGGCCGAACCGCTCACTCCATTCCCCCGGCAGAGCTTTATCAAATCCTCTGCCGCCCTGAACTTTTGAGCGCCAAGAAGCCGCCACGCTGCTTGTATGGTTTTCCACACCGCCCCGAGCAGAACTTCACCCAGCGCACACAAAATCTAGGTCTGACGGCAAGCTGACGGGCCTCCTCAGAGACTGCTTAAAGCTGTCCCGAACGCGCTCAAATGGCTCTCCTAGCATTGACAATGTTCGGTGAGGGGTGTAATCTTCCGCTACCAAACGTTCAAATGTGGAACCGCTTCCGAAAGCTGGCTTTTGTTCACCGATCACTCGGTGCTGGCCCAAGTCGAGGTTTCATCCGGAGGAATACATGAAGAAACCCGCCATGTTGTTAGCTGTTGCCGCCGCCGCCGCGCTGGGCTCACAAGCCCACGCCGTCACTGTTACTCTCGCCTGCGGTTCTGTGGGCCAAGAACTCCAACTGTGTAAAGAAGGCGCGGCCCGCTGGGCCAAGGCCACCGGCAACACTGTCAAAGTCTTCGAAAGCCCCAACTTGACCAACGACCGTTTGGGCCTGTATCAGCAGCAACTCGCCGCCAAGAGCAGCGACATCGATGTCTATCAACTCGACGTGGTGTGGCCGGGCTTGCTGGCCCAGCACTTCGTTGATCTCAAGGGCAAAGTTCCTGCCGCCGAAGTCAACGCCAACTTCAAAGCCATCATCGCCGCCGACACCGTCAACGGCAAACTGGTGGCCATGCCCTGGTTTACCGACGCAGGGGTTCTTTACTACCGCACCGACTTGCTCAAGAAGTACGGCTTTACCGCCGCCCCCAAGACTTGGGCTGCCCTGGCAATGATGGCCAAGAAAATTCAGGACGGCGAGCAGAAAGCCAACAAGGCCTTTGCCGGATTCGTCTTTCAAGGCAAGAACTATGAAGGCCTGACCTGCGACGCGTTGGAATGGGTCAACAGCTTCGGCGGCGGCACCATCGTCGACGACGCGGGCAAAATCACCATCGACAACGCCAAAGCCGCCGCTGCGCTCGACGCCGCCGCGAGCTGGGTCGGCACCATCAGCCCCAAAGGCGTGACCACCTACGACGAAGAGCCCGCACGCGGCATCTTCCAGTCCGGCAACGCCGCTTTCATGCGCAACTGGCCCTACGCCTGGGCGCTCGGCCAAAGCGCCGACAGCAAAGTCAAAGGCATGATCGGCGTGGCCCCCTTGCCTGCTGGCCCTGGTGGCAGCCCCGCCGCGACCTTGGGCGGCTGGCAGCTTGGCGTGAGCATGTACTCCAAGAATCAGGACGCGGCCATCGCTTTGGTGCGCTACTTGACCGGCCCCGCAGAGCAAAAGATTCGCGCCATCGAAGGCTCGTACAACCCCACCATCAACAGCCTCTACAAAGACAAAGACATCCTGAAAGCCAACCCGTTCTTCGGCAGCTTGCTCGACGTCTTTACCAACGCGGTGGCGCGTCCTTCCGGCCCCACCAAAGACAAGTACAACCAAGTTTCGCAGGCCTTCAGCACCGCCGTCACCGACGTGCTGAACAAGAAAACCAAAGGCGCAGACGCGGTCAAGCAGCTCAGCACCGATCTGGCCCGTATCAAAGGTCGTGGTTGGTAAACGCTCACCGCGCTCCTGACTGACGGAGCGTAGGGGGGATGTCCAGAGGGTACGGACATCCCCCTTTTTTGGATAACAAGCTGATCGTAATCTGACTTACGCTGCATTTGCTGCCTTCCTTTTCTTGCTCACTTTTTTATTTCCGCATTTCGCTGATGGCTTAGGGTTTTGCCCGTGTGCGCCAAGAAGGAGATCACCGGCTTATGACCACCACTGTACCCACCAATAAAGCTGTCAAACAGCGCGGCATCGAAGCGACCCGCGCCCGCCAAGCCGTCTGGCTGCTGATTCCCACCATGATCGCCATCATCTTGGTGGCAGGTTATCCGCTTTACCGCACCATTTTCTTCTCGCTGTTTGAAGCCAACCTCACCTCGCCCGACCAGAAAACCTTTCTGGGACTGGGCAATTTTTGGTTTACCACCGACGAAGGCATTGCGTTGGGCTTTTTGCAAGACCCTAAATGGTGGGGCGCAGTCACCAATACGCTGCTTTTTACAGTGGTGTCAGTCTTTTTAGAAACTGTTTTCGGCATGATTATCGCTCTGGTGGTCAACAGCGCTTTTCCGGGCCGAGCCTTCCTAAGAACCGCCATGCTGGTGCCGTGGGCCATTCCCACCGTCGTTTCGGCGCAGATGTGGGCGTACATGTACAACGATTCGTTCGGCCTGATCGGGCGCGGCCTGCTCGGCGGAACGGCGCTGCTGGCCAATCCCACCACCTCCATCTGGGCCATGATCGCGGTGGACGTTTGGAAAACCACCTCGTTCATGGCGCTGCTGATCTTGGCAGGCCTGCAAAGCTTGCCCAGCGACATGTATGAAGCCGCTGACATGGACGGCGCGAGCAAGGGCCGTCAGTTTTGGCAGATGACCTTGCCGCTGCTGCGCCCCGCTCTCTTGGTGGCGTTGGTGTTCCGCAGCCTCGATGCCCTGCGGGTCTTCGACATCATGTCGGTGATGGTCGGCAACGTCTCGGCGGCCCGGCTGTCGATGACTGCTTACGCCCGGCAAGCCCTGATCGACAATCAGTTGCTGGGCATGGGCAGCGCCGTATCCATCGCCATTTTCATCATCATCATGGTGATCGTGGTGGTTTATGTCACGGCCTTCCGCGTGAAATTCGACTGAGCCAGGAGGACTACATCATGTACTTAAAACGCACCAATCCCACTTTGTACTACCTCCAACGCGTCGGCTTTTACGCGCTCGTTGTCGTGATCACCCTTTACCTGCTCATTCCGTTTCTCTGGGCAGTGCTGACCAGCTTCCGCAAAGCGGGCGATCTGTTCTTGCAGCCCCTGGCCTTCGCCACTGCGCCGTCTACGCTGGGCAATTACATCGACGTGTTTGCCAATCCCAACTTCCGTCTGGGCCTGCTCTACAGCTTGGTTACCGCTGTGGGCGCGGTGGCGATTGCGCTGCTGTTCGGCAGTTTTGCCGCGTACGCGCTGGGGCGATTCAAGTTCAGGGGCAAGTCGGCGGTGCTGTATATCGTGCTGGCCGTCAGTGTGTTTCCGCAAATCGCAGTGCTGGGCGGCCTCTACACCCTGATCAACTCGCTGGGCCTCTACAACACGCCCAGCGGCCTGATTCTCGCTTACCTGATTTTCACCATTCCCTTCACGGTCTGGGTGCTGACCTCGTTCGTACGCGATTTGCCCGGTGAATTAGAAGAAGCCGCGCTGGTTGACGGCGCATCGCCGCTGCAAACCCTCTTTCTGGTTTTGTTTCCGGTAATGATGCCGGCGCTGGTGACCACTGGCCTCTTGGCCTTCATCAACGCTTGGAACGAGTACCTCTTCGCGCTGACCTTTACCAGCACCCGCCGCACCGTGCCGGTGGTGATCGCCAACTACTCCGGCGCGACGCAGTTCGATCAGCCGTGGGGCCAGATCATGGCCGCCAGCATCGTGGTCACGATTCCGCTGATTATTTTGGTGCTGGTGTTCCAGCGCAACATCGTCTCCGGTTTGACGGCGGGCGCGGTGAAAGGCTAAGCACTCCGCCTGAGTCTCTACATTTGAGCTTCCACGTTTGAATCTTCAGATCAAGAAGGGCCGGGCCAAGTGTCCGGCCTTTTTCGTGGTTTGGTCAGGCAAACCAGAAACCCCTCAGCCCAGCGCTGCTATAGTGACTTGCCTTAAGGCCACCTTAACGCCGTCAAAACCCGATGAAGATTCTGCCGCCCTCACCCCACTTTCTGGCCCGCTTTATCAAGCTGTGGCCGGGGCTGATTGCTGTCTTCTCCTTGCTGGCGGTGTGGGGCAACCAAACGCCGCACCCCGAAGGCCAGCGCACGCTGATGACGGCGGGGCAAGCCGCCTTGCCGGAACTGCGGGCCATGCCTGCGCCGACGCCGGGGCCGAGCTTACTGGCCGCGCCGCAAGAAGAACTGATCATCGGCACGCCGCACTATCAGCGAACCGCGCCGCTGCTGGGCGAAGCCCAAACAGGGCCGAGAATGCCGGACTTGACAGCGCTGGGACGGCAGCAAACTGATGGGGGCTGAGGTCAGGCCCGCACGCCACCGACCTTGAACCCTTCTTTCCCTCGGAGTCCCTATGACCTTTCATGCCCCCAAACGGCCTGTACGCCGCAAGAAAGCCGCCCCGCAGCGGCGCAACTCCATCACGACCACCCTCGCCATTTTGGCGGTGCTGGTGCTGAGTATCGCCTTTATCTGGCGGCCCTGGCAGCACCGCGAACATATTGGTGAGCTGTGGGGCAACAACTTTAAATTCATCACGCTGGGCCTAGACCTCGAAGGCGGGCTGCGGATGACGCTCTCGCCGGAAACGGGAACGGCCACCAAAGACCAGCTCGAACAGGTCAAGACCATCATCGAAAACCGCATCAACACCCTCGGCGTAACCGAACCCACCGTGACCGTCTCCGGCGGCAAACGGGTGGTCGTGGAGATTCCGGGAGCCACCCCCGCCGTGCAGGACAGCGCCCGGCAAATTGTCAAGCAGCAGGCCAAGCTAGAATTCAAGATCGTCAACCCCGGAGCCAAGCAAGACCCCGCCGAGTTGCAGCGCAACCCCGCCTCGCTCGGCTACAAGCTCTCCGACCTCGGCCCGGCTGAGGCCACCGGCAGCATCGTGGCGGGCGCGACGGCAGGCATCGACCAGCAGCGGCCCAGCGTCTGGCAGGTCAACGTCAACGTCAATCCCAAAGATTCCAAAGCCTTTGGCGACTTCACCAGCAAGAATGTTCAGAAATCGATGGCGGTGGTGCTCGACGGCCAGATCAAATCGGTGGCCACCATTCAGTCGGCGCTTTACAACAACTTCCAAATCACCGGCAGCTTCGATTCCAAAGAAGCCAGCGAGTTGGCCCTGGTGCTGAAATCCGGCTCACTGCCAATCAAAATTAAAGTGGACGAGGAACGCGCCATCGGGCCGACGCTGGGCGCAGACGCCATCCGCAGCGGCGCAATTGCCGCGCTGGTCGGTATCGCCGCCGTCTTCGGTATGCTGTTTTTCTATTACGGCTTCTGGTTCGGTCTGGTCGGCTCTCTGGGCTTGCTGTTCAGCTCGGTGACCATTCTGGGCTTGCTGGGCGGCTTCGGGGCCACCCTGACCTTGCCGGGTATCGCTGGTCTGGTGCTGACCATCGGCGCGGCAGTGGACGGCAATGTAATTTCCTTCGAGCGCATCAAAGAGGAAATGGGCCGGGGTAAAGGTCTAAAAAACGCCATCAACGTGGGCTACGAACACTCCACCCTGACCATTTTGGACGTGAACGCTTCTCACCTGCTCTCAGCTTTGGCGCTTTACAACTACGCTTCGGGGCCGGTCAAAGGCTTTGCCGTCACTTTGATTATCGGCGTGGTGGCCTCGGCTTTTTCTAACTTGGTGTTCGCCAAGTGGATGCTGTACGCCGTTGCCAACAAGCGCGACTTCAAAGCGCCGTTCCGAATCGGCGTTCCGAACGTCAACTTCATTAAAGCCGCTCCCTTTATCACCACTGCCAGCATCTTGCTGGCCATCGCGGGCGCAACCTTCGTGGGCGTGCGGGGACTGAATTTCGGGGTGGACTTCACCTCCGGCACCAGCATCACCGCCAAAGCTGCCCCAAGCACCACCACCGAGCAGGTTCGCACAGCAGTCACCAGCGCTGGCGTTGCCAACGTAACCGGCCAAAGCACCAGCATCCAGCGCGACATCAACCCGACGGCAGGGGGCGTGACCTACACCATCAAGGTGCCGGAACTGACCAGCGACCAAGTCAAGCTGCTGGACGCCAAAATCAACGCGCTGCCCGGCGGCGAAGTGCAGCAAACCGAAACGGTGGGGCCAGCGGTGGGCGCAGAACTCACCCAGCAAACCATCTACGCTGTGCTGGTGGGCCTGGGCCTGATTCTGGTGTACGTCTGGTTCCGCTTCGACTTCGTGATGGGCTTCGGCTCGGTGATCGCCGTGCTGCACGACGTGGCCATCGTGATGGGCCTCTACGCCGTGGCGAAACTGGAATTCAACATCGCTTCGGTGGCCGCCCTGCTGACCCTGATCGGCTACTCGCTCAACGATTCCATTATCGTGTCTGACCGTATCCGCGAAAATCTCAAGCTGCTGCGCGGCAAGAGCTACCGCGACATCGTGAATATCTCGATCAATCAAACGCTCTCGCGCACGGTGATGACCTCGATCAGCACCATGTTGCCGCTGTTCAGCTTGCTGATTTTCGGCGGCCCGGTGCTGCGCGACTTCTCGATTGCGCTGATCGTGGGTATCGTGATCGGCACTTATTCCAGCATTTATATCGTGGCCCCAATGGTGGTGCTGCTGGAAGAACGCATGGGCAAAAAGGCCGTGACCGGCGCGGCAACACCGACAACGAAGTAAGAACTTCAAAAAGAGGGCGGGCGGCTGATCAAGCTGGCCCGCCTTTTCGTGTCTCTATTTGGGGCTTATCACCGCTCCCTCAGTCGTGATACTGCCAAACCCCGTCTACCCAACTGCGCTGCACCGCGCCGCCCAGCCGCAAATACTCGGCGTGGGCCAAAGTTTCGGCCACTGCAAAGCGGCGACCGCTCGGCGGCAACTCGCGGGCAAACAGCACGAAGCTCAGGTCGTAAGCGTGGCGGGGGCGCTCTCGCACGGCCACAAGGAGCTCATCCAGGCGCTCCAAGTGATGCCCGTGTATTTCCTGCGCCCGCCCCGCCACCTTGTCCATCGTTGGCCCGTAGTGGCCCACCACCGCCTGCACCGGGTCAAGCGCCCTGATGCTTTCAAGAGTGGCAAAGTAATCGCCCAGCGGATCAGGCCGCCCACCCACATACAGCCCGATGTTGGGGGTGATGCGCGGCAAGATGGCGTCTCCGGCGATCAGCAGCTCGGTTTCAGGTTGCCACAACCCCAAGTGCCCGTCGGCGTGGCCCGGCAGCCACAGCACCTGCCACTCGGCCCCGTCCAGCGTCACCTGTTGCCCCGCTTGCAGCGGCGTCAGGCGGACGGCGGGGCAAACCCACTCAGAGGTTTGCGCTTCGCCGACGCCAAAATTCGGCGGCGCACCGTGCTCGGCAAAAAACTGGTGCTGAGCGGGCAACTGCCTTTCCCAGTCCGACCAGAGCCGTTCTTGCTTGACGGAGTGGTCAAGCATCTGCACCGACGCTCCGCTGCGCTCCTCGATCAGCCCCGCCAAGCCGTAGTGATCGGGATGGATATGGGTCACGATGACGCGCTCGATATCGGGCCAGTGCAGGCCGAGGGCACTCAGCGCGGCTTCGAGGGCCTGCCGAGCTTCAGGGGTGTTGATGCTGGTGTCGATCAAAGTCACGGGCGGTGAGAGGTCGATCAGCACCGTGACCGTTTTCATCGGCAAGGGAATCGGGATCAAGGCGGCGTAGAGCGTGCCGCGCAGATGGTGCAGCGCGGGTGGGTGGGCAGCGGCGGTCATGGCTTAACTTAGCATCCTGCCTTGAACTCGGTACAAATTTGCTGGGGGTGTTTCTTAAGCTTCCCAGATGGGCCACCCGTCTTCAAAAATGCTGAGCAAGCGGACACCACCTCAAGTGGATCTGCTGACACATGCCTGACAAACCAGTGACGTTCCCCTGACAAAAGGCCAGCACAGTGTGAGGCATGAAGAAGATTTTGACTTTGGGCCTGAGCCTGATCGCAATGACCGCCGCTGCCGCTTCCGCTGCCACCATTACCGGCGCGGGCGCGAGCTTTCCTTATCCGCTGTATTCCAAGATGTTTGCCGAATACAAAACCGCCAGCGGCAACGACGTGAACTACCAATCGGTGGGTTCCGGCTCGGGCCAGCAGCAGATCATCGCCCGCACCGTGGACTTCGGAGCCAGCGACAACCCCATGAGCGACGAAGCCATGAAGCCTGCTCCCGGCAAGCTGCTGCACATCCCCACCGCCATCGGCGCAGTGGTGCCTTCCTACAACCTGCCCGGCGTGACCACCAAGCTCAACTTCGACGGCAAGCTGCTGGCCGACATCTACCTCGGCAAAGTCAAGTTATGGAGCGACCCGGCCATCAAGAAACTCAACCCTGACGTGACCTTGCCCGGCCTGCCCATCACGGTGGCCCGCCGCTCGGACGGCTCCGGCACCACCGCCGTGTTCACCGATTACCTGAGCAAAGTCAGCAGCGAGTGGAAAACCAAGGTCGGCAGCGCCAACAGTGTGCAGTGGCCGGTGGGCGTGGGCGGCAAGGGCAACGACGGCGTGGCCGGCATCGTCAAAAGCACCCCCGGCGCGATTGGTTACGTGGAACTGATTTACGCCAAGCAGACCAAACTGGATTTCGGCGCAGTCAAAAACCGGGCCGGCAAAATGATCGTGGCCGACAACGGCCCAGCCGCGCTGGCCGCTGAAGGCGTGGTCATTCCAGCCGATACCCGCGTCAGCATCACCAACAGCGCCAACCCCAACGCCTACCCGATTGCCAGCTTTACTTACATCATCTTTTATCAAGACCAGAAATACGGCAGCCGCACCGAGGCGCAGGCCAAAGACCTCAAGAACCTCCTGAGCTGGATGGTCAGCACCGGCCAGCAGTACAACGAGCCGCTGGACTATGCCAAGCTGCCCGCCAACGCGGTCAACAAAGCCAAGACCATCATCGCCAGCATGACTTACGGCGGCGCAAAGTTCTAAACGACGCCACTTAAACCTGACCTTCTGCGAGGAGCACTCCATTGTGGGCGCTCCGATTTTTGCTGGCTTGTCAACTTTTTCGCAGCCTGACTTCAAGCTGACACTTGAACAGTGAACTATCTTAACGCGCACTTATTCGGCGCTTAGAGGCCACAGATGAATGAACCCTTTCCCCGAAAAGTGACGCTCCCCAAACTCAGTTCTAAAGGCGACGGGATATTCCGCACCGTCATCGTTGGCTTGTCGCTGGTGATTGCCCTGACCTTTATGCTGAGCATCGCGCTGCTGGGACAGCAGTCATGGCCGGCCATTCAGAAATTCGGCCTGAGTTTTTTGACCACCAATGTCTGGAACCCGGTCACCAGCGAGTACGGCGCACTGAGCTTGGTGATGGGCACGCTGCTGACCAGCTTTCTGGCGCTGCTGATCAGCGTGCCGCTGGCGATTGCCTCGGCGCTGTTTGTGGCCGAGTACGCGCCCAAGTGGCTGGCCAACCCGGTGGGCTACCTCGTTGAGCTGCTGGCCGCCGTGCCGAGCGTGGTATACGGGCTGTGGGCGCTCTTCGCGCTCAAGCCGCTGTTTCAGCAGGTGCAGCTGTGGCTCTACACCAGCAACCCCGATTTGACCGCCCGCTGCGCCGAGCTGTTTAACAGCAACAAAACCTCGCTGCAATGCTTTTTTATGCCGCAGGTACCCACCGGCCTGGGCTTTTTGCTGGCCGTCACCATTTTGGCGATCATGATTTTGCCCTTCACCGCCTCGGTGGCCCGCGACGTGATCCGGCTGGTGCCCGCCGATCAGCGCGAGGCCATGTACGCGCTGGGCGCGACCAAGTGGGAAGTCATCAGCTTGGCGATTTTGCCGTATGCCAGAGCCGGCATCATGGGCGGCATCATTCTGGCGCTGGGCCGGGCGCTCGGCGAGACACTGGCGGTGGCGATGGTCATCGGTAACACCCCCGAAATCATCAAAAGCATTTGGTCGCCCACCGCGACGATGGCTTCTATGATCGCCAATCAGTTCGGTGACGCCCGCGAGGGCCTCCAGCGCTCCAGCGTGGTGGGCCTGGGCCTGACACTCTTTTTTGTCAGCGTGTTCGTCAACTTAATCGCCCGCACCATCATTTTGCGCTTGACGCCAAAGGGGCTGTGAAATGGCCGTGTCGCAATTGTCACCGACCTTCAACAAAAACGGCCTGAGCGGTGGCCGCAAATCCAAGAACGCCTTCATGGGCTTTTTGATCGGCCTCGGCACCATGCTGGTGGTCGCGCCGCTGATCCTGATTTTCGGTTTTCTGCTTCTCAAAGGCTTCGGCGCTCTCAATCTCGACTTCTTTCTCAAAACCCCAGCGCCCGAAGGCGAAGCGGGCGGCGGCTGGGCCAACGCCATTTCCGGCTCGCTGCTGATTTTGGCGATGGCCGCCGTGCTGGGCGTTCTGGTGGGCGTCGCGGGCGGTATCTTTTTGGCCGAATTTCCGCGCCACCGCCTGATGCCGGTTATCCGGATGCTCAGTGACGTGCTCAGCGGCATTCCCGCCATCGTGATGGGGCTGGTGGTTTACGCGCTGGTGGTCAGACCGATGGGACACTTCAGCGCCTTCGCGGGCAGCGTGGCGCTGGGCCTGCTGATGGTGCCTATCGTGGTCAGAACCACCGAGGAAGTGCTGAAACTGGTGCCGCTGAGCGTGCGTGAAGCAGGCTTGGCGCTGGGCCTGCCGCAGTGGAAAGTGATTCTGAGCATCGTGCTGCCCGCAGCCAGCGGCGGCATTATCACCGGCCTGATGCTGGCCCTCTCCCGCGTCGCTGGAGAAGCGGCTCCACTGCTGTTCACGGCTTTTGGCAGCAACCTGGTCAACCTCAATCCCCTGCAACCCACCAGCGCTTTGCCGCTGCAAATTTTTATCGGAGCCACCAGCGCTTACGACGAAAACCAGCGCCTCGCTCAAGCTGGAGCGCTGCTGCTGATTACCCTCATTTTCGTGACCTCCTTGCTGGCCCGCTTCGCCAGCAGGCAAAAGTAAAACGCTGAGTAGAAGCATTCGCTTTTGCCCTCCCCCTTCCCAAACCCTGAAAGGAGCCACATGTCCCTATTACTGACCACCAGCAACGTAGATATCTATTACGGCAGCAAGCAAGCCGTGAACAAAGTCAACTTGGCTGTTGAAAAAGGCACGGTCAATGCCCTGATCGGCCCTTCGGGTTGCGGAAAAACCACTTTTTTGCGGGCCATCAACCGGATGCACGACCTCACGCCGGGCGCACGCGTAGAAGGCCAGATTTTGCTGGACGGCCAAGACATTTACAGCGCTGGCGTCGACCCGGTAGAAGTGCGCCGCCGGGTGGGGATGGTGTTTCAAAAGCCCAATCCTTTTCCGACCATGAGCGTGTTTGACAACGTGGTCAGCGGCCTGAAGCTGGCCGGCATGCGCGATCAGAAAGCCCTCATGGAAATTGCCGAGCGCTCCCTGCGCGGCGGGGCACTTTGGGAAGAAGTCAAAGACCGCCTCAAGTCGCCCGCCACCGGTTTGTCGGGGGGGCAGCAGCAGCGGCTGTGCATTGCCCGCGCTCTGGCCGTCGAACCCGAAATCCTGCTGATGGACGAGCCGACCTCAGCGCTCGATCCGGCCAGCACCGCCAAGATCGAAGATTTGATGACCGAACTCAAAAAAGTCACCACCATCATTATCGTGACCCACAATATGCACCAAGCTGCCCGCGTCAGCGATACCACCAGCTTCTTCCTGAACGGCGACCTCGTCGAGCACGGCCAAACCGACCAACTCTTCACTTCGCCCAAAGACGAGCGCACCGAGGCGTATGTCACGGGGCGCTTCGGCTAAGCACATTGAGCTAGGCCCACTGAGCTAGGCCCAGCAGCGCCGCCAAAGACCCAACGGAAAAACAAGAGTCTCAGGAGCTCAATACAGCTATCCTGAGACTCGACGTTTTTGCTGACTTCCGCTTTGCTCCGCGGCCAAGAACCCGCATGACATCCCCCTTACCCATGAACGACATACTAGCCACAATGAACAGCCGCCTCATTACCCCTCTAAGAGGACACCTCAACGTCCGTTTTTTGCGGATGCTCAGCATCACGCTAGAACAGATGGCGCTGCTTGAGCAGGCGGTGGGGCGTGGGGTTTTTGCCAATCTGGCCGTCCGCACCGCCGAGCTCGAGCGCGAAACAGACCTTTTGGAATATGAGCTCGAAGACCTGTGCCTGACGGCCATGGCCCAGCCGCTGAGCGACACCGATCTGCATTTTTACGTGATGGTGTTTCGGAGTCTGGCCGATCTGGAGCGGGTCGGGGACTACGGGCGGCAAGTCGGGCGTGACCTGGAAGCGCTGGGGCCACTGGCCCAAACGGCAGCGCTGCAAGACGTGCTGCCGATTGCCCGTCTCCTGAGCAACATGTTGGAGAGGTTGGCCTACGCTTTTGCCGAGCGCGACCTTGACGGCGTCAGGGAAGTGATTCGGCTGGATTTTGAGCAGGTGGACGCCCTCTACGAGCAGCTTCAACGCGCCTCCCTCACCCGCATCCTGGAAAACCCCGAAGACGTCGGCGCGGCGCTCACTGCTACCCGGATGGCCCGCAGCTTGGAGCGCCTCGGCGACCACGTGGTCAACGTGGCCGAGCGGTTGGAAGCCAACATGTTGCAGGCCGGCGACTAAACTTTCCGCGCTACTCCGTCCAGCGCTTGAACACCAGCACCGCGTTCTGACCGCCGAAAGCAAACGAGTTGCTCATGGCGTAGTCCACCTGCTTTTCACGCGCTCCGTCCGGAATAAAGTCTAAGTCAAGCGCTGGGTCGGGGTCGCCCGCCAGATTGATGGTCGGCGGCAAAATTCCGTCGCTGAGCGCCTGCGCCACCGCGATGGCTTCCATTGCGCCCGCCGCGCCGAGCAGGTGCCCGGTCATGGATTTGGTGCTGCTGACGGCCAGCTTATAGGCGTGATCGCCGTAAACACTTTTGATCGCCAGCGTTTCGTTGAGGTCGTTGGCGGGGGTGGAAGTGCCGTGCGCGTTGACATAGCCGATCTGTTCGGGGTTGACGCCGCCGGATTTGAGCGCCTGACGCATGGCGACCTGAGCGCCCCGGCCTTCCGGCGCGGGCATGGTGACGTGGTAAGCGTCGGCGGAGGTGCCGTAGCCCACCACTTCGGCGTAGATTTTGGCTCCGCGCTTTTTGGCGTGTTCCAGTTCTTCCAAGACCACCACCGCGCCGCCTTCACCCAGTACAAAGCCGTCGCGTGAGGCCGCGAAAGGTCGGCTGGCCTGTTCAGGGTCGTCGTTGTGCGAGGCGGTCAGGGCGTGCATATTGCCAAAACCGCCGATGCTCAGGCCGGTGATGGCCGCTTCCGCGCCGCCCGCCAGCATCACGTCCGCGAGGCCGAGCTGAATGATCCGCGCAGCGTCGCCAATCGCGCCCGAGCCGGTGGCGCAGGCGGTGACCACCGTGCTGCTCGGCCCAGTGGCTCCGAAGCGCATGGCGATGTGCCCGGTGGCCATGTTGGCGATCATCATCGGAATGAACAGCGGGCTGATCCGCGAGGGGCCGCGCTCCACCATCACTTTGGCCTGATCTTCAAAGGTTTTCATGCCGCCGATGCCGCTGCCGACCAAAGTGCCGGTACGCTCGCCTGCCAACTCTTCCTTGCTCAGGCCGCTGTGCTCTACAGCCAGGTCGGCGGCGGCCAGCGCAAGCTGCACGTAGCGGTCAAGCTTCTTGGCTTCGCGGGCCTCAATAAAGGGGCTGAGGTCGTCGTTGACCTGACCCGCGATCTGCGCCCGGCAGGCGCTGGCGTCAAAATGGGTGATCGGGCCGATGCCGCTCTTGCCTTCACGCTGCGCCTGTGCAAAGGTCTCAGCGCCCAAACCAATCGGGCTGACTGGCCCCAAGCCGGTAATCACCACTCGTTTGATCTCCATTTGTTTCTCCCTGTGCGCAATCAAGCTCAACCCAAAGGGGCGAGGTACGGCATGATCCGCAACTCGCCCCAGCCGTGCTTAAACCCGTTTTACTGCTGGCTGCTGATGTAATCCACAGCGGCCTGCACCGTGCGGATGTTTTCGGCGGCCTCATCGCTGATGGTCACGCCGAACTGGTCTTCCAGACCCATGATCAGCTCGACGGTCTCCAAGCTGTCTGCGCCCAGATCTTCGACGAAACGGGCTTCGGGCGTCACTTTTTCAGCTTCCACGCCGAGTTTGTCTATGATCACATTTTTGACTTGTTCGTAAGTATCCATGTTGATTCCTCCTGAAGTGGTGTGCTTTGGCTGGCGACAGTCTACACGGGCAGAGCAAAGCGCGTGAAGATACTCAATAGAGTCTAAAATATGGGCCGCTTCAGTGAGGGTACAGCCCGCCGTCTACGCCGATGACTTGCCCCGTGATATAACCCGCCGCGTCGGAGGCGAGGAAGCCCACCAGCGCCGCTACATCTTCAGCCTGGCCGAGTCTGCCCAGCGGAATGGCGGCCACGTATCCGGCTTTCTGGGTGTCGCTGAGTGCGTCGGTCATGTCGGAGCCGATGAAACCCGGCGCGACGGCGTTCACCGTGATGTTGCGCCCTCCGTATTCCTTGGCCAGCGCTTTGGTCAGGCCAATCAGTCCGGCTTTGCTGGCCACGTAGTTGGCCTGGCCGGGGTTGCCCATCAGGCCCACCACGCTGGAAATGTTAATGATCCGCCCCGCCCGCGCCCGCATCATGATTTTGATGGCGGCGCGGCAAGCGGCAAAAGCGCTGCTGAGGTTGGTGGCAATCACCGCGTCCCAGTCCTCGTCTTTCATACGGATGGCCAGACCGTCGCGGGTGATGCCGGCGTTGTTGACCAGCACGTGTAGGCCGCCCATCTGCGCCGCCACGTCTTCCACCAATTTAGCGGCGTTGGCAGGCACCGACAAGTCGGCGGCGAAAGTCTGGGCCACGCCGCCCGCCGTGCGGATTTGCTCGGCGAGGCTCTCGGCTTCCGCGCTGCTGCGGCCATAGTGGACGGCCACGCTAAAGCCGTCAGCGGCGAGTTTGAGGGCCATCGCTTTGCCTAAGCCCCGGCCCGCTCCGGTGACGAGGGCGACGCGCTGGGGGGGAGTTTGATCGGTCATGGATTTCCTTTGGTGAGCTGGAATGAAGTGGAAGTATCTGGCAGACGACATGACAAGCGAGCAGGAACATCATTCCCACTCACACCAGAACATCTCAGGTTGAGATCGGCCATCCCTGAACGCTTCAGGGTCAGATCAGCAAATTCTGGAGCAGGCGAGAGTTGAGCTTTGAGGTAGCTATGGACCGAGCCGCCCGACACCGAACCCGCCACAGTCAGCGACTCACTCCCCAGACTTCCCGTTCCCGTGACCTGATACTGGCGGGACGTGTCGTAAGTGGCGGTGAGGTTCAAGCTCAGGACTTGGTTGGCAGTGGTGTTGCCGTTCCATGTTCCGCGCAAAATGCTGGGGTGGTCTTTGAAAGAAATGGGCATCGGCTTGAATCCCGTTTCCCTGTTGCAAGAAGTAGCTGCCAGCGTCACGAGCAAGGCAAAGGCCAGCTTTTTAATCACAGCTCAAACTCTTTTACTTGAGCCAAGTTTCCCACATTCATCACCCGTGCGTCCGGCAAAATCCGCTTGACGAGGCCCGTCAGCACCGTGCCCGGCCCGAATTCCACGAAGACGTCTGCGCCCATCTCGGCGAGCTGGCGAATGCTCTGCACCCAGCGGACGCTGCCGGTTATCTGCTCGATCAGCAGCTCCGGCACCTGCGAGGGGTGACCTATCGGCTGCGCATTCACGTTGGCAATCACCGGAAAAGCCAGTTGGCCCAGCGGCGCGGCCCGCAAATCCGGCGCGAGTGCTTCGGCGGCAGGCTGCATCAGGGCGCAGTGAAAGGGAGCGCTGACTTTCAGGGGGATGGCTTTGAGGCCGCGTGCCTTGAGCTGAGCACAAGCGGCTTCCACGGCGGCTTTTTCACCGGAAATGACGGTCTGGGTCGGCGCGTTGTAGTTGGCGGGTTGCACGCCTTCCATGCCCGCGCAGACCTCCTCGACCACGCCCGGATCACCCATAATGGCGGCCATTGCACCCACGCCGACCGGCACGGCTGCCTGCATCAGCTCGCCGCGCCTGCGGGTCAGGGTCAGGGCGTCCGCGAGGGTCAGGGTTCCGGCGGCAACGTGGGCGCTGTATTCGCCCAGGCTGTGGCCCGCCGCCGCGAAGGGCATCAGGCCCGTGTGGGCTTGCCAAGCGCGGTAGGCGGCCAAGCTGGCCGTCACGAGGGCGGGCTGCTGATTGGCGGTCAGGGTCAGGGCGTCGAGCGGCCCCGTTTCGATCAGGGCTCGGAGGCCGGGCAAAGTCGATTCGGCAGTATCAAAGACCTGGCGGGCGCTGTCAAATTCGGTGGTGAGGTCGGCACTCATGCCGATGCCGTGCGAGCCTTGACCGGGAAAGAGGGCCGCAATTTTCATTGAAGTCATACTTGCAACTCTAAAGCCTGATCCGCCTGCGCCGTCCCCGCGTGCTTGAGCGGGTCGTACCACTTCAAGGTGGTCGCGCCCCAGCTCAGGCCGCCGCCGAAGGCGATCATCAGCAGTTGCTGGCCGTCTTGGATACGTCCGTCGTCGTAGGCTTCGGCCAGCGCCAGCGGAATGGTGGCGGCGGAGGTGTTGCCGTAGCGGTCTAAATTGACCACCGTTTTGTCTAAGGAAAGCCCAAACCGCTGGCAAGCCGATTCGATGATGCGGATATTGGCTTGATGCGGAATCAGCCAGTCCACGTCTTTGACACTCAGTCCGGCTTTTTGCATGGCGGCGTGACCGCTCTCGCCCATCACCCGCACCGCGAACTTGAAGACCTCGCGGCCGTTCATTGCCAAATACGGCTGCATGGCGGCTCCGCTGGGCAACTGATGCGCCACGCAGCGCACGTACAAGCTCTCTGCGCCCGCCGAATCCGCGCCCAGCACGAACGACTCGAAGCCGTAGCCGCTGGGCACCGCTTCGATGATCATGGCCCCGCCGCCGTCGCCAAACAAAATGGCGGTGCCACGATCCGTTTGATCCACGATCTTGCTCATGGTTTCTGCGCCCACGAGCAGCACCTTCCTGGCCGAGCCGCCCGCCACCAGGCCCTGAGCCACCGAGCAGGCGTACACGAAGCCGCTGCACGCCGCCGACACGTCGAACGCCGCCGCTCCGCGCAGGCCGACCTGTCCGGCGATCAACGCGGCGGTGGAGGGAAACAGCGCGTCGGGGCTGCCGGTGGCGCACACCACCGCATCCACACCCTCCAGCGCATGCGGAAAGCGCCGCACCAAATCCTGCACCGCCCGCACGCCCATGTGCGAGGTGTACTCGTTCTCGGCGGCAAAGCGGCGCTCACGGATGCCGGTGCGCGAAAAGATCCATTCGTCTGAGGTATCGAGGTGCTGCTCAAAATCGGCGTTGGTCACGACGTTTTCAGGCGCGTAGACTCCCAGCGCGGTAATACCGATGGCGGGTAAGGCGGGGCGGGACAGCAAAGCAGAACCTTCGGGTTGCGGCATGAATTCAGCCTCCGCCCAGCAGATTAACATTCTTTGAACGGCTGTTCAATGAATACCTTCCTGCGAAAACCAGACGCTTGCTTCGCCAAATTGAGCTCCTCATCCAGCAAAATAAGCGGGTGTTTCCCACTCCTCAGCAGACTGCTCAGCGCAGCGGCATGGCCCTTGATCAGACGCTCAGGGCGCTTACCGGCGTCACCTTGGGCGGCGGGGTAGGGCTGACGTTGGCGTTGGCCGGATCGTGGATTTGGCTGTGGAGTCATTCAGCGACCCTTTTGAAAAACTGGACGCTGACGGCCCCGCTGTCGGCTTCTCAGCTTCAGCAGTTCACCGTCACTCTGGCGCTGCTGGGCATCCTGAGCGTGTCAGCGGTGGTCGTCAGTACGTGGTTCAGCGCCGTCCTGATTGGCTGGACGCGAGCCTACCTCGGCGGCGTGCGCAGCTGGACGCAGGGCGAGGCCGTCCACTTGCAGCGCAGTGAAGCCCTGCGCCTGAGCTTAAACACCACGCTCAGCGTGACGCAGTGGGGATCGGCGCTCGGAGCGGCAGTTTTGATACTGGCGGGCATTTTACTGGTACAGACGCTGGGCGAAGCGGGACTGAACACCGCCGCACTGGGCCCATTCTCGACCGGGCCAGAGCTGAAACTGACGCTGGCGCTGCTCGGCAGCTTGGTCGCCCTCGGCTTGGTGCTTGCGGTGTGGGTGGGCAATTTGATTCTGGCGGCAGCCCGGCAATGGCTAAGTCTCACGGGGGCCAAGTTGCGCGGCGAGCCGAGTGAGGTAGCGCAACCCACCGCCGAACGGCTTGGCAACTGGCTGATCCTCTGCTTGGTGCTGCTGGCCTTTGACATCGCCAGTCGGCTCTCGCTGCTACCCCTGCTGGCGGTGGCCCGCTCTTTTTTTGCGTCTGGCTTGCCCGAAAGCTGGTTGGTGCTGCTCCAAAGCGCAGTCTGGCCGCTTGTCGCCGCGTTGCTGCTGGGCCTGATGCAGAGTACCGCCCTCCTTTTGGCGTTGCTGCACCTGCGCCGCTTTGCCCTCAGCGCCGCGCAAATCACGGACAGCCCGGCTTCAGAAAGTCGATAATGGGGGAATGAATGCCCGCTCTTACCCCACCCTGCACGACTGCGACCCCGGCAGCGACGACGCCATCACCCTGCTCACCTTGCTGGGCCGCCTGGACGTGAACCTGCTGGGCGTGTCCACCACGCACGGCAACGCGCCGCTGAGCGCCACCACCCAGAATGCCCGCGCCCTGCTGAAGCTGGCAGGCCGCGAGGACATCCCAGTCTATGCCGGAGCGCTTACCCCGCTGGTGCGCGAGCCAGTTTACGCGCCACAGATTCACGGCGTCACTGGCCTCGGCGGGGTGCCGCTGCCCTCCCCCTCTGTGCCCGTTAAAAGCGAACACGCTGCCTTAACCCTGATTCGTCAGCTCTGCGCCCAACCCGGCGAGATCACTTTGCTGGCGACTGGCCCGCTGACCAATCTGGCACTGGCCGAGCGGCTCAGGCCCGGTGTCCTCAAAGAAGCCAAGCAGATCATCATCATGGGCGGCAGTCTGGAAAATGGAGCGCCCCGACTCGGCAACACCACCCCCCGCGCCGAGTTCAACGCCTACGCCGACCCACATGCTTTTGATGTGGTGCTGAAAGCCGGGGCGAACCTCGCTTTGATTGGGCTGAACCTGACCCGGCAAGTGCAGGTCACGCGGGCGCGGGCGCAGCAACTCGCCGCTGTCGGCACCGCCGCTGCCCAAACCTGCTCTGCCCTGCTCGACGATTATCTAGACCGAATCGGCAAGTTGGGCCAGACGGTGGGCGCACTCCATGACCCCTGCACGGCGGCGCTGATGCTCTCTCCAGAGCTGTTCGATTGGGAGGAAGCCCATGTGGACATCCTGACCGACAGCGGGGAGCGTTTCGGCGAAACCGTGCAAGTCGGCGGCGAACCGAATGTGCAACTGGTGACGGGGGCCAATGAAGCGGGGATTTATGCGTTGGTGGCGGAGGCGCTCAGGCGGCTGCCGTGAATGTAGCAGGGGCGGACATGGCAGCGGTACGGGCGTTTTGCACTCCGTTCTACGCCGAGCCTCACCGGGCTTACCACAACCTCCGGCACGTGGAAGCCATGCTGAGCGCCCTTGAGGAACGCCGCGCCCTGACTCCAGTGCTGGAATTGGCAATCTGGGGCCATGATCTGATCTACGATCCGGCCCGAAACGACAACGAGTCCCGCAGCGCAGAAGTGTTCGGAGCGTGGCTGGCAAAGCAAGGCGAGCCGGACGCACTTCAGCGGGAAATCGGAGTGCTGATTCTGGCGACCAGGCACGACCAGCCGCCCAGCTCAGTCGCCGCCGCTTTACTGGTGGACGCCGACTTGGCCATATTTGGCGCTTCAGATGCCGAGTTCTGGGCGTATGAGCGGGCCATTCGGCAAGAATATGCGTTCGTGCCCTGGCCCGCTTACCGCGCCGGGCGGCAGGCTGTCTTGCAGCACTTTCTTGGGCAGGAACGGATTTACAGCACGCCAGAGTTTGCTGACTTGGAAGCGGCAGCGCGGGCGCATCTGAACGCCGCCAGCCAGAAACTAGCGGACTCGCCGGAGGAATGAGAAAACCGCCATTCCCATCAGGAAACGGCGGTTTCGATATAAAGCAGAGCTCAGTCGGCGGCTTGCGCTTCCTTGGCAGCTTTTTTGTTGGCGGCGGCTTCGCGTTCCAGCTTGGCCTTGATCTTCTTGAGGCGGAAGCTTTCTTCGCGCTCGCGCTGATCGAGCACGCCACGGATAAAGCGGATCTCGTCTAAAATGCCCGGAATCACCACTTGCTCAAGGGCATTCACGCGCCGCGAGGTCTTTTTAATTTCCTCGCCGATGCGCCGCAATTTGGTTTCGGTGGCGGCCACCTTGACCAGTGCGCTCATCACCGTTTGAAAATCGGTGGCGGCCTGAATGGTGCGCGAGCCGACGTTGATCGGGCTAAACGCTGCCGCGTTGCCACGGTCAGGAATCTCCATCTTCGGCACTTTCACGCCGTAGATGCTGACGATTTCCATACTGACGTTGTACTCGCTGCCCTGTGCCAGCGACAAGCTTTCCACTGCTTCGGGGCTGTCCCACGCTTTGGCCGAAAAGAGCGACACGTAAGCGCCTTTGCTGACGCCGCTGAGTTCTTCGCGGGCCGCCAGCGCGTCTTTGATCAATGCGAAAAACTCGCCGATCAGGGCGTCACGCTTGCGCTTAAGCAAATCTGCGCCGCCGCTGGCCGTCTTAAGGCTGGCTTTGGCGGCGAGAAGTGCGCTGCGGGTTGGACTGATGTCTGCCATGATTCACCTCCTTTTTGAGGTTTGGGCGGTGGGTTGTAGGGGCTGACCCGGACAATCCACCGCCGACAACCTTACATCCGGTTGCCCTTCCACATCTCGTCCACCTTAGTGCCGTAGTACTTGTCGATCGAGTCTTTACCGATGCGGGTCAGTTGCGACTGCGGCAGCTTGCTCAAAATGCCCCAGGCCACCGTCATCGAGTCCTCGATACTGCGGTCTTGTCCACCCTGGCCGATGAAGTAGTTCTCGAAATCTTCGGCGAAGCGCAGGAACAGCTTGTCGTTCTCGGTCAGCGCGTCCTCGCCGGTAATGGCGACGAGCTTGCGGAGATCGAGGCCGTTGGCGTAAGCCGCAAACAGCTGATCCGACACGTTTTTGTGATCGGCGCGGGTCTTGCCTTTGCCGATGCCGTTGCCCATGAGGCGTGACAGGCTGGGAAGCGGGTTGATCGGCGGGAAAATACCCTTGCTGTTGAGCGTGCGGTCAACCACGATCTGGCCTTCGGTGATGTAGCCGGTCAAATCAGGAATCGGGTGGGTGATGTCGTCATCGGGCATCGAGAGGATCGGCAACTGGGTCACGCTGCCGGGCTTGCCCTGAATGACGCCCGCCCGCTCGTACAGCGAAGCCAAATCGGTGTACATGTAGCCGGGGAAGCCGCGCCGTCCGGGGATTTCTTCACGAGCGCCGCCGATTTCGCGGAGTGCTTCGCAGTAATTGGTCAAATCGGTCAGGATCACCAACACGTGGTAGCCGTGCTCGAACGCCAGATACTCGGCGGTGGTCAGCGCCATGCGCGGCGTCAGGATGCGCTCGACGGTTGGATCGTCGGCCTTGTTGAGGAACAGCACGGCGCGGGCCAGAGCGCCGGTGCGCTCAAACTCCTGCGTGAAGAAGCTGACCTCGCGCTGCGTCAGACCCATCGCCGCGAAGACCACCGCGAACGGCTCATCCGAACCAGGTACCTTGGCTTGACGGGCAATCTGGGCGGCCAACTCGTTGTGCGGCAGACCCGAGCCGGAGAAGATCGGCAGTTTCTGACCACGAATCAGCGAGGTGTTGATGTCGATGGTGCTGATGCCGGTCTGGATGAACTCTTCGGGCTTGGCACGGCTGGCCGGGTTCATGGCCTGACCGTTGATGGAGAGTCTCTTGTCGGCGATCACGTTGGGCAGACCGTCAATCGGGCGACCCAGGCCGTCGAAGCGGCGTCCGATCATGTCTTTGGAGACGCCCAAACGGGCCACATCTTCCACCAAGCTCACTGAGGCGGTGGCGAGGTCGAGTCCGCGTGTATCTTCAAAAATCTGAATGATGGCGTGCTCGTCACTGACTTCAATGACCTGCCCGCCGCGAATGCGCCCCGCGCCGTCTTTGATGTTGACGATGGCGTTGTAAGCCAAGTCCGAGGCCGCATTGACAAACAGAAGCGGGCCGGAGATATAAGAAACGTCGTTGTATTCTTTCTGGAGCAAGGTCACGCGTTCACTCCTTGAGCTGATTTGGTCTTGAAGGTATTGTCCAGCTCGTCCATCAAGTTCTCGGCATAGGCCATGAAATCGCCCTCGGCCACATAACGGGCGCGGCTGAGTTTCTCGATGACCGAGTTCTGGATGATCTCGTCGATGGTCGCGCCGTTTTTCAAGCTGGCATCGGCCTCGTCATAGAACTTGAGCATCATTTTCATTAGGCCGTAGTTCTTGGGCATCGAGGCGCTGGCGTCCACCGGGTCGAAGCCGTTTTGCTGGAGGAAATCTTGGCGCAGCATTCGGCCCGCTTCGATGACGAGTCGCTCGCTGTCTTGCAGAGCGTCGGGGCCGACGAGCTGCACGACTTCCTGAAGGCTGGCTTCTTGCTGGAGGAGGTTCTGAATGCGCTGGCGCAGTTCGGGGAAATCCTCAGCCACGTTCTGACGGTACCAGCTGTCGAGAATCGGGGTGAACAGCGAGTAAGAGCCGTTCCAGTTGATTGCCGGAAAGTGGCGGCGGCGGGCCAGACCCGCGTCCAAGCGCCAGAACGCGCCGGTGATGCGCAGGGTGGCCTGAGTGACGGGTTCGGACATGTCGCCACCCGCCGGTGAAACCGCGCCGATCACGCTGACCGCGCCGTCTTCGCCCGCGAGGGTACGCACCGCTCCGGCACGCTCGTAGAAGGCTGCCAGTCGCGCCGAGAGGTAAGGCGGGTAGCCTTCTTCGGCGGGCATTTCTTCGAGACGGGAGCTGATCTCGCGCAGCGCCTCGGCCCAGCGGGAGGTGCTGTCGGCCATCAAGGAGACCGAGTAGCCCTGATCGCGGAAGTACTCGGCTAGGGTGATGCCGGTGTACACGCTGGCTTCACGCGCCGCCACCGGCATATTGGAGGTGTTGGCGATCAGGATGGTGCGCTGCATCAGCGGGTTGCCGGTCTTGGGGTCTTCCAATTCGGGGAACTCGACCAGCACGTCGGTCATCTCGTTGCCGCGCTCACCGCAGCCCACGTAGACCACGATGTCGGCGTTGCCGTACTTGGCCACCGACTGCTGGGTAACGGTTTTGCCCGAGCCGAAGGGGCCGGGAATCGCCGCCGCGCCGCCCATGACCAGCGGGAACAGCACGTCCAAAATCCGCATGCCGGTGAGGAAGGGCAGGCTGGGGTCTTTCTTGAGGGCGACGGGACGGGCCGCACGCACCGGCCAGTAGTGGGCCAGACGCAACTTGGTGCCGTCTTCGAGTTCACCGATGGTGTCGTCGATGTTGTATTCGCCCTCGCCCACGATGCTCTTGATGCGGCCCTTTTTGTCGGGCGGCGTCAGGATTTTGTGGGTGAAGCTGAATTCCGGCACGGTGCCGAGGATGGCGCTGCCGGTCACTTCGTCGCCCGCGCTGACGCTGGGAGTAAAGTGCCACTTGCGGTCGCGGTCAAGCGAGCTGACTTCGATACCGCGTGCGATAAAGTCGCCGGACTGCTCGCGGATCTTGTCGAGCGGGCGCTGAATGCCGTCATAGATGCCGTTGAGCATGCCCGGCCCGAGTTCGACGGACAGCGGCAATCCGGTGCTGACTACAGGTTCACCTACGGTCAAACCAGAGGTGTCTTCGTAGACCTGCACGAAGGCCGTGTCGCCGTCGAGGCGGATGATCTCACCGACGAGTCTTTCGTCACCGACGCGCACGATGTCAAACATCTTTGCGCCGTACATGCTGCGGGCAATCACGGCAGGCCCAGCGATGCGCTCAATGACGCCTTGTTTGTTTTGGGTCATGGATACTCCTGAGTAGAACGACGTTTATCTAAAGATAAACCGAGCGGAGCGGGCAGGCCCAATAGGTGCCGCTTTGCCCAAGAAGCGAGAAGTTGAAAAGGTACGGCTAGGCGAGAGTGGAGGGATGAAGCACTTTTTGCGGGCAGGCCCGAGAGGTGCGGCCAAGCGTCGTCATCGGCGCTGTTCTGGTCAAGAAGCCGCTCTGCCCAAGACGCGGAATCCCGAAACGGTAGTCTGAACGTACTTAAAAGGGAAGTCTAAGAGGTGAAGGGAGTTAGGAGTCTAAGGAGAAGCCGGGAAAGCATTTGTGAGTCTTTGAGCTTTGCCCGGCGACCCCTGCCCCCGCCCACTGTTTAAAGCTTGATATCAAAGCCGATCGTTTCGCGCACCAGTTTACCCATGTACGCTTTGGCGTCCACTTGCTCGGCGCTGAAAGCGTCGCTGAGGCTGGGAATCGGCAAAATAATCGGCAGATCGCGCCCACGCATAAGCCGGGCGGTGGAGCCAGCCGGATCGGCGATCAAACCGGTATCAACGGCCACCAAACCGTACTTGTTGCTGGTGATCATCTCTTCCAACTTGGCCTGAGCGTTCTCGGCAGTGGCTTCCACCACTTCCGCGCCTGCCAGCCGGTAGCCGGTGGCCGTTTCGTTGTCGGCCAAGACGACGACCCGCTGGGTGGCTGAGGTTCCTACTTTTTGGGTCATCCTTGCGCCACCTCCTGACGAATCTGCTCGCCCGGCACGTTGTAGAACTTGCCGCGCCCGATGAGGCGGAGCTTGGCAATTTCCTGTTCCTTGCGGCGCAAAAAGTCAATGGCTACGCCCACGCCCAGCGGATCACCGGCAGCAGCGTTGCGGGCCGCGCTATCGAGCATTTCGCGGGCCACCTTTTCAGCTTCGGCGGGGCCAGCGGCTTCCAAAATCGGAGCCATCTCGCCCGCGCCGCTGGGGTCGCCTTCGGTGAGCCGCAGGAAGGTTCCAGCGTCGATGTTGCGTCCGCCTTCCACAAACAGAGCCGGATTAGCACCCACACCGCGCAGAGAGCGCGAGGTCAGCGCATTGGTGATGTCCACTTCCTGCGAGAGGTAGCGGCGCAGAGAGGTGTTGCGCGAGACCCGCAGCGCGTAGCGGTAATAGGCTTGATCGAGAGCGACTTCCAGATCGAGCAGTTTGCTGCTGGAGCCGTAGGCCGCCACGCCCTCGCGAAACGCTGCCGCTAGCGGGTGACCGGTCAGGGTCAACGCGGTGGAAGCCGAGGCGAGGTCGCCGCCTTGAAGGGCGGTTTGCAAAGTGGTCATCGGAATGGTGCCGCCGGGAATAAGGCTGGAGAGCAGTTGCTCACCGCTGCGGCCACTGGTCAGGCCACGCGCGATGGACTTCAAGTTCACCAAGTCCCACTTTTGCAGCAGCACGCCGATTTCGGCTTTGGCGTCGCCGTCTGCGAAGCGGTAGACCTTTTCCACCGTCTCAAAGAAGTTTTTGGAGAGGCCTTGATCGAGTTCGGGCAGGCCCGCGCCCTGAGCGGTAGCGGCAGAGAGGTCGCCCGACAACTCGGACTCGCTCAGCAACCGCAAAAACTCGGGGTACGTCTGTGCGCCCAGCGCGGAATCGAGGGCGCGTCCGTCGAGCAGTTGCGTCCGCATCATTTTAATGCGGGCGTTGATGTAACCGTAGTCGTCGGCCATATCAGCCTTCCGAGAGAATGCGGCTGACTTGCGGAGCAAGCGTGCCTTGCAGTCTCTCCAAGCGGCCCTGCAGGGTGTTGGTCACGCCGCTTTTGCCGTTGTTGGCCACCACGCGCACGCCGCCCTGAATGGCGTAGTTCTCACGCACTTCAAGGTCAGTGACCAGTTCGCGGGCCACGTGGGCTTCGTTGGGATGGACTTCAATCGCCTCGGCGTTGGGCACCACTGCGCGGGCTTCTGCAATCAGGCGGGCCAAAATGTCTTTGTATTCGGGAGCGCGGGTCACGGCCAGCAGTTCATGCTGAGCAGTTTTGAAAGCCCGGCTCATCCCGTTTTCGCCCGCGTTGAGCCGTGAAGCGCTGCGCTCCAAATCGGCTGCCGAGCGGGCGCGGGTCAGTGAGGCCTGCGTCTGGGTTTCTAAGGCCCGGGTGCGACTCTCGATGAGGGTTTGGGCTTGTTCTTGGGCAGCCCGGATAATGGCTCCAGCGCGGTCACGCGCCTCAGCGCGGATGCGCTCGATCTCCGACTGCGCCTCGTTTTCGAGCAGTTTATCGAGCGCCATCGCTTAGATCTTGCCGGAGAGAATGAAGAAGCCCACCAGGCCGAAGATCACCAGGGTTTCGGGGATGGCGAACCAGAGGAGCATCAAGCCCAAGCGGCCTGGGTTCTCGGCGGTCACGCCAGCGGCAGCCGCACCGATGCGGCCCTGAGCAAGGCCGGTGCCGATTGCGCCGAGGCCCAGCGCGAGGCCCGCACCTACAGCGATGAGGCCACCGTTGGAGTTCACGGCAGTGGTGGCCGGAACAACAGCTTCCTGAGCAAAGCCGGTGCTGGCGAGAGCGAAAACGAGGGCGGCGAGGGCGATCTTGTTGGTCTTGGTCATGCGGGTGCTCCTTTGAATGGGGGATGAACTTGAGGGAGAGGTGGAAGAAAAAACACTCACTGCTTGCTGATGGCCGTGCCGGTGGGCGGGCTGAGGCGGCGCAGTGGGCTATACGGCACACCGGATTCGTTGTGATAGCCGGTGGGCGTCAAAAATTCGACGAAATGCAAACGGATGGGCTGCAAAACGTGGCCGATGATGGTGATGGCCAGCGCGAAGGCGTGAACCAGCAGTGCCAGAATCACCCCGATGATGATGCCAAGGACGCCGATGCGCTCGTACATCCCCCAGCCGAGATCGGTCGCGAGGTTGGCCAGAATCGCTCCGGCCACGCCGACGGCGAACAGACGGGCGAAGCTGATGATGTTGCCGCCCTGCGAAAGAATTTCAATGATCATCAAGAAGACTTTGGACATGACCATGCCGAGAACGAAAACGGCAAAACCGATGTACATGGCAATCAGGAGAGGATTGGAAAAGTCTTTGTAGATGGCTGCATTGACCAGTTGATTGCCGCCCTGCGACAAAAAGCCGAGGCTGATCAAGCCGACCAAGCCGCCGAGCATGCCGATGGCTTCCCACAAGTGGGTTTTGTCACCGTGACGGCTGGCCAGTTGAACGCGGATCAGCCAGCTCCACAGCACCATGCCGATACCGACGATGAGTGTGGTGATCAGGGCGGTGTTGGTGAAATAAGATGCCAAGCGCGGGAAGACAATCGGCAGTAAGCCGCTTTCCTGCTCGCCGGGCACCGTAATGCCCCAAATGCTCTGTATCCAAGCGTGATTGACGTAGAAGATGTGCAGGTGCTCGGCGAGGTTGCCGAAAAACTCACCGGTCAAAAAGCCCCAGAAAATCGCCCAGGTGCTCATGGTGCGGATAATCACGCCGAGCTTGCCCATTACATCGGGCGAGAGGTACGAGTTCATGGCGGCAAGGTTGACGCCCTCGCCCTTCTTGGCCTTGAGGGCAAACCAAGTACCGACAATGAAGAACAGCAGCCCGTAACCGATGTCACCGATGATAAAGCCGAAAAACAGCGGGAAGAAAAACGAGATGATGCCGGTGGGATCGAAGTTGCCGTAGCGGGGCAGCGGCAACATCCCCAGAATCAGCTCAAAGTTCTTGCTGTAGGAGGTGTTTTTGAGTTCGACCGGCACGTGGGCAGTGTGGTGCGAGTCCACTGGGTGCAACTCGTAGCTCACCGCGTCACCGAAACGGTCAAGCGCCGACTTGAGGCCGGAAATCCGGTCTTCCGGCACGAAACCCTGCATCACGAGGCTGTATTTACCGCGTGCGCTCATGCCCTCCACGTCGTGAATAGCAACCTGATCGCTCAGGGCGTCACGGATGGCGAACAACGTCGGCCCGAACTTGTTGGCCAGGCCGGTGCGCTCGCGCTCCAAAGCGTCGCGCTGCGGCGCACCTTCACGCTCGATGCGGCTCAGATCGGCGCTGACCTGACTGATCGGCTGCCCATCAAAGCGCCCCGGCAACCGCAGCTCACCGAGGCGGGCCTTGCCGAGGGCGGCGCGGGCCGCGTCACGGTCGATGCTGAGGGTGGCCACCGCGCCCACATGATCAGCGTTCGACAGCGGGCGGGTCGCCACTTCAAAGCGGCCATCCAGACTTCCTTGCAGCGCGGCTTGCAAAGCGCTCAAGTCTTCAGGCTTTTGATAGATAAACGGCACCAAGCTGACCCGGCGGCTTTGATCGAGGCCGCCCGACAGCTCGCTCAGCGCTTTGACAGCGGAGCCGTACGTGCGGGCCACGTCCATATCGGCGTCTAAGGCTTGCCGCCGCTTGGCCAACTCAGCGGCGGGGCCAGCCACTTCTTCGAGGAGGGCGGGCCACTCCGACTCGGCAGGCACCGCCGCAGCAACGCGGCGGGACGCGCCCAATTCGGTCAGGGTGGTCTCGGCGCGGGCCAGTAAGCGCTCGCTTTCGCGGCGAAACTCGGCGTCCTCGCCGGTCAGCGGGCCAGCAGTCAGCACCCCTTCCGCTTTGACCGGCACCAAATGCAGCGCTCCAGCATTTTGCAGCGCTTCGATGACGTCGCGGCTGCCCTGCTTGCGGGTGGCGATCACCACCTGCTGCATGTTGTTGATCACGGCAACACCGCCCGCAGGATGGTTTCCACCGCCTGACCCATTTTGGCATCCGAGCGGGTGTGGGCTACCAACACCTCTTCTTTGGCCTGTGCCTGCGCTTCCTCACGGACGCGCACGCCTTCTGCGGCCATTTCTTGCTCGCGGGCGGCGGTGAGCGTTTTGACTTGCTCGCCGGCCTCCTTCAAAATACGCGCGGCCTCGGCTTCGGCAGCCTCGATTTCACGCGCGGCGTCCTGGCGGGCCGCTTCGATCTGTGCATCGAGCGCCTGTTCACGGCTGGCCAGCTCACTTAAAACCCGACTTGAGACGTCCAAATCTTCCCTCCTTTGGTGTGGTTCTTGGCAGTGCGGTTCGTGGCACATGACCCCCCGCGCCCTGAGGTGGGTGGCGGCGAGTCAAACATGCAGTTGGTTTGGCCCGACTCTTAGACTGTCAAGCTCAACGAAAATCTTATCACAGCACCCCCAATCACTTTTTAGGACATCAATCCCGGATGAAGCCCCCGCTGCGTGGCGTACCCTGACCGGGAAGATAAAGCTGAGGTGAAAGTCACAGCCCCCCCCACCTTCGGCAGACCTGCAAAATCCCCCAGCCACTGCACTGGGGGACACAAAACCGAATGCTCGACCTCTCAAAGAAGAGGTATTTAATCAAAACTTAATCTCCGCCGATCATCACCGGAGCACTGAGGCCCGATTCGTTTTCGGCGTAGCCCTGCTCGCTGTGCGAGGAGATGTCGATGCCGCTGACTTCTTGGCTGGCCGTGACCCGCAGCGGCAGCACCAGACCCACCAACTTGAGCAAAATGAAGCTGCCCACGCCGCAAAACACCAGCGTAAACAGCACCGCTTGAGTTTGAATCAGCATTTGCTCGCCCAGCGGCTTGCCCTGGCCCGTCGTCCAGGCCAGTGCGCCGGTCAGCAGGGCTCCTACGATGCCCGCAATACCGTGACAGGCGAACACGTCCAGCGCGTCGTCGGAGCGGAAGGCCTGCTTGAACTGCACCGCCCAGAAGCTGGCGGTGGCTCCGGCAATGCCCACCACCAAAGACGCCCAGGGAGAAACGAAACCGCAAGCGGGCGTGATGGCGACCAGGCCCACCACCAAGCCTGTCGCTGCGCCCACAGCGGTAGGTTTGCCGCCCCGCGCACTTTCCCAGATGAGCCAAGTCAGCATGGCGGCGGCGGTGGCCACACAGGTGGTCATGAAGGCCAGCGCTGCCGATTGGTTGGCTCCCAGAGCGCTGCCCGCGTTAAAGCCGATCCAGCCGAACCACAAGATCGCCGCGCCAAGCAGCACGAAGGGAACATTGTGCGGCACATGGGCGGTGCGGCCATGTCCGATGCGCGGCCCCAGCACGAACGCGGCCACCAGAGCGCTGACGCCCGCCGCGATGTGAATGACTGTTCCACCTGCGTAGTCCAGCGCTCCGCGCACGCCCAGCCAGCCACCGCCCCAGACCATATGGGCCAGCGGCGAGTAAATTAGGAGGCTCCACAGTCCGCCGAACAACAAGAAAGCCCCGAAGCGCATCCGCTCGACGACCGCGCCGGAGATCAGCGCCAACGCGATGACGGCGAACATGGCCTGAAACGCCGCGAAGACGTAGGAAGGGATGGTGCCGTTGACGGTGTTGCTCAGGCCATTGAAGCCGGCAGCGCTGAATCCACCAAAAAAGGAATTGCCCGGCGTGAAGGCGATGCTGTAACCGCCCAGCATCCACAGCACCAGCACCAAGCCGATCGAAACAAAGCTCATCATCATGGTGTTGAGCACGCTCTGTGAGCGGGTCAGGCCGCCGTAGAAAAAGGCCAGGCCCGGCGTCATGAACAGCACCAGCGCGGCGGCCACGATCATCCAAGCGGTGTCGCCGGTATCGAAGGCGGGGGCCTTGGCCGCTTGGGCCAGCGCCGCACCTCCGCTCAGCAAGGTCAGCAGCGGCAGCGAGCGCCTGAGTACAGTTGGGGTCAGCAGCATTGAATCTCCTCGGTACGGTCGTCAGGCCCGGTTTAGCGGGTGGGCGTCAGGGTTTTTGGTGCGACGGGCGTCAGGGCGCTGTTGTCTTCTTCGCCGGTACGGATGCGGATGACCCGCTCTAGAGGCGTCACGAAAATTTTGCCGTCGCCGACTTCTCCGGTACGTGCGCCCCGGCAGATGGCTTCAATGGCGAGTTCTATAAACGGCTCACTGACGGCCATCTTGAATTCCACTTTGTCGTGAAACTCGACGATGACGCGGGTGCCCCGGTAGCGCTCCACGACTTCCTGCTCGCCGCCGTGTCCGCTGACTCGGCTCAGCGTCAAGCCCTTGATGCCCGCTTGGAACAGGGCTTCTTTGACTTGCTGTACCCGTTCGGGCCTTACCACTGCGGTGATCAGTTTCATGCGGCTCCTTTGGCCCTGCGCTGCAACCCGCCCGTTAAAGCTCCTCCACGACTGGAACTTTTAGGCCATGTCTAAAACGCAGATTAAGGTCAGGCGTGCAGTCTGTCAACGCTAAAGCGTTCATACAACCAGATTTGTGTGGACAACTTGCACTATTTTAGGAGACCGAATAACTTTTTTAGATCCAGATGCGCAGCTCGTTTAAATTTTTCTGGACAAGCCGTCCAGTTTTCCCCCATAGATCAGGCCAGCAAAAAGCGGCGCAGACACTGAACTGTCTGCGCCGCTCTCCCTCTCCCCTGTTTTAGATCAGCGACCTGCGCTTTGGCCGCCGCTGCCACAAGCGGAAGCCGAAATACAGCAGCAGTAGCAACACGATCACTGCCAGCACCGGAGCGAAAATTGCCAAAATGCTCAGCAGCACCGAAGTGCCGTCCTCGGCAGTCGACACCAGCGGGTTGGCCAGCCCGCCGGTCAGGGCAGTAGACGCCGGACGCAGCACCGTGCGGCCCATCTGCACGCTGCCCGCCACCATGAAGCCCAGCAGCAGCGACACGCTGGGATCGAGATGGGTGATGCCTGCGTGCGAAGCGAACAGCACCGCCCCCGCCGCCGCATTGAGAATGCCGCCAAAGACGTGCAGGGCGTGGTCTATGCCGGGAATCTTGTCTCCGACGAAATCGAGCGCTCCGACCACCGCGATGCCCAGAAGCACCCAGGTGTTGCTCAGCAGCGCGTACGACTCTGGCAAGGCGATCACGCCGTAGCGCTGAAGCAAACCGACGATCAGCAGCGGCACGTAAGCGTTCAGGCCCGCTGCGCCAGACAAGCCGAACGAAGTCAGCAGTCCGGTCAGGACTTCCATTGCGTCACCGTCAGTGAGGTCAGCGTCATACGGCTTAATACAGCAGTGGCGGGCCTGAAGTTCTCCGGCTCTCTTGAGCGCGGCTTTACTTCTGAGCGGTTTGAGAAAGTGGTATTGGGCTTGACGCGGCTTCCGGCTCGGCAGCCGCACTGACCGGCGCTTGGACGGCAGACTCCGGATTGGGGCGCAGGTCGGTGTTGTTGTAGGCTGCCTGCGCTTCCTTGGGGCCAGCCATGACCCACTTGAGCGACGCGCCGACGCCCAACCACACCAACTCTTCTAAGGTGGGGCGCTCGCTCTCGGCCCACTTGCTCAGCACCCAGTCAGCAGGGTCGCGGCCAGCAGGCGGGCGGGAAATACCGATTTTGAGGCGGGCAAACTGCTCAGTGCTCAGCACACGGATAATGTCGCGCACACCGTTTTGGCCGCCGTGCCGCCCGCCCACTTTGATTTTGAGTAACCCGAATGGGCTGTCTAGGTCGTCTTGAATGACCAGCAGCGCTTCGGGGCTGAGCTTATAAAATTGCATGGCAGGCAGCGCCGCTTTGCCCGAAGCGTTCATAAAGGTCTGCGGCTTGATCAGCAGGACTTTTTCGCCGAGCACCCGAAACTCGGCTTGCTCCGCGTGTTCGCCGGCTCGCCACACTGCACCCTGTTGCCTCGCCAGCTCGTCGGCCACCTGCCAGGCGACGTTATGCCGGGTCTGGGCGTACTGAGAACCGGGATTGCCGAGGGCCACGATGAGTTTCATGCGTCATGGGCGTCCAAGAGTTCCCGCACCTGCGCTTCAGTTTGGTGCACCTTGGGGTCGTGCTTGGCCTTCTTAAAGCCGTCACGGAAATCCGCGAAGCGGGTGTCGGTATTGCCGAACAGCAGACCGTAAGCTTGGCGCACGTCGCCGAGTTGGCGCTCGCCCAGCACGGTATTTTTTTGGTCGATTACTTCGTCTAGGGTGGACATCAAGCCCGAAAGCGGACGCAACCACTGAAACGCTGGGTCGTTGGTGACGAGGTTGAACAAAGTGAAAGGGGAAGTCACGGGGCCGTGCAAAAACTCGTAGTCGCTTTTGGCCACATCCAAAAGAGCGGAGTGAAAGTGCCGCAGGGCGGCGGCGAGGGCTTCTAGGCGAGCGCGAACGGGTTCGGCAGTCATGTCCAGCAGTTTGCCACAGCCCGCCGGAGTTTGAATTAACCAATCCGCCGAGCCAGCCCACCAATCGGCGCACACCCAAGCGCTAGCCTGCGCTTATGCTGCGTTACCGAATCTTTACCCCTGACGACTTCCCTGCACTCGAAGCGCTCGACTTGGCCGTGCAGCGCCGCGCAGACCCTGCCTTCGACACCCTCGATGAGCGAGAGCGAGAAGGCCGCCTGCGAACTTCGTTGCCCGCCCTCAAGTTTTTTGAACGAAGCGAACACAGCTTTTTGGCGGAAGAGGAAGGCCAGCTCATGGGCGTGCTGCTGGCCCAGGCGGTTTGGCAAGGCGACAAGCCAGTGGTGATGGTGGTGCAGGTGCTGCTGGCCGAAGGTGCGCCCGGCGAGGCGGCCAGCGGGTTGCTGCACGCCTGCGTCAAGAGCGCTTACGACGCCGCCGTCTACGAAGTTCACTTTCCCGTGACGCCGGAGTTAGAGAGCGCGGCCCACAATGAAGAAGCGCACCTGCTGGGCCGCTACGCGGTGAGCTATCTGGGCAGCCGCCACCAGACCGCGTCCGGCGAGCGGCTCAGTAAAATGCCAAACACGGGTGGCGAGAGCAAAGCCTAGAAAAACACGGTTCTTGGCATTCACCGCAAAAGCCCCACTTCCAAGAAGACCTTAAAAGGAGAATCAACCCATGACTCAACCCAACAAAAAAGCCCGCGTCCTGATCGGCGTGCGCGGCATGGAGCAAGAATCGGGCGTCCGCATCTCGGCGGCGCTCCTGGCTATGCCCGGCGTAACGCAGGCCCAACCCGACCAGGGGCAAATCGCCGTGCAGTATGACCCCACCGCCCTGACCGTCATGGATTTGCTGCGGGCCATTCGCAAGCAGGGCTTTTTGGCGGGAATGCTTTAGGTGGCGCTCGGCTATATCGGCAGCCTGACGGTGCGCGTAGAGATGCCCTGGGTCAGCAATCTCAAGGAAAAGCGGGCGCTGGTGCGGCCCGTGGTCGAGCGGCTCAAAGCCCGCTTTCCGGTAACGGTGGCCCGCCTAGACGGCCTCAACGCCCACGACTGGGAAATTATCGGGGTGGTGACGGTCAGCAATGATCGGCAGTGGGTCGAAGAAACTTTGCAACTCGCCGCCGACTTTATTGTGGCGCAGGGCGAGTACCGCGTGACCGAGGAAGAGCGCGGCATCGTGACGATTGAAGAGGTGATGGAGTAGCGCCGAGAACATTTTGCAAGGAGCCTCACGCTCCTCACGGCGCAGCGAGTTTGCGGCCCCTCTTTCTTAAACTTTGCGCTCTTCCCCGCCGCCGCCTTGCTACAATCTCTCCATTCATGGAAGTGGTTCCAACTCCGGCAGCCGGACACCGCCAGCCGCCGGTTGTGCGACAAACCACGCCCATTCAAGGAGATGTCATGCTGATTGCCCGTTCCAGCGGAGTCCTGCTCCACCCCACCAGTTTGCCCGGCCCTTACGGGATCGGCGAACTCGGCCAAGAAGCCCGCAGCTTCATCAACTGGCTTGCCAGCGCGGGCCAAAAATACTGGCAAGTCATGCCGCTCGGCCCCACCGGCTACGGCGACAGTCCTTACCAAGCCTTCTCAGCGTTCGCGGGCAACCCTTATCTGGTGTGCCTTGACACCCTGCGCGAGCAGGAACTGCTGCTGGACGTGGACTTTGACGCGGTGCCGGACTTTAACCCTGACCGGGTGGATTTTGGCCTCCAGTACATCTGGCGCAACCAAATGCTCAGCCGCGCCTTTTCGCACTTCGAGGCGGGCCGGGCCGAGGGTGAAATGGGCGAAGTGGACGCCGAGTTCGCCGGATTCAAGTCCAGCGAACAGCACTGGCTGGGAGATTACGCGCTGTTTATGGCCATCAAAAACGAGCAGGGTGGCCTACCGTGGAACGCTTGGCCGCTGCCGATTCGCCGCCGCGAAGCCGAGGCCATGTCGGACGCCAAAACCCGCTTGGTTCGCGAAATCGAGCGCTACTCGTTTCAGCAGTTTTTATTTTTCAGGCAGTGGACGGCCATCCGTGACTACGCTGCCGAACAGGGCGTGCAGGTTATCGGGGACATTCCGATTTTCGTGGCGATGGACTCTTCGGACGCTTGGGCCAACCCAGAGCAGTTTTTCTTTGATGACGAGGGCCAGCCCACCGTCGTCGCGGGCGTACCACCAGATTACTTCAGCGAAACCGGCCAGCTCTGGGGCAATCCGCTCTACGACTGGGACGTGATGAAAAAGAGCGGCTTCGAATGGTGGATTCGCCGTTTTCAGGCCAGCTTGAAGCTGTACGACCTGATCCGGGTCGATCACTTCCGGGGCTTTGCGGGCTACTGGGAAATTCCTTTTCCTGCCGACACCGCCATGAACGGCGAGTGGAAACCGGCCCTGGGCCACGACATGTTCGCCGCCGTGCGTCAGGCGCTGGGCGACCTCCCAATCATCGCCGAGGATTTGGGCGTGATTACGCCGGATGTGGAAGCGCTGCGCGACGATTACAACTTGCCGGGCATGGCGGTGCTGCAATTTGCTTTTGGCGGCGGCGACTTTGCCGTCAACGCCTTTTTGCCGCACAACCTCAAGGAAAATCAGGTGGTCTACACTGGCACCCACGACAACGACACCACACGGGGCTGGTGGCGCAACGCCGATGAACACGAGCACCACACCTTCCGCGTCTACACCCACAGCGATCCCAGTGAAGAGAGCTTTGCTTGGCTGCTGACCACCATCGCCTTTGAATCGAAAGCCAATCTGGCCGTCGTGCCACTGCAAGATTTGCTGAATCTGGACAGCGACGAACGGATGAACTTGCCCGGCAGCACTGGCCCCGAAAACTGGACCTGGCGCTACCGGGAGGGCGTGGTGTCGGCTGAGTTGGCCCACAAGCTGCGCGAGTTGACCGAAGAGACGAAGCGGACAGCTTAAGACAAGAGGTGAAAACAGGCCGCTCGCTGCAAGGTGGGCGGCTTTGTTGCGGCCTGCTTTGCTTTACCCTGAAGTCATGAAACTGTATACCCGCACCGGCGACGGCGGCCAGACTGGACTCTACGGCGCAGACCGCGTGAGCAAAACGCATCCCCGCGTGGAGGCTTACGGCACAGTAGACGAACTCAACAGCGTGCTGGGCCTTGCCCGCGCCCACAACGCCCGCTCGCACACGCCGCAGACCGATGTGGAAACGGATTTGGAATACCTCCAAAACGCGCTGTTCGATCTCGGCGCAGATCTGGCGACCCGTCAGGACAGCCCCTATGCCAAAAATGTGGCCCGCATGGACGCCGAGGACGCCGCTTACTTGGAAGCCATGATTGACCGCTATCAGGACGGCGTGGAACCGCTCAAGCACTTTATTCACCCCAGCGGCACGCCGGTTGGAGCCAGCTTGCACGTGGCCCGCAGCGTGGCAAGGCGGGCCGAGCGCGACGTACTCAGGCTGATGGACGTGGAGGAAGCCAACCTTCAGGCTCAGATTTACCTGAACAGGGTTTCGGATTTGCTGTTCGTGATGGCCCGCGCCGTGAACGCCCGCGCCGGACTGAGCGAGGAAGCTTGGAAGGTCAAACCGAGGCGCAAAACAGTGGAGCAGAACAACTCCTAATCCACCACGATGATGCTCAGTCGCCTCGGCCCGTGAACGCCTTCTACGCGGCTGAGTTCGATGTCGCTGGTGGCGCTCGGCCCGCTGATCCAAGTCAGGGGGCGGCCTGCCAGCACCGCTTCCTGTAAGGCGGCCACCGCTTCAGGCACGCTGTCCACCACTTGCTCGGAGCGCACCACGCAGACGTGCCAATCCGGAATCAGCGTCAACGCCCGCCGCCCCTGCCCCGCGCCGTGATCAAGTACCACCGTGCCGGTTTCGGCAATGGCAACCGCGCAAGTGGTCAGCACAGCGTCGTAAGCGGCGAGGTCAGCGTGGGTGGTTTGCGGCTTGTGGGTTGCGGGCTGCGGGAAAAGCTGGGCCGGGAAGCCTTCAGGAACCAAGACATTCTGGCCGCTCAGCAGGGCAGCGAGCAGCACAGGCAAGTCGGCTTCGCTGGCACGGTGAACCTCAGCCCGGTACTCGGCGGCGTACTCGGCAAACTGAGCCACGATTTCGGCCCTTGGGCGAGTGGAAGCAGGAATGGGGGGGCGTTCTATCTCCAGCTTGGGGCCAGCGGCGGCGCGGTGGATGCGGGTCAGCATCTCCAATCGGGCTTCGCCGCTCATACCTCACCCTCTTCGCGCCACAGCTCACGGAACGATTTGGCCGGAAAGGCAGGCAAATTGCGTGAACTCGTCCAGCCACCGAGCAGACCGGGCAGAGCATGAATCGCGCCGTGCTGTACCAGCGGCCCCTGCCCAGTGCGGGCGAGTTTGAGCGCTCCCTCAAAGCGGAACGGCTCGTTAAAAATCCAGGCGGCGGTTTTCATGGCGATGCTCTCCACCGTGTTCTCGAGATTGTGCGACTTGTGCGGCGTGATCTGTCCACGCAAATAAATCAGGATTTCAGGAATGTTGATCTTGACCGGGCAAGCGTCGTAACACGCCCCGCACAAACTGCTGGCCCACGGCAAGGTGTTGGCATTTTCATCTTCGAGTTGCAGCAGTTGAGGCGTCAGAATCGCGCCAATCGGGCCGGGATAGACGCTGCCGTAAGCGTGGCCGCCCGCCCGCTCGTAGACGGGGCAGACGTTCAGGCAAGCCGAGCAGCGGATACAGCGCAGCGTTTGACGGGCGGCTTCGTCGGCCAGCACGTCGGTGCGCCCATTGTCCAGCAGCACCAGATGAAATTCCTGCGGGCCGTCGCCGGGAATCACGCCACTCCAGAAACTGGTGTACGGATTCATGCGCTCGGCGGTAGAGCTGCGCGGCAGGAGTTGCATGAACGGCGCGATGTCGGCCCACTGCGGCAGCACTTTCTCAATGCCCATCACCGAAATCAGCACGTCCGGGAGGGTCAGGCACATCCGCCCATTGCCTTCGGATTCCACGATGCAGACGGTTCCACTTTCGGCGATGGCAAAGTTCGCGCCCGACACCGCCACTTTGGTGCTGAGGAATTTCTCGCGGAGGTAGAGGCGGGCAGCTTCAGCCAGCACTTTCGGCTCGTCGGTCAGCAGCTCTGCGCCGAGTTTTTGGCGAAACAAATCACGGATTTCGGCGCGGTTTTTGTGAATGGCTGGAACCAGAATGTGGCTGGGCGTGTCTCCGGCAAGCTGCACGATCAGCTCGGCGAGGTCGGTTTCTATAGCTTGAATGCCCCGCTGCTCCAGCGCCGCGTTGAGTTCTATTTCGTCCGTGCTGATGCTCTTGACTTTGATGATCTCCCGCGCTCCATGCAAGGCGGCGAGGTCAGTCACGATGCGGCAGGCTTCGGCGGCGTCCCGCGCCCAGTGAACTTGCCCGCCGCACCGCTTGACTGCCGCTTCCAGCGTCAGGAGTTGCTCGGCCAAGTCTGAGAGAGAGGCGTCTTTGAGTTCTGCTCCCCGCGTGCGGAGGGCTTCCCAATCCGGCAATTCAGCCACCGCCCGCAGGCGTTTCTCACGGATGGTGGTGGTGGCGTGCTTCAGGTTGCGGCGCATCTGGGCGTCTTGCAGCGTGTCGCGGGCCGCCTCGGGAAAGGGCCGGGCCGGGCGGATGCCTCCAGCGCTCACAGCAGAGCCTCCGCGCTGACCTGCATGGCACCGATAGTTTCTGAACTTCCAGCGCTTATTGACTCAGTACTGGCCAAAATTTCCGCCAAATGCACTACGCCCACCCCACTTTGCAGCCGACTGAGGCCGCCGCCGATATGCATCAAGCACGAATTGTCGCCCGCCGTGCAGCACTCGGCCCCGGTGCTCATCACGCTCTGCACCTTGTCGGCCAGCATCGCCGTACTGGTTTCGGGGTTCTTGACACTGAAAGTGCCGCCGAAGCCGCAGCACTGCTCAGAAGCGGGCAGTTCTACCAGGGTCAGGCCGCGCACATTCTTGAGCAGCGTCAGAGGCGCGTCGCCCACCCGCAGCAGCCGCGCCGCGTGACAGGTCGGGTGATAGGTGACGCGGTGCGGATAGTACGCACCCACGTCCTCGACCTTCAGCACCTTGATGAGAAATTCGCTGAGTTCATACGTCCGCTTTCCAAGTTCGGTGACTTCCCGCAACAAATCGTCGTCTCCGGCCCACTCTGCCGCCTTCGGATACAGGTCGCGCACGAAGGCCACGCAGGAACCGCTGGGGGCCACAATCACCTCGGCGTTTCTGAAGTCGTTCACGAATTTGCGAATAAGTGGCAGGGCTTCTCGCTGATAGCCGGTGTTGAAATGCATCTGGCCGCAGCAGGTTTGCGCTTCGTTGAAGTGGACTTGGTGGCCGAGTCGCCGCAGCAGCCGCGCCATCGCCAAGCCCGTTTGCGGAAAAAGGGCGTCGTTGAGGCAGGTGATAAACAAATCTATTTTCATGGTTGGGGGTTGGGTGAGAAAGTTTGCAAGGCGGTGGAAGCCCGCACCACTTGGCGCAGGGTGGGAAGGTCGGTTTGGCCCAGCGCTTGCACCAGTAGATTACCCATTAAAGTGGCCTCCACAGGGCCAGCGATCACCCATTTGCCACAGGCGTTGGCGATCAGTTGGTTGAGCAGAGCGATTTGTGAGCCGCCGCCCACCACATGCACCACGCGAATGGCCTGACCGCTCACGTCTTCCAGCGCCTTTAGAATCTGCGCGGTTTTGTGGGCGAGGCTGTCCAGCACGCAGCGGGTAATCTCGGCGGGCGTTTGGGGCACGGACTGATTTGTTTCGGAGCAGTAAGCCTGAACCCGCGCCGCCATATCCGCACCGGGCGGCAGAAAGCGGGCGTCATCCGGGTCAATGGTGGAGCAGGAAGCAACGGCGGCAGCCTGCTCGTAGAGGTCGGCGTAGTCCAGCTTCCAGACCTCGTTGCACTGCTGAATAATCCACAGGCCCATCACGTTTTTGAGCAGCCGGTTGGTGCCGCCTACGCCCGCTTCGTTGGTCAGATTCTCGGCGAGGCTGCGCGGCGTGATGATCGGCTGAGGCGTTTCAATGCCTACCAAGCTCCAAGTGCCGCTCGACACATACGCCCAGTCTCGGCCCTCGGCAGGCACGGCGGCGACGGCGGAGGCGGTGTCGTGGGTGGCGGGCAGGATCACTTGAACGCCTTTCAGTCCCGTTTCGCGCTCCACTTCCGGAGTCAGAAGGCCTAAAGTCGTACCGGACTGCGCGATGGCGGGCAGGAACTCGGTGGGGATATTGAGGGCGTCCAGCAATTCGGTGGCCCATTTTCCCGTTTGAGGATTGAAAAACTGGGTGCTGCTGGCATTGGTGCGCTCGGTGACGGCCACGCCGCACAGCCAGAAGTGCAGCAGATCGGGGATCATCAGCAACTTGTCGGCGCGGGCCAATCGTTCAGACGGTTCGGCAGCGAGTTGGTAGAGGGTGTTGAACGGCAAAAATTGAATGCCGGTGGCGTTATAAATCGCCTCGTCGGTCAGCTTGGCCCGCACCCGCTGCATCACGCCGTCCAAACGGGGGCTGCGGTAATGGTGAACCGCGCCCAGCAAGTCGCCCTGAGCGTCCAGTAAGCCGTAATCAACCGCCCAGGAATTGACGCCGATGCTCTGAATCTCGCCGTGCTGCGCCGCCAATTTGAGGCCGTGCAGCACCTCGCGCCACAGGCCCAGAACATTCCAGTAGAGTTGCCCGCGCACGGGTACGCCGCCGTTAGGGAAACGGTGAAGGATTTCTACGTGGAGTCTGCCGCCTTCGAGCGTGCCGAGAGCGACGCGGCCACTGGAAGCGCCGAGGTCAACGGCGATGTGGCGAGTGGCAACCGCTTTGCTCACTTCACCCCCTCTCCTTCAGAGCTGTACTGGCTCCACTCTCCACACGTCGCTCCACTCAAGGCGGACGGTGACAACAGGGATGATCTTTTCTCACCGCACATAAGCAATCGGCACCCCGCCGTCCACCGTGATCACGCCGCCGGTCGTCTTGGCGGCAGCGGGTGAGGTCAGCCAGTAAGCGGCCTCGGCAATGTCTTCGGGAAACACATTGACCTTCAGCGTCGTGCGGTTGCGGTAGAACTCTTCGAGTTGATCGGGTTCAAGGCCGTAGGTGGCGGCACGCTCGGCCCGCCACTTGCCGTCCCAGATGCTGCTTCCAGCCAGAATCCCGTCGGGCAGCACCGAGTTGACGCGGATGCCCGCCGCGCCGCCTTCCTCGGCAAGGCAGCGGGCGAGATGGAGTTCTGCGGCTTTGGCTGTGCTGTAAGCCGCCGCATTCTTGCCCGCCGCCACGCTGTTTTTGCTGCCGATGAAAATCAAGCTGCCGCCTGTGCCCTGCGCTTTCATGAGTTTGAAGGCTTCGCGGGCCACCAGAAAGTAGCCGGTAGACAGAATACTTTGGTTGTGGTTCCACATCTCCAGACTGGTTTCCTCAATCGGGGCGCTGGAGGCGATTCCGGCGTTGTTGACGGCAATGTCCACGCCGCCGTACTGCAACACGGCTTGATGATACGCACCGATGACTTGCCCTTCCTCGGTCACGTTCATGCTGAGGCTGGTGGCCCGCCGCTGGCCGCGCTGCTTGTTCACTTCCTCGGCCACGGTCTTGCCGCCGTCGGCGTTCAGATCGGCAATCACGATGTGCGCTCCGTCCGCCGCCAGCCGGTGGGCAATCGCCCGTCCGATGCCGCTGGCCGCGCCCGTCACGAGCGCCACGTGTCCTTCCAGCGCTTTGGGCGCGGGCTTGAGGCTGAGTTTGTAGAGTTCCATCGGCCAGTATTCGATGGCGTAGCTCTCGGCAGCGCTCAGGCTCACGAAGCCGCTCAGACTGCTGGCACTTTTCATCACCTGAATGGCGCGGGTATACAGTTGGCGCGACACGTCGGCTCCCTGCGCGTCGGGGCCACTGGTGACCATCCCGAGGCCCGGAATCAGCACCACGCGCGGCGAGGGCGCGGACATCATGTCGCCTGCCGATTTGTTGGCGTCAAAATACTCGGCGTACTCGGCCTTGAAGCGGGCCACGCCGTCTCTGGCCGCCTGAATCAACGCCTGCGCTCCCTGCTGCGGCGTCCAGTCGAGGTACAGCGGCACGCGCTTGGTGTGAACCAGATGATCGGGGCAGGCCGCGCCCACCTGCGACAGCTCGGCGGCAGCGTTGGAGTTGACGAATTCCATGATGTTCGGTGAGGTGTCCACTTCCAGAATCACCGGACGCGCTCCCTTCATCGCGCCGCGCAGGATCGGCAGCACCACCGTCAGCAGGGCGTCGCGCTCCACCTCTGGCACACTCTCAACTTTCGCGCCGCCAAACGGCTGGGCCTCAGCGTGGGCGTCCAGGTAGGCCTGCGCCTCGCCAATAATTTTGATAGTGCTTTCGTAGCTCTCTTTTGATGTATCGCCCCACGTCACCAGCCCGTGTTTGCCCATCACCACCGCTTCCAGCTTGGGATTGCCGCGCACCGCCGCGCCAATTTGCTGCGACAGGGTAAAGCCGGGCCGGATGTAGTCCACCCAGGCGGCCCGCTCGCCGTAGATCTCGCGCATAATCTCGGGGCCGTTGGGCGTGCAGGCAATCCCAATGATGGCGTCCGGATGGGTGTGATCCACGTGCTTGGCCGGAACGAAGGCGTGCAGCAGCGTTTCGATACTCTGACGTGGGCGGCCCACTTCAAAAGCGGTACGGTCAAGGTAGGCCGTCATTTCCTCGTCGGTCATCTCGGCGCGGCCAAACAGCGGCAATACTTCGTCCAACTTGAGGCCCGCAAAGCCTTTCTCGGTGATGGTGGCAATGTCCGAACCCGAACCCTTGACCCACAGCACCGTCACGTCGCGGCCCAGATGGTCTTTCTCCACACTCTTGGTGCTGGTGTTGCCGCCGTAAATGTTGACCAGCGTGCGGTCGGAGCCGAGCAAATTGGAGCGGTAAGTCAGCGAGGCGAGACCGTCAGAGTTGGGGGCGTCGGCATCGTTCCAGCGGTCTTTGGGGACGGTGATGCGGGGCTGGGTATCGGTCATAAAGCTCCTTGCAGATTGGAGTGTGGGCAGATGAAGTGTGGGAGGTATGTTGTCGGGAAACCAGCAGGTTAGCTTCTGACTTTTTCCTTGACCGGATAGCCGCCGCCGCCCGTCTGGGTGCCGCGCTCGCGGGCCACTTTTTCCTGATAACCGCTTTGCCGGTGCGCCTGAATCGGTTCAGACTTGAGGCCCATCTCGGCACGCAGTTCCGTCAGCAGCGGACGCACATCGGTTTTGAAGGCGTCCATCATCACGCGGTGGGCGGCCAGCACGTCACCCTTACTCTGAGCCTCTTGGAGCAAATCACGGTCAATCAATAAAGCTTTGGCATAAGATTCCTGACAATTGAGCACGCTTTGCAGCATGGCCTCCACCTTCGGCTCGATGTTGTGACTCTGATCGATCATGTACGAAACGTTCTGAGCGGTCTGCTTTGTCAAATCATCGGCTGAGTTCGCGCCGTAAACCAGTTCGGCGTAAATGCAGAACAGCTCAAACGGGTTGGATGTGCCCACAATCAGGTCGTCGTCGCCGTAGCGGCGGGCATTGAAGTGAAAGCCGCCCAGCCGCCCCTCGTCCAAGAGGAAAGCCACGATCTGCTCGATATTGACGCCCTGCGCGTGGTGGCCAAGGTCAACCAGCACCTGCGCCTTGTCGCCAATAGCGAGGCAATGCGAGTACGAAGCGCCCCAGTCGAACAGATCGGTGGCGTAAAAGGCCGGTTCAAACAGTTTGTATTCCACCAGCATCCGCGTGCCGCTCGGCAGAGCGTCGTGGACGCGCTTCAGCCCCGTCCGCATCCGGCGTTTGCGTGAGCGCAAGTCGTCTTGTCCAGCGTAATTGGTACCATCCGCGAACCACAGCGAGAGGTCACGGCTGCCCGTCTGCTTCATCACTTCCACGCAGTCCAGCAGGTGAGCGATGGCCTGTTCGCGCACTGCCTCCTCCGGGTTGGTCACGCTGCCCAGGCGGTACTCCTCATCCTGAAAGACATTGGGGTTGATTGCGCCAATAGTGAGGCCACGCTCTGAAGCATATTTTTTTAACTCGCCGTAATCGTCCACCGCGTCCCAAGGGATGTGAATGGCTACGCCGGGCGCGATACCAGTTAAGCGCTGAACCTCGGCGGCGTCGTCCAGCTTTTCCCAGATGGTTCGGGCCGCGCCCGCAGCGGCAAAGGTCTTGAAGCGCGTGCCGGAATTGCCGTAGCCCCACGAGGGCGTCTCGATACGCTGGGCTTGGAGGGCGCTCAGAAGGTCTGCATTCATGTATCTCCTCTTGAAACGGCGGGAAGGCCAAGTTCGTTTTGTTCACCAATCGTTGTGTACGGACTGTCGTCGTGGGCAGCACCCTTATGCGCTCCTCCTCTGCTTTGCAGCTCTGGCAAGAGGACGCCGCTCCTCACCCCGTCATGATCACCTGAACGTCGCCTTCCTCCAGCCGCCTGCGCTGCTCCGGCGGCAAATCGGCGTCGGTAATCAGGGTGTTGATGTCGGCGTGGGTGGCGATGGTGGCCAGCGCCCGGCGACCCACTTTGCTGGCGTCCAAGAGGGCCACCACGCTGCTGCCGCTGGCGATCAGTGCCCGTTTGGCTCCGACTTCCGGCAAGTGGGGGTCGGTGAAACCGGCGTCGGGGGTGTACCCTTTGGCCGAAAAAAACACCAGATCCGGATGCAGCCGCGAAATAGTGTCGGTGAAAAACGCCCCCACAAACGAGCGGGCAGGCGTGTGAAAGTTGCCGCCCACCATCAGGAACGGCACGCCGCCGCTGGCCAGCACGTTGGCGGCGTCCAAGCTGCAAGCGATCGCCTGCACTTTGCGGGCCGGCAGCAAGCGGGCCAGCGCCAGACAGGTGGTGCTGGCGTCGAGGGCCACCGTGTCACCGTCTTGGATCAGGGCCAGCGCGGCGCGGGCAATCCGCTCTTTGGCCTCCACATGTTGAGACGAGCGCAGTTGCTGAGAAAGTTCTTCGCTGGTTTTGTCGAGCAATTGCGCTCCGCCGTGAACGCGCAGCAGCTTGCCCTGCTCGCACAGCGCGTCTATGTCGCGGCGCACGGTCATTTCGTGGACGCCAAACTCGGCGGCCAAGTCTTTGATCCGCACCACTTTGTCGCTTAGGGCGCGGCGCAAGATGTCTTGCTGGCGTCCCGGCAAGGGAGCCACGGTGTCGCTAGGCATGGCTATACTCTAACATCAAAGTGACAAAAGATAACAAGCCCTTGCAATTTTTTGTGCGGTAGTGTTGAATGGGGCCAGTCCAAAGTTCATTTCGATCCCGCGTTCTGGAGGGCCATGACCGCACCCCATCAACGAGTTTGCTTTCTACTTCAAGTGCGCCCCGAGCGCTTAGAAGAGTACAAATCCCGCCACGCCGCTGTCTGGCCCGAGATGTTGGCGGCGCTCTCCACAACCGGCTGGCACAACTATTCGCTTTTTCTCAAAAGTGACGGCTTACTCGTCGGCTATTTTGAAACGCCCAGCTTAGAAGCGGCGCAGTCCGGCATGGCGAATACGGAAGTCAATGCCCGCTGGCAAGCGGAGATGGGCCCCTTTTTCGTAGACCTGACAGGCACACCCGATCAGGGCTTTTTGCGGCTGGAAGAGGTGTTTCACCTTGACTGATCTTCAAAATGCCCAGCCCAACACGCAGCCGCTTCTAACACTCAGTCATGCCAGCAAATCCTTCGGCCCGGTCAAGGCCCTTTCGGATGTCAGTATCGACCTCTTTCCCGGTGAGGCCCACGCTCTGCTCGGTGAAAACGGCGCGGGCAAGTCCACCTTCGTCAAGATTCTGGCGGGTGTCCACAAGCGCGACAGCGGCACGCTTCATGTCGGCGGGCAGGAGGTCAACTTTCACTCGCCCGGCGAGGCGCGGGACGCGGGCATTGCCATCATCTATCAGGAACCGACCCTCTTTCCCGACCTCAGCGTGGCTGAAAATGTGTTGATGGGGCGGCAGCCCTCCGGTGGACTGGGCCGCATCGACAAGGCCGCCATGCGCCAGCAGGTCGCGGGGTTGCTGAGCGAACTCGGCGTCTCACTCGATCCGGCCCGGCTGGTGCGCGGCCTGAGTATCGCCGATCAGCAACTCGTCGAGATTGCCAAGGCCCTGTCACTCAAGGCCAATGTCCTGATCATGGACGAGCCGACGGCGGCGCTGACCCTGTCGGAAACCGAGCGGCTGTTCAAAGTGGTGCGCTCTCTGCGGGAACGCGGCGCAGCGGTGCTGTTTATTACGCACCGTTTGGAGGAAGTCTTCGGCGAGTGCCAGCGCGTGACCATCATGCGCGACGGCACCTGGGTCAGCAGCGGCCCGATCACCGACTACGACACCGACAAAGTGGTGCGGCAGATGGTGGGGCGCGATCTGGGCGACCTGTATCCACGCGGTGAGGCCAAGCTGGGCGAGGTCGCGCTGTCGGTGCGCGGACTGGCTCAAGCGGGCGTCTTTGACGACATCAGCTTTGAAGTGCGGAAAGGCGAGATCGTCGGGCTGGCGGGTCTGGTGGGGGCTGGGCGCAGCGAGGTGGCACGGGCCATCTTTGGCATTGATCCACGTGAGGGCGGCGAGGTCAGAATCAATGGACACGTCGCCCCGCCACTCAACCCGCAGGCGGTGATGGCCGCCGGGCTGGGCCTGGTCCCGGAAGACCGCCGCCAGCAGGGATTGGTGATGGACATGAGCATCGAGCGCAATGCCAATCTGGCCATTTTGAATCGGCTGCGGAGTGGCTGGCTGATGAACCGCGAAGCCGAGAGCCGCAGCGCCCGCGACTGGACCACCAAGCTGCAACTCAAGGCCCACCGCCTGACCGACCCGGCCAGCAGCTTATCGGGCGGCAATCAGCAGAAGGTGGTGCTGGCCAAGTGGCTGGCCACCAATCCCAGCGTCCTGATCGTGGACGAGCCGACGCGAGGAATTGACGTGGGCGCAAAAGCCGAGGTGCATAAAACGCTGGCGGAATTGGCCGCCTCGGGCCTCGCCGTCCTGATGATCTCTTCGGATTTGCCGGAGGTACTGGGCATGGCCGACCGCATTCTGGTGATGCGCGAGGGGCAACTGGTGGGCGAACTCAGCCGCGAGGAAGGCAGCGAGGAAGCGGTGATGTATCTGGCGACGGGGCAGCGTAAACAGGGGCAGCGTAAACAACTGGGCGGCGCGGCGTGACCGGCAAAGTTGCTCAGACCCAGACCTCCGCCCCCAACCTGCTGACCCGGCTGCTCAGGGCGCGGGAAGTCAGTCTGGTGGCGCTGCTGCTATTTGTCACGCTGGGCACGGCGGCCATCAATCCGCTGTTTCTGAGTTTCACCAGTCTCAAGGATTTGTTTCTGAACGTCTCCATCATCGCGCTGGTCGTCGTCGGTCAAACCATCGTGCTGCTGATGAAACACGTGGATCTGAGCGTCAGCAGCGTGGTGGGCCTCAGCGCCTTCCTGACCGGCTCGCTGTTCGTGGCTTTTCCGGGCCTGCCGGTGCCGCTCGCCCTGCTGTTCGGTCTGGGGCTGGGCGCGGTGCTGGGCAGCGTCAACGGCCTACTGGTCGCTTACGGCAAAGTTCCGGCGCTGGTCGCCACGCTCGGCACGCTGTATGTGTTTAGGGGCATCGATTACGCGGTGGTTCACGGCGGGCAGATCAACGCTTCCAATTTACCACCGAGCTTTCTGGGATTCGCGACGGGCAATATTCTGGGCGTTCCCAATCTGGTGCTGCTGGTCATCGTGGTGATGCTGGGCTTCGGCATTTATCTGGGGTCGTACCGGGGCGGGCGCGAATACTATGCGGTAGGTTCTAACAGTGAGGCGGCGGTGCTGGCGGGCATCAGTGTGACCCGGCGCACCCTGACCGGTTTTGCGCTGAGCGGGGCGATTGCCGGGCTGGCGGGAGTGCTGTATCTGGCCCGCTACGGCACGGTGGACGCCAACGCGGGCAGCGGCCTGGAATTGCAAGTCATCGCGGCGGCGGTGGTCGGGGGCGTCAGCATCAACGGCGGAGTCGGCAGCCTGCTCGGCGCGGGCCTCGGCGCACTGCTGCTGGGCGTGATGAGCAGCGCTCTGGTGACGCTACGGGCACCCGGTTTTTATCAGCAGGCCATTCAGGGTGCGCTGTTGCTGGCGGCCATCAGCGTGGACATGCTGGTGTCGCGCCGAAGCGCCAAACAGAATGCAAAGGGCAGAACATCATGAAATGGCGCAATCTGCTGGGCTGGGAAGTCACCTTGATCGTGCTGGTCTTCGCCGCCCTCTTCAGCGGGGCGCTGCTCTCGCCCGCCTTCCTGACGGCTTCTAATCTGACCTTTCTAACCGCCAATTTCAGCGAGGTGGCCCTGATCGCGCTGAGCATGACCCTGATTATCATCGTGGCCGAGATCGATCTTTCGGTGGCCTCTACTCTGGGGCTGTCCAGCGCGGTGCTGGGCGCACTCTTCGCGGCAGGCTGGCCGATCCCGCTGGCGATTGTGGCGGCGCTGGCGGTGGGTGCACTGGCCGGGCTGTTCAACGGGCTGCTGATTACCCGGCTGGGCCTGCCCTCGCTGGCGGTCACGATTGGTACGCTGGCGCTTTACCGGGGGCTGGCTTACGTGGTGCTGGGCGACAAGGCCATCGCCGACTTTCCAGCCTTTTACACCAATCTGGGGTTTGGCACGCTGCCGGGCACGCCGATTCCGATTCCCATCGCGCTGTTTTTTGTGCTGGCGGTCATCACGGTAGTGGTGCTCCACGCCACGGCTTTCGGGCGCAGCTTGTACGCCATCGGAGCCAATCCAGTGGCGGCGCGGTTCGCGGGCTTGCGGGTCGAGCGGGTCAAGCTGAGCCTCTTTGTGCTGTCGGGGCTGATGTCGGCATTGGCAGGCGTGGTCTATACCTTCCGCTTTGCCAGTGCGCGGGCCGACAACGCCGTGGGCCTGGAACTCGGCGTGATCGCGGCGGTGCTGCTCGGCGGCGTCAGTATTTTTGGCGGCAAGGGCAGCGTGGTGGGCGCGGTGGCCGCCGTCTTTCTCATCGGCATCATCAACGGAGCGCTGACCCTCGTGGACGTGTCCAACGAGGTGCTGACTGTCGTGACCGGCCTGCTCTTGATCGGCTCGGTGCTGGTGCCCAACCTGCTCGGCCACTTCCGCACTTACCGCGAGCGCCGCCGCGCCAAAGGGGACCGCGTGATTCAGTAATCCTTCCTTTTGTTTTCTTTTACCGCCCTGCGTTATCCGCCCCCTCTCCCCGATCTGGAGGTTCCACATGAAAAAGCGCACCGTACTCCTGTCTGCCCTGACCCTGACCGCTGGCCTCGCTTCGGCAGCCCTGGTTCAGAACACCTATAAAAAGGGCCTCAAGATCGCCATGCTGCCCAAGATCATCAACATTCCCTACTTCACCACCACCGACAACGGCGGCCTGGAGGCCATCAAGGAACTCGGCGGTATCGGCAAGGCGGTGGGGCCGTCGGACGGCGGGGCCAGCTCACAGGTCAGCTACATCAACACCCTGATCGCCCAGCGTCAGGACGCCATCGTGCTGGCCGCCAACGATGCCAACGCACTGGTGCCTTCGCTCAAGCGGGCGATGGCTCAGGGCATCAAGGTGGTCACGTTCGATTCCGACGTGGCCGTCGAAGGCCGCCAGATTTTCATCAACCAGGCCAAGAGCGACGGCATTGCCAAGGGGCAGATTGAGCTGCTGTCCAAGCTGATGGGTGGCAAGGGTGAATTCGCCATCCTGAGCGCCACACCCAATGCCACCAACCAGAACACCTGGATCAAGATCATGCAAGATGAGCTGAAAAAGCCCGCTTACAAGGACATGAAGCTGGTCAAGATCGCTTACGGCAACGACGACGACCAGAAATCGTTCACCGAGATGCAGGGGCTGCTCCAAGCCTACCCCAACCTCAAAGGCGTAATTTCCCCCACCACAGTCGGCGTGGCGGCGGCGGCGCGGTACCTCTCGACCAGTCCCAAAAAGGGTCAGGTGATGCTGACCGGCCTCGGCACCCCCAACCAGATGCGCTCGTTCATCAAAGACGGCACCGTCACTGCCTTCCAGCTCTGGAATCCCGGCGACCTCGGCTACCTGGCCGCCTACGCCGCCGCCGCGCTGGCCAGCAATCAGGTGACTGGCAAGGAGGGCGACACCTTCACGGCAGGCAAGCTCGGCAAGTACACCGTCGGCAAGAACGGCGAAGTGGTGCTTGGGCCGCCCACCACCTTCGACAAAGCCAATATCGACAAGTTCAACTTCTGAGCCAAGCGCAATACGAGAGCCGCCAACGTCCCTGAGTGGGCGCGGGCGGCTTTTTTGGGCTGGATAGGCTGAAATATCGAGCCGCCTGACGGCTTACCTTGAGACTCGGGCATGGCGTGTTAGATTTCCCCTATGACTAATCCCCAGACCCAGAAAAGCGCTTTTATCACCGGCGGCAGCAAAGGCATCGGCTACTCGACTGCCGAGGCCCTGCTCAAAGAAGGCTACGGCGTGACGATTACCAGCCGCGACCAGAGTGAGATTGAAGCGGCGGCCCAGCGACTCAATTCGCAGCAACTCGGCGAGTCTGCGCGGGGCGTGGTCTGCGACGTGCGCGACCTGAGCAGCTTGGAAGGCGCGATGAAAGCCCACGCCGAAGCGTTCGGCGGCTTGGACGTGCTGTTCGTCAACGCGGGCGTCGGCAAGTTCGCCCCCATCCAGGATATGAGCGCCGAGGACTGGCAGGCCGTGATCGACACCAACCTCACCGGAGCTTTTTTCACGGTCAAGGCGGCCATTCCCTACCTGAAGGAAAGCCACGGCTACGTGATCACGCTCTCCAGCCTGGCCGGCAAAAATCCATTTGCGGCCGGCGGAGCCTACAACGCTTCTAAATTCGGTCTCAACGGACTCTCAGAAGTGATGATGCTCGACCTACGCCCCCTAAACATTAAGGTTACCCAGATCATGCCGGGCTCGGTGGCCACCCACTTTGGCGGACACACTCCTTCAGAAAGTGACGCCTGGAAGATTCAGCCCGAAGACATCGCTCAGATCGTGGTGGATTTGGTGAAAATGCCCGCCCGCACGCTGCCCAGCCGCGTCGAAGTGCGGCCCGCACAGCCGCCCCGCAAGTAAATTCAGCCCGTTTCCCCTTTTTGCCCGCACTCCGGCGTCCCAAAGGCCCAGAGCGCGGGTTTTCGTGCGCCCAGACAAATAATTCGCCGTAAAAAAAGCTGTCAGAAAATTGAAAGCGCCTGCATGATCTGATGCCATTGTCGCGCCCCCTTCCCGCTCTTAACCCTCTAGACGCAGGAGTGACCGCTTCATGATGATGTTCATGAGGAAATGGTAAAATCAACGCAACTCCTGGAGGAAGCATGTCGAGTTTTCTACAACGGCTCATCAATTCAAAACCAGTGGCCATCGGGGTCGAGATCGGCACCAGCTCCATCAAAGTGGTGGTGCTCAAGCCCGGTTCGCCGCCCGTACTCCAGCACGCCGTCATGGTTCCGACTCCGATTGGCAGCATGCGTGACGGCCTCGTGATCGAGCCGCAGGCAGTGGCCAGCGAACTCAAGCGCTTACTGGCCCAGTACCGCATCACCACCAAATACGCCGTCACGGCCGTGCCCAATCAGCAGGCCGTGACGCGCAACATCATGGTGCCGAAAATGGATCCGAAGGAGCTCAAGGAAGCCATCAAATGGGAAGCCGAGCGCTATATCCCTTACCCGATCGACGACGTGAGCCTCGACTTTGATGTGCTCGACGACATTCCCGGCGCGAACGACGACGGACAGATGGAAGTGGTGATCGCCGCCGCGCCCACCGAGGCGATTGCCCGCCAAGTCGAAGTGCTGCGCCTGGCAGGCTTAGAGCCTACCGTCATCGACCTCAAGTCATTTGCCACCTTGCGTGCGCTGCGCGGTAATTTGCTGGGCGAACACCTGACCAAAAGCACCCTGACCGGCACCAATTACACGGAGGGCAACGAGGTGGCCCTCGTGATGGAAATCGGCGCGAGCAGCAGCGTGATCAGCTTGGTGCGCGGCGACCGGATGCTGATGGCCCGCAACATCAACGTGGCCGCCGACGATTTCACCACCGCCCTCCAGAAAGCCTTCGACCTCGATTTTTCCTCCGCCGAGGAAATCAAGATCGGGTACGCCACCGCCACCACTCCCACCGAGGATGAAGAAGACTTGCTCAACTTCGACATGGCCCGTGAACAGTACAGCCCCGCCCGCGTCTTTGAAGTGGTGCGGCCCGTGCTGGGCGAACTGATTACCGAGGTGCGGCGCTCGATGGAGTTTTACCGGGTGCAGTCCGGCGACATCGTCATCGACCGCACCTTCCTCGCGGGCGGCGGAGCCAAATTGCGCGGGCTGGCCCCGGCCATCAGCGACGCGCTGGGCTTCAGGGTCGAGGTGGCCAGCCCCTGGCTGACGGTGCAGACCGATCAGGCCAGCGTGGACACCGGCTACCTCCAGACCAACGCGCCGGAATTTACCGTGCCGCTGGGCTTGGCGCTCAGGGGGGTGAATTCACGTGGTTGAGATCAACCTCCTGCCGCCGCAGTACCGCAGGCGCACCGAGCCGAACGTTTGGCTGTATGCGGGCGTCGCGGCGGTGGCCGTCACTTTGCTGGCGGTGGCCATTCCCGAAATCGTGGTGGGCACTCAGGTCGGCAATCTACAAAAACGGCTCGACGATGAAAACGGCCAGATCAGCGGCATAGAAGAAAAGGACGCTCCTGAGTTTCGCCGCCTGACCGCCGACAAAGCCCGCCTGACCGCCATCAGCCAAACCGCCACGAGCCTCAGCAGCGGCAAAACCTACTGGTCAACCGACCTCGCTCAGTTCGTGGCACAGTTGCCGCAAAACGGCGGAGTGGCGCTGAGCAGTCTCAACATGCACCAAGCCGCTGTCAACACGCTCTACAACGGCAAACCCGCCAGCAAAGAATACGATTTGAGCGGCACGGCGCTGAGTACCAGCACATTGGTCAGCTTTTTGGACGCTTACGACCAAGACAATTACGGCGTGAACTTCAAAAACACCCAGCGCAATACCACAACCAACAATTTTGACTTTACCGCCAGCATCGGCCAATTGACAGGCACGCCGGTCAGCGCGGCGGCCACGACCACGGCCGCCACACCTGCCAACGGCACCCCGGCAAACGCGACGCCCACGACCCCCGCCCCTGCGGCCCCCGCCGCACCGACTAGTGGAGCCACCCAATGAACGCGGCCATGCCCAAACTCAAACCCCGCGACCTGTTTTTTATCGTGGTTGGCCTGTGCCTGATCGCTTTGGTGATGTGGTACTTCCTGCGCTTTCAAGCCCGGCAACAAGAAATTCAGGCGGTGCAAACCAGCCTAGATGACGCCGACACCCGGCTCGCCACCTTACAAGGCCAGCAGGCCCAACTCCCTCAACTCCGCACCGATGTCAGGGCGCTGGAGCAAGAACAAGAAGTATTCGTCCGCGCCCTGCCCAGCACCGTCAAAATGGGACAAGTCATCCGCGACGTGCAGGACAGTGCCAGCGCAGCAGGAGGAAAGATCGACGGCATCACGGTGGCCAGCAGCGCCGAAGCCAATCTGCCTGCTGGCGTGCAAGCGGTCAACCTCAATGTCAACGTGCAGGGCCGCTTCGCACCGACGTTCCGCACCCTGCGCTCGGTGGAGACGATGGGCCGCTTTTCCAAGATCACCAGCGTCAATATGACGTTGCCCGCGCCCAATGACACGGATCCCAACCTCAACAGCGTCATCAACATGACCGTCTACACTTTTGATCCGGGCACCACGCAGGCCACGCCCGCAGGCGAACCCGGCGCGGCCCCAACGACGCCGAACGCGCCCAGCGCTCCTGCGGGAGGCAATTCGTGAAAGCGCCCCTCAAACTCTCACCCGAAATGAGAATCTTGCTGACGGTATTGGTGCTGGTCGCCCTGGTGGGCGGTTGGTACACTTGGAATACCGGACGCGATGCCAGCGCTCAGGCTCCCAGCGACGTGCCCGCCGCCACAGCTCCAGTTTCGCCGACCGCCACCGTGCCGGGCGCTACGCCAGATTCAGGCACGGCCAACGCCACTGGCAAAGCCGACCCAGCTGCGGCGACGGCTGCCACTTCTGGTACCACCATCCAGCCCAACAAGTCGCTGCCCAGCGCCGTCAAGCCTGCGACACCCAAGCCCACCGCCTCCGGCTCCACTGCGCCCAGCTTGAGCGCTGCGCCCACGCTGGGCAGCTCGCCCTCGGGGCTGCCTACCGCTCAGGGCGGCTCGGAAACGGCCAGCAGTCCACAAGCACCGACCCCTTCCAGCACGACCATCTCTCCGGCCCGCACCAGCGCCGTGCTGAGCATTCCGCCGCTGAGCAGTGCGGCCGGTGACGCTGCGGCCACAAGCACCGATCCTGCCGCCAGCACGCCCACCGAAACCAACGCCGACGTGCAGCGCCCGCCTTCGGGGATCAATCCCAATGAGCCGCTGGCCAGCGTGCCGACGGTCAATCCTTTCAGCCCGCTGAACGTGGTGCCGGATGCCAACTCCTCGGGTGAGCCCGCACCGGTCGCCACTGCGCCCACGGCCACCCCAGTACGCCCCACCCCCACCTCGCCGATTGCCTCACCAGTCCGCACCACCGGCGTGCTGCCCAGCGCTCCGATCGTGATAGCCGACAACACTTCTGGAAATGCCACGGGCAGCCGCTCCGGAAGCAGCGGCTTGTCCAGCGGCCCGCGCATCGGCGGCATCCTGCCGCAGCCCAATATCCAAAGCGGAGCGCCAGTCGCTACTCAAGGCCCTGACGGCGCTCAGGGCCAGACCGGCGCACGCGGACAGACTGGCCAGCAAGGCGCTCAAGGTCAAGCTGGACAGGCAGCGGCGCAGGCCGAGCAGGCACAACTTCAGTCTCAGCGCGACGCTGCTCAGCAAGCGCAGAAAGCTCAGCAAAAAGCAGCTCAGCAGGCGGCCGCACAGGCCCAGCGTGACGCTGCCCAGCAAGCCGCCGCCCAAAAGCAGGCGCAACTCGACGCCGCCAAAGCCCAAAAAGCCGCTCAGCAAGCCGCCGACAAGGCCCAAGCGGAGCAGGCCAAAGCCGCCAAAGCGCAGCAGGCTGCGGCCGACAAACTGGCCGCCGCTCAAAAAGCCGAGGCCGATAAAGTGGCCAAGGCGCAGGCCATCGCTGAAGCCAAAGCCAAATTGGCCGCCGCTCAAAAAGCCAAGCGCGAAGCCGACATCAAAGCGGCGCAGACCCGCGCTCAGGCTCAGGCCAGTATCAGCGTGCCAGGCGTGAGCCAAACGCCGAGACTGCAATTGCCCGGTGCCAGTCCGCTGGTCGGTGCGGCAGGCACAACCGGCGGTACGGCCAGCAGCGCGGCCCCCGGCGTGATTACCCAGCTCAATGACGCCGCTCCCGTCGCCAACTCCACCGCACAAGCGCCCGCGCCGACTTCTGCCGCGCCGCTCAATACCTTGGAGCGCTACATCCAGGAGCGCAATCTCAGCTTCAACTCGGCAGTGCTGGGGCCGCTCAACACCGCCGTCTTCAAGACCGACCGGGGCTTTGTGGTCGTCTCGGTGGGCCAGAATATTCCCGATACCAACATCAATGTGCGCGAAGTGAGTGCTTCAAGCGCCACGCTGGCCCTCGACAACACCGCCAAAACCCTCCAACTCGACAAAAGGTGAGCCATGAAGAACCGTAGCCTGATTTTGCTCTTAACTCTCGCGCTGAGCGCCGCCAGCGCCCAAAGCGCCCAACCCGGCAACGCCGTGAGCGCCGATACCCGCTTGTCGAAAGCCAACGTGACCTTCAAAATCGTGCGCGACGGCACCGGCTTGATGGCGCTCCTGACGGCTGTGGCCAAGTCGGCAGGCTACGAACTGATTCTCGACCCGGCGCTCGACAGCCTGATTACCCCTGGCGTCGGCAGCGGCTCAGGCGTGACCAGCGACGCGGCCACGCCTCAGGCCGCTCAACCCGGCGTCTCTGCAACACAGCTCACTTACGATTTTGCCAGCAAACCCTTCAATCAGGTCTGGCCCTTTTTGATGGACGTGTACGGCCTGAACTATGACGTGGTCAAACTCGGCAGCAGCGAAGTGCTGCGCGTCGGCAAAAACCCCATTCAGCGGATCGTCGTGTTGCCCAAAACACTCGACGCCAGCTTGGTGGGAGAGCGCGTCAAGTTGGCCTTCGGAACGCGCCAAATGTCAGCGCCGGTCGCTGTCACAACGGGCAGCCCCGCTCCCCAGACGGCAGGCGGTGACATCGTTCTCGACTCGCCCACCCTCAAAATCGTCGGCGAACCGATTTCCAACAGCTTGATTATTCGCGGCAACAACCAAGAAGTCTCGCAGGTCGAAGCGCTGGTCAAAGAAATTATCGCTTCCCAGCCGCCGGAACTCGCCAAAGTGGTGGTGCCGGTCAGTCCGGTGATTCAGTCGATTTACAACGTCAAAGGTGCTCAGGACGACGCGGTGGCCCTGATCAAAGATCAGTACCCCAGCCTGGCTGTCACGGCAGTGGGCAAAACGGGCCAACTGATTCTGAGCGGCCAGAAGGCCCAGATTGACGCGGCCCTGACACTGCTGACACAAGTTGACCGCGCTCCTTCGGTGCAGCAAAACCCGGATGTGCGCCAGCAGGTGTACGGCGTGAAGGGCAGCCAAACAGACATCGCCGCGCTGCTGACCGCGCAGTTTCCGGCACTCAAGATCACCCCTGTTGGAACAACGGGTCAACTGGTTCTCAACGGCACCCAAGACCAGCTCGACGCTGCCGCCGCGCTTCTCAGTCAGGTGGACAAAGCCGTCACCGTCTCGAGCGGCCCCGATATTCAGCAAAAAGTCTTTCAGCTCGTGAACGCGAGCGCGGAAGAACTCAAGAAAGTGCTCGACAACACCCTACAAACCGCTTTGACCGCTGCCACCAACAACGCGCCCGCCGCTTTGCCCAATGTGCCAGTAACGGCAATTGGGGCCAACGGCGAAGCCACTACCGTCTCGGTGCCCAATGCGGCGGCCAATTCTTCAGCGGCTCCTACTGCCACTGCGCCGGTGATGCAAGACCCCACTGCCGCCACCATCATTGCCGATAAGCGCACCAACACCCTGATTGTGCGCGGTACAGCGCAGCAAGTAGAGCAGGTCGCCGTCCTGATTCCCAGCCTTGATCAGGTCGTGCCTCAGGTCAATGTGCAAGTCCGCATCCAAGAAATTACTGAAGACGCCGCCCGCACGCTGGGCCTGAACTGGAAAGTCGGCTTTGGCGGCTTCAATGTCAGCTCTGGCCCAAGCGGCTTGGCCGCCAGCTTTGATCCAACCCGCGCTTTGGTCGGCGGCTTTAACCTACTTCCTACGCTCAACGCCCTAGAAAACCAAACCCAGACCAAGCGCATTTATGACGGTTCGGTCACGATGCAAAGCGGACAACGCTCATTGGGCGGCGGCGCAAGCACCAATGCTTCCAGCGGCGCGGCGGCCAGCATCAAGAGCGGCGGGCGGCTGGAACTCAATATCCCCTCGGCCAGCGGCAATATCGTCAGGCAAATCGATTACGGCATCAATCTGGACTTCTTTGATCCACAGGTCGCGCCCGACGGCTCCATTACTTTGCGGGTACGCGGCCAGATCAACCAGCCCAAAACCGCCATTACCGGCTCAACACTGCCCAACTTGCTCGATTTCAGCAACAGCGAGGCCCAGAGCGTGATTACCTTCAAATCGGGCCAGACTTTACTGCTCAGCGGCCTGCTCGGCAGCAACGAATCCAACACCACCAGCGGCACCCCCTACCTCTCCAGCTTGCCGATCATTGGCGCGGCTTTCGGCCAGAAGTCCACTTCCAAAACCCAGAGTCAATTGATGGTGGTCATCACCGGCACTGTAGTGAAGTAACGCTTTAGTGAAGTAAACCTACCCAGCCTCTTCAACGAAAACAGACCCGCCGCCACCGTGCGCTGGGTCTGTTTTCGTTTTGTGCCCTGTCGTCTGGGCAGCGTCCAGAACCGCGCTCCCCGGCTCTGATAAAGTTGGAGACATGAGGTTTTTGACCGCTGGAGAATCGCACGGGCCGCAACTGACGGCCATCATCGAGGGCCTGCCCTCCCAATTGCCGCTACTCAAGGCCGATATCGATCCGATGCTGCGCAAGCGCCAGGGCGGCTACGGGCGCGGGCGGCGGATGGTCATCGAAACCGACGAGGCCCAGATCATGAGCGGCGTGCGGGCCGGACGCACCACCGGAGCGCCCGTGACGCTGGTGATCGAGAACAAAGACCACCGCAACTGGACAGAAATCATGTCGCCTGAAGAAGGCGGCGAGCCGCGCAAAAAAGCGCTCACCGAGGCCCGCCCCGGCCACGCCGACCTCACCGGCGGCATCAAATACCGCCACAAGGATTTGCGCGACGTGCTGGAACGCGCCTCGGCCCGCGAGACCACGGCGCGGGTGGCGGTGGGCGCAGTGGCCCTCAAGCTGCTAAGCGAACTGGGCATCGACGGGGTCAGCTACGTGACCCACCTTGGCGGCGTGGACGCCCTCGGCGCGTTCGGCTGGGACAGATTAGACGAAATCGAAGCGTCTGATCTGCGGACGCTGGACAAGAACGCCGAGCAAAGGATGCGGAGCGGCATCGATCAAGCCAAAAAAGACGGCGACACCCTCGGCGGCATCGTGGAAATCCGTTTTCGGGGCTTGCCGCCGGGTCTGGGCAGCTATGTCCACTGGGACCGCAAACTCGACGGGCGCATCGCCGCCGCCGTGATGGGCACGCAGGCCATCAAGGGCGTGGAAATCGGCACCGGCTTTGAAAATGCCCGTGTGCCCGGCTCCAAAGTCCACGACGCCGTGTATGTGGGCGAGGGCGGGCACGGCTACCGCCGCGAAACCAACGGCGCAGGCGGCCTGGAAGCAGGCATGACCAACGGCGAAGATCTGATCGTGCGGGCGGCCATGAAGCCGATTGCCACGCTGATGAAATCATTGCCCACCGTGGACGTGGTAAGTCACCAACCTGCCGACGCCGCCAAAGAGCGCAGCGACACCTCCGCCGTGCCTGCCGCCGGAATCGTGCTGCACGCGGTGATCGGCTGGGTGCTGGCCGACGCGGTGATGGAGCGGTTCGGCGGCGATAGCCTCCCCGAACTTCTGGAGCGGGTTCAAGCGGCGCGAAACTACGCGCAACACTACTAGGGCCGGTGACTCCCCATCCGCTACCGCTGATTTCCGAATCGGCGCTGGAACTGGGTTTGGCCGCCCACCTCAAGGAAGTGCCGGAAGAAGTTTTGCAGGCCCAGCTCAGCTCCACTCTCTTTGCAGAGGGTGAGCGAACTGGGGGTTTTGAAGCGGGCACATCGTCTAGACTGCAAAGCATGAATTTGCCCAGCCTGATTGACCGCCCCGCGAACTGGATCGCGCTGGCGGGCTTTATGGGGACGGGCAAGAGCCGAATCGGTTGGGAGCTTTCCCGCGAACTCTCGCTGCATTTTGTGGACACCGACAAACTGATTTCGCGGGTGGTCGGCAAAACCATTCCCGAGGTGTTCGCGGAGCGCGGCGAGGGCTTTTTTCGTGCCTGCGAATCGGAAGTGGTGCGCCGCGTGACCCGCTTAGATTACGCGGTGGTCAGTCTCGGCGGCGGCACCTTTATCCACGAGAGCAACCGCCGCGAACTGCTGCGGCGCGGCCCCGTGGTGGTGCTGACCGCGACGCCCGAAACGGTTTACGCCCGCACCAAGAATTCGGATCGCCCACTCCTACGCGTCCCCGATCCCCTGACCCGCATCACCGAACTGATGCGCGAGCGCGAAGGCGCGTACCAGCACGGCACCATTCACGTTCACAGCGACGGGAGGCCTTCAGAGGAGATCGTGGCCGAAATCGTGGAGCGGCTGTGGGACTGGCAAGACACCCAAACCGACGCCCAGCACGAAGCCGACGCCGAACGAACGGCGCTGGACTGGCAGGAGGTGGAGCGTGCCTGCGACTGAGCCGCTTGGGCAAGTTCTGACCGTGGAAGTCGGCGGCGCTTTGCCCTACCGCGTCGAAGTCGGCTCCGGTTTACTGGCCCACCTTGAAGTGCCGCATAAGCAAGTGGCGCTGATCTATCCCAGTGATTTGCCCAAGCAGTTCGTTGAGCAAGTGCAGACTGCCCTCTCCCCTGCCGTGATGATCGTGGTTGCGCCCCGCGACGCCTGCAAAACGCTGAGCGTGCTCGAAGGCGTGCTCTCCAAACTGGCTCAAGCCAACCTGACCCGTGACAGCGCCGTAGTGGGTCTCGGCGGCGGGGCCGTGACCGATCTGGCAGGCTTCGCGGCGGCGAGTTACCTGCGCGGGGTGGCTTATTACTCGGTGCCGACCACGCTGTTGGGTATGGTGGACGCGGCAGTGGGCGGCAAAACCGGAGTCAACTTGCCGGAAGGCAAAAATCTGGTGGGCGCGTTTTGGCCGCCCAAGCAAGTCTGGGTGGACGTGGACACACTGACGACCTTGCCCCCCGCCACCTTCCGTGAGGGCGCTGCCGAGGCCTACAAGCACGGCCTGATCGCCGATCCCAGCCTGCTTGCGCGGGTGCTCTCGCCTGAGTTCGTGCCGGGCCATGCCAGCTTGCCGCAAACCATCGCCGACGCGATTGCCGTCAAGGCCGGAGTCGTCACCCGTGATTTGACCGAGCAGGGTGAGCGGGCGTACCTCAACTTCGGGCACACGCTGGCGCACGCGCTGGAAGCAGTCACCCACCAAGCGGTCACGCACGGCGAAGCGGTGGGCTACGGCATGCACTACGCCGCGCTACTGTCGCGCGAAATGGGCGGCAAAGACTTGACCGATTACACGCGGGCCTTTTTGAAGTACCAAAAGCCCCAGCCGCTGCCTCCGCTCACTTTTGAACAAGTCTGGCCTTACATGGCCCGCGACAAAAAAGCCGACGCCGAGGGCGTGCGCTTCGTGCTGCTCTGCGATTTGGCACAGCCTTATCTGGCGCGGGTGCCGGAAGAAGTGCTGCGTCGGGCTTTTAGGGTGTGGCTGGAGGAAGTAACGCTCTAAAACCATTCGCGCTGCTTGCTTCATCCGCTCCCAACACCCCATCCCCCCAACCGAGGTATCCGTATGCTCCTGATCCTCAACGGCCCCAACCTCAACCGCCTCGGCAAGCGCGAACCGGGCGTCTACGGCACCCTGACGCTGGAAGAACTGGAACGGCAATGCGAATTGTGGGGCAGTGAACTCAGCACCACCGTGACGTGCCGCCAGAGCAACTTCGAGGGTCAGCTTCTGGAGTGGATTCACGACGCTGAAGAACACGGCTTTACCGGCATCGTGATCAATCCCGGTGCGCTGACCCACTACAGCTACGCCCTGCGCGACGCCATCAGCGGACAGAATGTGCCGGTGGTGGAAGTGCATATCAGCAATGTGGACGCCCGCGAGGAGTTCCGGCACAAATCGGTGACGGCGGCGGTCTGCAAAGGCAAGATCAGCGGCCTGGGCTTTGCCGGGTACAGGTTTGCCATGGAATTTCTGGTCGAGGAGGTGGGCCAATGAAAGAGGCAGAACAGTGAGTTGGGAACCGTATGCCGCTTTGCCAGACAGCACCGTGACCGGTACTTTGCTTCAGTGGGAAGGAGTGGGTGACGCCAACCACGCGCCGCGCACCATCCTGGCTTGGCTGCCGCCCTCGTATGCGGCGCAGCCGGACAGGCATTACCCGGTGGTTTACCTGCACGACGGCCAGAACGTCTTTGACGCGGCCACCAGTTACAACATCAGCGAGTGGGGAGCCGACGAGACGCTGACCGAACTGGCTGCTGAGGGGCTGGAACCCATCGCCGTCGCCGTTCCCAACGCCAACGAGCGGCGCTACCACGAGTACAGCCCGGTGCGCCATCCCGGATTTCCACCGGAGGCTCTGGGCGGAGGCGGCGACGAGTACATCGACTTCCTGATCGACACGGTCAAGCCGCTTGCGGACACCTATCTGCGAACCTTGCCGGACGCGGCGCACACCTCACTGCTCGGCTCCAGCATGGGCGGGCTGATCAGCCTCCACGCCCTGCTGACCCATCCGGAGGTTTTCGGCGGCGCGGGCGTGATGAGTCCGGCGTTCTGGGCCTGTGCAGGCGAGGCGTTCGGGCGGGTCAGGAGCAATCCGCCGATTACGGGCAAAATCTGGCTAGACATCGGCGGCAAGGAAGGCACCGACCACCCGGAGCAGGAGCAGGCCTACTGGGACGACGCCCATGCCATGCGCGATCTGCTGCTGGAAAAGGGAATGGGCGAACGCCTGCGCTTTCAAGCCGACCCGGCAGGGATTCATAGAGAGACAGCCTGGAGAGTAAGGCTGCCGGGGGCGCTCCGGTTTTTGCTGAGCGGCGAGTGAAGTGGCAAGCGGCCTGAGCAACAAGCTGACCGGGCAGATTGGAGAGTTTTTGGTATGCGCCGAAATAGGGCGGCAATTGGATATGGTCGCAACTCCCTTCGCCGGAAATGTGCCCGCCTTTGATCTACTGGTTGCCGACGAGCAGTGCCGCGCCGTGCCTATTCAGGTGAAGGCGGCACGAGGGACACAGTGGCCTTCCCGAGCGGATGCATGGATACAACTGACTGTTGTAGACGGCCAACAGAAGGACGGCGGCGATCAGGAGATTGATCATCCCAACCTGATCTCTGTTTTCGTCGCCATTGCCCCAAGAGGCGCTGCCCAACAGAGCGACAATCTTAAAGATCGGTTTTTTATTCTGACCAAACGCGACGTGCAGAGCATTGTGGCTCCCACCTACCGGAACTATATGGACGAGCGCAAAATACCCTGGCAGCGCCCACATAATCCGGCCTCGTTTGATGCCCGAATTGACGCCTCACAACTGAAGGATTTTGAGGACAACTGGGAACTCATCAAGCGTCAGCTCGAAGCGCAAGCCTCTGCTTAGGGCTCAGCATTGCACGCCGTTTAGGGGTAGAGCGATGTTGAGTCCAGAGACATTAACAACCCCATAGCTTGAATTGGGGCGAACTCCCCTTCTAACTACTCCCCCACTCCCCGCCGCCTTAAACTGCGGCATGTCACCTGACGCCCTTTCCTCCAGCGAATTCTTCGGCGTCTTCATGGTGCTGATCTCGGCGCTGTCCTACTTCAACAGCCGGTTCTGGAAACTCTCGCCCACCATCGCCATGCTGCTCAGCGGCCTGGTCATCGCAGGCGCAGTGGCACTGGCCGACTCGTTGGGCTGGCCCCCCGCCGGGCGTGTCCGAGATCTGGTGCAGGGCATTCCGTTCGGCACACTGGTCTTCGACTGGCTGCTGAGTTTCTTGCTGTTTTCCAGCGCCCTGCAAATTGATGTGAAGTTACTGTTTCGCAAGCGGCTGGCCGTCATCGCCATGACCCTGCTGACCACCCTGATCACCATGCTGCTGCTCGGCGGCGGGTTTTACGGGCTGCTGAACTGGGCGGGCTTGCCGATCACCTGGCCGCTGGCACTGCTGTTCGGAGCGATTATCGCGCCGACTGATCCGGTGGCGGTGTTGCCGATGCTTCAAGCCGCCCGCGTGCCCAAAACGGTAGAAACGCTTATCGCTGGCGAGAGCCTGTTCAACGACGGGGTGGGCGTGGTGGCCTTTACCGTGCTGGTGGCCGCCACCTTGCCCGCTGCTGGAGAGGCCGCTCAAACGGTCACGGTGCTGAGTACGGCGCTGCTGTTTTTACGCGAAATGCTGGGCGGCTTGCTGGTGGGAGCGCTGCTGGGTCTGGCCGCTATTTTACTAATCAAGCAAGTGCCACGCGAAGAAAACACCCGCCTGACCATCACGCTGGCGATGGTGGTGGGCGGGAACGCCCTGGCGCAGTGGTTGGGCATCAGCGGGCCAGTGACGGTGGCGGCCAGCGGCCTTACCCTCTCGGCTCTGCTGCAAATCTGGCGGCGGCGGGCCAAACAAAGCGGCTGGTTGGGCAGTTTGTCGGGCGACGAGCGCCGCCAATTGGAAGACACCCGGACGCGGCTGTTTGGCTTCTGGCAATTTATCGATTACCTGCTCAACGCCGCCCTGTTTACCGTGATGGCCTTTGAAGTGCTGAGCCTGAAAGTCAATATTTTGCTGCTGCTGCTGGCTCCAGCGGTGATCGGGCTGAATTTGGTGGCGCGGGCCATTGGCGTGTGGCTGCCAGTGACTTTGCTCAAAAACCGCGAAACCTTTGCGCCCTACACCAAACGGGTCATGATCTGGTCGGGCCTGCGGGGCGGCGTGACGTTGGCGCTGGCCTTCAATTTGCCCGACAATCCGCTGCGCGGCACCTTTTTGGTGCTGAGTTACGCGGTGGTGGTCTTCAGCATGTTGGTGCAGGGACTGACCTTGCCTGCACTCGCTGGGAAACTCAAGGAAACCGCCCAGGAAGACGCGGCGGAAGGCCAGCCGGTGACTTGAGTGTTTGACCCGAGTGTTTTGCTCCCTACCTTGCCGCCCCGCAACAAAAGATCAACTCCCACTCCAGCACGCCCTGACATAAGCTAAGGCCACCGGAGGCTCCAACCCATGACCGTATACGCTGCCAAACCCGCGTTTCAAAAACTGCTGCGCCCGCTGGCTTACCGTCTGGCCGACCTGGGGGTGAGCGCCAACGCTGTAACGCTGAGCGCCATGTTCTTGTCGGTGGCTTTGGGGGCGAGGCTGGCCATCACTATCGTGGGCGGCGGGCGCTGGGTGTTCTTTTTGCTGCCCGCGTTTTTGCTGACCCGCATGGCCCTCAATGCCATTGACGGTCTCATCGCCCGCGAACGCCACCAAGTCAGCCGCCTCGGCGCGTACCTCAACGAGCTGGGAGACGTGGTTTCGGATTCGGCACTATATTTGCCGTTCGCGCTGCTGCCTTACGGCTGGCCCGCCGCCATGCTAGTGGCCCTCAGCGCCGCTAGTGAGTTGGCCGGAGTGCTGGGGCAAGTCAGTGGCGGAACAAGGCGCTATGACGGCCCGCTGGGCAAAAGTGACCGGGCGCTGTGGCTGAGCTTGCTGGCCCTACTGCTGGGGTTTGGAGTCGCGCCGGGGGTGTGGCTGGCGGTGGTGCTGGCGGTGTTGTGCGTCCTTGCGGCGCTGACCATCGTCAACCGGGTGCAGCGCGGCCTGGGGGAAGTGAGTTGATGCAGGGCATCCTGGAAACCTTGCGCGGCGGCGTCGGTCTGATCCTGGGCCTGATCTTGCTGCTGCTGCTGATCGCTACTTTTATTTCCGAACTGGTGCCCAAGTTGCGCGGAAGGGCTGGCAGCCCCGAACTGATCTCGCGGGTGCGGGCGTGGTGGGTGATGGCGGGCCTATTCGTGCTGGCGGTGCTGGTGGGCAAACGGGTGGGCATCGCCTTCATCATGTTTTTGTCGTATTTGGCGCTCAAGGAATACCTCAGCCTCATTCCGCAGCGTAGCGCCGACCGCAAGGTGCTGCTGTGGGCCTACCTCGCCATTCCGCTGCAATACCTGTGGGTCTTTACCGGACGCTACGGCATGTTCATCATCATCGTGCCTGTCTACCTGTTCTTGCTGCTGCCCTTCCGGCTGATGCTCACCGGCATCACCCAGAACTTTTTGCGGGCCAGCTCGACTTTGCACTGGGGGCTGATGATGACCGTCTTTTGCCTCGGCCACCTGGCTTACTTGCTGGTGTTGCCGCCGCTGCATCCGGCGGGCGGAGTGGGCCTGCTGCTCTACGTGGTGCTGGTGACGCAGTTCAACGACGTGGCCCAGTATGTCAGCGGCAAGAGTTTCGGTAAACACAAAATCGTGCCGCAGGTCAGCCCCGGAAAAACGTGGGAAGGCTTTATCGGCGGCCTGATTTGCACAGCAGTGCTGGCAGTGGTGATCGCGCCGGTCATTACCCCGCTGAGCGTTTGGGAAGCGCTGATTCTGGGTGTGCTGCTGCCCGCCGTCGGCTTCATCGGGGACGTGACCATGAGCGCGGTCAAGCGTGATCTGGGCGTCAAGGACGCCTCCAGCATGATCCCCGGACACGGCGGCATTCTGGACAGAGTCGACAGTTTGATGTTCACGGCTCCCGTGTTTTTCCACTTCATCTACTACTTCGTCTACGGGCCTTACCGCTGATGCCCGACTCTGATTCGGCTGGCCCGCATCCGTGGTTGCGCCCGCTCTTTTTCGCGGCGGTGATTCGGCCCGCGCTGCTGCTGGGGTTCGGGCTGGGCGTGCGGCACCGGGAGCGTTTGCCACAAACCGGCCCCGCCATCGTGGTCGCCAACCACAACAGCCACCTCGACACCTTGCTGCTGCTCTCCTTGTTTCGGCTGGGGGCGCTCAGAACGGTCAGGCCCGCCGCCGCCGCCGATTATTTTGGCAAGTCGGGCGCAGTGCGCTGGGTCACCCAGAATCTGATCGGGGCCATCCTGATCGAGCGCCACGCCGAGGGAGGCCGCCGCACTGACCCGCTCGCGCCGCTGAGCGCGGCCTTACTGCGCGGCGAAATCGTGCTGCTGTTTCCTGAAGGCACGCGCGGCAAGCCCGAAGTGCGTGAAGCGTTCAAAACGGGCCTGGCCCACCTCTCCCGCCGCCATCCTGACGTGCCGGTGATTCCGGTGGCGCTGCGCGGGCTGGGTCACGCGCTGCCCAAAGGCGAGTGGATTCCGGTGCCGCTCAATTTGTACGCGGCGATTGGTGAAGCGGTGGAGTCCGATCCCAAGAACAAGCAGGCCTTTACACAGGCGGTGGAAGCGGCGATTGACGCGCTGGACGCGGAGCTGCCCACTGCCGTGTGGGACTGAGCAGCCAACCCATCAGCGGGACGAAAGTCCCAAGCCCCCTTTATCTTCGCCTCAATTGCTGACACTCTGTCAACTGCTAAGCTCAGTCATGACCCCAACCTATGAAGAGCTGGCCCGTCCACTGCCCCTCATCAGCCCCAAGCGTTGGTATTACGGCGCGGTTCACCGCATCATGAAGCTGGCCAGCCCACTCAGCAAAGGCTTGAGCATCGGCTTCGAGCACGGCTTCGATTCGGGTGTAATGCTGGAGCACGTCTACCAGAACATCCCCACCGGCACGGGGCCACTCGGCAAGCTGATTGATAAGGTGTACCTCAATTCGCCGGGCTGGACCGGCATTCGGGCACGCGGCGAACTGGTCAAGGACGCCCTGCGGGCAGCGCTATACCAGCACGCCCCCGCACAGGGCGGTACCCTGAGGCTGCTGGACGTGGCCTGCGGCGGCGGACGTTACGATTTGGAAGTCTTGCGGGAGTTTCAAGACAAGCGGCCCGACGTGAAGATCGAGGCCACCCTGCGCGACTACGCTCAGGTCAATGTGGACAGCGCTCAAGCTCTGGGCCAGAAGCTCGGGGTGCGCGGCGTGACCTACCAGCGGGCTGACGCCTTCAGCGACGCTGACCTGGCACAGGCGACGGAAAGCGGCTTGATCGACATTGCCATCGTCTCGGGTCTGCACGAAATCCTGGCCAACGACGATCTGATTCACCAGCATTTCAAGCAATTGAGCGGGGTGCTTAAGCCCAACGGCACGCTGATTTACACCTTGCAGCCCACCCACCCGCAAGTCGAATTTATTGCCCGCACGCTGCCGTCGAATACCGGAGATCTGTGGGTGATGCGCCTGAGAAGTGCCGAACTGATCGAGAGCTGGGCCAGCGAAGGCGGCTTCAAGTCAGGGGCACGCTGGATGGAGCCGCAGGGGATTTTCGGGGTGGTACTGGCAAACAAAAGCTAAGCAGACTCAATGCTCAGCTCAACTGATGGGACTGTGGCCGGAATCATCTCGCCCCAGCCGTCTAAAGCGGGGATGCCGAATACTGAACGCAGTGACCGCCCCGCACGGTCTCCTCTGCTAGACTGAAGCCATGCGGCCCTTCCCCCATCATTCCAACCTGATGATGCGCGGCGCTGGCCTGTCGAGTTCACAACAATCCGTCACGCGAACTCTTTGCGCCTGAGAGCTGCCACTTTGCTCTCAGGCGTTTTGTTGCGTCGCGCTGCCGTTCCCCTTTTCAGAAAGCCAAACAGGAGTTACCATGCACGTTTTTTTACCTGACGGAAAACAACTCGACCTGCCCGAACACGCCACTGCGCTTGACGCCGCCAGAGCCATCGGCCCGCGCCTGGCCCAAGACGCCCTCGCCGCGACTGCCAACGGCGTGCTGACGGATCTGGTCACGCCGCTGCCCGAAGGGGCCGAGATCAGCCTGATTACCAAGAAAAACCCCGGACAGGCCCAGAGCGTCTTCCGGCACTCGCTGGCCCACACCATGAGTCAGGCGGTGGGCGAATACTACGGGCGCAAGGGGTTTCCCAAAGAAGCCGTCAAGCGCGGGGTGGGGCCGAGCATCGAGAATGGTTTTTATCAAGATTTTGATTTGCCCGAGCCGCTGCGCGAAGAAGACTTGCCGGACATTGAAGCCATCATGCGCGAAATCATCGGGCGCAATTTGGACATCACCCGAGCCGACGTGGGCAAGGCGGCGGCGCTGGAGCAGTTCAGCTACGATCCTTACAAAGTCGAGCTGATCTCGGAGCTGCCCGAGGGCGAGCCGATCACCTTCTACACGCAGGGCGAGTATGTAGACTTGTGCCGGGGGCCGCACTTCCCGAGTACCGGCAAGCTGCCCACCGCCTTCAAGCTGACCAGCACCTCGGGCGCGTACTGGCGCGGCAATGAAAAGAATCCGATCTTGCAGCGCATTTACGGCGTGGCTTTTGCTTCCCAAAAAGAGCTGGACGAATACCTGGAACGCCTAGAAGAAGCCAAGAAGCGCGACCACCGCAAGTTGGGCCGCGAAATGGAGCTGTTCACCATCGATCCGCTGGTGGGCAAGGGCCTCCCACTATGGCTGCCCAACGGCACGGTGCTGCGTGAGGAACTGACCCGTTTCCTGCGCGAACAGCAATTTCAGCGTGGCTATCAGGGCGTGATTACCCCCAACATCGGCAATTTGGAACTGTACAAGGTGTCGGGCCATTATCAGAACTACAGCGACAGCAACTTCTCGCCGATCACGGTAGACGACGAGCAGTACATGCTCAAGCCGATGAACTGCCCGCACCACGTCCGCATTTACGCCGCCAAGCCGCGCAGCTACCGTGATCTGCCGGTGCGGCTGGCCGAGTTCGGCACGGTCTACCGCTACGAGCAGTCTGGCGAACTCAACGGCCTGACGCGGGTGCGCGGCTTTACCCAAGACGACGCCCACATCTTTTGCCGCCCCGACCAGCTCAAGACCGAGTTTTTGAACGTGCTGGATTTGACGGTGCTGGTGCTGAAAACCTTTGGCATGAACGACGTGCGCTTCCGCGTGGGCACCCGCGACGAAGGGGGCGATAAGTACGTGGGCAGCGACGAAAACTGGACGGCTGCCGAGGCTCAGATTATCGAGGCGGTGAGCGAAGTGGGCCTGCCGTACAGCATCGAGCCGGGTGACGCCGCCTTCTACGGCCCCAAGCTGGACTTCGTGGTGCGCGACGTGATCGGGCGCGAGTGGCAGCTCGGCACCATTCAGGTGGACTACAACCTGCCGGAGCGCTTCGACATCAGCTATACCGGCGAGGACGGTCAGGAACACCGCCCCGTGATGATTCACCGCGCACCGTTTGGCAGCTTGGAGCGCTTCGTGGGCATTTTGATCGAGCATTACGGCGGCGACTTTCCGCTGTGGCTGGCCCCGCGCCAGATTGCCATCATCCCTATTGCGGATCGCCACAATCCTTATGCCGAAGAACTCCGCGCCGAGCTGCACGCGGCAGGCCTCCGGGCTGAGGTGGACGATTCCAGCAACCGGATGAACGCCAAAGTGCGTCAGGCTGAACTGTCCAAGATTCCAGTGATGCTGATCGTGGGCGACAAGGAGCAAGAGGAGCGGGCCGTCAGCGTGCGTGAGCGCACCCCGGAAGGCCACAAGGAGCGCAAGGGCGTGGGCTTCGACGACTTGAAGGCTGAGTTGCTGGAAAGGTATCAGACGCGGGCGTAAGATAACTACAGAACCGCCGCCGACCTCTGTAGGGTCGGCAGCAGTCTTTTTATCTGTGGCTATTTGGCAGTGAGAATGCCTGTTCTGGGGATGACTTCGGGTGGGCTCTTGAGCGTCGGATCAAGCTTGAGAAGAATCGCCGTATTTGCCGGAGCTTTTTGCCAAGCTTTAACGGAATCGGCAAAATGAAAGCTTTTGATCAATGTTTTGCCAGAGAAATTCAAATTGAAGAAATTTGATGTGCCGGAAGCATCAGCGTGAGTCATCATCGAACTGACGTATTTCCCTTTAGGCATAGTACTGTCGTTTATATTCATACGCTTGATAGCCAGAGCGTAGATTTGTTTTGGAATCAAGTCATGAACAATCAAAGGAATGTGTTTCCCTTTCGTGCTGAGGAGAGGATCCCAATCTATGAATCCACTGCCTTGAACCGGTCGACTCAATAATTCTGCAATCTGCTGATTCCACAACTCCAAGAAAGGAAAGGTGTTCATTCCAGCCAGTTCAGATGGCATATTGAAAGCTTGGCCATCAACCGAGATCTTCACTGCGGTGTTAGACATGTCCATACTAATTGGCCATGCCGATTTCAAGATCAAAAGCGTCATTTCATTAAAGTCGACAAATGCAGGTGGAGTGACGTAAAAACCGTATTTTTTAGGAAGCTCCATCCCCTCAACCTTACGTCTTACCGCAGAACCAAGATCTAAAGAGACATGGTTGGAAAAAACAAGTTGAGCGCGTTCGTCATTTCCAACAATCTTTATGGGCGTCCCTTTAAATATGCCCGCGACTTCCGAGAAGCTCAGGAGACTCTTTATCTGGTCGCCGGAGTCTCCACTTGAAACGATTCTGAGTGGGTAGCGGGGATCAGCGAAACTGCTGGGTGTATCTGTGATAGGAAAGGCCGAAATCATCCTCAACTGCCAGCCCATCCACGTCACTGCCAGCACGCCGACGGCGACCACGACATTCAGCGCAGGATGAACGTAATGCACTCGCCTGAGCGCTTGATTGGCTTCGTCCGGCGATCCCAGCTCACTCAGCACCCGCGCTGCGAAGTCACCCGGCTCCAGTCCTTGCGTTTGGAGTGCCTGCATCCGCTCAACAATGTGGCTTTCCAATTCAGCGCGGACTTCTATCCGTTGCCGACGTGCCAGTCCTCTGGTGACCCGCTTGAGATAGCGTTCAACCTCGTTCATACGCCGCCAAACGGCTGCATGGCCTTTGCAAAAGTGCGCCAGCCGGTTTGCTCTTCGCGCAGGCGTTTCTCGCCGCTTTCGGTCAAACGGTAGACTTTGCGCGGTGGGCCGCCAATATCGCTCGGCTGCTGACTCGCCGCGATCAGTTTTTGTTTCTCCAATCGGTGAAGCGCCGGATAAAGTGTGCCTTCCTTAAATGAAAACGCGCCCTCGGTGCGCCCCTGCACTTCCTGAATGATCTTTAGGCCATACAGTGGCCCACCTTCCAATGTGGCCAGCAGCACCAAATCAAGGTGGCCTCTAAGCTTATTGGTATCCACGTTCTCGCCTCCTGAAGCACAACTTCCTTGCTTGCCTATATAGTGAAGCAAGGTAGACAGTTTGACAACCCCCCACTGCGTTGCTATCATTCCACTCGCTTCGCCCTGGGCCTTTAGCTCAACGGTTAGAGCAGTCGGCTCATAACCGATTGGTTGCCGGTTCAAATCCGGCAAGGCCCACCAAGACGTGCCGTACACAGTATGGGCGGTTAGCTCAGTGGTAGAGCATTCGCTTCACACGCGAGAGGTCGTAGGTTCAAGTCCTATACCGCCCACCAAATTTAAGCCCGCCCAGTGCGGGTTTTTTCGTTTGGCCTTTCTACCCGACTCGGCAGCCGTTTAGAACGTACTGGCAGCTTGAATCTGGTCTCGGTGGGTAGTGGTGAGGTAGATAATCACCGCGCCGATTAAAACCAGAAAAATGGCACTGGTGGTTAGCGTACCGAGGTTGAGGCCACCCGCATCTTTGGGCTGCGACAAAAAGTCGCCGATGGACGCGCCCAGAGGCCGGGTCAGGATGTAAGCGATCCAGAAGGCCAGCACCGCGCCCAAGCGTAAGAAGGCGTGGGCAAACGCCACCAGCGCGATAATACCGCCAAAAATCAGCGCTGAAGGCCAGTAGCCCAGCGCCAGCTTCTCAGCCACCAAATCGCCCGTCGCCGTTCCGAGCGCAAAGGTGAACAGCACCGCCAGCCAATAAAACCCTTCGCGCTTGAACGTAAAAATGCTGTGGATGGACAGCGTTTTCTCGCTGGCATACCAAGCCGCAAACGTCGCAGCCAATGCCACTGAGAAAATCCCGCTGGAGACCCATAAACTGACGCCGAAATTGTCGGTCATGTTGTCGGTAATCAGGGTGCCGACCACGCTGATGAGCATCACCGCCAGCCAGTAGACCACCGGCACATAGCGGCGCGACCGGAACTGCACCACCAAGATCGCCGCGAGCACCGCGCCCATGACCAGCGTGGTGCCGGTCAAGCCCAGATTCAGATTGGTATTCAAAAAATCCGCCGCTGTCTCGCCGATGGTGGTGCACAAAATCTTGATGATCCAGAAAAACAGCGTGACTTCCGGCACCTTGCAAAGCATGGTTTTGAGGGTGGTGTTCTGATCAAGGGTTCCTAAGCTCATACGGGTCTCCTTTGGACTGCTCAGCAGTGGGCAGCACCTTCAGGGCCAGCTTAAAAACATTTGGTTAAGGCACGGTATAGTCAAAAAAATGGCGGAAGTTCGATTGAAATTCCCTCAACTGGGCCATTGGTTTTATAAATGCTCTGATTTCAGTCATTCAACTCTTCCATGAGCTAAACATAAGATACCCAGATTGAAATCGTATCCTACCGAACAATACTGAGTAACAAGAGTTCGAGATATACTTAGATTTTATCTTAGAGCTTCAGACTGCTTAAGCAGGACAGGAGACACCATGAAAAATACAACTGTAATTCTTTTTGCGGCCCTCGCTCTCGGCAGCGCTTCAGCTCAGGGTACAGACACCATCGCCAGCATCGTCACCAAAGACGCGCAGTTCAGCACTCTGCTCGCGGCCCTCAAAGCAGCTGGCCTCGACAAGACGCTGGCCGGTAAGGGGCCGTTCACGGTGTTCGCACCGACCAACGCAGCGTTCGCCAAGATTCCCAAAGCCACTCTGGACGCCCTGCTCAAAAACAAAAAGGAACTCACCAAAGTGCTGACCTACCACGTGGTCGCCGGCGACGTGATGGCCGCTGACGTCGTCAAAATGAAGTCCGCCAAGACCTTGGAAGGTTCCAGCGTCAAAATCAATGTGATGGGTAAAAACGTGATGTTAGACAAAGCCAACGTCACCAAGACCGACATCAAAGCGTCGAACGGCGTCATTCACGTCATTGACACGGTACTGATGCCGAAAATGTAAACCGCTCCACACGAAACAGCCCGCTTCCAGACATTGTGGAAGCGGGCTGTTTCGTGTCGGGCTTAGCGGTAATTTCCAGTGTGACCCAGCGAATAGCGGCCCGGCTGCGGAAAGAAGGTCAAGCCGTGCGGCCCGTTGCCGACTTTGATTTTCTTGAGCAGCTTGCCACTTCGGGTATCAAAAACGTAAACCACGTTGCTGCGCCGACCCGACAGCCACAGTTGCTTGCCGTCTGCCGAGACGCTGCCCATATCGGGACTGCCGCCACCGGGAATCTTCCACTTGGCGATCAGCTTGCGCTTGGCAAAATTCAGCACGCTGACACTGCCCTCGTCGCGGTTGGAGATGAACAGGCGGGTCGCGTCACGGCTGGGATACAACCCGTGTGCGCCTTTGCCGGTGGGAATGAAACCGATCTTTTTCGGAACCGGGCCTGAGCCGTCAATGACGTGCAGCCCATTGCTCATCATGTCCGCCACGTAGTAGACCTTACCGTCCGGCGCGATTCGCACGTCCTGCGGCATTCCGCCGACGTGCAGCTTCCCGGTAACGCTGCGGGAAGTCAGGTCAAGTTTGATGAGGTCGCCGCTGAACTCGCAGGCGGCCAGAAGGTGCTGACCATCCGGGCTGAAATCCATGTGGTTGACGCCCTGACACGGCACGGCGATGGAGAAAGCGGGCGTCATGGTTTTGACGGCCAGAAAGTCCAAGCGGGCCTGATTTTCAGCCACCACCAAAGCGTATTTACCGTCCGGCGTAAAATAGAGGTTGTAAGGATCGGGCGTGGGAACCGGCTTACCGGGTTGGCTGCTGCGCGGGTCAATCGGGGTCAGCGATTGCCGCCCTTTGTCGCTGACGACGTACAGCGTCTGGAGGTCGTGCGCGGCCACCACATGCTGAGGCTCAGTGTCGACCCGGAAGGTGGACAGGACTTTGAACGTTTTGGGATCAATGACGCTGACGGTGCTGTCCAGACCATTGGGCACGTAGACGCGGGCGGGAATGCCCTTTACGGCTGGGCTGAGCATTCCCGCAGCGGTGTGGGCGTAGAGATTGAGGGCGTGTGACGGACTCAACGCCGCTAAGCTGAGCACCACCGCCAAGCGCCGCACAAGCTTCATTTGACCGGCCAGACCAAGTGGGCTTTGGCTTCTTGCAGCTTGTGGCGCTTGATGGCCGAGTGTAAAGTTTGCAGCGGCGCACCAGCAGGCAAGTGGAGCGAGGCGACATCCAGCGCGTAGTAATCAATATAAAGGTCGTGTCGGCCTTTGGCGCACACCGCCGTGTACCCGGCTTGGTTGGCTTCGTTGGTGGCCGCTTTGCCGCCCGCGACGCTGAGCGAACGGGCCGACGCCGCTTTGAGCTGAGTCGTTCCCAGCGGCAAGTCGAAGATCAGCCACCTTCCGCTGAGTGCGCTGGAGCGCTGATCCCAGAAGATGACGGCGTAACTTTTGGTGCCGCTCGGCGGCGTGCCGGAGAACGTGAGCACAGGTGTGGTGGCCGCGCCGCACTTGAGAGCGGTATCACCAGCGGAAAAGGCAACGGCAAACGGAGCCGGAGCCGCCTGCGCGGTGGAAAGAGCAAGCAGAACAACCGCACTCAAACGCTGATTTGTGTTCATCTCCGGAATCGTTTCAGAGTTTGCTAAACACCAAGTAAAGCCGCCGTCTGGCGCTTCAACATTCCGGCTTGACTGTTGGAAATTCAGCCGCGTCATACGTGTGCTCTACAGCCTCTCTCAATGATCTGATTGAGTGGCGACAGCAGCGGACTCATGCGGTCGCAGGATGGCTGACTTGGCGCGTCAATGGTGCAGCAGCACCAATGCGCACAAGGTCAGCAGCAAGGTCGGCAAAGTCACGGCCCAAGCCAGCCGCAGATACTCGCCCCAAGACACCTGCCACTTCCGCGCCGCGAGCAGGCGCAGCCACAGCAGCGTCGCCAGACTGCCCAGCGGCGTGAGTTTGGAGCCGAGGTTGGCCGCCACGATGTTGGCGTAGACCGCCAGCGTTTCGGCGTGTGGCGGCAACTTGGCCTGTTCGATGCCCAGCGCTCCGATCAGCAAGGCCGGAAGGTTGTTGGACACGGCTGAGGCCAGCGTCATCAGCCCGCCGAGGCCGTAGGTCAGCGCCCAAGAACCGCGCTGCCACAGCGCCGCGAAGACGCTTCCCGCCGCGTCGGTGACTCCGGCATTGCGTAAGCCGTAGACCACCAAATACATGCCCAGTGAAAAGACCACCACCGACCACGGCGCATTTTTGAGCACGGCCACCGCCGGACGGCCCCGTGCCCAAGCGGTCAGCAGCAGCGCCGCCGCCGCCAAGAGCGCGGGCAGACTTTCAGGAATGCCCCAGCGCGGCGCAAGAAAAAAACTGATCAGCAGCGCTGCCAGCAACCCCGCGCCCACCCCGCATACCGCTGTGTCTTGCAGCGCTGAGTTGGGCGCAGGCAAACCCTGTACGGCGTACCCGGCTGGCAAACTTTTATGAAAGCGCCACCACAGCGCTGCCAACCCCGCCGCCACCGCCGCCAAATTGACCGGCCCCATCACAGCGACGTAAGCCGCAAAACCCAGCTTGAACTGATCGGCGCTGATGAGGTTGGTGAGGTTAGAGGTGATCAGGGGCAAGCTGGCGGCGTCCACGATAAAGCCGGTGGCAAACAGCAGAGCCAGCCCAGCCGGGCGCTTGAGTTCGAGCAGTTCACATAACTCCAGAGCAACCGGCGTCAGGATCAGCACCGCGCCGTCATTGGCGAGGAGAGCGGCCAGCACCGCCCCAAACAAGATCAGCAGCACGAACAGCCGCGCCATGTTTCCACCGGCCCACCGCGCCAAGTGCAGCGCTACAAAGCGGAACAGCCCCGCTTCGCTGAGCAGCAGACTGAGGACAATCAGCGCGATGAGGGTGAAGGTGGCATTCCAAGTGGCTTGCCAGACCACCCACACGTCTGCCCACTGCACCAAGCCCAGCAGCAGCGCCGCCGATGCGCCCAGCCCAGCGCCCAGCGCGATATTGAGCTTAAAGGGACGGACGATCACCAAAAACAGCGTCGCGGCGAACACGGCCAGAGCAGCGAACAAAGTCACGGAGTCAGTTTAAGCGCTCTCCAGCAAAGTTCGGCGTGGCACTGAGCAGAAGCGTTTTGAGCGGCGCTCACGGCTTCAACCTCCCGACCACAAAAACATGGACGCTGAAACTGTTTCCAGCGCCTAAGCACCGCCGCAAAGCAGCCCAGACCGCCTTGTTACCCGCCCATAAGCGCTATATTTTCCGGCTGAGATGACTGCCGGCCTGCTGCCTCCCCACACTTTCAGCGTCGCCCCGATGCTCGACTGGACAGACCGCCACTGCCGGGTCTTTCACCGCACCCTCAGCAAGAGAGCGCTGCTGTATACCGAGATGATTACCACGGGAGCGCTACTGCACGGCGACGCCAAAAAGCACCTCGACTTCTCGCCCGTTGAGCATCCGCTGGCGTTGCAGCTCGGCGGCAGCGACCCCTTGGCACTGGCCGAGTGCGCCCGCATGGCTGAGCAGTGGGGCTATGACGAAATCAACCTGAATTGCGGCTGCCCGTCTGACCGGGTGCAGAGCGGCAGCTTCGGCGCTTGCCTGATGGCCACACCCGAGGTGGTGGCCCGCGTCGTAGACGCTATGCGCGGCGCGACCCATCTGCCCGTGACGGTCAAGCACCGCATCGGCATCGATGACCTCGACAGCTATGAGCTGCTATACCGCTTTGTTCAGACGGTGGCCGATGCGGGCTGCCAGACTTTTATCGTTCACGCCCGCAAAGCCTGGCTCACTGGCCTGTCGCCCAAACAAAACCGCGAAGTGCCGCCGCTGAGATACGACTTGGTGCGCCAGCTCACGGACGACTTTCCAGCGCTGACCTTCGTGCTGAACGGCGGCATTCAAACGCTGGACGACGCCCAAAACCACCTGACCTGGGCCGGCGGGGTGATGCTGGGCCGCGCCGCGTACCAAACGCCGTATCTGCTGGCCGCTGCTGACCGCGATGTCTTTGGCACTGACACCCTGCCGCCCAGCCGCCGCGAGGCGATCGAGGCGTTCAGACCCTACCTTGCCGAGCAACTTGAGCAGGGCGTGTACCTGAGCCGAATGCTGAAGCACACGCTGGGCCTGTTTGCCGGACACAGCGGGGCGCGGCACTACAAGCGCACCATCAGCGAGCGGGCCTTCAAGGACGGCGCGGGTCTAGAGGTGCTGGCCGACGCTTTGGCAGGCATCCCCGACAGTGTGCTGGACTCGCGGGAACTGCTGCCGCCGGAGCGCGAGGCAAAGGCATTGGCCGCTACGATGTAATCACGCTCGTACACCCTGTAAGGAGCGTACAAAAAGAAAAACCTGCTGCAGCAGAAGGTATGGGGAGAAACGAGCAAATGTGGATGCCTAATTCCCAAGCGGTCAAATCGCAAACGCTAAGCGGCAGCTTTTTCCATTCGGGCCAAAATAGTTGTTATGTAAGCGCAGCGTGACATGGCAAGTCGGAGACTGGCGGTCAAAGCAGGAGCGTAAGTCACTTGACCTTGTTCTAGATCATATGATCTGGCGCATTTCTCCCTGTCTCGCCTCTCGACCAAGGAGAATCCCATGCTCAGATCCCGCCTTGCTTTACCACTGGCCGTCCTCACCTTGAATCTACTGAGTACCCTTGTCAGCGCAGCGCCTATCAAGATCGCTTCAGTCAGTCCCTTGAGCGGCGGTTTGGTTGGCAGCGGCACCGAACTCAAGCGCGGCGCGGAACTCTCGGTCGAGCATCATCTTCAGGAATTCAAGGCGCTCGGTTATGAACTGAGCCTCGTCTCGTTCGACGACCAGGGTTCACCCGTCGCCGCCAAGCCGCTGGCCCAGAAGATTGCCAGCGACCCAAGCATTTTGGGTGTCGTCGGAGCATACAACTCCAGTGTCTCCAACGTGCTGGGCGAAGCTTTTGCGCCCAGTAAGCTGGCCATCGTCACGATCAGCACCAATGACAAATTGACCAAGAACGGCTGGACGCATTTCAACCGGGTGGTGGCCCCCGACGGCGCACAGAGCGTCGCGGCAGCCAGCGCCCTGATTGATCAGCAATCTGGAACCATTTACGTCATCTCCGACAACACCACCTACGGCAATGGCCTGACCAAAAGTCTGGTGCAGCAGCTCGGAGGGAGCAGTGTCAAGGTCGCTTGGTACGGTGGTGTCAGCACCGATAGCGAGATTGCTAGAGCCGTCCAACGGATCAAGGCCAGCGGCGTAAAGACCGTGTATTTCGGCGGTACAGACGATGTGGGCGGACGGCTGGTCAATGCACTCAGCACAGCCAAGGTCAAAGTCAACCTGATGGGCAGTGACGGGATCGACTCGCCCAATTTCATCCGGCAGGTTTCGGGTCGGGCGACCAATATCGCCTACACGACAGTCTTCGGGCCGCTTTCACTGTTTTCAAACAGCGGGGACTTCAGTGCCCGCTACCAAGCTCGCTACAAGACTCCGGCGAGTGGCGTGGCCGCTTACGCCTACGACGCTGCCGAAGCGCTGCTGGGTGGATTGAAGGCAGCAGTCATCAGCGCCAAAGGTATTCCAACCCGCATGCAGGTAAGCGGTGCTGTGCGGAACATCGATCTCCCAGCCTGCTTCGACGTGGACAAGAGCAGGTGCCAGACCATCAGCGGAGCGATTGCATTCAGCAGCACCGGAGAGCGCCAGAAATCGACAGTGCTGGTGATGAAGTATGACGACATGCTGCAAACGAAGATGACCAAGATCGCCACAGTGAATGCCAGCGACCTGAAGTGATCAGTAAGCCCAAGCACTGACCTGAGAGACGAGTGCTGGGGCCGTTCTCATATCAGGCGATCTTTCCACGCAAGAAGGTCGCCAAAAAGTTATCCACAGCCCTGAGTTGAGGCTGTGGATAACTTCATTTTGTTGCTCGTTGCTGCCAGCACTTCAATAGAAAGATTGCAAAAAAGAAAAACGCCCTCTAGGAGCGCTTTGATTGGTAGACCCGAGCAGATTTGAACTGCTGACCCCTACAGTGTCAATGTAGTGCTCTACCCCTGAGCTACGGATCTAAACCTAAAAGAGGGGGCACAGAAGTTTGGAGGCGCTGACCGGATTTGAACCGGTGGTGGAGGTTTTGCAGACCTCTGCCTTACCACTTGGCTACAGCGCCGCCGTGTGGGGCAGGGCGCATGGCCCGTTTCTCCCAGCGGCATGAATACTAGCAAGAAAAGCGTGAGCTGTCAAAACCTATGGGCGCTTTCTCGCTGCCACCCCTCCACGCCGCCTAGCTGATGTTCCAAAGCGGCGCGGCGAGCGGGGTAGCATACCTTTATGCATATCCTTCACGTGGCCTCTGAGGCTTACCCATTTTCCCGAACCGGCGGACTGGCCGATGTGATGGCTGCCCTGCCCGCCGAACTCGCCCGCATGGGCCACCAAGCCAGCGTGCTGTCACCCTGGTACGCCGACATCGTCGGCACGCCCCACGAGATCTGGCGCGGCGGCAATGTGCGGCTGGGCGAAATCAATGAGGGCGGCGTGCGCTTTTTGTTTTTGGAAACGCCCGCTTTCAAGCGCCCCGGCATCTACCACAACAACGATGTCGAGCGCTTTTCGGCGTGGGGACGCTTGGCCTTACCGGTTCTGGCCGCAGCGGGCATCCGCTTTGATGTGCTGCACGGCCACGACTGGGCTGCCGGACTGGTGGTGGCCCACGCCAAATTGCGCCACATGCCCAGCGTCTTTACCATCCACAATTTGCAGTATCAAGGCCGCTGGAACATCAAAGACAGCTTCGGCTGGACGGGCCTGCCCGAATGGACCGAGACGCCCGAGGGCGTTGAATTTTACGGCGACCTCAACCTGATGAAAGCGGGACTGGTCTACGCCGGGCACGTCACCACCGTCAGCCCGACCTACGCCAAAGAAATTACCACCCCCGAATTTGGTGAGGGCCTAGAAGGCGTGCTGCAAGACCGGTTGGCCGAGGGCAAGCTCTCCGGCGTCATCAACGGCCTCGATCAGGAACGCTGGAACCCGCGCACCGACGGCCACGTCTTGCCCTACGGCACGGTGGCCGCCAAAGAAGCCAACATCGCCGCCCTCAGGGAAGAGTTTCACCTCGACGAAGCCCCAATCTTGAGCTGCGTCTCACGCCTGGCCACCCAAAAAGGCCTCGACATTTTGCTCTCGGCCATGCCGGAGATCGTCAAAAAGTGGAATCTGGTGCTGCTGGGCAGCGGCGATACTCAACTCGAAACCGCATTTTCGGTGTGGGCGCAAAGTTCGCCCCGCGTGCGGCACGTCAAAGGCATGAACGAAAGCCTGTCACACCGCCTGTACGCCGGGGCGCACGCCTTTGCCATGCCCAGCCGCTTCGAGCCGTGCGGGCTGTCGCAGATGATCGCCCTGCGCTACGGCACTCCCCCGGTTGCCCGCCGCACCGGAGGGCTTGCTGACACCGTACCGGGGGACATCGGCTTTTTGTTTGACGACCCCACCCCCGCCGCCTTTCTGGAAGCGCTGGGCCGGGCCGAGGCCGCTGTCAGCAAGCCCAAAATCTGGAACGCCCGCGCCAAACGCGGCTTGCCATTAGACTTTTCGTGGAAGGGGCCAGCCAAGCGCTACTTGGAGATTTACCAGCAGGTGGCGGCGGAGTAGGGCGGAGATGGGAGAGCAACTGCTGGCGCTCACTCACCCCCTCTCTGCGAGCCGTGTCAGTCCCAACCTCCCCCATCAAATGGGAGCGACCAAAGAACCTGAAACGAATACCGCCTTCCAGCTCGCCCAGTATGGGCAGGTCTTTTGCACAGCGCCCACAACCTGACCTCCCCACAGTTTGGAATGTCGGCGCAAGCGGCCTGCCTGAATGCTGGAAGCTCCATGCCGAGCGCAGCGACCTGCTCCCCCTGCCCGCTGGGGGTGGGGAAGCCAAAGCGGAAACCAAAAGCCAAAGCGTGAAGATAGCCTTCCAGCCCAGTTTGAAAAGACCCATTCCAATGGAATCCCAAAGCGCTACCATGCCCAGCGTGACTGTGCCCAACTTGAACCTTGCCGTCGTCCTGGTCTCTCCCAAAACTTCAGGCAATGTCGGCGCGGCGGCGCGGGCGATGCTCAACATGGGAGCCAGCGATCTCAGAATTGTCGCGCCCCGCTGCGATTACAAAGACTCGGCCAGCCGGGCGATGGCTGTCCACGCCGCCTCCCTGCTCGACAGCGCCAAAATCTACGCCACCCTCAAAGAAGCGGTGGCCGAGTGTGATCTGGTGGTGGGTACCAGTGCCCGCATCCGCGCCGACCTCGCCCCGCCGCAACACCCGGCCCAAGTCCGGCCTCTGGTGCTGGCCGCACAGTCGGCGGCTTTGGTGTTCGGGCCGGAGGAATCGGGCCTGAACAATGCCGACCTCGAACTTTGCCGCGTCACGATGTTGGTGCCGACAGCGGCTTACGCCAGCCTCAACCTCGCCCAAGCGGTGCTGCTGACCTGCTACGAGTTTTTGCAGGCCGAGCGTCCCAGAGTGGCTGGCCCCACCACACTCACGGAGGAGGACACTCCACTAGCGTTTCCAAGCCGCAAAACGGCGCTGAGCAGCGAGATGGAAGGGCTGTACAGCCACCTCCGAGAAGTGATGATGCTCACCGGCTATACCGACGCGGTGCGGGCGCGGCACACTTTGCGGCTCTGGCGGGTGGCGCTTGACCGGGGCGCGTTGAGCTCAGCGGAAGTGCGGCTGGCCCGTGGACTGCTGCGGCAAGTTCAGTGGAAAGTCGGGCGCGTTCAGGCCGAGGGAGCCGAGCCAGAAGAAGTGCAAGACGCGCCCACCGAGCCGCAAACAGAAACTCCACAAAGTTCATCCTGAACGCGCCCCGGCTACGGTCAAGGCGAGTGGGCCGCTGTAGAGTCGGGGGGTGAGCGTGCCTCCCTCTGCCCCCGAATACCTTGCCAGCGGTTTAGAAACTGCCGAGCACACACCGCTGTCGCGCACGGTGCTGCTGACCCGCAACCTGATGCCGCTCTTGATCGTGCTGGTGGTGGTGACTTACGAGGAGTGGTTTATTCCGCTGGGCGACGCCAACTTTGGCCGCTTGGCACACCTGGCGTTTTACGGCCTCGCCGGGCCGCTGGTCACCTTTTTTACCATTCAGTGGATCGCCGAGGGTGTGCAGGCCCGCGAACAAGCCGAGGGCGAGCTGCGCGGCCTGTACGCCGAGCTCAGCGCCTCGCACCAGCGCATGAGCGCTCTGCAACACCTGATGCGCGAGGTCTCCGAACCTGCCGACCTCGAAAGCTTACTGGACGTGGCGGTGCGCGGCACTCAGGCAGCCACCGGCGCGGTGTCGGTGCAGGCCAAACTGCGCGGCAACGTTCAAGACGAGCAGGGCGTGGCGAGCCGCAGCGCTCAGGAAGGACTGAGCCGCCAACTCGGTGAAGGGGGGCGCTACCTCGTCAACGAAACCCTGCGGGTCAGCGGCGAGCACTTGGGCGAACTGACCCTGAGCTTTGACACCCCGCCCAGCAGCGACACCCGCGAACTGATTTCGGCGATCAGTTCGGAATTGGGCAGCGCGGTGGTCAGCACCCAGCGGCGTACCCGCGATTTGATTACCCTGTTTGAAGTCGATCAGTCGATCCGCGCCGAGCGCAATATGCAGCGCTTACTGGCCCGCGTCACCGGCACCATCGCCGGACGGGTACAGGCCAGCGCCCGCGCCGCGTTTCTGACGGATCAAGACGGCGTGCTGCGGCTCGAATATGCCCGTGACCCGAGCGGCGTCATCCGCAGCGGCGGCCCGCTCCCCGATTTCGTGCGGCGGGTGGCCGAGGGTGGGCAGCCAGGTGTAGCCAGCCCCGCAGAGGCGGCCGAGATGTTTCCCGGTGTGAAGGCGGCGCTGGGCCTGCCCCTGCACGCCGAAGACGGCCTAGTGGGCGTGATCGTGCTGGGCGGTGACGGCCTCGAGCAGGAGCGCACGCCGCTGCTGGCGCTGCTGGCTTCACAGGCGACGTTGGCAGTTAGAAATGCCCGCGCTTACCTCTACTCGGAAGAGCTGGCCATCGGTGAGGAGCGCAACCGCATCGCCCGCGAAATTCACGACGGAGTGGCGCAGTCGCTGGCATTTTGCGCCATCAAGCTGGACGTGGTGGGCCGCCAGATCAGCAGCAACCCCGCTCAGGCGCTGCTGGGCGTGCAGGAAGCCGGAGCGCTGCTGCGCGAGCAGATTCGGGAGGTGCGGCGCAGCATATTCGCGCTGCGGCCCATCGACTTAGAACGCTACGGCTTACTCGAAACGGTGCGGCGCTATGTGCTGGATTTTGGCGAACAGCACCGCGTCAAAGTGCAGCTCGACATTCAAGGTGACATTCACCTCGCACCCGGCGACGAGGCCGTGATTTTCCGCATTTTGCAGGAGAGTCTCAACAACGTCGCCAAGCACGCCAAAGCCGCCAACGTGGTGGTCAGTTTGATCGGCAACCACAGCGTCCGGCTGACCGTGGAAGACGACGGACAGGGCTTTGACTTCTCGCAGGTTTCAGGACGGGTCAGCAGCGCGGGCGGCTTGGGCCTGACCCAGATGCGCGAACGGGTCGAAACGCGCGGCGGTCAGTACCGAGTAGAAAGCGGCGAAGGACGCGGCACCAAGATCGAGGCACGGCTGCCGCAGGCTTAGAGCGGCAGGTGAGAAGGCATTCACGTTTCACCCCCTCTGCTTCGCAGCTCTACGAGTCCCAGCCTCCCCGCTCAAGCGGAAGAGGCAAAAACCTGAAACGAATACCACTTTCCAGCTCTGCTGGCTGGGCGACCCGTTGACCACAGTGCCCACAACTTGACCGCTCCACAGTCTGGAATGTTGGCGCAAGTGGCCTACCGGAATACCGGAAGCTCCATGCCGAGCGCAGCGACTCGCTCCCTCGCCCCACTGGGGCGGGGGCTGGGGGGTGGGGCAGCAGAAGCGAACGCTGAACGCTTAGGCTATTGGCACCGTCCAGCCTCTATTGATAACGACTTAAATCTGAGTTGCCCGCTTTGGGCATGCCCCGTGCTGGACATACTCCTCCATGTCTACGTTGGCTGAAAGCAACCTGAATCTTTGCCTGTATCAATAGTACTCACACCTTCAAATTGACAATCGTGACGCCGTGCCCGCCCTGATTCGGCTCGGCGTCGTGAAAACTCTCCACCCGCTTGTCGGCCTTGAGGAAATCGCGGATTAAGCGGCGAAGAACGCCCTGTCCCTTGCCGTGAACCACCCGCAAGGGCGTTTCGCGCAGCGCCGCCGCCTCGCCGATGGTGCTGCGAAGCTCCTCGATGGCTTCCTCGACGTGCTGGCCGCGCAGTTGCAATTCAGTCTGGAAGTTACTGGGCGTGCGGCCACTAAAGCTGCGGGCAAGAATCGCCGGGTTGATTTCTTCTTTGAGGCGCACATCGCGGCGGCGCACATTGACTTTCATCACGCCGAGCTGCACCACCAGTTCGTCGCCGCGCACTTCCATCACCTGCCCTGCCGCGCCGTAAGCCGGAACGTTGACGCTGCTGCCGACTTTCAGCGGATCGCCCTTCGGCTCGGGGGGCTGGCTTTGCTGGGGGCGCTCTTGCTGCGAAGCACGGCGCAAATCGCGCAGTTCCTGCATCACGCGGGGACGGGCCGACTCGTCACGGGCGCGGGCACGCAGGCCCCGCACCTGTTCGAGCGCTTGCGAATACGCCGCCTCAGCTTTTTGCGAGGCCTCGGCCAGCAATTCACCCCGGCGCGTCTCGATGTCCTGGCGCTGGCTGTGCATCCGGTCACGCTCGATCACCGCTTCACGGCGGGCCGTTTTGGCGACCTCAAGTTCCTGTGAAAGCTGGCGACGCTCGACTTCCAGATTCTCCAGCAGGCGCTCCAGTAAGCCGCCTTCCGGCCCCAGGATGGTTTCGGCGCGGGTCATCACGTTGCCGGGAATGCCCATGCGGCGGGCAATCGAGAGCGCGTAGCTGCGCCCCGGCTGTCCCACCTGAAGCTGATAGGTCGGCGCGAGCGCTTCCAGATCAAAGCCCATGCTGGCATTTTTGAGACCGGGCGTCTCCAAGGCGAACAGCTTGAGCGGCGCGAGGTGCGAGGTGATCACGCCCCGCGTGTCCTGGGTCAGCAGTTGCTCGATCATGGCCTGGGCCAGCGCCGCGCCCTCGGCGGGGTCGGTTCCGCTGCCCAGCTCGTCGATCAGGATCAGGGTACTGGGCGAGGCATATTTGAGCACGTAACGCAGGTGCTGCAAGTGAGCCGCAAACGTGGACAGGCTCTCTTCCAGACTCTGCTCGTCTCCCACGTCCACCAGCACGTCGTCCACGACAGCGAGGCGGGCGCGGCTGGCGGCCACGTACATGCCGGATTGGTGCATCAGCACGGCCAGGCCCAGCGTTTTGAGGGTGGCGGTCTTGCCGCCCATGTTGGGGCCGGTGATCAGCAGCAAGTTGGTGCCGTTCTCGCCCAGGCTCAGGTCGTTCGGCACCGGATTTTCGATCAGGGGGTGTCGGGCTTCCTGCATGGCGTAGACGGCCTGGGGCGCAATTTCGGGCCGGTTCAGCCGCCAGTCGCGGGCCAGGGCTGCCTTAGCTGCGATCAAGTCCAGCTCGCCAATCGTTACGATGGTCAGGGCAATTTCGCTGTCGGAGGCCACCAAGCCGCTGAGTTCGGTGAGGATGCGGCGCACCTCAGCTTCCTCGTCGAGCAGCAGGCGGGTCAGTTCGTTGTTGAGCGGAGTGACGCTGGCCGGTTCGACAAAGTAGGTCTGCCCGGTGGCCGAGGCGTCCACGATAATGCCCTGCACCTGCCCAACGCGGCTGGCCTGCACCGGCAGCACGTAGCGGTCACGGCGGATGGTGATCAGGTTATCTTGCAGCACGTCGGCCCATTTTTCGAGACTGTTGGTTAATCTCTCGCGGATGCGGGTTCGCAGCGGCTCGACTTTGCGCCGGATCTCACGCAGCTTGTGCGAGGCGTCGTCGCGCACCTGACCGTCGCGGTCTAGGCTTTCGAGCACCCGGCGCACCAGCAGGCTGTGTTCGCCGAGCAGGTTGGCCAGCCGCAGCAGCGGCCCCCGCGAGTTGCTGGTGATGCTGCGGCGCACCGACATGGCGGCATCTAAGGCGTAAGCGACTTCGAGCAACTCCGAGCCGGACAGCACCCGGCCTTCGTTGGCCCGCTCGCGCAGTTCGCGCACGTCGCCGATACCGCCCAGAGACAAGGCAACACCGAACAGGGCGTCTTCGAGTTCGTCGAGTTCGCGCTTGATCTGCGTCTGGTCGGAGACTGGACAAAGGCGCTGGGCCAGCTCTACGCCCATGCGGGTGGCGGCCCGCTCGCTGAGGGCGGCGCGGACGCGGGGATAATCTAAGGTTTCTAGGGCGTGGGCATCAAACGGCACGCCCCTCAGTATAAAGGCGGGCGCGGGCGTGAGTGTGCGCCGGATGGCTTAGTGAGTGAAGGCACCAATTGAAGATCCATACGGTTCAAGCCAAATCCGTCAAACACAAAAAAACTCCCCCCTTTCAGAGGAAGTTCCGTGCTGGTCGAGGCGACAAGATTTGAACTTGCGACCCCTACCACCCCAAGGTAGTGCGCTACCAAGCTGCGCTACGCCTCGTCAAACCAGCGACGGGCAGTGTAGCGGAGTTTGGGAGCCGGGTCAAGCGGCCCCGTTTTCAATCTGCCTTCAGCCTTACTGGGAGGCCATTGAGCGATACTTCAAACTGAAGGCGGGCTGGGGGTACGCTGCCCCCAAAGCGGCGTATGCTGCCGAGCATGACCCAACCAAATTCGAGTGAACTGAGCTTCGAGCAAAAACTTCAGAATTACGCTGACCTCGCCGTGCAGGTGGGACTGGGCCTGAGCGCAGGCCAGCGGGTGCTGGTGCAGTCGCCAGTGGACAGTGCGCCCCTGGCCCGCGCCATCGTCAGAAGCGCTTATAAGGCCGGAGCCAGCTTTGCCGACGTGCGCTGGGACGACGACGACGTTCAAAAAGCCCGCTTTGAACTCGCCCCAGAAGATAGCTTTGGTGAAATCAGCAAGTGGCGGGTGGACGCCGAGCTGGAAACCGCCAACGCGGGCGGCGCAGTGATCGCCATTCGGGCCACCAATCCCAACTTGCACGCGGGGGCAAATCCTGTAAACCTCGCCACCCATCAGCGGGCCTTGTCTACTTACCGCAAACCGTACAGCCTGCAGGTCATGACCAACCAGCTCAACTGGAACCTGATCACCGCGCCGCTGCCGGAAAGCGCCCAGCTGATCTTTCCCGAAGCCAGCCCCGAAGAAGCTGTCCAGCTGTACTGGGACGCCATCTTCAAAGCCACCCGCGCCGATCAAGCTGACCCGGTGGGCGCATGGAAAGAGCACTTGGGCAAGCTGCACGCCCGCAAGCAAATCCTGACCGATAAGCAATACGCGGCGCTGCACTTCAAGGGGGGAGAAACCGACTTGACAGTGGGCCTCGCCGATGACCACATCTGGGGCGGCGGCACCAGTTTCACGCCCAGCGGCACCGAATTTACTGCCAACATGCCCACCGAAGAAGTCTGGACGGCCCCGCACCGCCTGCGCACCGAGGGCACGGTGGTCAGCACCAAACCGCTGAGCTACAACGGCGTGCTGCTGTCGGGCATTCGCGTCCACTTTGAAGGCGGGCGGGTGGTGGAAGCCAGCGCCGAGAGCGGGCAAGACGTGCTCCGGCAACTCATCGACACCGACGAGGGCAGCCACCGCCTCGGGGAAGTCGCTTTGGTGCCGAATTCCTCACCGATCAGCCAGAGCGGCTTGTTTTTCTATAACACCCTTTACGACGAAAACGCCGCCTCACACATCGCCATCGGCAGTGCCTACCGCTTTAACATCGAGGGCGGCGTGGAAAACAGCGACACCTTTGACGCCAAGGGCGGGAACGACTCGCTGCTGCACGTCGACTGGATGATCGGCAGCCCGGAGATGAACGTGGACGGGATTACCAAAGATGGCAGCCGCGAACCCGTGATGCGGGCGGGCGAGTTCGTCATCTGATTTGTTTGAGTCAATAAAAAGCGCCGCGCCCCAATCAGGAGACGCGGCGTTTTGTTGTTTATTTGAGAAGCTGTAAAATCAGCTCTTGGCTTCGTACTGCTGCTTGAGAGCCTTCAGCTCGGCGTCGCTGGACTGAATCTGGGCGTACTGGCCTTCGACGAGCGAGCGCACTTCGCTGGGTAGCTCGGTTTCTTTGAGCACGTCTTGGTAGTTGCTGATGGCCGCGTCCTCACCGCGCACGGTTTCGGCAATCACCGAAGTGTCGTCCTTGCCGGTCACGGCGTCACGCACGTTGATCCAGGTGCGGTGAAGCGCGGCGACCACGCTGCCGCCCGACTTGGGCTTTTCACCGCCCTGCATCAGGTGGGTTTCGATGGCGCTGATCATCTCGGAGCGCTGAGCACTGCGGGTCTGAAACAGTTGCTTGAGGCTGGCATCGTGGGCATGTTCGGCGGCTTCATTAAAGCCCTTTTCGCCGTCGCGCAGCGTGCCGAGGAGGTATTGCAGTTTATCGTTCACTTGATCGGTGGTCATGGTCATGGTGGATTCTCCTTGCGCCGCATCTGATCTGGCGACGGGCGCTTTACCCTTCCATTGTTGGGGCCTGAGCCTTCGCCCACCTGAGAAAGACGGGCCGGGGCGTTCAACTGACCCTGAGCCAGCACTGAGCAAGTGATCAGAAAGTGAGGTGCGGCTGTGTGCGGCGCTGCAATGCCTTCCGTGAAAGAATTGCGGACACCCGCAAAGCGCGGCACACTGGCCTCAGTACAGAAGAACGTCAAATTCTGCAAGCTGGGCCGGGAGCGCGAGTCGTTTACTTTTCCGACCTCAATCCCTAAAGCTCCACCATCAGCTTGCTCAAGCCGCGCAGCACGATGTTGGGGCGGTATTGCGGCTTGTCTTCCAGCACGCGCATCTGCGGGTAGCGGGCCAGTTCACCGAACACCACCCGCGTTTCCAAGCGGGCGAGGCTCGCGCCGAGGCAGTAGTGCGGCCCGCTGGCAAAGGCCAGATGCCGCCCCGCGTTGGCCCGCGTCAAATCGATACGGTCAGGGTCAGTGAAGGTGCGAGAATCGCGGTTGGCGGCGGCCAACAGCAGCATGGTGTGGGTTCCGGCAGGGTAGCTCTGCCCAGCGATCTCCAGCGGCGCTCCCAGCACGCGGCCCGTCAGTTGCACCGGGCTGGTAAAGCGCAGCAGCTCATCAGCTTGGGTGTTGGTGAGTTCCGGTAGAGCGGCCAACTCGGCCCACGCGCCTTCTTGCTGGAGCAGCGCCAGCACGCCGCGCCCGATCAGGTTGCTGGTGGTTTCGTGCCCAGCGGCCAGCAGCAGCACCGCGTTGGCCAGCAGTTCGTCGCTGCTCAGGCGGCCTTCCTCATCTTCGGCGGCGGCGAGGGCGCTCAGGAGGCCCGGTTGCGGCTTGGCACGGAGGTCGTCAGCAAGGCTGCGGAAGTAGGAGCGCATCTCGCGGGCGTCTGCCTCGATGCGGGCCAGCAGTTCGGGGGTGGTGTCGATGCCGCCCAGCAGCTCGGCCACGCTCTGCGTCCAGATGCGAAACTGCTGCTCGTCGTCTTTGGACAAGCCCAGCATTCCGGCGATGACCGCCACCGGCAGCGGCACGGCCAGCTTGTCGACGAGGTCAAACGGAGCGCCCTGATGCGCCGCCAAAATCTCGCGCACCAGACCGCGCACCAGTTCTTCCTGCTCAGCCACCACTCGGGGCGTAAAGGCAGCGCTCACCAAGCCGCGCAGACGGGCGTGCGAGGGGCCGTTGTGAAAGAGCATCATTGGCCTGAGCAGTTGCATGGCCTCGCTGACCTGGCCTTGGGCAGCAGCGTTGGCTTCCACCGCCATCAGTTGCCCCGAGAGCGCAGCGGGCGAGCGCAGCACCGCAGAGACTTCCTCGTGGCCGAAAATCGCCACCGCGTTCCATTCCGGTATCGGCACGACCTCGCCGTGACTGCGGGCACGTTCGTAAAGTGGGTAAGGGTCGCGCAACGCCGCCCGCGAATACACGGCTTGCACGTCGGCGAGGGCGGGCCGCAGCTCAGGTTGAACTTCAGGACTGGTCATGTCCTCTAGCCTAGTCCTTAGGCATGACAGTACGCCAAGACCAGCGCCACAGTCGCCTCCAGCGCGTCCAGGTGGGTGCGCTCATAGGCGTGGCTGGCATCCACGCCGGGGCCGATCAGCGCGGCGGGCAGGTCGTGTCCGGCTCCCCAGGCCGCGCTGGCGTCCGAGGAGTAGTACGGGTAAATGTCCATCTTGAGGTCAATGCCTGCACTCTGAGCCGCCCGGCGCAGGCGGTTGCCGAGCGCGTGATCATAAGGGCCGCTGCTGTCTTTGACACACAGCGTCACGTGGTGTTCGCTGCTCGTCTGCCCGCGCCCGACCGCCGCCATATCCAGCGCGATCACTTCGCTGGCCTCGCCAAAGCCCGGAGCCGCTCCGTGCCCGACTTCCTCGTAGGTGGTGATAAAGCAGCCCACCGTCATCGGCGCGGGGGTTTTGAGAAGTTGCCGGGTCACCTCCAGCAAAATGGCCACGCTGGCTTTGTTGTCGATGTGACGGCTCTTGAGGTAGCCCGCCGGTGTCAGCACGGCGCGGGGCTCAAAGCTGACGAAATCGCCCACCTCCAAGCCCAGAGCGCGGGTGTCTTCGCGGCTGAAGGTGAGGGCGTCCAGCCGCACTTCCAAGTTATCGCCGCTGCGGCGCAGTTCGCGCAGTTGCGGAGCAAACACGTGAAAGCTCTGGAAGTCGTTGACCACCGTGCCGGTGACGCTGACACCGTGTTGGCCGTGAACCGTCACGTACTCGCCCTCGATGCTGGCCCAGTCGTAGCCGCCGAGCTGGGTCAGGCGCAGCCGCCCATTGGGTAAAACCGCTTTGACCATCGCGCCGAGGGTATCCGCGTGGGCGCTGAGGGCCAGATGCCCCGCGCCGGAGTCCGCACCGGGCAGCGTCCAAGACAGTCCACCTTTGCGGCTGCGGCGCGTTTCTACGCCGAGCGCCCTCACTTCCGCTTCAATCAAACTCACGGCTTGCTCGGTCATGCCCGTCGGGCTGGGGGTATTGAGTAATTGAAGCAAGAAATCGCTGAGCTCATTGCTCATCATTGACCTTCCTCTGGCCAGCGGCTCACCGCAAAGCCTGCTTGCTGCGCTCCTTGCTGGGTGGCTTCTTCGGCGGCGCTGCCCGGCAATGCCAGCACGCTCAGGCGGCTCACGCCCCGGCTGCGGAGTTCGAGAATCAAGGGACTGCCTGTAAAGGCGTCGTCGTTCTCCACCCTCAGCAGCACGTCGCGCTCCTCCACGCGGAAATCGGGGTGCAGCGTCCAGCCGCGTGTCAGCGGTTCGTGGTCGCTGCCCACTGCTCCGTCGCGCTGCAAAAACACCACCAGCACGCCGCCCGCGCGGGCCTGCGTCACGGCCCTGCGCCAAATCCCCAAGCGGGCGTCGGCGGCGCGGGGATCGGCGTCTTCGAGCGCTTGGTGGTCGCCGCGCTGCGCGTCGAGAACGAGAAGGGCTTGGGCGATTTGATCACTCATCACCTCATCATCATACGGGCCTGATCTTTCAAATTCCCTCTACCGTTCAAGCAGCACAGTAAAGCGCCGGTGCCAAGCGCCAGACTACTCAGCATGACTGCGCCGCCCTCTCCTCTCCCGGTTTCTGGCAGTGACCCGGCCCCCAATGCACTGACCCGCACCGAACTGCGGCGCTACGGACGTCAACTGTTGCTGCCCGAATTTGCCAGCCAGCAAGAACACCTCAAAGCCGCCCACGTGCTGGTCATCGGCGCGGGTGGGCTGGGCTGCCCCGTTATCGCTTACCTGGCGGGCGCGGGCGTGGGCGCGTTGCGGATCTCCGACGGCGACACGGTGGGGCTGAGCAACTTGCAGCGCCAAACACTCTTTACCACCTTAGATGTGGGCAAAAGCAAAGCCCAGCTTGCCGCCGCCCGCGCCCAGCAAGTCAATCCGTATGTCAGGGTCGAAAGCTGCGACGCACTGAGCCAAGACAATGCCCCCGCACTCCTGAGCGGCATTGATCTGGTCATCGACGCCAGCGACAATTTCGTCACCCGCTACCTCGTCCACGACTTGTGTACCGCCGCCGGACTGCCGTGGGTCTGGGGCGCAGCGGGCGGCTTAGAAGGCATGGTCAGCGTCTTTGACCCCACTTTTGGGCTGCGCCAGGTCTTTCCCACCCCAGACGGAGCCGAGTCCTGCGACGAGATCGGGGTGATGGGGCCGCTGCTGGGTGTGATCGGCGGCGTGATGGCCATGGAAGCCCTCAAGGTGCTGACCGGGCAACCGGACACCCTTGTCAATCGGCTGTGGACATACGACGCCCTGAGCGCCCGTGTGCGGGTGGTGCGCTTGACGGCCGCAATTTCATCCCAGACATAAATTAACTCTTTTTACATAATTTACTCACTATAAAAGGCCGTCCGGAACGCTGTTTTTCCGATTTTAGCAGCGTTTCGTCCTCTCAGGAACAGCGCCCAAGAACGCTCAAGACGCTGCTAGAGGGCTTCGGGGACGTTCACAAACTTCCAAATGTGTGTTAGTGTCTGTTCCGAGCCGACAACCTGCTCAAACTTCACTTTTGGAGGTCTTCCATGGCTAAAAGTACCAAAGCGGCGGCCAAACCTGCGCCCGCTGCCAAAGCAGCACCAGCACCTGTTAAGGCTGCTGCCGAGACCAGCGAAAAGATTGCCAAGACCCAGATCATCGATATGGTCGCTGACCGCACCAGCCTCAACAAAAAGCAGGCCGGCGAGTCCGTGGCCGTCATGCTCGATGTCGTGGTCGAAGCCCTCAAAGAAGGCAAGAGCGTCGGTTTACCCGGCCTCGGCACCTTCAGCGTGGCCAAAACCGCCGCCCGTCAAGGCGTGCGCCCCGGCACCAGCGAGAAGATCACCATTCCCGCCGGTAAAAAGGTGCGCTTTAAAGTCGCCAGCACCCTCAAGGGCAACCTCTAACAAGAGCGCCCACCCACTTAAGCCGCCGCTTTGCCTGTTGAGGAAGCGGCGGCTTTTTGCATAGAGAGGCCGCCACAAAAGTCCAACAGACAAATGAAGCAGAGAGCGCACTCATTTAACTTTTATGCATTCCTTTGAGATTCTTATGCTGAAGCTAAGCAGAATTGAGCAACATGGCGTTCCAGTCGGGAGTAAAGTGGTTTTGTCGTCAATCAGGCACAGCCCACAACTTAAAGATAAGTCACACAACGGGCACGCCACAGGCTGTATAAAGTCAGCCTTCCTGCTCCTTTACGAGCTGAAGTGTGCAGTCCCTGATTTGGAGGTTTCCCCATGAAGATTCAAGCTTCTCAGCGTAAATTGATCGGCAGTGTTTTGGTTCTTTCGCTCTCTGGCCTGCTCAGCAGCGCCGCCGCCAAACCTATCGTGGTCGGCGGAAAACTCGACCCCGAAGCGCAGATTTTGGGCCAGATCATCTACCTGACCCTCAAAAATGCGGGCCTCGAGGTCACCGACAAAACTGCCCTCGGCGATACCGGCGTCAACCGCAAGGCCATCATGGCCGGTGAAATCGACGTGTATCCCGAGTACACCGGCAACGCTGTCTACCTGTTTCCCGACGCCAAAATCGGTTCCAAGCAGGCTGGCAACTCCGGCACCATTTACAACCTCGCCAAAAAGCTGGACGCCAAAAACGGCGTCACCTGGCTCAAGCCCGCCAAAGTCAACAACACCTGGGTGATTGCCGTGCCGCAAAAGCTGGCCGCCGACAACAAAATGAAGAGCGTGGCCGATCTCGCCCGCTACCTCAAAGGCGGCGGCAGCTTCAAGATCGCCGGCAGCCCCGAATACTTTAACCGCCCCGACACCATGCCGATGTTTGAAAGCGTCTACGGCTTCAAGCTCAGCGCCGATCAAAAGCTGGTGCTGGCCGGAGCCACTCCGCCCCAGGCCCAGCAAGCGGCGTCCAGCGGCACCAACGGCGTGAACGCGGCGATGGCCTACGGCACCGACGGCACCCTCAGCGCCCTGAATTTGGTGGCCCTGACCGATCCCAAGGGCGCTCAGGCGGTCTACCAGCCCGCGCCCACCATCCGCACGGACATCCTCAAAGCCAATCCGCAAATTGCCGACATTCTCAACAAAGCTTTTGCCAGCATTGACCAGCCCACTTTGCAAAAGCTCAACGGCGAAGTGGCCCTGCAAGGCCGCAGCGCTCAGGACGTGGCCAGCGCTTATCTCAAATCCAAGAACTTAATTAAGTAATGAAACTCGATCTGAAGTTGATCGCCCGCGTCTACACGGAGTTAATCCGTTGAACGCCGGGCCTTCAGCAGGGGCAGTGGGAGAGCGCGTCTCCCCTGCCCCTTCGTCTGTCCTTGGGCTGCCAGCCGATCTGACGGCGGCGCTGTGGCTGGCAGCCGTGCCGATGCTGGCGGCGTGCTGGCTGCCGTGGGTCTTGCTGCGCCCCAACCGTTTGGCGGCGGGCGAGGCGCTGCACTTGCCTGCGCTGGACATTGTCGTGGGCCTGGTGCTGGCGCTGGCCGTGCCCTTGGCAGGCCGATTCTTGCCGAGGGCTGTACCCCTGTTGGCCAGCCTCGCACTCGGTGTGGGCGCGTGGTGGTTGGGGTCGCGCACGGGTGCGGCGCTCAGCGGCCAGGCCGAGTTTGCGCGGGCCAGCGCCAGCAGCGGTTTGTGGCTGTGGCTGCTCGGAGCGGGCATTTCGGTGTACGCCGCCAGATTGGTGGGGAGATGGATGGGCGGCGCGGGGCTGCTTTTGGCGTGGCTGTGGCTGCCCGCCGTGCTGGTGATGGCGCTCGCCGGACATTTTGCCAGTTGGTCGGTGGTGGCCGAATACACCGTGCAGCACAACCGCTTTTTACAGGAACTCGGGCGGCACCTGTATTTGATTTTGGTGGCGCTGGGCCTGGCCACCCTGATCGGCGCTCCGCTGGCCGTCTGGGCCTCGCGCAGTGTCCGGGTGTCGGGCGTGGTGCTGGGCTTGGCGGGCGGCGTGCAAACCGTGCCGAGTTTGGCGCTGCTGGGCCTGTTGATTGCGCCGCTCTCAGCGCTGGCCAACGCCGTGCCCGCGCTGAGAAGTCTGGGCATCAGCGGCATCGGGCTGGCCCCGGCGCTGACCGCCATGACCTTGTACGCGCTGCTGCCGGTTCTGCGTAACGGCGTGGTGTCTCTGCGCGGCGTGCTGCCGGGGGTGCTCGACGCGGCACGCGGCATGGGCATGACCGACAATCAGCGCTTTTGGCGCGTGCAACTGCCGCTGGCGCTGCCGGTGTGGCTCAGCGGCATTCGGCAAGCCGCCGTGATGCTGGTCGGTGTGGCGAGCGTGGCGCAGCTGATCGGCGCGGGCGGGCTGGGCTACTTTATTTTCAGCGGCCTGCAAAGTGGAGCCGCCGATCTCATCTTGCTCGGTGCACTGCCCGCCGCCCTGCTGGCCATCGTGCTGGACACTGGCCTGCGCGGGCTGGAAACGTTTTTGGGGCAGCGGCTGGGGCGGGCGTGAAGGAGATACATACAGGCGTGTCCGCTTCAACCCTCACGCCCGCCCGCATGGAGAACCATGATTGAACTGCAACATCTGGAAAAGCGCTACGACGACCCCCTGACCGGCCAGCCCTTTTACGCCGTCAAAGACCTCAGCATCGTCTTTCCGAGTGGCGAGATCACGGCGCTGCTGGGGCCGTCGGGCTGCGGCAAGACCACCACGCTGCGGATGATCAACCGCCTGATTGAGCCGACGGCGGGCAAGATCTTGCTGGAAGGCCAAGACGCCATGAGCCTGAAGCCCGAAGTGCTACGCCGCCGCATCGGCTACGTCATTCAGCAAATTGGCCTGTTTCCACACCTGAGCGTCGCTCAGAACGTGGCCACCGTGCCGGACTTACTGGGACAGCCCAAAGCCCAGACTGCCGCCAAAGTCAGGGAACTGCTGGCACTGGTGGGTCTGGAGCCGGGCCAGTTTGCCGACAAGCGCCCCAGCGAGCTGTCGGGCGGGCAGCAGCAGCGGGTGGGTGTGGCGCGGGCATTGGCCGCCGACCCGCCTGTAATGCTGATGGACGAGCCGTTCGGGGCGCTCGACCCACTGGCCCGAGACAAGCTCCAAGAAGCCTTCCGCGAGATTCAGCACAACCTCAAAAAGACCATCGTGATGGTGACGCACGACATTGACGAAGCGCTCAAACTCGGTGACAAGGTGGCGCTGCTGAACACCGGATCGCTGGCGCAGTTCGGCACCCCCGACGACTTGGTGCGCCGCCCCAACAGCGACTTCGTGAGGCAATTTCTGGGCGACGACGCGCTGCTGCGCCAACTGGCCGGCGTGCGGGCCGGAACACTGGCCCGCGCAGGCGACGGCACCGGCCTGCCGCAGGTCAGCGCCCAGCTCGACGCCCGCAGCGCCCTGAGCGTGATGCTACGCGAGCGGGCCGAAGCGGTGGCCGTCACCGGCGAGGACGGCCAGATCAGCGGCGTGCTGTCGTTTCATGATCTGGAGCAAACTGCCCCGCGAGCCCAGCTTTCGGAGCGGGCGTGACCCTGGCCGCCCCCGGTTCGCGGCGGCCCCTGCGCTCCATCTGGCCGGTTTTCATCTGGCCCGCCTTGCTGCTGATCTGCCTGATTCCGGGTCTGCTCAACCGCGCCGTGTCCTCGCTGTCAGCGGGGCAAGTGCCGGTACTCGATACCCCGCTGTGGAAACTGACCCTCTGGCACCTCGGCTTGGTGCTGAGTGCCGAGGCGGTGGTGCTGCTGATCGGTGTGCCGCTGGCGGTGGCCGTGACCCGTCCGGGCCGCGCCTCGCTGATGCGGCTGGCCGAAGCGCTGACCGGCCTCGGCCAAACCGTGCCGACGCTGGCGATCTTGGCGCTGGCAGTTCCGGCGCTGGGCTTCGGGATCAAGCCAACTTTGCTGGGCCTGCTGCTCTACGGTCTGGTTCCGGTGGTGTCCAATGCCATTGCCGGACTGCTGGCCGTGGACAAACCCACGCTGGACGCCGCACGCGGCATGGGTATGACTGACTCTCAGCGGCTGATGCGGGTCGAATTGCCGCTGAGCTTGCCGATTTTGCTGGCGGGCGTGCGGACATCCACTGTCTACAACGTCGGCACCGCCACCATCGGCGCGGCGCTGGGCGCGAGCGGGCTGGGCACCCCGATTATTGAAGGGCTGTCGCAGCAAAACACGGGCTTGGTGGTGATCGGAGCGCTCTTGGCGGCGTTGTTGGCGCTGAGCTTGGACGGCCTGCTGGGACTGGTGGCCGCCGAGGCGTGAGACTCCTTCACAACAGAGGAATGACCGACGCCAGATGTCCATGCCCCGCACTCAAGCGGAGCATGGACACTTTACTTTCGGCGCTGCTGGGCAATCCAGGAACTGAACTCAGCGGCGCAGGCGGCGAGTAGGAATCAGCCGCCTAAAGGCCAGCCCCACGAACAGTATGGGCAGCCAGAAATGATTCAGCGAAAACGGGAAGATGATGCTCAGGCCGATGACAGCGGGAATGCAAACGCCGAACAGAGCGCCGTACATGCTTCTGGGCAAATAGCCGAGCCTCAGCATCAAATTGATGGCCTGCCCCAGCACGGCGGCCAGCGGAATGAGCAGATAAATACCGCCTGCCCTGTCACCCAAGCTGTCATCAACCGTGAAAGCCACTGCCAGAACCAGAAACACCAGCGCCCCTGAAAGGCCGGGGACAAAGTTTTGTGGACGCCCGCTGGGCTGGCTGGAGAGTGATTCGTTCATGCCCAGAGCTTACGCCCGCTCCTGTGCGCCGGGCAGTGCCGAGTGTCAACCCACGCGGGTGACAGGTATCATACACTCAGGGCCATGACCAACCCGAATCCCCTCCACGGCGTTACGCTGGAGCACATTGTCACGCGGCTCGCAGATTACTACGGCTGGGAAGAACTGGGGCGGCGCGTCAGTATCCGCTGCTTTCAGGACAACCCCAGCGTGGGCAGCAGCCTCAAGTTCTTGCGCAAAACCCCCTGGGCCAGAACCAAAGTAGAAGAGCTGTATTTGTACATGATCAGAAAGCACCGATTGACTTTTGAGGAGTGAGGAAGAGTGAGCAAAAAAAGCGCCCATCCCAAATCTCGGATGAGCGCTTCTTTGATGGGTTTTCTTACAGCCCGAAAAACTCGTGGTTCTTGGCGATGAAGGCGGTTTCGCCGTCCGGCACGTCTTCTTCGGGGAAAATGGCGCTGACGGGGCAAGCCGGGACGCACGCGCCGCAGTCGATGCACTCGTCGGGGTGAATCAGGTACTGGTCGCCGCCGTCGTAGATGCACTCCACGGGGCAGACTTCGGTGCAGGCTTGGTCTTTGACACCGATGCAGGGGCTGGTGATGATATGGGTCATGTCTGCCATATTGCCCGATTGGGCGCAGCTTGGCAAGGGCCAAAGCCCACAACCCCGCGCTGGCTTAAGCCTTGCCCCCACCCAGGCGTTTCTCAGCCAGCGCCAAGTCGCCTTCTTTATCCACGTCAGTGCCGACAGCGGCGTGCGGCGTAATCAGCGCCCGCGCCTGCACCCCCAAAATCTGACTGACCCGCGCTTCCAGTTCGCTGATGCGGAGTTGGCCCAGCAGCATCTTGAACAGAAAAGCGGGGCCGACGATGCCCGCCAGCTTGAGCGGCTGCTTGCGGGCGTCGAGCACTGCTCGAAGGCGCGGCAAAAATTTGCCGATCAGGGCCGGGTCAAGGAGAAACAGGTTGCCGCCGGTAAAGGTGCCGTCTTTGAGCCGGGCATAAGTGCGTTTCACGTCCGGATACGCGGCCTCGCAGACTTCCTTCCTGACCACCGGATAGACCAACCCCGAATCGGGGGCGCTTTCCAGTACGTCCCGCACTTGCTGGCCAGTGAGCATGGGAATGTCTGCCGTGACCACCAACACGCGGCGCTGCGGAGCATTGCCGGGTTCGCGCAGGGCGGCCACGCCCGCTTCCAAGTTGGCGATCAAGGTGCCTCTGTCGGTCACGCGCACGTTGACCAGTTCAGCCATCTCGCCCGCCAACGGCCCCACGTAAGCGATGCGGGCGACTCGGCCTGATTCCTGCAGCGCCCGCAAAACCCACTCCCCCATTGGACGGCCCGCGACTTCAATGAGGGGTTTGACGTCTACTTCGTGCGCGGCGGCAAAAGCGTCGCCGGGATCGCCTCCGCCAAGAACAACGGCGTTCCAGCTCACATTTTGCTGACCAGTCATGAAACGCAGGGTAGCACTGGGAGCGGGAAGCGGTGGGTTCTTGGCCGGACAGAGGCAACGAGTCCAAAATGAGACGAAACGCCGATGAGCTGAAGCAGTTCCTGACAAGTATTTGATTGCTTGAGTTCTTGCATAAGCCGCCTCGACCTGACCACTTACGAGGAGAGCAGAGGAGCGAAAAGTGCGTCTGAGACACCGAATTTTGAGTCGATTCAATGTAACTCAAAGCTCAAAGGCATGAAGTTGACTTTCGGCGCATATCGCGCTATAGTTTCCCTATCAATCAAACGCAAGCAGCCGCCCGCGAAGGCGGATTTTTTATTGCCATTTTTCTCGAATCTCAACACCAACAATCGACCAGCCGTGAGCTAGTTTCTAGCCAGCACCCACGCTAAGCCGTAGAACAGTGCCACCACTCCCAGCACAGCGCCAAGGACGTAAGGCCAGATACGAGGCAGCCGGTTCACTTTGCCTCTGGCCTGATACAGCACTGGCGCGGGCAAGTTACGTGCAGCGAAGGCCAGCACCGCCGGAACGATCAGCAGGTCATCGGTGACGCCCAGCACCGGAATACCATCGGGAATCAGGTCAATCGGGCTGATGGCGTAGAGCAGGGCCAGCGCCGCGATCAGTTTGGCTTGGCCACCAGTGCGCTTGTCGGTCAGCGAGAGCAGCAGCGCCAGCGCGTCTCGCCACACGGCGCGGAAACGGCCCAGCGGGGATAGGGAGCGGCGGGCGGTCAGGCGAGGTTGGTTCACGGGGATAGATACGGGGAGAAGGGTTTAGGAGTTCCCGAAATCTCGCAATTTGGAGATCAGGTTAGGCACCCAGCGCAATTTGTCTTGCCGCTTCGGGCCTTCGGGCAATCCGTACACCCAGGCCAGAAACGCCAGGCCCGTCGCCACCCCAAAGACTTCCACCTCGGTCAGCGGCCCGGTGTATGGGGCAGCGGCCTGCTGGTAAGCGGCATAAAAGGCCTCGACGTACTGCTCACCTCCGGGATAATCCATCAGTTCGCCTGCCGTGAGCGCCAAGTCAAAGGCGAAATAACCCGGCGCAGCCTCAGCAAAGTCAATCACGCCCAGCCCGAGCGGGCCGCTGATGAGGTTGCCAAAATGCAAGTCAGCGTGAATCAGGCCGAATTGTTCGGGCGTCTCAGCCAACCGCGCTAAAGCCGCTTTCAAAGCGCTGACGGCAGGTATGAGCGCCTGGTGGTGTTCCCCCAGATCGCGTGGGGCTTGCCGCGCCCACCACGAATTTGGGCCGTAAAAGCGCTCGGCGTCCCAGCGCTGGCCCGTGTAGTGTTGCCACAATTGGGGATGGTGCCGGGCGTGTTGGTGGAGCTGCGCTGTGAGGTGGCCGAGCTGCTTTGCGAGCGGTATTCCCATCTGCCGGCTGGCCCGCTCGCCTTCAATCCAGTTTGACAGCACGCAGGCCCGCGCCGCTGTTTCGTGGGGCGGTGTCCAGTACGTGATCAGGCAGCCATCCACATTGTGCAGCGGCAAGGGAATATTCAGCTCCGTATCGCGGGCCAAAGCGCTCAGCCACGCCAATTCCAGTTTTAGCCGTGTCTCATCACTGTCAGCCGTGAGGACGCGCAAGCTGTAGCGTTGGCCCACCGTTTCGACTTTCATCACCAGATCACCGACGTGTTGCAAGACGCTGATTTGGGCATGTAACAGACCGTAGAGGGCCATAAGTGGGGCGAGATCAAAGGGCGGCGCAGTCATGCAGGCAGGATAGAGCGCGGCGCTGAGCGGCAACTTGAGCCAAATAGCGTACCCCAAAACATCCACAAAAAAGCCGCCAACCCCTACTCAGCAGTTGGCGGCTTTAACTCCTCAAAACTACAAATCCAGCAGCATCCGGGCCGGGTCTTCCAGCAAGTTCTTGATCAGCACCAAGAACTGCACCGCTTCTTTGCCGTCAATGATCCGGTGATCGTAGCTGAGGGCCAGATACATCATCGGGGCGATTACCACTTGGCCATTTTGGGCAATCGGGCGCTCGATGATGTTGTGCATTCCCAAAATGGCGCTCTGCGGCTGGTTGATGATCGGGGTACTCATCATGCTGCCAAACGTCCCGCCGTTGGTGATGCTAAACGTTCCGCCTGACATGTCGTCCATCGTCAGCTTGCCGGCTTTGGCTTTGGCGGCAAAAGCAGCGATGGCTTTTTCGATGTCGGCGAGGTTCATGGCGTCGGTGTCGCGCAAGATCGGCACGACCAAGCCGCGCTCAGAGGCCACCGCGATGCCCAGATCGTAAAAGCCGTGATAGATGATGTCTTTACCGTCGATGCTGGCGTTGACGTTGGGGAAGGCCCTCAGCGCTTCGGTGGCGGCCCGCACAAACAAGCTCATAAAGCCGAGTTTGACGCCGTGCTTGGCCACAAACTGATCCTGGTACTTTTTACGCAGATCCATGCTCGGCTGCATGTTGACTTCGTTAAAGGTGGTCAGGATGGCGGCGGTGTTCTGGACTTCCTTGAGGCGCTCGGCGATGCGCTGGCGAATGCGGGTCATCGGCACGCGCTGCTCGGCGCGGGGGCCACTGGGAACAGGCGCGGAAGCAGCAGGCGCTTTGGCTTCGCTGACCCGTGCCGAAGCGGGTTCAGCCGCAGACTGCGGGCCTTGGTCGGTGCCGCCGCCCTGCGATGCTAGCGCAGCGTCTTGCTTGGTGATGTTGCCTTTGGGGCCGGTGCCCTGAATCTGCGCGGCGTCCAGATTGTTCTCCGCCACGATTTTGCGGACAGCGGGCGGCAAAGTGCCGGTGCCGCCGAGCGTTCCAGCCACTTGCCCACTCGGTTGGCTATCGGGTTGGCTGGCGGTGCCACCCGCGCTCGTTTCACCGGCAATCGGGCCGGACTCAGGGTCGGCGGCAGGCGCAGGAGCCGACCCCGCTTCGCCCAGCACGCCCAAGACTTCCTCACTCAGCACGGTGTCGCCTTCTTGCTTGGCAATACTCTCCAGCACGCCGTCTTGCAGGGCAGTGACTTCCAGCACCACTTTGTCGGTTTCGATTTCGGCCAGAATATCGCCGCGTGTCACCGCGTCGCCGGGCTTTTTGCTCCACGAAAGCAGGGTGCCCTCGCTGACGGATTCGGAAAAAACGGGAACTTTGATCTCGGGCATGAAAACTCCTTGGGTAAGTCGGGGCGGGTTCTGAAGGCGGCGCGAAGCCATGATACGTCAGCAAACCAGCGCTCAGCCCCCGCATTCATAGGGTGAAGACTGAGCGGCGGCGTAAGCCTTACGACTGCGGCGTGGCTTCTTTTTTGGGACGGCTCTGCTCGACTTCGACCTGAGCGCCGAGAGCGTCCCGAATCAGTTGGGCCTGCTGCTTGTCGTGCATCTGCTTGTACCCCACCGCCGTGCTGGCGCTGCGGGAGCGTCCGGCGTAGGTCAGGGTCTGGCCGGGTTGCAGGGCGGCGTCCAAGTCGTCACGGAGCATCAGCCACGCGCCCTGATTTTGTGGTTCTTCCTGCGCCCAGATCACGTCCGCGCCGGGGTATTTCTCAAGTTCTTGCGCCAGCAGCTTGCCGGGGAAAGGGTAGAGCTGCTCGAGTCGGATAAGCGCCACGTCGAGCGGCTGACCATCGTCCTCGGCCTTCTGACGGGTTTCGGTCAGCTCCCAGTGCAGCTTGCCGCTGCTGATGACCACCCGGCGGGCGGCAGGCTTGCTGGTGTCCCCGATGACTTCATAGAATTTGCCGTCGGTGAAGTCAGAAAGCGGCGACATGGCGGCTTTGTTGCGCAGGAGGCTCTTGGGCGACATGATAATCAGCGGCTTGCGGTAAGCCCGGATCATCTGGCGGCGCAGCAAGTGGAAAATCTGTGAAGCGCTGCTGGGCACCACCACCTGCATGTTTTTCTGGGCGCACAGCTGGAGATAGCGCTCCAAGCGGGCCGAGCTGTGTTCGGGGCCTTGACCTTCGTAGCCGTGCGGCAGCAGCAGGGTCAGGGCCGAGAGCCGCTGCCATTTGCTTTCGCCGGCACTGACAAACTGATCGATGACCGCTTGTGCGCCGTTGGCAAAGTCGCCGAACTGGGCTTCCCAGATCACCAGGCTTTCGGGAGCACTGGTCGAGTAGCCGTATTCGAAGGCCAGCACCGCTTCTTCCGAGAGGGTGGAGTCAATAACTTCGATGCGGCAAGTGGTGCCGGGCAAATGCGCCAGCGGCATGTATTCTTCGTTTTGGGTGTCGGTGGCCGACTGGTCGTGCAGCACGGCGTGGCGATGCACGAAGGTGCCGCGCCCAGCGTCCTGGCCGTCCAAGCGGATGTCGAAGCCGTCTTCCAAGAGGGTGGCGTAGGCCAGAGTTTCGCCCATGCCCCAGTCCACCGGCTGCTCACCGAGGCTCATCTCACGGCGGTTTTTGAGCACGCGCTCCACCGCGCGGTGAGGCACGAAGCCTTCTGGCACACTGCTCAGCGATTCGCCCAGCTTGGCAATCCGCTCAGCGCTGACCTGCGTTTCGGCGTCGTCCGTCCAATGGGTGCCGAGGTGACGGCCCCAATTGATCGCCAGCTTGCTCTGCTCCTCGTTGGCGACTTCGGTGACCACCGACGCGCCCGCGTCGAGCTTGTCGCGGAAGTTGGTGATCATGTCGGCTTCCTCACCCGCTCTGAGCACGCCTTCTTTTTCCAAGATTTTGGCGTACAGGGCGCGGGTACCGGGGTGCGTCTTGATTTCGCGGTACATGATCGGCTGGGTCATGGTCGGATCGTCGCCTTCGTTGTGGCCGTGCCGCCTAAAGCAGATCAAATCGACGAACACGTCTTTGCCGAACTCCTGACGGTAAGCCAGTGCCAGCTCACCGGCGTACACCACCGCTTCGGGGTCGTCGCCGTTGACGTGCATCACCGGCGCGTTGGCGATTTTGGCGATGTCGGTGCAGTAGCGGCTGCTGCGGGTATCGCGCGGATCGGAGATGGTGAAGCCGATCTGGTTGTTGATGACGATCCGAACCGCGCCGCCAGTGGAAAACCCACGCAGGCGAGAGAGGTTGAGCGTTTCCATGACCACGCCCTGCCCGGCCACCGCCGCGTCGCCGTGAATGGTGATTGGCAAGACCTGCTTGCGCTCGGTGTCGTCGCGGTGATCTTGGCGGGCGCGGACGCTGCCGTGAACGACTGGCGAGACAATTTCGAGGTGCGAGGGGTTAAAGGCCAGCGCGAGGTGCATCGGGCCGCCGTTGGTTCGCACGTCACTGGAAAAGCCCATGTGGTACTTCACGTCACCGGCCACGTCGGGGTCATCCGAGAGGACTTTTTTACCTTCGAATTCGTCGAAGAGGTCGGCGGGTTTTTTACCGAAAATATTGACCAAAACGTTGAGGCGGCCACGGTGGGCCATACCGATGACCGTTTCCTTGATGCCCAGAAGGCCGCTGCCCTGAATCAGAGCGTCCATCAGCGGAATAAAGGCTTCGCCGCCTTCCAGCGAAAACCGTTTCTGGCCCACGTAGCGCTGATGGAGGTATTTTTCTAAACCCTCGGCGGCGTTGAGCTTGTCGTAGATGCGCTTTTTTTGCTCGGTGGTGTAGCTGCCCCGCCCCTTGGAGGCTTCGATACGCTGCTGAAACCACTCGCGCTCGGCGGAAGGCAGGTAGGAAAACTCAAAGCCAATTGGGCCGCAGTAACTTTGCTCGAGCTGATCGATGACGCCCTGCAAGCTGCCGCTGAAGTGGCCTTCCTTGACCGGCGTCATCAAATCTTGGGCGCTGAGGTTGTAATACTCCGGCGTCAGTTCCGGCACGACGGCGGGCGGGCGAATGGTCAGCGGGTTTTTGGAAGCGCTGATGTGGCCGTAGACGCGGTAAGCGCTGATCAGTGCGCCCGCCGCTTGCTGGGCCGCGCTGAGATTCTCGCCGCCGCTTTCGGTGGGTGCCGCGCCCGCTCTTAAGCGGTTGCGGCCCAAGTCATAGAAACGCTGCTGAATTTCGGTGTGGGCGGTTTCACGTATCCCGCCGCGCACATCGTCAAAATAACTGCGCCAGTCGCTATCCACGCTGGCCGGGTCGGTGAGGTAAGCCTCGTACAGCGCTTCCACAAAAGCCGCGTTGCCGCCGTACATCACTGTCGCATGTTGGGAGTCGTCCATAAGCGTCCTCCAGCATACCCCGCCCCGGCCTGGCGAATGCCTGACGATCCTCTCATTTGGCGTCAGTTCGGAGCGGCAGGCAGCAGGAGTACGCCGGACGTGAAAAACGTCTTCAAAGTCTTGCGAGAGAGGCGCTCTCTCCTTTCACTTCCCCTCTCAAGCGGGAAGGTTAAAAAACAGCAACCCGGCACTTAATCCATTGATGAAAAATTCAAGGGTCAGTTTAGAGTTGCCGTTTCCGCCCCCTTGCCACTCTCTTTCCTCAGTACCGCGCTCCCGCCGCCACACCCACCGGCGCGATCTCAGCGAGGCGCTGCAACTCACCCTCACTCAGCTCCACTTTCAGGGCAGCGAGGTTGTCTTCAAGGTACTTGACCCGCTTAGTGCCGGGAATCGGGGCGAGGTCGTGGCCCTGGGCCAGCACCCATGCCAGAGCCAGTTGCGCGGTGCTGACGCCTTTTTCTTTGGCCATCCGTTCGACCGCTTGAACCAATTTGAGATTTTTCTGGAAGTTCTCGCCCTGAAAACGCGGATTATTGCGGCGAAAGTCGTCGGGGGAAAAATCGTCCGGCGATTTGAGTTCGCCGGTCAGGAAGCCGCGTCCCAGCGGGCTGTACGGCACAAAACCGATGCCCAGTTCAGTTACGGTGGGCAAAATTTCTTCTTCGGGCTGGCGGTTCCACAAGCTGTACTCAGATTGCAGGGCGGTGATCGGGTGAACCTTGTGGGCGCGGCGAATCTGCTCGGGGGTGGCCTCGCTCAGGCCCAGGTAACGCACCTTGCCCGCCTGCACCAGTTCGGCCATCGCGCCCACCGTCTCTTCAATCGGCACGTTGGGGTCGACCCGGTGCTGATAGTACAAATCGATGTAGTCCATGTTCAGCCGCTTGAGGCTGGCGTCCACTGCCGAGTGCACATACTCGGGCCGTCCGTTGATGCCCAGCATTTCACCGTTAGGGCCGCGCATCAGGGCAAACTTGGTGGCGATAATGACCCGGTCTCTGACTTTGCCGAGCGCCCGGCCCACCAGTTCTTCGTTTTTGCCGACGCCGTACATGTCGGCGGTGTCAAAAAAGGTCAGCCCCGCGTCCAGCGCCACTTCAAAGACCCGCAGGCTCTCGGCCTCGTCGGCGCTCCCCGAAGCCGCCGTGCCGTACGACTGGCTCATGCCCATGCAGCCGAGTCCCAAACGGCTGACCACCAGCCCCTGCGTGCCCAGTTTGATTTGTTCTAAGGTCATCTGCTCTCCTTTTTCTGCTCTTGGTGCCGCTCAATCTTGCGCCCAAAGTGGTGATAAGAACTGGAGTGCGCGGCAAGTTGGCCACTCCTTTGTGACCAAGCCTGCTAAGCCTGCGCTCCACCCACCACGTTTTCCGGCGGCGTACCGAGAAGTTTCAGCGCGGCGTCCCATTTGGCTTCGTCGGAAGTGCGCCACAGCAGTTCGGCTAAATCTTCAGCACTGACTTCGCCCCACAACCAACTGCCTTCTTGCTCCTCACGCTTGAGTTGGCCGGGTGCCCAGCCCGCATAGCCGAGCAGCAGGTAAAACGCCTGATCGCCCGAAAGCAGCTCGGCCAGCACGTCGCGGTCACGCGAGAGCCACAGCCCGTCCGCCAGCTGATGTTCTTGGAGTTGTCCCGTCGGCTGGGTGTAAAGGCACCAGCCCGCCGAGCGCTCCACCGGGCCGCCATTGTAGGCCGGGAGGAAGGCGGCGGACGGCCCAGCCTCCGGCAGCAACTCGCCAATACGCACGCCGCTGGGTTGGTTGAGCATGACCCCCAGCGCTCCATTTTGTTCGTCCAGCATCAGCAAAACGCCGCGCTCGAATACGCTGCCGCGCAGTTGCGGCGTGGCCACCAGAAGGGTCAGCGTCATAGCCCACACAATACCCGCTGCCCCGGCCCGGTGAGTACACAAAAGCCTTTAGCTTTCCGGCAAACCTTATCCGGCAGTCGAGCCCAAAGTAGACCCGGCAGTAGATTCAGCCGCTTCAGGCGCGGCCACAAACCCGCCCAGCCGCTCATGCAAATCGGCGGCGAGGCTCAGCAAGCGGGCGTCGCTCCACGCGGGGCCGCACAGTTGCAGGCCGGTGGGCAGGCCAGCCGCGAGGCCAATCGGCACGTTGACGCTGGGCAGGCCCACTTTGGCCGCCACCGAATACCCGCTGTAGTACGGGAAGATCAGCGCGTCGTATTCGGCAAAGAGGGGAAACAGCCCCCGCTCGCCCGCCAAGTCCAGATCCTTGGCCCGCGCCTGCGTGTAAGCCCGCTCGGAGAGGTCGCCTTTGGTCGACTGCGCCGCTTGCAAAAGAACCATCCCGTAGCGCTGCAATGCCTTTGGATCCGCGTCGGAGGCTTCAATCACCGCCGCTAGGCTGCCCGGCCCGGCAGTCACCCCAGCCAGGTAGCGGTTGAGCGCAGGCTTGAATTCATAAAGCAGCGCTTCAAAGCCCGCCGCTCTGAGTTCGCTTTCGGTGGGGAGGTCAACGTCGTGGAGCACCGCGCCGCCCGCCTTCAGCACTTCCAGCGCGTTGTTGAGCCGCTCCAGTTGCTCGGGCGCGAGGCCCTTCCAGAAACCGCCGCGCATCACGCCAATTTTTGCGCCCTTAAGAGCGCCGGGTTGAAGCTCGAAAACCTGAGGCTCTGCGTCCGGCTCGGCCAGCACACTGGCAATCAGGGCCGCGTCGCGGGCGGTGCGGGTCATCGGCCCCGCCGTGTCCTGCGAAGGCGAAATCGGTACGATGCCGCTGCGCGAAATCAGCCCCACCGTCGGCTTGTGCCCGATCACGCCGTTCTGGTGGGCCGGAGACAAAATGCTGCCGCTGGTTTCGGTGCCGATGGCGGCGGGCGTAAGTCTTGCCGCCACTGCCGCGCCGCTGCCGGAGCTGCTGCCGCCGGTATCGGCCCCGGCCTTCCAGGGGTTCATGGTTTGCCCGCCGCGCGACGAGTAGCCGTTGGGCATCTCCACCGTCATGAAGTTGGCCCACTCGGTCAGGTTGGCTTTGCCCAAAATTACCGCGCCCGCCGCCCGCAACCTGGCGACCAGGGGCGCGTCCGTGGCCGCGACGTTGTCCTTCATCAGAGCGCTGCCCGCCGTGGTCGGAAGGCCCGCCACGTCGATGTTGTCTTTGATCAGGATCGGCAGGCCGTGCAGCTTTCCGCGCTGAACGGCACTGAGTTTATCCAGCGCGGCAGCGTCGCTCAGCGCCTGCGGGTTGACGGCGATGACCGCGTGAAGCTGCGGATTGTGCGCTTCAATGCGGCCCAAATACAGCTGCGTGACTTCCTCGGCGCTGGCGGTGTTGGCGGCGACGGCGGCGATCAGATCGGTGGCGTCCAGCTCAAGCAGAGGGGAGACAGGCATAGCCCTGAGCCTAGCGCAGCCGCCCCCAGCCGCCCACCTTGCGCTAGGCTTCATGCATGACCATGAGCCTTCCCGAAGACGCCCTGCCCCACCCGGAGACCGCCGTCAAAGTGGCGTATCAGGGCAATCCCGGCTCATACAGCGAAATTGCCGCGCTGAACAGCGCCGAAAATGCCGCCGTTCACGGCTACGCCACCTTTCATGAAGTGCTGGAAGCGGTCACCAGCGGCCAGGCCGACCTGGCGGTGTTGCCGGTCGAAAACAGCTTGATGGGCTCTATTTTGCAATCCATCGACCTGCTGGCCGAAACGGATTTGCACGTCACCAAGGAAGTGGTGGTGCGGGTTTCACACGCCATGATGGCCCTGCCCGGCGTATTGCTGACTGACATAAAACGGGTCTACTCGCAGCAACCAGCCCTCGACCAATGCACCGAGTTCATGAAAAAACACCACCTGACGCCGGTAGCCGCCTACGACACGGCGGGCAGCGCCAAAGACCTCGCCGGACGCGGCGCACGCGACGAGGGCGTAATCGCTTCCAAGCGGGCCGCCAAACTCTACGGCCTGGAAGTGCTGCAAAGCGGCATCGAGGACGAGCCGTTTAACTTCACCCGCTTTCTGGTGCTGTCTCACCGTGAAGCGCTGCCGAGCGAGGGGCCGTACAAGACCAGCATCGTCTTCGCGGTGCGCCACACCCCCGGCTCCCTGATGGAAACCCTCAACCAGTTGCGCGGCCTGAACATGTCCAGCATTGTTTCCCGCCCCCGCAAAGACCGGGCCTGGAGCTACCTGATTCACGTGGACTTTGAAGGCGACGCGGGCGACCCCGAGATTTCAGCGGCGCTCGGCAGCGTGCTGCGCAAGGCCAGCTTCGCCAAGATTATCGGCAGCTATCCGATGTCCACCGGGCCGATAGAGCCTTAAGCGCTGATGCCTAGAGCAATGCTGTGACCCCCTTTCTCCAAATCGGACGCGCCCCGATTCCCGGCAGCGCCGAGAGCCTGATTTTGTCTCGGCGCGGCGACGAATTCTCGATCCAGATTTCCGGCTACGTCAGCGAGCTGATGAACAGCCGGATGCACTTTTCCGAAGACCTGCTGGCCGAGTGGGGCTGTCAGCATTTGCACGGAGCAGACGCCAGCGTACTGATCGGCGGGCTGGGCATGGGCTTTACCCTGGCGGCGGCGCTGACCACGCTCGGCCCAGCAGCGGCGGTGACGGTGGCCGAACTGGTACCGGGCGTCATCGAGTGGAACCGTGGGCCGCTGGGCGAGTGCGCTGGAAACCCGCTGGCCGATTCGCGCAGCCGCGTGCATGTGGGTGACGTGGGCGCACTGATTCGCAGCAGCCAAGACGCTTACGACGCCATTTTACTGGACGTGGACAACGGCCCCGACGCCATGACCCACCCGGGAAACGAGCAGCTCTACTCACTCAGAGGACTGGCGTCGACCAAAGCGGCCCTAAGAACCGGCGGCGTGCTGGCGATCTGGTCCGCCGAAAAAAACACCCGCTTTACCCGCAGACTGCGAGAAGCGGGCTACACTGTGGAAGAAAAAGTCGCCCGCGCCCGCCCCGGCAAGGGAGCCAGGCACATGATCTGGTTGGCGAAACGGGGGCTGTAACCCTTAGCCGACAATCAGCTTGGGCTTAAACCGCAGCACGTCTGCGGCCACCAAGTGCGTGGGAATGCCGTTCCAGCTTTGCAAACTGCGCTCCAAGGGCAGGCCGTGCAAGTGGCCGTACAGCACTTGGTCGGGGCGGTACTCATCGATCAGCTCAGTGAAAGCGGTGGCGGCAAACTGCGGGCCGGTCGGCGGGTAGTGCAGCATCAGCAGCGTCTGGGTGGTGTCGTCGGCGAGTTTGCGGGCGGCTTGTAGCGAGAGGCGCAACCGCTCCGCTTCGCGGGCATAAATCTTGGTGTCGTCGGGGCCGAACGCTTCCGAGGCGGGAGTGATCCAGCCGCGTGTGCCGCACACCACGATGTTGCCCTGACCCACTTCACCGAACCTCAGAGCGTCGTTTTGCACCGCGAACATGCCAGCGGGCAGCGCCGAGCGCAGGCGGCTGATGGTGGGCCACCAGTAATCGTGGTTGCCGCGCAGCAGCACTTTGGTGCCGGGTAGCTCGGCCACCGGAGCGAGGTCGGTGACGGCGTCGGGCAGGCGCATGGCCCACGACAAATCGCCGGGCAGCAGCACCAAGTCGTCTGCGCGGACTATGCTGCGCCACTGCTCGAAAATGGCCTGCGGATGCCCGGCCCACTGCGCACCGAAGACCGTCATCGGTTTGGGCGTCACGAAGGCAAGGTGCAGATCGGCGATGGCAAATACACGCATAAACACTCCAGAGAACAATCCTAAAAAACGGCGCGGCGGGCCACACGAAAAAAGCCTTCCCAGTGCCGCAAGGGCAGTGTCGGGAAGGCTTTTCATGTGGTCGGGGCGAGAGGATTCGAACCTCCGACCCCGTCGTCCCGAACGACGTGCGCTACCAGGCTGCGCTACGCCCCGAACCACGCGCTTACTCACCGCCAAGCAGTTTTCGTGCGGAAGCCAGTCTAGCGGCGTGCTGGGAGGGTGTCAAGCGCGGCTGCGCCCAGTTCGCTCTGCCCAACCCACTCCGCCTAGTTCCCTTCGTCCTCTTCGCCCAGCCAGCTTTCGTCACCGGCGTCCGCAGTCCAGTCGAGCCCCTCCAGTACCCGCCGAATCACCTCGCCGCCGTAGCCGCGCCGCGCCAGCAGGCCGTAAGCTTTGGCTTTGGGGTTGTTGCCGCGCCGGATGCTGCTCAGGCGGCGCTCCAGCAGGGCGCGGGCCTGCTCGACTTCTTCTTCGGGGTCGCGGGCTTGTAAAGTTTCGGCGATCAGTTCTTCCTCCACGCCGCGCTGCTTGAGGCGTGCCCGCACCCGGTAAGCGCCCACGCCGCGCCGCTGGCCTTCGATGCGGGCCACCTGCGAGTCGTCCAAGTAGCGCAGCTCAGTAAGACGCTCCAGCACGGCCTCAATCTGGTCTTCTTCTTCGCTGCGCTTGGCGAGTTTGCCGCGCAGTTCGGCGGCGCTCAGCGCACGGGCCGACAAGGCCCGCAGGGCATATTCCATCAAAGCGGCCTGCTGTTCTTCCGGCGTTTTGGGACGGGTGGGCGGCTTCTCGGCGGGTGAATCGACTGAGTCTGAGCGGTAAGACTTACGGGAACCGAACATCCCCCCATCCTAAAACTTGCAAGCTTTAAGCAAGACGTGTAAACTTTCAAAGTTGCCTTTTCCTTAAATTGGAGAGGCTGTCCATGCTTGAGCGTCTACGCTCAGGCATGTGCGCGGGCCAGGCAGGGACACTGCCCCCGACGCCCCGTGTTCCGAAAGAGCAGCACCGGAACCGCTCCGTCTACGCGGAGAAAGAGAGAATCAACATGGCTTTACGTCACAAGTCCGCCCAGAAGCGCCACCGCCAGAGCCTCAAGCGCCGCATGATCAACCGCAGCCGCAAGAGCACCATCAAGACCTTTACCAAAAAAGCGGTCGTGGCCGCGACCACCAACGCCGCCGACGCACAGGAATTTCAGCGCAAGGCCGAGAGCCTGCTCGACAAGGCCGCCAAAGGCAGCACCATGCACAAGAACACCGCTGCCCGCAAAAAGAGCCGCCTCGCCAAGGCGATCAACCGCGCCAACGCAGCGAACGCCGCTCAGTAAATCTCCCTTTAAAATTTTTTGAAACGACGGCTCACCTTCCGGGGTGGGCTTTTTTGGGTTGGGGTGTGCGGCTTATAGAAAAAGCAGGAAAGCAGTTTTAGCTTTTGACCATGCCGATCAACTCAAAGTATTTGCGCCGACTCAGCACCCTCCCGCCTTCGCCGAGTTGCACGCGCCCCACCTGCCAATGTTCAAACAAAATACGCAGTGTCCCGCCCAGCAAGTCGGCGGCGTACCACGCGGGTGCTAGGCCCATGAGGCGCAAGGTAGAGCCGTCCCAAGCGAAATGTCCGCAGCTTTCGTCACAGGCGGCCCAGAACATGCCGCCTTGCTCAGGGTGTTGACTGCCTAAGTGCTGGCCGCGCACCCGCAAGTGCTTTTCGCGCACTTCAATATCAAATTGGGGTGCGGCGTAGACCTCGGCGTAAAGGTCAAGCAACGCTAAGCGCAGACGGTGGCGCTCGGAGCGCAGCCTTCCTTCTTCTCGCTGGGTCAGCGGCGCGTGAGTGGCCGCGTTGAGTTCTTGATCAATCACCCTGAGCCGCGCTTCCGTTTGGCCCATGCGTTCGCGGGCGCTCGGCGGCGGGGGCGGCGGCGGCGGGTCGCCTTCCAGACTCCTGGCCGGGTCGAGCGTGACGCGGCTGCCCCAGCCTTCCACTTCCGTGAGGTGGCCGTCTTCGATCAGCCACAGCCGGTTGCTGACCTCGCGGGCAAAGCGGCGGTCATGCGTGACGATCACGACTGCGCCGCCGTAAGCGTGAACAGCGGCTTCCAGCGCTTCCAGAGCCTCCACATCGAGGTGGTTGGTGGGTTCGTCGAGCAGCAGCAGATCGGCCCTGAGGGCGCTGACGAGGGCCAGGCCCGCCCGCGCCCGCTCGCCACCTGACAGCTCGTGCGGCGTTTTGGGCCAGTCCAAGCTGGAAAATCCGGCGCGGCCCAGCAGCGCCCCCGCCCGGTTGCCGAAGCGCTCTTCAAATTGAGCGTGGAGCGGCTGGTCTGGACTCAGGCCGTGCCAGGTTTGATCCAAGCTCGCCAGCGTGACGCCAGCGGCCAGCCTCAGTACACCCGGCGCTTCGCCTGCCGGGGCCGGATCGGGGTGCAGTTCGCCGGACAGCAGTTTGAGCAAAGTGGTTTTGCCGGTGCCGTTTGCGCCCATCAGGGCCACCCGGTCGCCTTGGCGCAGCTTGAGCGAGACGTTTTCTAGAATGACTTTACCGCCGTAACTCCTCCCCACATGCTCGGCCCACAGCAGCAGCTTGGCCCGCGATTGTCCGGCCAGCAGCCGCATCCTGAGAGCGCGTTCGGGTTGCGGGGCGTCGGTCAGCTCCAAGCGCTCGGCGCGGCTTTTGACCGAGCGTGAGCGGCGGCCCCACACGTCCAGCCGCTCGGCGCTGCCTTCCAACCTCCCCGCTTCACGGCGGCTGAGGCGGGCGGCTTTGCTTTTAGCTTGGCGCTCTTGGTCGCGGAGCTGGCGGGCGCGTGTGTAACCGCCGGGGTAAGGCGTGGTCTCGCCACCCTCGATCCACAAGCTGCGGAGCGCCACTTTGTCCAGAAACTCGCGGTCATGGCTGGTCAAAATGACGGCCCCACCAAACGAAATCAGCCAATTTTCCAGCCACTCGCGCATCCGGATATCGAGGTGGTTGGTGGGTTCGTCGAGCAACAAGATGTCCGGCTCGGTCAGCAGACACAGTGCCAAACTCAGGCGGGTGGTTTCGCCGCCGCTGAGGGTCGCGGCTTCTCTGGACATGAAGCGGGTCAGGTCGAGCATTGCCAGCGTGCGGGCGGCGCGGGCGGGCCAGGCGTGGGCGTCTAGGTCCTCCAAGCGGTGCTGCACGGCACTCCAGCGCTCCAACCTGGCGGGGTCGGAGAGATCATGCTCAAGTTCGCGCAGTTCGGTGACGGCGGCTTGGTACGGGTTGGCGGCGGCGGTCAGTTCCTGCACCGTCACGCCAGCTTGGTACAGCGGCTGCTGATCCAGCACCGAGAGGCGCAGGCCTTCTGAGCGCCACACCGAGCCGTCGTCACTGCGCCGCTCGCCTGCCAGCACCCGCAGCAAAGTGGTTTTGCCCGCGCCGTTGCGCCCCAGCAGGGCCAGCCGCTCACCGCCAGACACTTGCAGACTGACGGAGCGCAAAATGACGCGCTCGCCGTACACCACACGCACGTCTTCGGCGCTGAGCAGGGTTTGGCGGGTGCGGGCGGTCACGGCCAGCAGGGTAGCGCGGGCGACGGGGTCAAGCTGTGAGCCAGCTCCTTGAGAACCAGAAAACCGCTTCCCAAAGAGGAAGCGGTGAGAAGAATGTCAGCGCGTAAACCGCTCAGGCGTTGTGGTTCTCGGTGTCAGTTTTGCCCTCCACGTTGAGGGTGGTAGCGGACTTCACGCTGATGCTACGCTTCTGGGCCGCCTCGCTGCGCGGCACCTTGATGGTCAGGGTGCCGTTGTCAAAATTGGCGTCAACCTTGCTCAGATCATACTTGGCGGGCACGCTGAAGGTGCGCGAGTAGGTGCCGTACACGCGTTCAACGCGGTGGGCGGTGCGGCCCTCGGCGCGAATGTACTTGCGCTCGGCCTGCACGCTCAGCGTCTGGTTCTCGGCGTCCACGCTGATGTTCTCAGGCTGGATGCCCGGCAGATCGAGCGAGAGTTCCAGGCCCTGCTCGTCTTCGTGAACGTCAACCGGCGGAGCGAAGCGGGCGGGTGCTTGGGCAGCTTGACCGAAGGCCCGGTCAACACGCTGGCTCAATTCTTCAATTTCTCGGAACGGATCAAATCGCATCATATCTGGGTTCCTCCTTGCATGAGATCAAGATTGGCTTGGGATGGCGCTGCGTCATCCTTCACCGATGACGACATGCTAAAATCTGAGTGCGGTCTTGTCAAGTTTAGTGCAGCTTAAGATTTCAATTATCTCTACGGAGAAGTTGGCGTAAATGCAACCCGGCTCTGGAGTAGGCTTCAGCCATGCTCGAATCCCTGCTGATGACCGTCAACACGCTGGCCGAGCGCTACGGCGTCAATCCGGTGATTTTTGGGGTGCTTTACTTCGGGAGTATGCCCTTCTTCGCCGTCTCAAGCGCTTGGTGGCTGCGGCGCTGGCGGCAAAAGCGCTCTACCTTGCTGCCGATGCTGATCACCGGCCTGCTGTTTATCGGCGCTTATTTGTATGTGCTGGTGGCCGGACACGATTTGCCGGTGTGGGTTTATTTCTTTATCGCGGTGATGCTGACGGTGGGCGGCTTCTCGACGTGGCGCACCTTTCAGGGCTCTCAAAAGCCCCCTGCCGCCTGACACCTCTTTGTCTTTCTGCGCTATGCTGCGTAGCGGCCCGAGCGCCCCAAATTCGGACAATCCAAACCCCTCCGCACTTTTAACGCGGCCCTGTGAGGCCCAAAAGGAGCAAGATGACCGCTTTAGACACAGCCCTGACCTGCCGCCATGATGAGATGGACGGCCCGTTTTTTTGCCGTTTGGAAGGCGGTAAAGCATGAAAGCTTCTATTCTGAGCGCCGACGAGATGCGCCGCGCCCTGACCCGAATTGCCCACGAGATTTTGGAGCGCAACAAAGGAGCCGAAAATCTCGCACTGATCGGCATTCATACGCGGGGTATTCCGATTGCCGCCCGTCTCGCAGCCAAGTTGCAGGAACTCGAAGGCGTGGACGTGCCGCTGGGACGGCTGGACATCACTCTTTACCGCGACGATTTGAGCGAAATTGCCAAGCAGCCGATCATCCGCGAAACCGAGGTGCCGTTTGACCTAGACCGCCGCCGCGTGGTGCTGGTGGACGACGTACTGTACACCGGGCGCACCGTGAGGGCCGCGCTGGACGCTTTGATCGATCTGGGCCGTCCGGAAGGCATCCAGCTGGCCGTACTGGTCGACCGGGGCCACCGCGAACTGCCGATTCGGGCCGATTACGTTGGCAAGAACCTCCCCACCGCCAAAAGCGAAGTGGTCAAGGTGAAGTTGCAAGAAACCGACGGCACAGACGGCGTGGAACTGTGGGACCTCGAAGAAGTTCAGGCGGCTCAGCAGTGAACGCCCTGTCAAGTAAACCCAAACACCTGCTGGACTTTCAAGACTGGAGCGCCGAGCGGCTCAACGCGCTGCTGGATAACGCCGACACCATGATGCAGGTGCTTGACCGGCCCGTGAAAAAGGTTCCGGCGCTGCAAGGCCTGACCGTCTGCACCGTCTTTTTTGAGAATTCCACCCGTACCCGCGTCAGCTTTGAACTGGCGGCGAGGCGGATGAGCGCCGACGTGGTGAGCTTCGCGGCGGGCGCGAGCAGCGTGAACAAGGGCGAGAGCATTCGCGACACCATAGAAGTGCTGACCGCCTACAAGGTAGACGCCTTCGTGGTGCGCCATCAAGCGGCGGGGGCGGCGCATCTGGTGGCCCGCTACAGTGGCAAGCCGGTCATCAACGCGGGCGACGGACGGCGGGCGCATCCCACCCAGGCGCTACTGGACGCCTACACCATCCGGCGCGAATTTGGCACACTGGAAGGCAAGACGGTGGCGATTATTGGTGACGTGCGCCACTCGCGGGTGGCCCGCAGCAACGCCGAACTGCTGCCCAAGCTGGGCGCGAAGGTGATTTTGTGTGGCCCCGCCACCCTGCTGCCGCGTGAACTGGCCGCCGAGGGCGTCACGCTGACCACTGACCCCCGCGAAGCCGTCAGGAATGCCGACGCGGTGATGGCGCTGCGGCTCCAGCAGGAGCGGATGGACGCCGGGTACGTGGGCAGCTTGCAAGACTACGCGCGGGTGTATCAGGTCAATGAGGACTTGCTGGCCTTTGCACCCAATGAAGCGGTAGTGCTGCATCCGGGGCCGATGAACCGGGATGTGGAGATCAGCAGTGAGACCGCCGACGGCCCACGCAGCCGCATTCTGGCGCAGGTGGAAAATGGGCAGGCGGTGCGGATGAGCACGCTGTATCACTTGCTGGTGGGCCGGGCGTGATGTTCCTTTTTTCAACGTTTCAAGCTCGCGGAGGCCCCTTATGACCCAGCACAGCACACTCACCATCACCAACATCCGCCGCCCAAACTCCGACACATCTGAAAGCCTGACCATAGAAAACGGCCTGATTAAAGGTTGGAACTTACCAGAAGAAGGTCAAACCCTGGACGGCAACGGCGCGACCATCGTGCCCGCCTTCATTGAGCCCCACGCCCACCTGCGCGAGCCGGGGCAGGAGCAGAAAGAAGACCTCGCTTCGGGCCTGGCAGCGGCGGCGGCGGGCGGTTACGGCACGGTGGTGTCTATGCCCAACACCGCGCCCGTGGTGGACGACCCCGCCATCGTCCGCGCCCTGATCGACAAGGCCGCCGCGCTCGGTTTTGCCCGCCTGCGCCCCGCCGCCGCCCTGACGCGGGGGCAGGACGGCGAGCAACTGGCCGAACTCGCGCTGCTGGCCGAAGCCGGAGCCGCCGTGTTCACCGACGACGGGCGCACCAACGAGAACGCCCGCACGCTGCGGCTGGGCCTGGAGTACGCGCACTCGCTGGGCAAGGTAGTCAGCGTACACGCCGAGGACGCGGGCCTGCGGGCGGGCGGCGTCATGAACGAGGGGCCAGTCAGTGAGGCGCTGGGCCTGCCCGGCAACCCGGCGGCGGCAGAAACGGCCCACATCGCCCGCGACATCGAAATCTGCCGCATGACCGGTGGGCGGCTGCACATCCAGCACCTCTCCACCGCCCGCGCCCTGGAGCTGGTCAAGGCCGCCAAAACGCAGGGCGTCAACATCACCTGCGAGGTTTGCCCCCACCACTTGCTGCTCACCGACGAGGCGCTGCGGAGCTTTGATGCGGTCTACAAAGTCGCGCCGCCGCTCCGCACCCAGAGCGACGCCCAGGCTTTGCTGGCGGGCCTCAAGGACGGCAGTGTGGACTGCCTCGCCACCGACCATGCCCCGCACACCCGCGCCGAGAAGGAACTCGATTTGCTGCAAGCGCCCTCGGGCATCGCCTATATCGAGATCGCCTTTCCGCTGCTGTGGACCAACTTTGGGGCCGAACTGGGCCTGCAAAAAATCGTGGAACTGCTCACCACCGACGTGGCCCGCGTACTGGGCTGGCCCGTACCGAGCTTGGAAGCTGGGCAACCCGCCGACTTCACCCTGCTGGATTTGGAGACGGTGCGCCCGGTTGACCCCGCCACCTTCAAGAGCAAAGCCAAGTTCAATCCTTGGGTGGGTCAGGACTTGAAAGGCTGGCCGATGCTGACGGTAGTGGACGGTCAGGTGGCGTTCGAGCGGGCCTGAACTCACCTACCTTTCCGAATCCGTCTACAGCTCCGTTCGCACCTGCCACAGCTCAGGAAACAGCACCGTGTCCAGCGCCTTTCGCAGATACCCCGCGCCGCTGGTGCCGCCGCTGCCGGTCTTAAAGCCGATGGTGCGCTCCACGGTGGTCAGGTGGTTAAAGCGCCAGCGCCGGAAATTGTCTTCCACGTCAATCAGCTTCTCGGCCAGCTCATACACGTCCCAGTAGCGCTCGGGGTCGCGGTAGACGGTCAGCCAAGCGGCCAGCACCGCTTCATTCTGAATGTAGGGCTGGGAAAAGTCGCGCTCCAGCACGCTCGGCGCAATGGCCAGACCGCGCTCGGAGAGCAGACGCAGGGCCAGGTCATACAAGCTCGGCGCGTTGAGGGCAGCTTCCAGCGGGCCGTAGAGGTCAGGGCGGTGCTGGTGCGGGCGCAGCAACGTGGCGTTGCGGTTGCCCAGCAAAAATTCCATCATCCGGTACTGCGCCGACTGAAAACCCGAGGCCCGCCCGAACGCGCTGCGAAACTGCAAGTAATCGGCGGGCGTCATGGTTTTGAGCACTTCCCAGGCGTTGGTCATCTGCTCCTGCGCCCGCACCACCCGGCTGAGCATCTTGAGCGGCGCGTCGGTCACGCCTGCCGAGAGTAGCGTCATGGCCGCCCGCAACTCCTGCACGATCAGGCCCAGCCAGACTTCAGATACATGGTGCACGGCGATAAACAAATGCTCGTCGTGCGCCTGCGTCACCGGCTGGTGGGCGCTGGTCAGGGTATCAATCCGCAAGTAATCGCCGTAGCTCAGGCTGCGCGTAAAGTCGCTGTAAGCACGTTCAGGAGCGTCAGGATTGGCATTGGGCGGGGCAGAATCAGCTTGAGACATAAACACGCTCCTTGAGTTGATCACGCTCGGTGGCGGCGCTTTGATCGGCGTTCAGGCGGCACACAGGCGGCAGCAAGCGGGGCTTTCCTCACAGTCTACGCTCCCTCTTCCCCGCGCCTTCGTGACCCGCCCCCCCACGCCCGCCGCTCCGGCGTGTCATCTTAGGTTCAACGTGTGGATTCAGCCGATTCGTTTTGAACGCAGCCCCAAACTTCACTCTATGCTCACCGAGAACCAACACCCGGTGAACAGCCGAGTGGTCGTGCAGGGCAAACGCGGCCCCGAAGTCGCCACCGTGCGCGGCGCGGCTCAGCCGGAAGGCAGTGCCCGCTACGGCATGATTTTGCGGGCCGCCACCCAAGAAGACCTCAGCGACTGGACCCGGCTGGAGCAGGCCGGCGAAGACCTCAAATGGTTTTTGCGTGCCCGCGCCCGTGACCGCGCCCTGCCGGTCAAAATCGTGGCGGTGGAGTTTACCTTAGATGGCAGCTTGGTTACGGTCAGCTACAGCGCTGAGGAGCGCCTCGAACTCAGCCACCTGATTCAGGATTTGCGCGAGCAGACCAAAGCCAGAGTCAATTTCGTGGCCATCGGCCCGCGTGAACAGGCCCAGATTATCGGAGCGCTCGGTGCGTGCGGGCGCGAGAACTGTTCGTCGAATCACCTGCAAGAATTTGCGCCGGTCAGCATCCGGATGGCCCGCGACCAGCAGTTGCCGCTCAATCCCGAAAAACTCAGCGGGCCGTGTGGCCGCTTGCTGTGCTGCCTTCAGTATGAGCACACGCAGTACGTCGACCTCCTCAAAGAAATGCCGCGCAAAAACGCCCGAGTGTGCCACACCGAGTCCGGCGCGTGCGGCAAAGTGATCAAGTTGCATCCGTTGACCGCCAGCGTAGACGTGCTGGGCGAGGACGGCGCGGGCTACATGCAGGGCGTGGCCCTATCGGCCCTCAGGCCCGCCAAAGACAGCGCCCAGAGCGGCAAAGACTGACGTTTTCTGCCGCCCGCCGCGCTGTACTGACCCACTCAGTGCGCTTCATTTACAGGCGCTATACTTCGCCGCATGACCCGCAACCTAAATGAGCTGCAACGCATCGTGGCGTCCCTGAAGGGCAGCGGGCTGAGCGTGGAGATGATGGACGAAGGCGCACTGGTGCAAGACGGGGATTCGCGGGTGGCCCTTTACGCCGAGGCCGACGAGCAGGGCGGCGTGTTGGTGCGGCTGCACCTCGACCTTGATCTCTACGTGGAAGAAGACGCCATTGCCGACGTGCTGATGGGCATGAATTTGATGAATCAGGGCCTCGATTACGGCACCTTGATGCTCGATCCGGTTGAAGACGAAGACGACGAGGAAAGAGTGGCTTTTGCTGTGCTGGGCCGCAGCGTCTTGTGGTTGCCTGACCTCGACGGCGTAGAGCTCAGCCGGCTGCGCGAGCACCTGCGCCGCTTTGAAATAGAAGTGACCGCGACGGTTGAGCGCACCTTGCAGGGCGATAAGGGCATCAAAGCTTAAGCCTGAGTTCGCTCCGCAGTGGACAACCTGTTCTAGGGCCAAACCGCCACGTTTGGCCTTCCTTATTTGGTGACGATTTTTGTATTGTGTCACACATTTTTGTCATAAATCTAGCTACACCCCCCCAATTCCTAAAGTTAGTTGGGTTACACTACGGTCGCATCTGGTTTTCCTCCGGAGCAAGCGGCTTCATTGCGAGAATTTGTTATAAATCTGTCATAGTTTTTTTAAGAATTTCGCAAAATTCTGCATTTCTTGGAGTGTTTTTCATGGCATTGTCCATCAAGGTGCGCTTAAATAAAGTATGTCAATGAAGTCTAAACAACAGCTCGGCTTACTGGTGATGACCGCGCTTTTTCTATCCGCTTGTGGTTCGCAGGTGGCGGTCCCACCGACTTCTGACCAAAGCGCTCAGCCTGCGGTGGCTGTCCGGAGCGCTCCCCCCGCTGCCGACACGGCCCTTGATCCCTCCACCATGCCCAAAGCGTTAAGCCTCAGCGTAGGCGAAAGTCTGCAAGTCCCGGTCACCATCAGCGGCCAAGTGCCTGCGGCTGGGCTGCTGAGTTGGCAGAGCAGTGACCCCCGCATCGTCGCAGTCACGGCGAGCGGCTTACTGAGCGCGTACCAACCCGGCGCAGTGCAGGTCAGAATCGTTCAGAAAGACCACCCTGAGCGCAATTATGTCCTTGAAGTCACGGTTCAAGCGCCCCCAATCGTCATGCCCAAGCCGCCCGCACAACCAATTACTCCCGCTCCAGTAGCGCCTCCGACTCCCACACCACCTGCACCAGCTCCCACTCCCACCCCGACCCCTGCGCCCACACCGCCAGCGCCGGCTCCTGCACCTACTCCGGTCGCGCCTCCAGCCCCCGCGCCCACACCACCTGCGCCAGCTCCCACACCCACTCCAATTGCTCCGCCGCCCGTACCAGCCCCAATTCCCACTCCAGCCCCCGCGCCGACGCCGACCAGCGGCTTTACTTCCGAAGTGCTCCGCTTGGTCAACGTGGCCCGCGCGGCGGGGGGAAGTTGCGGCGGCGTGGCTTACCCGCCCGCAGCAGCCCTGAGCTGGAACACTCTGCTGGCCGGCGCGGCACAGGCACACGCTGCTGATATGGCCACCAAGAACTACTTTGACCACACCAGCCCGGATGGCCGCACCTTCGATCAGCGCATCACCGCCGCCGGATACCAGTGGCGCAGCGTGGCCGAGAACATCGCTGCCGGACAGCAGACCCCCGCCGATGTGATGGCCAGCTGGCTGAGCAGCCCCGGCCACTGCAAAAATATCTTCAATCCCATTCTCAAAGAGTTGGGGGTGGGCTACTTCGAGGGCGGCAGCTACAAACAATACTGGGTACAGGACTTCGGCACGCCGCGCTGAGGCCAAAGCATGCTGCTGAATTGACCTTCTTCTTCCAGCACAACTCCTCCCCTCTGCGTTCGGAATGGCCGTTCCGAACGCAGAGGGGAGGAGTTTTTATTAATTATTCAGGCAAACTACCAAGCCTTTTTACAACTCCTGCTCTGTCCTGGCTTCTTCACGGCTTTGCTGCGCCGTGTTAACCTCACCGCGTGCTTTCTTAACTGCTTTATAAATAAAGTAAGCGGGAACGCTGAGAACCACCAGCCCGACCAGCCCGTAGATTTGATACCGGTGCCAGACCGCAATAAAGGCCACTCCGCCCAGCCACATCCCAATTTGCCACACCGCCGTCCAGGACAGCGCTCCAAGAAAAGAGCAGGCGATATACGGCAAGGGCTTAAGGCCAGCTTCGCGGGCATACAAAATAAACAGCGTTCTGAACGGCCCGAACCAGCGGCTGATGACGGCCATCCACGGGCCGTACTGGGTCAGCATGTTCTGGATTTGGGTCAGGCCCAGCTTTTGCTGCGCTTTTTTGGGAATCAGCTTGATCCCGCGCGGCCCGATGTAGTAGCCGATCAGGTTGCCGATGGTATTGCCGATGGTGCCGAACAAAATCGATTCCCAAAGTGTGGTGTCGTGGCCCTGAATCATCAAACCCAGCGCCAACATGCTGGCTTCATAGGGAATAAAGGGAAGCCCGATGCCTTCCAGTAGCAGCAGCAAGGCGTTCACCAAATGGACGACCTGCGGGTTGAGCGTCCCCAGCCAGTGCAGCAAGTGCTCCGTCATGGTGAGCTTTACCCTTGAGGCTTGCTGAGGCGGGCAATGGGCGTTTGTGCGCCGTACACTTGGTCGCCCACGCCCACCAAGAAGTCCACGTCACCGAAGATAAACAAATCCACCTGCGAGCCGCGCTCGATGAAGCTGATTTTCTGGCCGGAGCGCAGGGTATCGTTCACGCTGACGTAGGTGCTGATCTTGTTGACGAACTTGTCGGCGATTTCCACCATCGCCACTTTGACGCGGCCCTCGATGAACACCGTTTGGCGCTCGTTTTCCAGGGCGTAGCGCTTGGCAAATAAATCCACCGCCCGCCGCAGATACGTCAGTTGGATGTATTCCCAAATATCCACCATCGGCAAATTGAGTTTGGCTCCGTTGTGAACGATGCCGGTGATGCGGCCTTTCATCGGCGCGTAATTGAAATGCACGTCTAAGGGCGACATGTAAATCCCGATCAGCCAGCCGTGTCCGGGCGTCTGGCCTTCGGGCCATTCGGCGTGGGTAATTTCGCTGACTTTGATTTTCTGGCCGAGCTTCTCGCTAACGATCTCGCCGTTTTCCACGCGGCGCACGTAAACGACTTGGCCGTCACAGGGACTGGTCAGCAAATCGTCGTCGGTGGGGGTAATACGTACCGGATCGCGGTAAAACCAAACGCGCTGCAAAAACAGCAAGACCGCGCCCCAAATCAGGGCGATGGGCAAGAGGCGCTTGAGAACATTGAGCAAAAATTTCAGCATGTGCAGAGTCTAGCAGTGTGGACATTCAACGCTTCTTAAGATGCCCCACACACGCCACAATCTCTTTATTTCTTATTTTCCACATACGCTTTACGGGCGATATACGGCAACTTGGGAAGGTAATAGCGGGCGAACCCGGCGTACCCTCGCCAAGCTGCCGGCAGCGGGTGGGGCGTGCCGAGGTCTTGCCAGATGCCGCTGCGGTAAAGGCCATCGAGGTGGGCGCAGGTGCTGGCCCAACCGTGAACCTCAGTGTGGCCTCGCACCCGGTCTGCTTCGGTAAAATGCAGCCAATCGGTAGAAAAGCCCACCCGCTCCGCAAGTTCATCGGCGCGTTCAAAGAGGGCGTCGGATGAGCCGCCGAGCATCTGTGCCCGCAACTGGTTGTAACTCTGGCGGCTAAACGGCAAGGTGCCGGGCAACTTGGCGATTTTTTCCACCGCCTGCACAATGGCCCACAGCCGCTCTGGATCGGGAACCGGATCGAGGACGCGCAACTCCAGCGTACCCAGCCGGCGAGTGATGATCAAATCCTGAAACCGCTCGTAGGGATCGCTGCCGAGTTCGCCCAAAGCAAACGACGACTTGATGCGCGAAAGCGGGCCGCCCTCGCCCTCTCCAAAGTAAGGGCTGCTGGCGCTGGCAAGGGTCAGCACCGGCAAGAAGTAAGCCAGATTGCCGTAAACCCGCTGGCGCTCGGCGTCCGGCACACCGACGTGAATGTGCAGCCCCGCCGTGTGATAGCGGTCACTGCCCGGCAAGGCACCGAGGGCGATCAGTTGACCCGACGAAAAAACGCGGGCGAGTTCGCGGCGGCGCGACAACGTAGCGGCAAACAGCGTCGCGGCGCTGAACTCCACTCGGGTGCTGACTTCCACGCTGCTCATCACCTCACGCCTGGCCGCCTCCCCCCGCCGGAAATTGGTGGCGGTGGCCGCCCAGTTGCGGCCCGGGTCTTGCCACAACAGCCCCCCCATATCCCACAAACTGCCCAGCGAAGTGCGCCCGCCGTAGAGGACGAAGACTTCTTCTTCCAGACCGTAAGTGGGCGCGGCAGGGGCGATCAGAGCGGACAAGGCAGCAGGCATTTGAGAGCGAGTATACGCACAGCGCTCACCGTAAGCTTAAAGCTTCCTTTATATTGATGGGTGCTGATGCGTTTATACAGGCCGCGCAAATGGAAACGTCTGGCAGCAGCGGCCGTTATCCTGCTGCTGCTGGCCGCCTTTATTAACGGCTGGTACTGGCTGCCCACCGGAAGGTTGACCGTTCACCAAGTCAAGGCGGCGGCGGCAGCGTTGCCCATTATGGAGCCGCTCAGCGGGCGGGTGCTGTTCGTCTCGCCGCATCCCGACGACGAAACTTTGGCGGCGGGCGGGCTGCTGCAAGACGTGATAGAGCGCGGCGGACAAGTCTACGTGGTCTTTTTGACCAGCGGCGACGGCTTCGAGTGGGACGCCCGCGCCACCAACCGCGAAGTAAACGTAGACCGCGCCGATATGCTGCGCCTCGGCCTGCGCCGGATGAACGAGGCCCGCGCGGCGACGGCGGCGCTGGGCATTCCCAAAGACCATATTTTCTTTTTGGGGTTTCCCGATCAGGGTCTGACCCCGATTTATCTGCAAAATTATTTGTCGCCGTACACCAGCCCGCATACCGGCGTTAACCGGGTGCCGTATGCCGGAACCTTCGCGCCGGGTAAGCCTTATACCGGCAAGGAATTAGACCGCCAATTGGCCGCCGTCTACGATCAGGTCAAGCCTGACACGGTGCTGGCCCCCAGCGCCCAAGACGGCCACCCTGACCACCGCACCGCCGCTTACGTGTCGTCGCGGCTGGCGACCCAGCGCGGCGAGAAGCTGTACTTTTACCTCGTTCACGGCGGGCTGGAGTGGCCCCTTCCCAAGGGCAAGCACGAAGAACTGCCGCTGGCCCCGCCGCGCCCGACCTGGCAAGGGCTGAAATGGAACCGCTATCCGGTGACAGATCATCAGCGCAAACGCCAAATCGAGGCCATCAAAGCCTACAAAACGCAGCTGATGGTGGTGCCGCGCTTCATGTGGGCCTTCGTGCGCCAAAACGAATTGCTGCTGCCCGCTCCCGCCGAAGGTGCGCCGATTCCGCCCGCCGATCTGGGAAAATGAACAGGCATGGCTGAAGCGAGCACAGCTGAACGCACCTCGGACGGTACACTCACGCTTTTCAGCGAGCGCTACGGCGAGTGGTATTCGTCCATGCACGGCGCGGGGGCACAGTCACGCACGGTGTTTTTGGAAGCCACCGGAACGCACCTCCACCCTTTTGCACAGGTGCTGGAAATTGGCTTTGGGCTGGGCCTCAACTTCCGCACCACCTTGACGAGTGCCGAGAAGCGCGGCGCGGCGCTGAGTTACCTCGCTTACGAAGCCTTTCCGCTGGCGGCCTCGGCATTGGCGCAGGTCGCGGCGGGCGAAACCCATCCGCTGTGGACGGCGCTATTGGGGGCATGGGACGCAGGCACCAAAGCAGGCCAGCTCCACCTCTGGCACGGACAATATGAGGTGAGGGTAGAGTTTGCCGACGCCAGCGCCGCGCCGCTACCGCGCCAGTGGGCCAGCGCCATTTACCTCGACGGCTTCAGCCCCACCAAAAATCCCGAAATCTGGACGCCGGACTTTTTGGCCCGCTTGGCGGATAGCTTGGCGGCGGGCGGCACTCTGGCAACGTACAGCGCAGCGGGCGCGGTACGGCGCAGTTTGCTGGCGGCGGGCTTGGCGGCCAAAAGGCGGCGAGGCCTGGTGGGCAAACGCGAGTTTTTGGTGGCGCACAAGCCGTGAGTGTGCAGCGGTGAGACTGCTCATCATCGGCGGCGGCATTGCGGGCGCGGCGGCGGCTTACTTCGCGGCGCAGGCAGGCCACCGCGTCACGCTGCTGGACGCGGGCGCGGGCCGCTCAAGTGACGTGCCCGCCGCGCTGCTCAATCCGGTGCGCGGGCAAAGCGGCAAGGTGGAGCCTCAAGCTTTAGCGGGTTTGCGCTGCACTTGGGCGCTGATTGCCGAATTACAGGCAGCGGGCCAGCGCATCCCACACGGCCAAACTGGAGTGCTGCGCCCCGTACCCGACGAAAAGACCCAGCGCAAATGGGCCGCCGCCCTGCCCGCCGAACTGCCGCACATTTGGCGCGAGCCTGCCGGATTGCCACCAGGCTGGCAGAGTGTTCTCGAATTGCCGGAAGGCGGCTGGGTCAGCGGCGCGGCCTTCGTCAGAGCGCTCAAGCAGGCCTCGGGGGCGCGGCTGGTGCGCGGGAAAGCGGCGCGAATCTGGGCCAGCGGCGTGGCTTTGGAAAGCGGGGAGGTACTGGAAGCCGAGCGGGTCATTTTTTGCGGCGGCTCGTTGGGCGCTAAATTCAGTCATCAAAATGGCGGCGAGCATGGCAGTCACTTCGAAGGCGCAACTCACCGAGCGGGCAGCCTGCTCCTGCTCAGTCAAGCGCCCCAGCAGCCGCTGAGTTTCGGCGCTTACCTGTCTCCGGCAGCGGTGGGCGGCGTGTTGGGAGCCACCTTTGAAACGCCTGCGGCCAGTCACGCGGCAGCTTTGGCAGGCGGTTTGCCGCTCAACTCACTGGCTTGGGTGCTGCAAAAAGGAGCGGCCCTGCGTGACCTCAGCGGCGTGCAAGTCACGGGCCGCTGGACAGGCGTGCGGCTTTCGCCTCTGCGCTCTGAACCAGACGCAGCGGGCGTGTACCACCTCAGCGGGCTGGGCAGCAAAGGGTTTTTGCTGGGCCCGCTGCTGGCGCGGGAGCTGGTGCGCGAACTTTCAAGCTGAAGCTGACTGAGTTGGTCGGTCGAGTGAGTTCAGCGCCCACCGCGTTACTCTGGAGGCATGCCGCCGTTGCCTTTTCCTCCCTTCAAGCTCTGCCCCTGCAACTCCAAACAACCTTACGCTCAGTGCTGCGGCCCGCGCCTGAGCGGTGAGCAACCGGCCCAGACCCCCGAAGCGCTGATGAGGTCGCGCTACAGCGCTTACGTTTTGCAAGACGCCACTTATCTGCTGACCACCTGGCACCCCACGACCAGACCCGCCGAATTGGAGGTGGGGACGCAGCCGCAGTGGTTGGGCCTGAATGTGCGACGCGCTGCGGGCGACACCGTCAGTTTCACCGCCCGATACCAGGAACGGGGGGTGCGCCGCGAACTGCGAGAGCGCAGCACTTTTGTGCAGGAAAGCGGGAAGTGGTTTTATTTGGACGGGGTTGAAGGTTAGTGTTGTCTCTAGAGTAGTTACACTAGCACCACTGAGCGGCTGCTTAAACTTGGCGCATGTGGAATCCCCAGCAGTACCTTCAGTTTCAAATCGAGCGGGATCGGCCCTTTTTTGATTTGCTCGCGCAGGTGCAGGGCGACCCCCAACAAATCGCCGACCTCGGCTGCGGCACCGGCCACCTGAGCGCCGCGCTGAGTCGGCGCTGGCCGAAAGCACAGGTGACCGGTGTGGACAGCAGCCCCGAAATGCTGGAACAGGCCGAGCAATTTGTCAGTTCGCACCTCGGCTTCGTTCGGGCCGACCTGCGCACCTGGCAACCCGAGCGCCCCGTGGATCTGCTGCTGAGCAACGCCGCCTTGCAGTGGGTCGATAACCACGCCGAACTGATTCCCCGTTTGGCCGGTTGGGTCGCTCCGGGCGGCACCTTCGCTTTTCAGGTGCCGGGTAACTTCGACGCGCCCAGCCACACGCTGCTGGCGGAAGTCTCAGCCCGCCCGCACTGGAAACTGCTGCTCAGCGGCCAGCAACGTGACAAAGCCGCCCTGAGCGCCTACGGCCCCGCCGAATACACCGCTGTGTTGGCTCCACTGGGCTACCGTGTCAACGCTTGGGAAACCACTTACCTTCATCTGCTACCCGCCCAAGAAAATGCCGTGTTGGACTGGGTCAAAGGGACGGCGCTGCGGCCCGTCCTGGCTCAACTCAGCGCCGCGCAGAGCGCCGAATTTTTGCAGGAGTACGGCGAGGAACTCAACAAGGCGTACCCAGCGAAAAGCTACGGCACGCCTTTTGAGTTCCGGCGAATTTTTGTGGTGGCTCAACGGGATGAGCCGGCAGCGCTAAAAGTTGCAGCTACTCAGCAGCTCCGCCGTCCCAAATGCTGACAATCCAGATGTACGTGACGGTCAGGAGAGTGATGGCCGCGTAGATCAGGCGCAGGCCGATCAGATGCGGCCCCAACAGATCACTGCGGAAGTAGTCGAGGGCCAGTGCCGAGGCAACGAGCAGCACCAAGCCCAGCGCCACGAAACCCTGATGGCGGCGCACGAAGATAAACAGAGGGCGAACGGCTGGGGCGGGCTTGGTCATGCTCATCAGGTCTCCGGCAGTCTCAGGTGAGTGGATTAGGTGGGGCGTTCAGTGGCCGCCGGGCTGGTGCTGTTTTCCGGGACGCCCACACTGCGGTCATGGGCAGTCTTTTCCAGCGCAATAAAGTAAATCAGGGTGCCGAAGCCGACTTTGGCGAGAATATCCGCGATGCTGTAGCCCACTTGAAGCCCAACGACTCCGTTGGCACTCAAGCTGCCGCCGCCCAGAATGACGGGCAACAGGTAAGCGATCGGGTAAAAGCCCCAGGAAGCGAACAGCAGCAGCCGCAGATTGCGGGTCAGCACCTGCACCCGTGGCGGCTGGCGATCCAGAGACTTGCCCAATTCGACAAACAGCGTGTAGACGATATAGATAAACGGAATGGTGCTGATGGTTCCCCAGATCAGGCGTGTCGTGGTGTCGCCGGAGATTTCACCGGGATAGCCCGTGGCGATCATCACGAAGGCGGCCACCGCCAAGCGCCAAATCATGCCCGAAGCGATATTGCTGGCGAGGGCCAGCACCGCCACGGTTTCGACCAGCAGCAGCGGCACTGTCAGAATCCAGTCGGCGTAGCGGTAAGCGTCGTTGAAGGGAACAGCCGTAGCGACGTAGGCTCCGGCGTTCAGGGCATAGGACTCGTTCCAAGAGTTGAAGATTCGGAAGTAGTGGTAGCAGGCCACGGCCACCACCAGCGCCGAGACCACCATCGCCGGGCGGTACTTGGGCGACAGATTTTGCTGGGCCATTACGAAGAAAATGAAGCCTGCGCCCATGGTGGCGATGGTGATTGAAAATATCTGATACACCAAGCCGAACTGACCGCTGCTCAGCGAGAGCTTGGCGGCCTCGACTGGGGCGTTTTGCGTTTGTGCCAGCACAGTGCCCAGCAGCACGGTCAGCGTGGCGACAAGCCAAGTGAGCGGCGTGAAACGTTGCCTCATAACAACTCCTGTAGAGAGAGCCGCACCGGAAAGGCGCGGGGAGTGGGCCGCGAGTACGACGGGCTCGGGAGCCAGGTGGTGAAAAGCGCTCCGTTCGTCAGATTCTGGATACCCGTCAGCGCAAGGTTTGCGTCAATTGGGAGTTGAAGGACGAGCGCAATCCGCTTCCGCTTGCTCCTTGGATCGGAGCAGCTGACCGAGGTTTGGGCCAGTCCCCAACAAAGGAGAAAGGGAGCTGAAGATCAGTCCTTGCCGCCCTGCTTTTTTCATAGTGCTCCTCCTCAAAAACGAATGACCACGCGCCGTAGACATGCAGCATTTCCTTGAAAGGACTGGCTCTCATCTCTCACGACCTCTCACGGCAAGCGCGTTGAGGAGATTGTTGGCTTGTACGTCTCATTGATTGTTAATAATTTATACAATCAGGGACATCGACTCAAAGCCGAAGAGTGCCCCAAAATACTATTGATCAATACCCCACCTCCGACAACTGTCAGGGGTGGGGTATTGACGCACAGGGAACTCGGCGCGGGTTGTTTATTGGCGCTTGACGGGAAGCAGCAACACGTCCCAGTGGTGCAGCAACAAGCTGCTGAGCATCACCATAAACGTCAGCAGCAACCCGAACAGCGTTGGATCAGGCTGCTGCGAATAGCCGTAAGCCGACACCACAAACAGCGAACACAAACTCAGCAGTAGTTGAGGACGCTGCTCAGGGCGGTGGCGGTAAATCCACAGCCCAGCAAGAGTTGAAAACAGCAGCGGCAAGGTCAGAATGTTCAGCATCTCTTGAGGCATTTCTCATAATTTAGCAAGTTCGGTCTGACAAATGTCTCTCTGAATTGCGATGGTGGTTGAGGAAGTGGGGCGTCTGTGTTCGTGCCTGCAGTGTTCACGCCCCCATTCCCTCCCCAAACGGCTAGCTGGCCATTCGGCGGAAGTCAAATGGCGGGCAGCGGCGCAAGATAGTCGCATGACAAGGAACACTCCCCCCGAAAACAACACGTTTTCCGATCTGTCTGAAGCGCTTTCCAGCGCCGTTGCTCAAACTTCTCAATCGGTGGTCACCGTCTTGGCCGCCCGCAGCATCAGCGGCGTCGTGACCGGCCCAGATGAAATCCTGACGGTGGCGCACGTCCTGCACGGCGACGAAGTGCAGGTGCGCTTGCCGGATGGCCGCGAGCTCAGCGCTCAGGTGGTGGGCCGCGACCCCGCCAGCGATCTGGCGCTGCTGCGGGCCGGGAATCTCGGCCTTCCCGCCGTCAGCGCCAGTCAGGGCGCACAAGTCGGTGAACTGCTCAGCGTGGTGGGCCGCACCCCTCGGGGTCTTCAAGCGGCCCTCGGTTTTATGGGCGCGTCTCTCCCCCAGCGCGGCCTGATGCCCACCGGAGCGGCACCCTTTAGAGGCGTGTCGGGCGGCGGCGTCTTTGATGCACGCGGGGGCCTGATCGGCGTGGCCAATGCCGGGATGTCACGCGGCGAGCTGCTGGCCGTACCTGCCGAGCGGGCGCTGAAAATCGCGGGCCTGCTCTCCCGCGATGGCCGGGTACCGCGTGGCTACTTGGGGATCGGCACCCAGCCGGTTCACTTCCCCAGCGACGCCCCGCACAACGTACCCGACGCTGACGGAGAACAAACCCAAAATCAAGCCCAGCCCCACCAAAGTGGCCCGCGTGGACATGGCCCACAGGAACGGGGCGGACGCGGCGGCCCACAGCGCGGCGAGTTTGGCCCACGTGGTCGCGGCAGCTGGGGTGAGGGCGATTGGAGCGGCCCACGTGGCGGCTGGAACCGTGAGGGCTGGGCCGGACGCGGCGCTGATCCTCGGCGCGGAAAAATCGGCCTGACGGTGGTGCAGATCGAAGACGGCAGCCCCGCCCAAAGCGCCGGGATCCTTCTCGGTGACGTGCTGCTGAGCATTGCCAATACACCCATCCGTCACCCCGGCCAACTGCTGGAAGCAGTGCGCGGCCACGCGGGCGAACACCTGACGCTCGGCTTGCTGCGCGGCGGCTCGGAGCAAGCCGTCACCGTGACGCTGGGAGAAAGGTAGAAGGAGCGTGTGGCTTGTGAGAACCGAAAAAACGGGAGTGGAGGAACGATCTCAAAACTGGACTGCTCTCCTCCACCTTTTTCACACGCCGCGCACCATCCATGCGAGGCTTGATCGGTGTTGAGTGACCTGCTCTCTGACCTCCACATTTTCATTGGCTTGCGCTCTCCCGCTGCGGCGGCGTGGGTTCGCGCCTTTTTGCTGGAAGCGGGCCTGACTGTCGTCAAAAGTGCTGAGGAAGCCGATGTGCTGCTGCTTGACGACAATGCTTTGAGTGACTTGGGCACGCTGCGCGACTTCGTGGGCGGCGTGGTGGCGCTGGGCAGTCCGGTGTGGGTGGGCGCTTTGGCTGATCTGGCCCTCTCCGGCTGGGCCGCCCTGCCGCCCGACGCGGGGCCAATGGAAGTGGTGGCGGGTGTGCTGGCGGCGGCCGCAGGCTTGGCAGCTCTCCCCACTGAGCAGGCCGAGTTGTTGCAACTGGATACTGAACTGTCAAGCACTGCTTTTGCGGATACCAGTTTTTCAGATACCAGCGATCCTGATTCCCTGCCCGACCTGCTCGGCAATGTCCACCTGACGCCCCGCGAGCACGAGGTCTTGGAACTCCTCGCGGCGGGCCTGAGCAACAAACGCGCCGCCAAACAGCTCGGTGTCAGCGAACACACCATCAAGTTTCACGCGCAGGCGCTGTATTCCAAATTGGGGGTGCAGAGCCGCGCCGCCGCCGTGACCAGAAGTGTGCAACTCGGCTTGCTGAGCGTGTGAGATGGGGCGTGTGAGATTGAGCCTACGGAGCTGAGTAGGTGAGGCGCGGCCTCATCTTTTCTTATCTTCACCCCCTTCATCAATTCAGACAATCACCCGGCGCGGCCTGCGCTCTAATTTCGCCATGCCTGACGCTCAAGCCTCCCTATTCGGCGCGGCCCCCGAAGTTGCGGCCGATCTGCCCGCTTTGCCTGAATCCTGGCAGGCAGCGCTGCGAGACGAATTTGCCAAGCCGTATTTTCACGCCCTGATGCAGTTTGTGGATGCTCAGCGGGCGGCTGGCCCAGTTTTTCCGCCACCGGAAGACGTGTTCACAGCCCTACAACTCACCCCACTCGATGAGGTCAGGGTGCTGATTCTGGGCCAAGATCCCTACCACGGCGCGGGGCAAGCTCAGGGACTGGCGTTCAGCGTGCGTCCGGGCGTGCGGGTGCCGCCGAGCTTGGTCAACATCTACAAAGAACTGCGCGACGATGTCGGCTTTCAGATTCCCAAACACGGCGATTTGCGAACCTGGGCCGCTCAGGGCGTGCTGCTGCTCAACGCCGTGCTGACGGTGCGCCAGGCCGAGCCCAACAGCCACGCCGGGAAAGGCTGGGAAGCGCTGACCGACGCCGTGATCAAAGCGGTGAATGCCAAGCCGGAGCGGGTGGTGTTCGTGCTCTGGGGCGCGTACGCCCGCAAGAAAGCCAAGCTGATTACCGGAGAGCAGCACGTCATTCTGGAATCGGCCCACCCCTCGCCGCTGAGCGTCACCAAATTTATGGGCACCAAGCCCTTTAGTCAGGTCAATGCGGCCCTTGAAGCGGCGGGGCGCGGCAGCATTGACTGGCAACTGCCGATGCAGGCGGGCGATTGATGCCGTCCCGCACCGACCTCTTGCAAGACGAGTACCTGCGCCGTGAGGGCCAGAAAGCGGGTGAGTTCCAGTATTTCTGGCCGGACAGCACGCCTTACGAAGACCAAGCGGGGATCGAGCGGATCTCGGCCCTCGCGGTGCCGCCTGCTTATCAAGGCGTGTTTGTCAGTCCAGACCCCGACGCTGAGGTGCAGGCTTTTGGCCGCGACGCCGCCGGACGGTTGCAGTACCGCTACCACACCGACTTCGTTCAGGCCGGAGCCATCAAAAAGTGGCAGCGACTGACCCGTTTCGCCACGGCCCTGCCCAACCTCCGCACTGTCACGGCCACCGATTTGCGCCTCGCGGCAGACGCAAAGGGTGGTCTGCCCCGCCGCAAAGTGCTGGCGCTGATGACCCGTTTGTTGCACGTCGCCCGCTTCCGGGTCGGCAGCGACATCTACGCCCGCGCCCACAAAACCTACGGCCTCTCCACCCTGCGCCAGCGCCACGTCAAGGTGGAAGGCAATACCATTTCCTTTGACTTCAAGGGCAAGCATTCGATCTGGCAGCACAAACAAACCGTCGACAAGACGCTGGCCGCCAACCTCCAAAAGCTGCTCGACTTGCCGGGGCCGTGGCTGTTTCAGAGTGTGGATGAGGATACACGCCGCCGGGTGCGCTCAAGCGACCTCAACGCTTACCTCCATGACGTGATCGGCCCGTTTACCGCCAAGGATTTCCGCACCTGGGGCGGCACGCTGCTGGCCGCCGAATTTCTGGCCGAAGCAGGCACCCCGGAAAGCGAAAGGGCTGCTCAGAAAACGCTAGTCGAATGCGTCAAATACGTGGCCGCCGACCTCGGCAACACGCCCGCCGTGACGCGCGGCAGTTACATTTGCCCGGTCATCTTTGACCGCTACCTCGCCGGAAAAGTGCTGGACGACTACGAGCCGCGCACCCTCAAGACGCCTGCGTTCGAGGGACTGACCCGCAGCGAAGCGGCCCTCAAGCGCCTGCTGGAAAGCGAGAAGACACTCAAGAAGGGCAAATGAAGCCGTCTGCCGCTCACCTGCCGCTCTAGAATGGCGGGTATGACTTCCACCCACGACTTTATCCGCGCCGACGATGTGCTGAGCGGCAAGCTCTCGGACGCACAAACGGTCTACTTAGAGAAAAAATACGGTCACGGCAAGCTGATTCGGCTGCTGGAAGTGGTCGGCACTGGCGGCCCCTTCAAAGTCAAGTCGCCCTGGGAACTGGAAGACCGCGCCGGGCAGACGGTCATCAACGCTTCGGGCTACGCCGCCTTGCCATTTGGCGACAACCCGCCGGAACTCAACTTGTTTTTGCGCCAGGTTCTGGAGCAAACCGATCAAGTCATGTTCGGCCAGCAGTCGATCACCACCTGGCGGGCGGCGCTGGAAACCAACTTGGTGCGGCTGCTGGCCCGTGAAAGCGGCGATCACCACGACTCCCGCGTGTTTTTTTCCAACAGCGGCACCGAAGCGGTCGAAGCGGCCATCAAATTTGCCCAAGCGGCCCGCCCCAAGGCCAAGTACCTGATTAACTTTACCCGCGCTTATCACGGCAAAACGCTGGGAGCGCTAGCGGTCACGCCCAATCCCAATTTGCAGGGGCCGTTCAAAAATATCCTCAATCCGGCAGTCATCACCTTGCCCTACGGCGACGCCGAGGCCGTCGAGCGGGCGATCAAACGGGTGGGCGATCAGGTGATTGCGGTGCTGCTGGAACCGATTCTGGGCGAGGCGGGCGTCCGGATTCCGCCGCCGGGGTTTCTCAAGCGGGTGGGCGAAGTTTGCCGCACCAAAGGCGTGATCGTGATCGCCGACGAAATCCAAACCGGACTGGGCCGCAGCGGGCACTGGTTTGAAAGCGTGGCGCAGGGATTGATCCCCGACATCCTGACGCTGGCCAAGCCGCTGGGCGGCGGGATGCTGCCGGTGGGCGCGACCATCGTGCGCCACGAGATCTACAAGCCGCTGCTGGGCAGTGTGGAAACCATCAAGCGCCACTCCAACACCTTCGGCGGCAACTCGCTGGCGATGGCGGTGGGCCTCAAGAGCTTGGAGATTTTGCTCGACAACGATTATCCGGCCCGCTCACGGCGGCTGGGCGAACGCGGCCTGACCCGCCTCAAAGCTGTGCAGCGCCAGCATCCGGCCCTGATCGAAGAAGTGCGCGGCGCGGGAATGCTGTTTGCCATGAACTTCCACCCTGTCGCCAAGTTGCCTTTCAAACTGCAAGGCGAGCTGATTGCCGAAGTGACTGGCATGCTGGCGCTGGTGGCGTTTTACCGCTCCGGCGTGCTGCTCAATTTCTCGCTGAACGCTGCCCGTACCATGCGCCTGACCCCGGCCATGAACATGCCCGAGGAACTGTTTGACCGGATGTTCGACGATGTGGAAGCCGCCGCCGCCGAGCACCCCAGCAGCTTCGCCCTGGTACAGAAGTACGGCACGCCGGAGCTGCTCAGCCTCGTCAAAGCGGCCTTCTTGGAAGACTGAGGCGGTGAGTAAATACACCTGCCCCGGCACGTTCCTGCCTTCGTAACAAAAAGCAAAGACGGGGCGCGGTGAGGAGAGTGGTAGACTGACTCCAACATGACTGAAATCGCCAAAGGTTTAGAGGGCGTGCTGTTTACTGAAAGTAAACTCACCTTCATTGACGGAGCGCAAGGCATTCTCACCCACCTCGGCATTCCCATTCAGGAGTGGGCCGAGAACAGCACGTTCGAAGAGCTCAGTTTTGCGCTGCTGCACGCCAAGTTGCCGAGCGCCGCCGAACTGGCCAAGTTTGACGCCGAGCTGCGGGCCAACCGCGAAATTCCCGCCGAGCTGATCAAAGAAATTTCGAGCTTCCCGCCGGCGGCCAACCCGATGCAGATGCTGCGCACCGCCATCAGTGCGCTGGGCCTGTATGACGCGCAGTCCGAAGACACCAGTGAAGCGGCCCGCTACGCTATCAGCGTCCGGCTCATCGCTCAGTTTTCCACCGTCAGCGCCGCGATTGCCCGCGTGCATAACCGCCAAGACATCGTGGCCCCCCGCGCCGATCTCACCCACGCTGCCAACTTCCTTTACATGCTCAGCGGCAAAGAGCCAAGCGCCGAGCAGGCCAAGCTCTTTGATATCGCACTGGTGCTGCACGCCGATCACGGCATGAACGCCAGCACTTTCACGGCCATTGCGACTTCCAGCACGCTGAGCGATATGTATTCCTGTGTGGTGTCAGCCATCGGCGCACTCAAGGGGCCGCTGCACGGCGGAGCCAACGAAGCCGTGATGGACATGCTCGACGAGGTCGGCACGCCCGACAAAGCCGCCGACTACATCACCAAAAAGCTGGACAACAAAGAAAAGATCATGGGCGTGGGCCACCGCGTCTACAAAAACTTCGATCCGCGTTCGCGCGTGCTGCGCGACTACGCCGAACACGTCGCCAACAAAGAAGGCAAGAGCAATTATTACCAGATCTTGGAGACCATCGAGAAAATCGTGGTCGACCGAATGGGTTCGCGTGGTATTTATCCGAATGTGGACTTTTACAGCGGCACGGTCTATTCCGACTTGGGCATCAGCAAAGAGTTTTTCACCACCATTTTTGCGCTGGCCCGTGTCAGCGGCTGGTGCGCCTCGGTGATCGAATACACCCGCGACAACCGTTTGCTGCGCCCTGACGCCGTCTACACCGGAGCCACCGATCAGCATTATGTGGAGTTGAAAGACCGCCAGTAAGCTCAGATTTTGAGCAACTAAGCAGGCAAGCCAGCGGGCCACTTCCTTAAAGGGGGTGGCCCGCTGGCTTGCCTACTCGGTTTCTTTAGCCGATCGCGTTTTGCAAGCGCTGGTAAACCTCGTCCATGCTGCCGACGCCGTTGATGGTCTTGAGCTGGCCTCTTGCGGAGTAATAATCGATCAGCGGTTGGGTCTGCGTGCGGTAGACATTTTGGCGTTCGCGGGCCACCACCTCCTCATCGTCGTTACGCTCTGAGGTCTTACCGCGCTCCAAGATACGGGCAATCAGCAGTTCTTCGGGAACTTCAAGCAGCGGCACTGCGCTGATCGGTGCGCCGAGTTCATCCAGCAGACCGTCCAGTGCCTCGGCCTGAGCAGTGGTGCGCGGGAAGCCGTCGAAAATCACCCGTACACTGTCCATACTGGCGAGGCGGTCACGAATCAGGGCAATCAACAAATGATCCGGCACCAATTGACCGGCTTTCATAATTGGCGCGGCTTGCAGGCCCAATTCGGTGCCGCGCTCCACATGGTCGCGCAGAATATCGCCGGTACTGATTTTGATGAGCTGCTTATCAAAGGCCAGACGCTCAGCCTGAGTGCCTTTTCCTGCGCCGGGCGGGCCAAGGAAAATCACCACTTGGTGCTGATCTTGCGATGGTTTGCCGGAAATGTCAATCTGAACCGTTTTATTTTGGGTCATTCTTGTCCTTTCTTCCGCTTCGGGACGGTGCCTGCTTCGCTGCATTTTTCAAGGCGGCCTAATTTCTCCAACAGAATAAGGCGCACGATGAGGTGCGCCTTAAAAAGGTCTAACTTGGAAAAGGAGAACTGCCGCTCAGAGGCGTCCGCGAATGCGGCCCTTGCTGATAAAACCGTCGTAGCGGCGCACGGTGAGTTGGGCTTCGAGCTGCTTGAGGGTTTCGAGCGCCACACCCACGATGATGAGTAGGCCAGTGCCGGAAAACTGAAAGGTGGTCACGCCAGTCCAGCGCTGCACCAATTGCGGCACCACCACCAAAATCGCCAAGAAGAGAGCGCCCCACAGCGAAATCCGCATGCTGATGTTGCCCAAAAAGCCAGCGGTAGGCGTGCCGGGCCGCACACCGGGAATAAAGCCGCCTGCCTCACGCAGTTGCTCGGCAATCCGCTTGGGGTCAAATTGCACGCTGTTGTAGAGGAAGGTAAAGCCGATAATCAGCAGCACTTCAATACCGGTGTACCAGACGCTGCCCGCCGCCAGGTACTGCTGAATAAAGGTCGATATCGCAGGCGCACGTTTGACGGTGGCCTGCTCAATCAAGTTTGGCAAAATCAGCATGGCCGAAGCGAAAATCACCGGAATGACGCCCGCCTGGTTGAGCTTGATCGGCAAATAGGTGGCCTGCCCGCTGTAATTGCGCCCCGAAGAGCTGGGCGTACCGCCACGGGCGCGGGCGTACTGCACTGGCACCCGCCGCTCAGCTTGGTAAACGTAGACAATGCCCACGACCACCACGATGATGATCGCCAAAAACGCCACGATACTCAGAATGCCGAGGTTGCCCTCTCTGAACAGCGTCGCCGTCGCACCGATCTCGGTGGGATAGCGGGCAATAATGCCGAGCGTGATGATGAGGCTGATGCCGTTGCCGATGCCGACTTCGGTGATGCGCTCGCCAATCCACATGGCAAAGGCGACGCCCGCCACTTGGGTCAAGATCATCACCAACAGAGTAAACAGTCCTGGCGTCCAGCCCACCGCGATATTGGCCGCGTTGCTGCTGACAAACAGTGAAAACACGGTGGCCTGCACTGCACCCAGAGCAATCGCGGCGTAGCGGGTGTACTGGTTGATCTTCTTGCGGCCCTCTTCGCCTTCTTTAGAGAGCTTTTCGAGGGCCGGCAATGTGGTGGTCAGCAGCTGAATCACGATGCTGGCCGTGATGTACGGCAGCACCCCCAGCGCAAAGATGGAGAACTGCGAGAGGTTGCCGCCAGAAATCATCCCGATCAGGCCCAGCAAAGGATTTGAAGTCTGCGAGAGGTTGGCGACATTGACGCCCGGCGTGGGGATAGCGTTGCCGAGACGGTAAACCGCCAACAGCAGCAGCGTAAAGACGATCTTCCGCTGCAAATCCGGAATACGGAAGGCGTCGCGGAAGGCTTTCAGCATTAGCGGGTCTTCTGCTCGGCAGCGTCAGGGGCTTTGGGGGCAGGCAAAACGACTGTGCCGCCCGCCGCCTCAATGGCCTTGACGGCGCTCTCGCTGGCGGCGTCCACGTGCAGGGTCAGCGCCCGGCTGACCGTGCCGCGTGCCAGCAGCTTGACCGGGTTGCCTTTCCGGCGAACCAGTCCGGCAGCTTCCAAGCCAGCACGGTCAAAGCTGTCACCTTCCAAGCGGTCGAGCTGGGCAAGGTTGACGACTTCGTACGTGGTACCGACGTTGTTAAAGCCGCGCTTGGGCAGGCGGCTGATCAGGGTCGAGCGACCACCTTCGAAGAACTGGCCTTTGCCCGCGCCGGAGCGCGATTTCTGGCCTTTGTGACCGCGTCCGGCGGTCTTATCGGTGCCGCCGGGGCCGCGTCCAACCCGTTTACGGGTTTTGCGCGAACCGGGCGTGGGGAACAGGTCACTCAGTTTCATGATTCCACTTCCAGCAGATGCTGCACGGTTCTGACCATGCCGCGAATGGCGGGCGCGTTGGAGACTTCACGGCTGTCGCCAATTTTGCGCAGGCCCAGCGCACGGACGGTGTCCACTTGCGACTGAGGACGCCCGATTACGCTGCGCCTGAGGGTAATTTTGATGGTGGTAGAATCGCTCACAAGCTCCCTCCAGCCTCCGCCTCGCCAGCCTGCGTCGTGGCGGACTGAGCAGCGGGACTCTGTTCTTTGGGACTCTGTTCGGTGCTGCGGCTCGTATCGACGCCGCGCAGGGCACGCACTTGCTTGGCCGTCCGCAGGTTCTTGAAGCCGTCGAACACGGCGTAGGCCACGTTGATTTGGTTGCGGCTGCCGATTTCTTTGCTCAGCAGGTTGGTGATGCCGGCCAACTCAGCAATGCTACGCGGCACGGTGCCCGCGATCACGCCAGTACCCGCGCTGGCGGGCTTGAGCAGCACACGGCTGCTGGTCGACACGCCCACGATCTCGTGGGGAATGGTGCCGTTTTCGACCGGCACGGTGATCATGTTCTTGCGGGCCACCGATTTGGCTTTCTCAATAGCAACCGGCACTTCTTTGGCTTTGCCAATGCCCATGCCGACGCGGCCATTTCGGTCACCCAAGATGACGAGCGCAGCGAAACGGAAGCGCCGTCCACCTTGATAGGTCTTGGCGGTGCGGTTGACGTTGATCAGCTTTTCTTCGAACTCGCTGTTCTCGCTGTTGTTGCGGTCGTTTCGTCGGTTAAAAGTCAAGGCCACCCTCCCGCGCCGCATCTGCGAGCGCCTTCACGCGTCCGTGGTAGCGGTACTGACCACGGTCAAACACAACCGCCTTGACGCCCTTTTCGGTGGCGGCGGCGGCCAGTGCCTTGCCGACAGCGGCGGCAGACTCGGTTTTGTTGCCTTCCTTGACTGCCTTGCCTCCGGCCTGCGCGATGGTGGTGCCGGTGACGTCGTCAATCAGTTGGGCGTAGATGTACTTGCTCGAGCGGTAAACGCTCAAGCGGGGGCGCTCCGGCGCGGCGGCGGCGCGAACTTTACTGCGGTTACGCAGCTTGCGGCGCGTATTGGTCTGGTTGGCAGTACTCATTTCTTACCCTTCCCGCCCGTCGCACCGGCTTTACCGGCCTTGAGGGCAATTTTTTGACCGAGGAAGCGCACACCCTTGCCGTGATAGGCGTCGGGCTTGCGGGCTTTGCGAACGTTGGCGGCGACTTGACCGACGAGCTGCTTGTCGATGCCCGACACGTCGATTTTGGTGGGTTCCGGCACTGTGAAGGTGACGCCCACTGGCGGCTCGATGATGACGGGGTGGCTGTAGCCCACCGACATTTCGAGGTTCTTGCCGGTCAGCTTGGCACGGTAGCCGACGCCGCGCAGCTCTAAGTTAATGGTGAAGCCGTCCGAGACACCCTTGACGGCGTTCGCGACCAAGGTGCGGGTCAGGCCGTGCAAGGAGCGGTGGTCTTGGCGGTCATCGGGGCGGGTAACCACGATCTGGTCGCCTTCCTGCTTGACGGTCAAGGCGGTGTTAAAGGGAACGGTCAGTTCGCCTTTGGGGCCTTTGGTCTTGAATACGCCGTCAACGATGCTGGCGGTTACGCCACTCGGCACAGCAATGGGTTGTTTACCGATTCGGGACATAGCGCCTCCTTACCAGAGGACGCAGACGACTTCGCCGCCCACGCCCTCTTTGCGTGCGTCACGGTCAGCCAGCAAACCTTTGCTGGTCGACACGATAGCCACGCCCAGACCGCGCTGGATGCGGGGCAGGTTGTCGTGGCTGACATAAGCGCGGCGGCCCGGACGGCTGATGCGCTCGATGTGCTTGATGACTTGCTCTCTTTTGTTGCCGTAGCGCAGCGTCAGGCGCAGCACGTCAAATTTCATGCCCTCGTCGCGCACGCGCTCGGCGGACGCCACGAAGCCTTCTTTGACCAGCAGTTGAGCGAGTTGCTCTTTGAATTTAGAAGCCGGAACATCCACGGTTTCTTTGTAGGTGCGCGTCGCGTTGCGAATGCGCGTGAGCATATCGGCGATGGGATCACTCAGCATTATTCCTCCGAGAACAAAAGTAAATTGTTCCCCGGACTTCGGCAAAGAGCCAGTGTTGGCTCCCTGCAAGATTTGACCCACTGAGAACCGCCTAAAAAAAGATTTGGCGGCATTCTCTTCTTGGGAATCGACGCTTACTCAGACGATCACCGCAAAAAAGTTGCGGTTCGTATCCAAGAAAGGTGTTTACCAGCTCGCTTTGCGGACACCGGGGAGTTCCCCACGGCTGGCCATTTCGCGCAGCACGATGCGGCTGACGCCAAAAAAGCGGATGAAACCACGGGGACGACCCGTGAACTCGCAACGGTTGTGCAGCCGGGTGGGGCTGGCGTCGCGGGGGAGTTGCGAAAGGCCGTAGTAGTCGCCCGCTTCTTTCATGGCGTGACGCTGTTCAGCGTACTTGGCCACGACTTTCTCGCGCTGCTTCTGCTTGACGATTTTACTCGTTTTCGCCATGCTTCCTTCTCCTTGGCTTGCTTGGTCACCGCATTTTGAATACGGTAGCTTCAACAAGCATGCGCGTGAAACGCTTTTGACGTCACGCGCAACTCGAAATTATAACGCAGTTACTTGCGGAAAGGAAGGCCCATGCCCGCGAGCAGTGCCCGGCCCTCTTCGTCGTTCTTGGCGGTGGTCACGATGGTGATGTCCATGCCGCGCGTCTTGTCGACCATCTCGTAGGTGATCTCAGGGAAGATCAGCTGCTCTTTGATGCCGAGGTTGTAGTTACCACGTCCATCAAAGGAGTTGGGGTTGACGCCACGGAAATCGCGGATACGCGGCAAGCCGATGTTGACCAGCTTTTCCAAAAAGACGTACATCCGGTCGCCGCGCAACGTCACTTTGATGCCGACTGGCATGCCCTGACGCAGCTTGAAGTTCGAGATGCTCTTCTTGGCCTTGGTGATGATCGGCTTTTGCAGAGTGATCAGGCCGAGTTCTTTGGCGGCCTTGTCAATCGCCTTGCTGTCTTCCTTGGCGGAACCCAGACCCTCGTTGACCACGATCTTTTCGATGCGTGGCGCGGCCATCACCGAGCTGTAACCAAACTGCTGAACGAGCGCGGGGCGCACTTCGTCATTGTATTTTTGCTTGAGCTGCTGCATATGTCTTCCTTCTTTGGGCGGGAATAACGCCCAGGACGCGCCTTAAGACGCGCCCCAAAACTTAATCGATGGTTTTGCCGCTCTGAGCGCCCACGCGGACTTTCTTGCCGTCCACGATGGTTTTGCGGATGCGGGTGGCCTTGCCGGTTTCAGGATCGACAAGCTGCACTTTGGAAGCGTGCATCGCGCCTTCGCGCTCTTCGATGCCGCCCGAGGTGCTGCCGGGGTTGGGCTTGACGTGCTTCTTGACGAGGTTGACGCCTTCCACCACGACTTTTTGATCTTCAGGGCTGGCAAACAGTACGGTGCCAGTCTGGCCCTTGTGCTTGCCACGGTTGACAATCACGTTGTCACCCTTCTTGACGTGGAGCTTGTTGCTGTGGTGCTTGCCCGGTTTGGGGGCGCTGATTTTTCCTTGAGGCATTACAGCACCTCCGGGGCCAGCGAAATGATCTTCATAAAGCGGCGGTCGCGCAGCTCACGGGCCACCGGCCCGAAAACGCGGGTGCCGCGAGGCTCGCCCTGATTGTTGATGATCACGGCGGCATTCTTGTCAAAGCGGATGACCGATCCGTCAGCCCGCTTGATGGCGAAGCTGGTGCGGACGATCACGGCCTTGACCACGTCGCCGCTCTTGACGGTGCCGCGAGGAGCAGCGTCTTTGACCGAAGCGACGATGATGTCGCCGACGTGGGCGTAGCGTTTGTTACCGCCGCCGCCGGTGGTCAGGCCTTTACTGCCGACGCCGGAGTTGAGCACCCGGATACACATGATCTCGCGCGCGCCGCTGTTGTCGGCCACGTCGAGACGGGACTGAGGCATGATCATGCTTGACCGCCTTCAGTTTCCACCGCAGTGGTCTCGATGCCGCGTGGGCGCTCGAGCAACTGGGTGACTTTCCAAGTCTTGGACTTGCTGATCGGACGCACCGCCAAAATCTCGACGCGGTCGCCAGTCTTAAATTCGTTGTTTTCGTCGTGGGCCGCGTATTTGTGACTGCGGGTCACGATCTTGCCGTACAGCGGGTGGGCGAAGCGGCGCTCGACTTTGACGCTTACCGTCTTGTCAGCCTTGTCGCTCACGATCACGCCTTGAAGGGTCTTTCTGGCCATCTTACTTGTCACCGTCCTGGCTGGGTTCAGCTTGGCGCTGACGCTCGCTTTGAAGGGTGAGCAACTGCGCGACTTCCTTACGAAGCTGCTTGACTTGGTGCGGATGGGCCAAGTTGCCCACCGCGCCCTGGAAACGCAACTTCATCAGTTCTTCTTTGCGCGAAGCGACTTCTTTTTGAAGGTTCGCCGCGTCAATTTGGCGCAACTCACTGAGCTTCATCGTAAACCTCGCGCTTGACCATCTTGGTCTGAATAGGGAGCTTGTGGCCAGCCAAGCGGAAGGCTTCTTTGGCCTGCTCTTCGGTCACGCCGGAAACTTCAAACATCACGCGGCCCGGCTTGACAACGCTGACCCAGAACTCCACAGCGCCTTTACCTTTACCCATTCGGGTTTCGGCGGGCTTTTTGGTCACGGGCTTGTCGGGAAAAATACGGATGTAAATTTTCCCGCCGCGCCGGAAGTGGCGGCTCATCACGATGCGGCAGGCTTCGATCTGGTTGCTCTTGATCCAAGCCGGCTCCATGGCGATCAGGCCGAAGTCGCCGAAAGCGACGTAGTCGCCGCCTTTGGCGTCACCGCGCATGCGGCCACGCATCTGCTTACGGTATTTGGTGCGCTTGGGAAGCAGCATCATTCACCTCCGGTGCGGCGGCGTGCCGTGGGGCGGCGGCGGTTGTTGCGGTCGCCACCTTCAGGACGGCGCTCGCTGCGCTCAGGACGAGCGGGCTTGGCAACGGCTTCGGTTTTACCACCGATGACTTCACCGTTAAACACCAAGACTTTGATGCCGATGATGCCGTAGCCGGTTTTGGCCAGAGCGGTGCCGTAATCGATGTCGGCGCGGAGGGTGTGCAGCGGCACACGGCCTTCGAGAACCTTCTCGGTGCGGGCCTGCTCGGCTCCGCCGAGGCGTCCGCTCATCACCACTTTGACGCCGCGTGCGCCAGATTCCATCACGCGCTGGGCAGCCTGCTTCATGGCGCGGCGGAAAGCAAAGCGGCGCTCGATCTGCTCGGCGATCCGCAGGGCCACCAACGGCGCAGAGGTGTTGGGATTGGGGATCTCGGCGACGTTGACCGCCACCGTGCCTGCAGTCACCACACGCTCGATCTGACCGCGCAATCTCTTGATGCTCTCGCCGCCCTTGCCGATCACGATGCCGGGTTTAGCGGCGCTGATGATGACATTGACTTGCTGACCAGCCCGCTCGATCTCGATGCGGGCAATGCCGGCAGCCTTGAGTTCGCGGTTGACCAGTTGACGAATGGTTTCGTCTTCTTTGACCAGTTTGCTGTAGGTTTTCTTGCCGGCGTACCAGCGGCTGTTCCAGCCTTTGGTGATGCCAAGGCGAAAGCCGTTCGGGTTGACTTTATTTCCCATTAGGCTCGCTCCTCCAAGATGACCGTGATGTGGCTGGTGCGCTTCTTGATGATGTTGGCCGTACCACGCGCACGTGGGATGAGGCGCTTGAGGGTCGGGCCGGCGTCCACGAAGATCTGCGAGACGTACAAGCGGTCTTCGATCATGTCGTGGTTGTTGACCGCGTTGGCTTTGGCGCTTTTGAGCACCTTGTCCACCGGGGTGCTGGCGGCTTTGGGCACGAAGCGCAGCAGGTCTTCGGCGTCACGGACGTTCTTGCCGCGAATCACGTCCACGACAAGGCGAACCTTGCGTGGGCTGATGCGGATGTAGCGTGCAATCGCTTTAGCCTGCATTACTTCTTCTTGCTCCCTTTGGCGGACTTTTCAGAGCCGTGCCCACGGTAACTGCGGGTCGGGCTGAATTCGCCAAGTTTGTGGCCGATCATTTGCTCGTTCACGTAGACCGGCACATGCTGCTTGCCGTTGTACACGGCGATGGTGTGACCGATCATCTCCGGAACCACCGTACTGCGGCGGCTCCAGGTCTTGATCACACGCTTGTCTTTTTTGGCGTTCTGGGCGTCCACCTTGTTCAGGAGGTGGTCATCCACGAATGGCCCTTTCTTCAGGCTACGGGGCATGTCCTACCCTCCTTACTTCCCGCCGCGGCGGGTGATGATGAAACGATCCGAATTCTTGCGCTTGCGCCGGGTTTTAAGACCCTTGGCGAGCTGGCCCCAAGGGCTGACCGGCTGACGGCCTGCACCGGTACGGCCTTCACCACCGCCGTGTGGGTGATCCACCGGGTTCATGGCGCTGCCTCGTTGGTGAGGCTTATTGCCCAACCAGCGACTGCGTCCGGCTTTACCGAGGTTGATGTTCTTGTGCTCGGCGTTGCCGACGGCTCCGATGGTGGCGTAGCACTCGGTGTGCACGCGGCGGAGTTCGCCGCTGGGCAGACGCAGGATGACGTAGTCGCCTTCCTTGCCCTGAAGCTGAATGCTGGTGCCAGCTGAGCGGGCGAGCTGTGCTCCCTTACCGGGGGTGAGCTCGACGCTGTGGACAACCGCGCCGACGGGTACGAAGCGCAAAGGCAGGGCGTTTCCGACTTTGGGTTCAGCTTCGGGGCCGGTCTGAACCATCATGCCGACGGCCAGGCCTTCCGGCGCGATGATGTAACGCTTCTCGCCGTCGAGGTAGTGCAGGAGGGCAATGCGGGCGCTGCGGTTGGGATCGTACTCGATGGAGGCGACTTTGGCGTTGACGCCAGCCTTCCCGCGACGCTTGAAATCGATGATGCGGTACACGCGCTTGTGACCGCCGCCGATAAAGCGGCTGGTGATGCGTCCGTGGTGGTTACGCCCGCCTGTTTTCGGCAGCGCTTCGGTGAGGTTTTTCTCAGGCTTCTTTTTGGTCAACCCCGAAAAATCAGCGGTCGTCATTTGACGGCGCGAGGGGGTATAGGGACGGTACTTCTTAACGGCCATGCTTCAACCTTCCTTAAACCAGACCCTCGAGGGCCTCAATTTTCTGGCCATCGGCGAGTTTGACCATGGCCTTCTTGCGGTCATTGCGGTTGCCGGTAAATTTGCCGACGCGCTTGACTTTGCCTTCGACGTTAAAGGTCGTAACCTTGACCACCTTGACGCCGAACGCCTGCTGAACCGCGTTGCGGACATCGGTTTTGGTGGCGCTGGGCTTGACCCAGAAGGTGTAGACACCCTTTTCCATGCCTTTGTAGGCTTTTTCGCTCATCACCGGGATTTGCAGGGTTTCGTAGATGCTGCTCACTGCTGCTCACCTTCCGAATTGGATTGGGGGACATCGGTCTTGGCGGGTTCCAGCACGGCGGCGTCAATGACGAGGCGCTCGTGGCGCAAGATGTCATAGACGTTGAGGCCGGCCACTGGCAAAGCCGTGACCCAGGTCAAGTTGCGGGCGGCGCGGCGGGCGTTCGCGTCGTCGGTAACGAGGAACACGCGCTCAGAGCCGTCCATCCCGTTTTCCTTGGCCCAGCTCACAAAGCCTTTGGTCTTGCCGTCGAGGTTAAACCCGTCCACGGCCAGCAGTTTGCCTTGCTCGCTGCGGTCAGAGAGAGCCATCGCCAGACCGAGCTGACGGACTTTCTTGGGCAGGGTGTAAGCGTAGCTGCGGGGTTTGGGGCCGAAGGCCACGCCGCCGCCCACGAAGTTGGGAGCGCCACGGTCGCCGTGACGGGCGTTGCCGGTGCCTTTTTGGCTGTACATCTTCTTACTGGTCGCACTGACCTGGGTACGGGTCTTGGTGCTGGCCGTTCCGGCACGGCGCTTGGCGAGCTGCCAAGTGACAACTTCGTGCAGCAAATTGGGGTTTGCCTTGGGCAACTCCAACTCGATGGTGCGGGCATTCGCGCCCACCACGTTAATCTGAGCCATTACTTCGCTCCCTTGACGGCCTGACGAAGCTCCACCAAGCTGCCGGTCATGCCGGGAATCGCGCCTTTAATGAGAATCAAGTTCTCGCTGGCGCGGATTTCCACGACTTCCAAGTTCTGCACCGTGACGCGCTCGACGCCCCAGTGTCCGGCCATGCGCTTACCTTTGTAAACGCGGCCTGGCGTTTTACGCTGCCCGATCGAACCGGGACGGCGGTGCCACTTTTTGGAACCGTGGCTGGCGGGGCCGCCGGAAAAGTTCCAGCGGCGCATGACGCCCTGAGTACCGCGCCCCTTGCTGATGCCGGTGGCGTCGATCTTGTCACCTTCACCGAAGATGTCCAAAGTGATGGTGTCACCGTCGGGGGTGAAGTCACGGAACTCGCGCAGGTAGCGCATGCCGCCGACGCCCGCTTTCTTGAGGTGGCCGAGTTGCGGACGGGTGATGCGCTTTTCAGACTTAGGCGAGAAGGCCACTTGCACGGCTTCGTAGCCGTCGGTGGCCGCCGTTTTGCGCTGCACCACCGGGCAAGGCCCGGCCAGCACCACCGTCACCGGAACGGCGCGGTCGCCTTTCCAGATCTGAGTCATGCCGATTTTGGTACCGAGAATGCCCTTGCTCATGCGCGTCCGCCCACGGTCTTGATTTCAATGTCGACGCCGGTGGGCAAGTCGAGGGTCATCAAGCTGTCGATGGTCTTCTTGGTGGGATTCATGATGTCCACCAAGCGGTTGTGGGTGCGGATTTCAAAGTGCTCTTGGCTGTCTTTATCGATAAAAGGCGAGCGCAACACACAGAAGCGGCGGATGCGGGTCGGCAGCGGCACGGGGCCGGTCACGTCCGCTCCGGTACGGCGCACGGTGTCGACGATCTTGCTGGCCGACTGGTCGAGCGCTTTGTGGTCAAAGCCACGCAGTTTGATACGGATTTTAGGGGCTACCATTTCACTCACTCCACGATCTTGGTGACGACGCCCGCGCCGACGGTGCGGCCACCTTCGCGGATGGCGAAGCGCAGGCCTTCTTCCATGGCAATCGGCTTGATCAGATCGACGATAAAGGTCACGTTGTCGCCGGGCATCACCATTTCCACGCCCTCGGACAGTTCCACCACGCCCGTCACGTCGGTCGTGCGGAAGTAGAACTGAGGACGGTAGCCGCCGAAGAACGCGCTGTGGCGTCCGCCTTCGTCCTTGCTCAGCACGTAAACGCTAGCTTCAAACTTGGTGTGCGGCTTGATCGAACCGGGCTTGGCCAAAACTTGGCCGCGCTCCACGTCGTCACGGGCCACGCCGCGCAACAGCACGCCGACGTTGTCGCCGGCCATGCCGGAATCAAGGAGCTTGCGGTGCATTTCGATGCCGGTGACAGTGGTCTTGCGCAAATCGCGCAGGCCGATGATCTCGACGTCGTCCTGAACCTTGACGATCCCGCGCTCGACGCGTCCGGTAGCGACGGTGCCGCGTCCAGTGATGGTGAACACGTCTTCGACGGGCATCAAGAAAGCCTTGTCGGTGTCGCGCTCAGGAGTGGGGATGTAGGAGTCCACGGCGTCGAGCAGTTCCCAGACGTTGTCGACCCACTTATCGGTGCCGCGTGCCATTTTAGGCGTGGCGGTCAAGGCTTCGAGGGCACGCAGAGCGCTGCCCTTGACAACCGGCACATCGTCGCCGGGGAAGTCGTACTTGGCGAGAAGTTCGCGAACTTCCATCTCGACCAGCTCGAGCAACTCTTCATCGTCGACCATGTCGACCTTGTTCATGAAGACGACGATGTGGGGCACGCCGACTTGCTTGGCGAGCAGGATGTGCTCGCGGGTCTGGGGCATCGGGCCGTCAGCGCTCGACACGACCAAGATCGCGCCGTCCATCTGGGCTGCGCCGGTGATCATGTTTTTGACGTAATCGGCGTGACCGGGGCAATCCACGTGGCTGTAGTGACGCGCAGCGGTGGAGTACTCGACGTGGGCGGTATTGATGGTGATGCCACGGGCCTTTTCTTCAGGGGCCTTGTCGATCTGGTCGTAGCGCATGGTCTCGATGCTGGCGTCGATTGAGGCAGCCGTGTAGGTGATGGCGGCGGTGAGGGTGGTTTTGCCGTGATCGACGTGACCGATCGTGCCGATGTTGACGTGGGGCTTGTTGCGCTCGAATGTTCCTTTTGCCATGTGATTACTCCTCCAAGTGGTGGGCGACATGCTCTGCTCTGCGACAAGAGAAAATTTCCCTTTGATCGGGTTGCGGTCGAGCATAAAGTCCACATTGGGTTGATTCCCGCCGGGGCCGCTGCACTTGAGTTTCTCAAGGCCCAGCCTCACGGCACGTTGCGCCGACGCTTTTCAGCGCACCGACTTCACAGAATAATGGATTGGGGAGGAAATGGCAAGGGGTGTCTCACATCAACGAACAGCGAAACACCCCTTTAAATTTGACTTTTACTTGCGTCCGGCCTTAGCGGTTGGCGTATTCCTGTACAGCAGGGTCAAATGCGCCGACCAGCATGAAGACACCCAGCGCCGTGCCGACTGGAAAGTTCAGCAGGCCCAAAATGGCGATCACGATGGCGGCGATTCTGGCCCAGCCTTTGCCTTCCTGTATCGCCCGGTAGGTCAGGAACTGAAAAACAGTCCAGGCCAAGCTGAAAAAGAAAATGATCCACAAAGTCGAGCCGGTAAAAAGCTTGACCCAGCCGAGCGCTTGAGCGTCTGACGCCGTCGTTGAAGCATCGTTCATAGCGGCACCGAAAATCAGATTCATGAAAAAGCCTATAAACGGCAGGCTCAGCATTCCCAAAATGCTCAGAATGACGGAGATCAGCAGCGGGATCGTGACCCAAGAGAGTTTTTCAGGCTTCATGGTTCATCTTAACATTATCTTTGTCAAATACCCGTCAAAAAAGCGGGCCACCTCCGAAGAGATGACCCGCTTCTTTGAATTTGGTGTTACTTCTTCATCAGTTGCTGAGCGATGTTGTTCGGCACCTGGCTGTAGTGATCGAAGAACATCGAGTAGCTGGCGCGGCCCTGCGACATGGAGCGCATGTCGGTGGCGTAGCCGAACATCTCGGAAAGCGGGACGAACGCCTTGACGAGCTGGGCATTGCCACGCGCTTCCATGCCCTGAATCTGGCCACGGCGGCTGTTAAGATCGCCGATGATATCTCCCATGAAATCGTCGGGCACGGTGACTTCGACGCGCATAATCGGCTCCAAGAGGGCCGGAGCGCCCTTCTGGACGGCTTCTTTAAGGGCCATAGAACCAGCGATCTTAAAGGCCATTTCCGAAGAATCGACTTCGTGGTACGAGCCGTCATAAATGGTGACTTTCATGTCCACGACGGGGAAGCCGAGCATCGGGCCGCTCTGCATGGCTTCTTCGATGCCCTTCTGAGCGGGGCCGACGTACTCGCGGGGCACGGTACCGCCGACGATGGCGTTCTCAAAGATGAAACCGGAGCCGGGTTCGAGTGGCTCGGCCTTGATCTTGACGTGACCGAACTGGCCGCGTCCGCCCGACTGGCGCACGAACTTGCCTTCGACGTCAACGGCGCGGGTGATGGTTTCGCGGAAGGCGACTTGCGGAGCGCCGACGTTGGCGTCCACTTTGTATTCGCGCCGGAGGCGGTCGACCAGAATTTCAAGGTGAAGCTCGCCCATGCCGGCAATAGTGGTCTGACCACTTTCCTGATCGGTCTCGACGCGGAAGGTGGGGTCTTCTTCGGCAAGGCGCTGGAGGCCCACGCCCATCTTTTCCTGATCGGCTTTGGTCTTGGGTTCGATGGCCAGCTTAATCACTGGTTCTGGAACGTCAATGCTCTCCAAGAGAACGTGGTTGTCGCCGTCACCGATGAGGGTGTTGCCGGTGCCAGAGTCCTTGAGGCCAATAACGGCTCCGAGTTCGCCCGCACGCAGTTCTGTAACTTCCTCACGGCTGTTGGCGTGCATTTTGAGCAGGCGGCCCACACGCTCGCGCTTGTTCTTGGAAGCGTTGTAAATATAAGAGCCGCTGTGCATGGTGCCCGAGTAGATGCGCACGAAGGTCAGGCGGCCCACGTAGGGATCGGCCATGATCTTGAAAGCCAGCGCGGCGAGTTGGCCTTCGGGATCGGCGGGGAAGTCGTGGGTCTCCTCACTGTCTTCCAGAATGCCGCGAATGGCTGGAACTTCCAGCGGGCTGGGCAGGTAATCGATCACGGCGTCGAGAAGGAGCTGCACACCTTTGTTCTTGAGAGCGCTGCCGCAGAGGACCGGGAAAATCTTCTTGGCGATGGTGCCCTGACGAACGGCGTACATCAGTTCTTCTATGGTGGGTTCTTCGCCGCTGAGGTACTTCTCCATGACGATTTCGTCCACTTCGGCGGCAGCTTCGATCAGCTGAGCACGCATCTCGGCGACTTTAGCGTTGAACTTCTCAGGGATAGGCCCGACTTCGATATCGGTACCCAAGTCATTGGTGAAGACATGGGCCTGCATCCGCACGATGTCGATGATGCCCTTGAACTCGGCTTCCTCGCCCATCGGGTACTGAATGGGAGCAGGGATTGCGCCGAGGCGCTCGCGGATGTCGCTCAGCACCAGCTCAAAGCTCGCGCCGGTCTTGTCCATTTTGTTGGAGTAGGCAATGCGCGGCACGCCGTAACGGTCGGCCTGACGCCAGACGGTTTCGGACTGAGGCTCGACGCCCTGCGAGCTATCGAAGACAGCCACCGCGCCGTCGAGCACGCGCATGGAACGCTCCACTTCGATGGTGAAATCCACGTGGCCAGGGGTGTCAATGATGTTGATGACGTATTCCTGGTCGGTGCCGGAGTGCTTCCACTTGGCCGTGGTGGCGGCGGCGGTGATGGTGATGCCGCGCTCGCGCTCCTGCTCCATCCAGTCCATGGTGGCCGCGCCATCGTGGACTTCGCCGATGTTGTGGGTGCGTCCGGTGTAATACAGGATGCGCTCGGTGGTGGTGGTCTTGCCGGCGTCGATGTGCGCGGCAATACCGATGTTGCGGAAGTGCTCCAGATAAGCGGTGCTTGCTTTGATCGTCATTTTAAAACTCCCTGAGTGGGTTGACTTACGAACAGGTTAGGTGCTGAAGCGCGGTATGTGGGAGGCGGACAAAGCGGCGACCCAGCGAAAAACGCTACAGCCGCCGTCTGCCTTGCTGCTTTGTTTACCAGCGGTAGTGCGCGTAAGCGCGGTTGGCCTCGGCCATGCGCTCCACATCGTCTTTTTTCTTGATGGCTCCGCCGCGTCCCTGCGCCGCATCCAAAATCTCGGCAGCGAGGCGCTCGACAGCGGTGCGCTCAGGACGGTTGTCCACGGCGGACTTCATCCACCGCAGGGTCAAGCTCTGGGCGCGGCGGACGCTGACTTCCACCGGCACCTGATAGGTGCTTCCGCCCACGCGGCGGCTGCGGACTTCCACGCGCGGCTTGATGTTCTCGAAGGCCTGCTTGTAAACCTTGAGCGGCTCCTGGCCGGTACGGTCTTGAACAACGCTCATCGCGCCGTAAAAAATACGGCTGGCGAGGTTCTTCTTCCCGTCTTCCATGATGCGGTTGATGGTGGCGCTGACCAGCACATCTTGATAAACGAGGTCGGGCAACAATTCACGAACTTCTGCTCTACGGCGACGGGCCATTTTGTCTCCCTCTCTACGCCCAACGCACCAAATGTCGGTGGGGGCGGGCTTCAGCGCCCTGGTACTCCAAAGCGCTTACTGATGAAGCACGGTTTTACGGTGCATTTGCGTAATTACGACTCACTGATTCATTGGCCTGGCCTCCGAAGAAGGCGGCAAATCGAGTGCGGCCTACTTCTTTATTTCTTTTTCGCGCCGGCGGCAGCAGCGCCCGCTTTGGGCTTCTTGGTGCCGTACTTGGAGCGGCTCTTGTTGCGGTCTTTCACGCCTTGGGTGTCGAGCGATCCACGGACGATGTGGTAACGCACGCCGGGCAAGTCCTTGACACGTCCGCCGCGAATCAGCACCACGCTGTGCTCCTGAAGGTTGTGGCCTTCGCCGGGGATGTATGCGGTGACTTCAAAACCGCTGGACAGGCGCACGCGGGCAATTTTACGCAGCGCCGAGTTGGGCTTTTTGGGGGTGGTGGTCTTGACGACGGTGCAAACGCCGCGCCGGAAAGGGCTGCCTTTGAGGGCGGGAACTTTGCTCTTTTTTTGCAAAGTGGTGCGCCCCTTGCGGAGCAGCTGTTGGGTAGTGGGCAGAGTAAATCACTCCTCAGTGGGTGGCTGGCGCTGCCTTGCTGCTCGGCAGGCGCTAGGGCTTGAACAGTGCTCCGGCGCGGTCAAACGTGCACCGAAGTCGTGGCTTTAAAACTGTGCGAGCGTGGTCAGCGTTCACGCCGCGCATCCGCAGAAACTTTGACGGGTTAAAAATCAGCCGCGAAGTTTCCAACCGGAGCATCTTAGCGCTCTTGTGCAGCGCGGCGCAAGGGTAAAAACTCGCAATTGAGCCGCCGAGTCGCCGTCAAGACAGTTGAGAAAGCAATGCCGCTTCCCGTTCTGCACTCGGCCCCGTGCCCTCAACGCCGCTTTGCTTGGCCCAGGCCAGCGTGTCCCGCGCCGTGTCGGAGAGGGGGCGCAGCTTGAGGCCCGCCGCTTTGGCCCGCACAGGCTCGATATTGAGAATAGGTTCGCGGTGCGAGTAGATGGGCCAGCTCTCCCCTGCCGCGAGGCGTTGCTGATCGGCCTGCGAAATCCAATGCCAATCGGGATGAGCGTCCACGCCCGCTGAGACTCCAGCGAGAAAAGCGGCAAACGTTATCGGCTCACCCACTGCGTTGAAGATGCCCGGTGTATGGTGCTCCAGCAGATGCGCCACGAACGCTGCCAAGTCGCGGGCGTCTATTACCTGAGTGATGTCCTGACCGTCGCCGGGAGCCAGCGCTGCCCCGCTGCTCTCCGCCCGCAGCACCCAGTAGGTGAAACGCCCAGTGTGATCGAACGGCCCCGCCACCAATCCGGGGCGTATGGTGGTGGCCCGCTCGCCGTAGATCCGCTGCACTTGCGCTTCACAGACCACTTTGAGCGCTCCGTAGTCGGCTTGAATGTTCTCGCTTTTAGAGTCTTCCAAGACGGCCAAGGCTGAATCTTCGGTGATCGGCCCGCTCTGTCCGTCTGCATAAACACTGACGGTGGAAATAAAGAGATAGCGTTTCACGGCGTCTTTGAGGAGTTCAGCGCTCTGGGTCACCACGCGGGGCACGTAGCCGCTGACATCCAAGCAGGCGTCCCAGGTGCGGCCCGTGAGAGCGCTCAAATCGCCCGCGTCTCTATCGCCGCGCAGCCGCTCCACTTCCGGCGGCAGGTCGTCGTCGGTTTGCCCGCGCGTCAGGATGCTCACGCGGTGGCCACGCCCGAGGAGTTCTAGGACTATTTGCCGCCCCACGAAGCGGGTGCCGCCCAATACCAAGAAGTTCATGGCTTTAGGCTAAGGCATGCCTGCACCTTCTTTGCCTCCCTTTTTTGTTGGCATCACCCCGCCGCCCGAACTCACGGCCCGTGTACTGGCCTGGCAAGCCAAACTGGAACACGTCATCACCGTGCCGCACGTGACCTTGCTGGCTCCTGCCGCGCTGCCCCAAAAGCGTTGGCAAAGCGTGGCCGCAGCGGTGGCTGAGCGCCAGACCGCCGCGCCCGTCACTCTTGGGCGCGTGGACTTTTTCGGCTCGCGGGTAATTTTTTTGTCGGTGGACGCGCCCGCTTTGCACGAGCTTCACCGCAACCTGGTGAGCGAACTGGGCCAAGCACCCGGCGATTTTGCTTTGGAGAACTACCACCCGCACCTGACTTTGGCGCTGGAGTGGCGCAGCCTCAACGTGACTTGGAAGCAGGCCATCGAAAGCGCTCAGCAGGAGTTCAGCGATCTGGAAACTCAGCCGCTGGCGTTCACGGCTTCTCAGTTGGTGCTGTTTGGCAAAGACCGAGCGGGGCAGTCATATACCGAGCGGCAACGCTTTGACCTCAACCTGACTTGAGCGTTTCTTCATTTTGATTCGTCCAGCTTAATTCGAGCTTGACAATTACGCCAACACCGTAATAATACCAGTATGGATAACCTCTTGAAGAAAGCGGGCGCGATGACCGCGCACTTGGAACTGTTTCAGCACATGCTTCATTTGCGCGGCCTGTTGCAACTCGCCGCCCACATGGAGGAGCGCGGCGATAGGGTCACGATGGTCTCGCCCGACAACATCACCTTGATCGGCGCGGGGATGGAGAGCGCCAGCACCGTGACGACCACCAAAGGCGCGGAGATCGAGTCGGCCAGCGCGTACAGCGTGCTGCGCGGCCTTAAGGGTCACGACGCGCCCGAATACGCCGTGACCCGCGAAGAACTCAAAGCCCTCAATGCCCGCGCCGTGTCTGAGCTGGAAGCCAGCGACGCCATGCGGGCTTTTGGCGAAACTTTGGGCCGCATCTCGGGTGTCTCTACGACCAACGCGCCCGCTGCCAACGTTCCTGCGGCCACTGCGCCCACCGCCAGCACCCCCGCGCCGACAGAAACCACCGCCGAGCGCCCCAACCGCACCCGGCGTGGCGCGGAAGAAACCAGCAGCGAAGCGCCCGCCGCTTAAAGGTTAGCCCGACGTTTGGCTCCGCTCCCACCAATTGGGAAGCGGGGCTCATTTTTTTTGGTCTTCCACGGGCGTATGCTGGCTCAACGCGAACTGAAGTCTTTTCAATCCAAGTTCTACCGCCGCACCTCAAATCCGTGAGGCAGGGTGGTCATTCCCACTTCTTTGGCGTGGAGGGCACATGACGCAGGGCAAAAGCGAAACCGCTCCAACTTCTGTGGATTATCTGGTGATCGGCGCGGGTTCAGGCGGCTGTGTGGTCGCGGCGCGGCTGAGCGAAGACGCCCAAACGCGGGTGCTGCTCCTCGAAGCGGGCGTGCCGGACGAAGCGCCGGAAATCGGCATTCCGGCGGCTTTTGCCAAACTGTTCAAGTCGCCGCTGGATTGGAACTACGAAACGCAGCCGCAGCCGCATCTGTCCGGGCGCAAATTGTACTGGCCACGCGGCAAGATGCTCGGCGGCTCGAGCAGCATCAACGCGATGGTCTACATTCGCGGCAACCGCGCCGACTACGACGCTTGGGCCGGGGCGGGCAATTCGGGCTGGAGCTACGACGAAGTGCTGCCGTATTTCATCAAGGCCGAGGACAACGAAAACGGCGCGGGTGCGTTTCACGGCGCGGGCGGGCCGCTGCACGTCGAGAACCGACGGTACACCCACGAGATTTGCGACGCCATCACGGCCGGTTTTGAGGAAATCGGCTTCCCGGCCAATAGTGACTTCAACGGCGAGTCGCAAGAAGGCGTCGGGCGCTATCAGGTCACTCAGAAAAGCGGGGTGCGGCATTCGGTGGCCAGCGCTTACCTCAAACCGGCTCTGGCACGGCCCAATCTGGAAGCCCGCACTGGAGCGCATGTCACCCGCATTGTGCTGGAAGGCGGGCGAGCGGTGGGGGCCGAGTACCTCAGCGGCGAGCAGTTGCACACGGTTCGGGCCGAGCGGGGCGTAATTCTGGCGGCGGGAGCGATCACCAGCCCGCACCTGCTGATGCTTTCGGGCATTGGCGAGCGCCGGGAACTGGAAGCGGCAGGGATCGAAGTGCTGCACGACCTCCCAGGCGTGGGCCAGAACTTGCAAGACCACCTGTTTGTGCCGCTGGTTTACGAAACCCAGACGGTGAGCCTCAAAGACGCCACCAGCGAAGCCAATTTCGCGCTGTACATGAGTGACCAGCAAGGGATGCTGTGCAGCAACATCGCTGAAACCGGCGGCTTTATGAAATCCGATTCTGCCCTAGACGCCCCAGATTTGCAGTTTCACAACGGCGCAGCGCTGTTCGTGGATCACGGCTTTTTGGAATTGGACGGCCACCACTTCACGCTGCTGCCTTCGCTGGTCGCGCCAAAGAGTCGGGGGCGTATCCGTTTGGCCAGCGCCGATCCGCAGGCCCAGCCGCTGATCGAACCCGATTACCTCTCGGACGAAGCCGATATGAACGTGCTGCTGCGCGGAATGCGGCTGGCGCGGCAAGTCGGAGAGTCAGAAGCGCTTTCGGCGTACCGCACCCGCGAAGCCATGCCGGGCGCAGAGGTTCAAAGCGACGACGACCTGCGCGAGTACATTCGGGCGCAGGCCATGACCATTTACCACCCGGTCGGCACCTGCAAGATGGGCCACGACGACCTCGCCGTAGTCGATGAGCGCCTCAAGGTACGCGGCTTGGAAGGCCTGTGGGTCGCCGACGCCAGCATCATGCCCAGTGTCGTGCGCGGCAATACCAACGCCCCGACCATCATGATTGCCGAGAAGGCGGCTGAGTTTATTCAGGCGGAGCGTGGCAGCGCAGCGCAGCAGGCCTCACCTAAGCAGGAAGCGGTCAGCGCCGACGACTGAGTTTCAAGATTGGGAAAAAGCCTTGGGCCGCTCGGTGGCACTCAGCAGCGCCACTGAGCTTTGTCCAGTTGGGTTTGGTTCGGTGCGCTGCGCCAGTGCTGCGGCTTCTTCGGCGGCCCGATCAGCGCCCAACCAGCTTTGCCAGTACGCCTGCATGGTATCTGTGACCAATCTCAGTGAAACAGTCCCAGACGTTTCGAGCGGGCAGTACAGCAGATCTAAGTCTTTGAGCGGGCCACCCTCGGGGCCGCCGACAGGTTGCCAATACGGAATGTCCACTGTAAAAAAGCCCAGAGCGCCCAGCTTGACGCGCCGCAAAGTGGGGTCGCTGCCCACCCGCGCTTCGGCGGCCAAATCTTCGGCGCTGAGCGCTTGGCGGTGTACGGCGTCGGCGAATACGCCCACCGCGCCCACCTCACCGATGATTTGCATTCGGGCTCGGTGCAGGGCGCGGGCGGCTCCCGTTCCCCGCGCCGACTGGGCCACCCCCATAAATGAGCTGAAGCCCGCACCACTGCTCAACAGGTGAAAGAGGGTGCCGCCCACCACCTCACCGCCTTGCTCGGCCACCAAAATAATGTTCTGGCGCTGGCCAGTCTGCGGCGGTTGAACAATCATCGGCCCAAAATATTCAGCGGGAATCAGCATCTCCGGCTGATAGTAGGCGGCTTCCTGAATGCGCCCGAAGGCCTCAAGGGCGGGGTCATGCGGATCGGTGACCCGGCGAACGGAAAGAGACATGGCTGGAGTGTAGCCCTACCACTGAGCCAAAAGGCAGGAGTTAGGGTTGCTGTTTTTCGCCGACTGCAACGCTAAGCCGACAGCCACACCGTCAAGGCAAGGGCCAGCGCACGGTTCCCACCTGATCGGTGCGCCAGACTTTTACACCGGACGCTTGAAGGCGGTCGAGCACTTGCGGGTTGGGGTGACCGTAACTGTTAGATCGCCCGACACTGATGACGGCGTCATGCGGGCGGGTTTCGTCCAAAAACGCTTGACCGCTCGAAAAGCGGCTGCCGTGGTGGGCCGTTTTGAGAACATCCAACTTGCCGACGCCCAGCTCACTTTCCAGCGGGTCGGGAAGATCGCCCAGAAAGACGGTGTGAAACTTGGGCGTATCGAACTTGATGACCACGCTATTTTCGTTGTCGGCATCCGACCAGACTTTGCCAGTGGGCCACAGCACCGTGAAGGTGGCTTTTCCGGCTTGTACGCTGTCACCGCGCCGTACTTCGCGCACCGGCACGTGGCGGGCCTCGGCGGCTCTGAGCAGCATATTGAGATTGGGGTCGTCTTTGCGCTGACCGATCCACAACTCGCCTACTGGCAAGCCCAGCAGCACGCTGATCAGGCCTTCGATGTGATCGGCGTCGGCGTGGGTGGCGACCATCACGTCGAGGGAGCGCACGTTCATGGCCCGCAAGGCAGGCAGCACCGTGCCTTTGCCGACGTCGTAATCGCCTCTGGGAGTGCCGCCGCCATCAATCAGCATGGTGAGCTTGGGAGTGCGAATCAGCGAACTGTCGCCCTGTCCGACGTCCAGATAGACGATTTCGCTGGGTGGGTTGAGCAGGCTCGGCAAAGCAGTGGACACGCCGCCCAGCAAGGCGGTGAGCGGCAAGACCCACAGCGGCAGGAGGCGGTAAAGGGTCAGCACAGCGGCAGCGGCAAATACCGCGTAAACCGCGAACCCTGCCGGACTGATCATTCCCCAGGTCAGCACCGGAGCGCGGCCAAAAATATCCACCACTTTCAGCAGCGCTTCCGACAGCGGGCCGAGCGCCCAATTGACCGCCACCGCCAGAGGCCCCAGCAGTCCGGCGAGGTAGCCGAGCGGCACCAGCACGGCCATCAGCGCGGCGGCGGCGAGGTTGGCGGGGAGGCTCAGCAGCGGCAACTGGCCGAAGGTGTGCAGCACCACCGGCAAAGTGGCGAGTTCGGCGCAGGGGGTGGCGACCAGCGCGAGGCGCAGCCACAGCGGCCACTTTGCGGGCAGCAGAGCAGCGACCCTGTTTGACACACTCAGGCCCAGCACCGCCAGAAAACTAAGTTGAAAGCCCACGTCAAACAACCAAGCCGGTTGATACAGCAAGCTGGCGATGGCCGCCAAGCCCAACACACCGTAGACGTCGAGCTTACCGCGCCCCAGCCACAACGAGAGCAGCACCAAGACGCCCATCAGCACGGCGCGGGTGATGCTGGGCGTGGGGCCGACCAACCATAAAAAACCCGCCAGCACCGTGAGCATCAGCGGGTAGCGGGCGTTTGTCCATTTGAGCGGCAATAAACGGGCCAGGAGCCAAGTCAGCGCTCCCACCAGCAGCGCCACGTTTTGCCCGCTGAGCGCCATCAGGTGTGCCAAACCCGCCCGCGTGAAAGCGTCGCGGACATTCAGGCCGTCATTGAAGCTTTCCTGCGAGATATCGTTGCGCTCGCCCAATTCCACAGCCCGTAGCAGGGCCGACTCACGCGGTGAGAGACCGGCGCTCAGGCCCCGCCGAAACCAACCGCGCACCCCGCCTTCAGGCTTCAAATGCTTGATCTCGGCGGCCACCAAGACTTCGCGCACACCCTGCATCCGCAGCCAAAACGCGTAATCGAAGCCGCCAGGAATGCGCCGACCCTCTGGGCGAACCAGCCGCCCACGGACGGTCAGGCGTCCGGCTGGCCCCTTGGGCTTGGGTGCCAGCGCCACTGCCGCCGCAGGGCTACTGAGGTGCAGCAGTTGGCCGTCCCAGTCGCCAATCAGGGTGGCTTGAGCACCCACCCAGCTTAAAAGCGCGTCGGGAGCGGCTTGCCAGGCCCGCTCGCGCGCGAAGCCGCACACCGCCAACACCAGACAGGCCCCCAGCAGCCAACCCTTGCCGGCAGGCCAGCTCAGCGCCAGGGCCACAACAAGTACCGCCGCGCCCCAGAGCGCTCCGAAGCCCAGCAGCACGCCGCCAATGACTGCCAGCGCCGCTGGAACCGGATAAGCCGGAACGGGCCAGCGGCGCGGCGAGTAGGTCGCGTCCGCCTGCACTTCTCCGGTAGCCGGATTCCAACTCAGCGCCACGTGAATCCCAGCATCAAAACGACACGAGTGGGGTCAGTTTGCCGAGCAGCACCGGCCCCACCCCGCGCACCGCGTCAAGGTCGGCGAGGGTGTGATACGGGCGGGCAGCGATTAAGCGGGCAGCCAGTGCTGGGCCGATGCTGGGCAGGGCTTCGAGCTGCTCTTCGGTGGCGGTGTTGAGATTGAGCCTGCCAGAAATCAGCGGCCTCACGCTGGCGGTGGTGGCATAAGTTGGGGCGGCCTCAGCGGTGGCCGAAACGGGCAGCGCCGCGTGGGTCACGGTTGGTCGGTGCAGAGCGGGACTGAAGGCAGGGAGCAGCGCCCAAGCCCCGCAACCGAGTGCCAGCGCGGTCAAGACTGCCGCCGCGCCGCGCTCCAACGGTGAAGAACCAGACATGGCTCAAGATTCTCACGGCCGCGCTGACACGAAAAGCACAAGCGGCGGGGCGGGCGCTCAGACCAACTGTCAACGGGCAGCACAGGGCTTTTGGGACAGGCTGCCAGTTAAGCAGTGGGCCGCACTACTCCCAAAACAGGAAGCCACGTAAGCCAGCACGCCGCTCCACCCACTCACTTTGGTTAGACTGCTTACCACAGCACAACTCACGGCCCACTTTCCCAACTTTCCCCACTGTTTCAAGGAGAACCCTGATGAAAAGCACCATGATGGACGTTCCACTGCTCATTCCCGAAATCGTCGAACGCGCCCGTCACTTTTTTGCCGAGCGCGAAATTGTCAGCTTGATGGTGGCGGGACGCGGCGAAGACGGCCAGCCCACTGCCAAACTTCACCGCACCACTTATGGCGAGGTCGCTGAACGTGCCTTGCGGCTGGCCAGCGCCATCACGGCGGCGGGCGTGGGGCCGGGCGAGCGGGTGGCGACGTTGGCGGTCAACTCCTACCGGCACTTGGAGGCTTATCTGGGCGTTCCCAGTTCCGGCGCGGTGCTGCACACCCTCAACATTCGGCTGCACCCCCACCAACTCTGCTGGATCATCAACCACGCCGAGGATAAAGTGCTGCTGATCGAAAACCTATTTGCCGACAAGATTCCCACCATCTTGGAAAACTGCCCCAGCATCGAGAAAATCGTGGTGCTGGGGCCGCTGCCCAAACCCATGGACGGCGTCGAGGACTACGACACCTGGATCATGAACCACGCGCCGCAAAGCCGCTATCCCGAGATGCTGGAAACCGACGCGGCGGGCATGTGTTACACCTCCGGCACGACCGGCAACCCCAAAGCCGTGACCTACTCGCACCGCTCCACTTTGCTGCACAGCCTCGCCTCCGCGCCCAAAGACGCGCTGAACGTCGGTCAAAGCGACGCCGTGCTGCCGATTGTGCCGATGTTTCACGTCAACGCTTGGGGGCTGCCGTACACCTGCTCGCTCTACGGCGCGAAACTGGTGTTTGCCGGAGCATTTTCAGATGGCCCGAGCCTCGCCAAGCTGATGCAAGACGAGCAAGTGACCATCACGGCGGGCGTGCCGACCATCTGGATGGGACTGCTGGCCGAGCTTGACCGCGCCGCCGAAGCTGGCAAGCCGTATCAACTCCAGCTCGAGCGCCTTGTGGTGGGCGGCTCGGCCGCTCCCGAAGCGCTGATTCGGGCGTTTTCGGAGCGCCACCACCTCAAGCTGGCCCAGGCCTGGGGCATGACCGAAACGCACCCGCTCGGCACGGTCAGCATCACGCCACCGGGAATAAAGTTTGCCAGCGACGACGGCTACGCGCTGGCCGCCAAGCAGGGAGTGGCGGTGCCCACCGTGCAACTCGAAATTCTGGATGATGAGGGCAATATTTTGCCACACGACGGCAAAAGCATGGGCCGCCTCATTACACGCGGGCCGTGGATCGCCGGAAGCTACTACGGCGGCGCAGGCCAGGACAACTTCTTGGAGATTAACGGCCAGCAGTGGTTTGATACCGGCGACATCGCCACCCTCGACGGACGCGGCTTTATGCAGATTCAGGACAGGGCCAAAGACCTGATCAAATCCGGCGGCGAGTGGATCAGCAGCGTGGATTTGGAAAACGCCCTGATGGCCCACCCCGCCGTGTCGCAGGCCGCCGTGATCGCCATGCCCGATCCCAAGTGGGACGAAAGGCCGCTGGCAGTGCTGGTGCTGCGGCAAGGCCACGACCACCCGGGCCACGCCGAGCTGACCGCCTTTCTGTCTCCCCGATTCGCCAAGTGGTGGCTGCCCGACGCCTACGAAGTGGTGGCCGCCATTCCGATTGGCGCGACGGGCAAGTTTCTCAAGCGAGAGTTGCGCGAGCAGTTTGCAGAGAAAACAGCCGAGGGAACGGCGGTGCGCTGAGCGCGAGTTCAAAGTTCACCAAGGAGCACCCACATGACCAGCACTCCAGCCAAATCCGTTTCTACGCCCAACATTTCCTGCGGCGCGGCGCTCGAACTCATTGCGGCGGCCCGCGCCGCTGCCAAGCGTCTCGGCGTGGACATGGCGGTTGCTGTGACCGATACGGGCGGGCACCTGCGGGCTTTTGAGCGGGCCGACCACGCGCCCTTTCTGGTGGCGGAGGTGGCGATCAACAAAGCCTGGACTGCCGCCTCGTTTGGCCGCCCCACCCACGTTTGGAACGAAATCGTCCAGAGCCCCGAAGTGTCGCCGCTCAACCACCACCCGCGCATGACGGCGCTGGGCGGCGGATATCCGGTGGTGGAAAATGGGCAGGTGATCGGCGGCCTCGGCCTTTCGGGCGGCAGCTCGGCGCAAGATCAGCAGGCCGCCGAGGAAGCGCTGCGGGAGATGGGCTTTGAGGTGAAGTGAGGGCTGAACCGATTCACTTCGGCTCCGCTCACCCGTACCGCTCCCTGTGCTCCTGCTTGAGCTGTTTGTACTCGGCGTTGGCCGCCGCTTCATCCCACTTGGCCTTAAAGATGCGGGCGGACTCGGCTTTGACGGGGTCTTCAGGCGTGCGCGGCAACTCGGGGCGGCCATGTGCGCCGCTCACCCCTTTTTTGTCGTCTGGAACTGGCCCGTCGTACTTTTTGCCGCCTTTGTGGTTGGCGTAGCGCCGAGCACGGGTATACCCCATCTGCAAAAACTTGCGGGCCATGTCCGCGCCCACCACGTCACCCGCCGCCAAATAATCTAGAAACAACTGGTAAATCTTCTGGCTGCTCTCCTCTGCTGCTTCGGGCGTGGCAAAGCGCCAGTGCGGTAAAATCTCGGCCTTGTACGGCTGCACCAGCAAGACGCCCTGCTCGCCCACGCCGATTCGGTACAACTCAGGATGGGCGCGGAGATCGAGTTCGGCGTAGTGAAGGCTGTAATCAAACTTCTTGGTCGGCTGTTTAGGTTGGTCGCTCACCTCTACCCCCCATTGCATGTCCCAGAACACAAAAAAGCGGAGGTTTCCCTCCGCCTTTCATTCTTCAAAGTCAGTTCAGTTGCTCGTCGTCCATCATCGCCTGAAGCATCCAGCGGATTTTGTCGATGGTGCCGGCGTAGCCGTTGTACATATCGGCGGTGGCGTGATCTTCGGCGTCGTCCACTGTGCCGCTGTCGTCGCGGTAACCTTTGCCCACGCGGCTCAGGTCACTGACCAGATCGGCCACCTGGGTGCGGGCGTCACGCACGGTTTCGGTGGGGACTTTAACCACGCTGTAGCGGGCCAAGTCTTCCGGGGCGTTTTTGGGACTGCCGCCGAGGGCCACCAAGCGCTCGGCCTGCTCGTCGATGCTGGGAAAGATTTCGTCGATGAAATCGTCATAGGCCAGGTGGAGGTCGCGGAAAAAGCGGCCCCGGATGTCCCAGTGGTACTTTTTGAACTTTAGGTACAAGTTGATGCTGGTCGCCAAGTTGCGCTGCAACGTCTCCGAAACGATCCCGAACTGCTCTTCGGTGAGGTAGTGGTGGTTGACCAGTTGGTTGAATTCCCCGCCCTCATGCGCCGCGTCGGTTTGCTTGCCCACCGAGGCTTCGGCAGGCGTCATGGCGTCGCTCACGTCATTCACGGTGATCGGGGCGGCCTTCTTTTTGGTGTCTTTAACGCTGCCTGCACTGGCTTTGGCGCTGCTCGCTGGTGCGGCGGTGTTCTTGCTCTTTTTAGTCATGACTTCACCGTACCGCCGCCACCGCGCCGTCTGGGTGATGTGGCCGTAAGGAGGCCTTTAACATTGTGCAGGAGAGAGGCTCACGCGCTCAAAGCTGCCCCGTGAAGAGGAGTTGATTGCCCTCCACACGCATGCTCACATGGCCCAGCCCCACCAACTCCGCGAGGTGGGCGCTCACCACGCTGCGGTTGAGCACGACTGCGCCGGGATTGGTCATTTCAACGTCCAAGCTGTCGCAAACGCGCGTCAGGGCCGTATCCACCGTGGAGGCGTGTGTCACAGCTTCATGCACGGCCCGCGTGACCCGCTCGAAGGCGCTGAGGTTGGCAGCCACCAGAGCGGGCAACTCTTCAGTGGACTGGCCGTGCCCCGGCACCGTCAGGCGCACGCCGCCCAGACTGGGTAAGCCTTGACTCAGCAGGCTCTGGGCGCTGCGCTTCATGGCGGCGCTGTCCACGCAAAAAGTCAGCGGGTGCTTGCTCAGCGCTTCCAGCCCGAACAGCGCGTCGGCGGCGTACAGCACTTCCCCCACCCTCACGGCGTACATCTGAGAAGCGTGGCCCGGCACTTCGATCAGTTCCACGTCCACGCCGCCGAGCGTAACCAATCCGGATTCAACGGCCTGCGCCGGACTTGCTGGAGCCAGCAAAAACTTGGTTTGAAGGGCCTGCGGCGGGTGTGCACCATAAAGGTAAAACGGCTCCAAGAGCGGATTGGCAATGATGGCGGCTTCAAAGGGCGGCGCGTAGATCGGCAAATCAGGAAAGCGCTTGAGGAAAGCCGCGTTGCCGCCGTGATGATCGGCGTGCGAATGGGTGTTGAGAATGGCCGTCGGCGTCAGGTGCTGAGCTTCTAAGCCGCGCAGCAGCTTGCGGGCGTGCTGCTCGTCTAGGCCGGTATCGACCACCAGGACGCCGCTGCCCTGCACAAACACCAGCGAGTTGACAGCAGCCGGGAACAAAAAGACGTTGGGTGCGAGGGCGAGCAAATCAGGCATACCTTGAGTTTAGTCGCCCAACTTCTCACGTCCAGTTTCTATTCCAATGACCGTACTACTCACACAGCCGCTGCGCTACTCTGCCCGCATGACCCTGACCGCCCTCAAAGAATGGGACGCCCAAGCCCAGGCCCTGACCACCGGCCAGACCGCCGTGATTTTGCGCAAAGGCGGCATCATGGAAACGCACGACGGCTTTGAAGTCCAGCACCGAGAGTTTTTGCTCTACCCCACTTTCCTCCACCAAAACGCCGCCGAGGTGCGCTCCGAATTCAGCGGCCTGCTGCGCTCCGACCCCGCGCCGGGCCAAATTGTCGTGCCTGCCCGCGCCGAGGTGCTGGAGGTCTACAAAATAGAAGCGCTGGACAAAGCGCTGGCCCTAGAAGACATGCAGGCCTTGAATGCCAGCGCGATTGAGCGGCGATTTCACTACCGCAACCGCCCCTGGCTGCACGCCGTGGTGCTGCGGGTCTGGCCGCTGACGCCGCCACTCAGGGTCGAGGAAACGCCGGAGCTGCTCGGCTGTGTCAGTTGGGTGCCGTTGGCTGACTTTTCAGTTGAAACCCTTTCATCTGAAAGTGCCGCCCCCGCTCTCGCTGAGTCGGCACTCACCGAAATCCGCGCCGAGGTGGCCCGCCGCCTGAGCTAGAGCCGTGAGTTAGAGTATGGAGATCATGGCTCAACCGCTTAGTTTCAAAGACACCATCGTTATTCGCTCACGGCCCGACGTGCTGTTTCGGCTGGTTCTTGATCCCAAACGCCGCACCCGCTGGGATCCCAATATCCGCTTGGCCAACTACGTCGGCGAGGAAAAACTGGCCAGCGGCACACTGGTGAATATCAAGTTGGAGCGGCGCCTGCTGGGTTTGTCGTACACCGCCAAATACGGCCAGATTCAAGCGCCGTTTCGCGGCGGCTGGGAAGCGGTGAAGCCCTTCGGCCCCATCGAGAAATACACCCAGAGCTGGGTCTTCAAGAACATTCCCGGCGGCACCGAAGTCACGCTGAGCACCAATGCCACCATCCGCTACAACTTCATTGGCAAGCAAATCGAAGCCCAACTCCGCAACATGAGCGGGCAGACCCTGATTGAATTGCAGCGGGCGGTCGATCAGCAGGGCGCTCAACTGATGGAAGACACGGCCAAACAGTTTCAGGACAAAATGCGGGCCGAAAAAGCCGCCGCCAAAAAGCAGGGCAAGACCAAGAAACCCAAAGCGGCCAAGTAGGTCAGCGCTGAACGGAAACGGGGCTAAGAACGGCTGAGGCTCGATTCGTTTTCACCACGTCCCCGTAGCCCATTTCCTCACTTCCCCTTTGCCACTTCCCAGCCTTCAAAGCCGTCGTCGCCCACACTCTCAAGGCGTGCTGGACTGCTGGGCGTCGGGCGGCGCATGACCGCGTAATTCCAGCCCGCCTTGAGATTCAGGGCGTAACTGGTGCTGGACGCCGCCACCGCGCACGTCGAGTCACCCTGCACACGGGCTGGTGTGCTGGCGTAGATATAAACGCGCTGGTCCAGCGGCCCGCCCGGCACGTTGCTGCGGGTCTGGCTCACCAGCGTGAGGGCCGTTCCCGCCGCCGAGGCGCTGATGCTCGGCAGCAGGTAAAACTGGGCCGCCGGGTCGCTGACCGCCACCTTGTCGGTGCAGCCCGCCGCAAGGTTCGGCTGCAAAGTGGGCCGCAATAACGGAGCCATCGCCGCCGCGCCGGGCAAAGGCAAGGTAAAGCGCCCCACCTTGTCGATAGCGCTGCTGGTCAAAGCCGCGCCGCCGCCGCCGAGGATCATAACTTGCCCCGCCTCGCCGGGCCAGTCACGGACTTGAGCGCGGATTCGGCTCACGCCTCCGGGCGAGCAGCCGCCGAGCAGCAGACAAAGGGCCATCAGGGAAACCGGCAGGAAGCGGGCCATAGCGCGAGGATAGCGCCGAGAGCCGGGGACGGATGTGCCGAGCTGAGCTGGAGATGGCTGGGTGCAGGTTATGGGTTGACGGCGAGCCCGAACGCTGTACTCAGCGCCCCTTGCCCAGCCGCCGCGCCCCGCCGCGCAGCTTCCTGAATTTTTGCTGACTGCGCCGCATGCCGTGATCGGGCCTGATACCGTCGGCGATCAGGTGCAGCCACTGGCTGACGTAGTACCCCAGCGCCAGCGGCAACAGCACTTCAAGGCTGGGCGAGGAGGTGGTGGCGGGCCAAGACGCGGGCCAGTGCAGCTTTGGCCACACCAACAGCAGCGCACTGTAGAGGAGCAGGGCAATCAAGCCCAGATACACCAAGCGGGTCAGCGGCCCCAGCAGCCATGTGTGCGACAGACCCCTGTGGCTGAACATGCGGCCATACGGCACCCAAATGAAACCCAGCAGCCCCCAGCGGCGTTTGCTGTCCACCCGTCCCTCGGCCAAATCGAGGTCCGGCGACAGTAAGAAGGTGCCCACCGCATAGGCAACGCTGAAGCTGGCGGCCTGCGGCAGCGTGAGAACCACGAGTTGCTGTGACTGTGCCCACAGGGTCGCCGCAGCGATCAAGCCGTAGGTGGCCGTGTTGATGATGTTGTGAACGCGCCCACTCGGCATGGCGCTTATTGTGACGCATCGGCGCTCGGCGGCCCATCCCCCCAGCGCAGCCTTACTCCCTGCCCACCGCGTCACATCCCCCATCAGGCAAAAAGCGGCATGCTGATAAGCAATGAACCGCGCCACCCTGACCGCGCTCCTGGGCTTCAGCTTGCTGCTGACCGCCTGCCCCCAAACCACTGTGCCTGATCCGTCAGACGGCGCGGGCACGGCGGGGCCGTCTAACCCGGGCGCTCCGGCCAGCTTGCCCAGCCAAGTGAGCTTATCCGCCGCCAACGCGCTGAGCGACGCCTACAGCGCTCCCTTTGACGGCACCTGGAACCTCACCGGCTTGCCGGGTTGGCTCAGCGCTTACCCACTCAGCGGCAGCGGCAACGTGAAAACGACACTGACCCTCAACCGCAGCGCCGCCGCGCTGACAAAAGCAGATGTCAAGCAGCTCAGCGCCGGACTGCAACTGCTCTGGAAAGCCCACCCCCTGCGCGGCGGGGCGGCAGGCACCACCACCCTCAACGTCAGCGCCGACCTCTATCACCTGACCGGACAGGTGAGCGGGCAAATCAGCGCTCAAGGCCCTTCGGCGCTCTCGGTGCTGCCTGCCGCGCCGCTGCGGGTCAACCCTTCAGCCCTCAGCAATTCAGCCGGAGCGCGGGGCGTGATCGTCAACTACAAAACCGAATCGGCGCTGCTCTCGGCGCTGCCCGCGCTGACGGCGGGTAGGGTACCGAACAGAGGAATAGAAAGCCTAGCGCTGCCCGTGCAAAGCCTCTCGCTCGCGGCGCAGTCGGGGCAAACCCTCAAGCTGGACACCAGCGATGTCAGCGCCACCCTCAGCGCTTTGCGGGCCGATCCCAGCGTCAATTACGCCGTGCCGGACGCGGTGCTGCGGGCGCAGGATGTACCGGTACCGGCCCTGCAAGCGCCTTACCTGCCTTCCGACGAGTATGCCCAGCTTCAGTACGCTTACCGCTTGATGGGCTACTCGGCAGTCTGGCGCGATATGAAAAACACCCCCTACCTCAATCCGGTCACGGTGGCCGTCATCGATACCGGCGTGCGCTTTGACCACCCCGATTTTGCTGGCAGGCTGTGGAAAAGTGGTGAGGGGGCGCTGGACATCGTCACCACCGACGCCTACGGCCCCGACACCGATCCCACCGATCCGGGCGAAAGCGGCACCACCGGCAGTCACGGCACCCATGTCAGCGGCATTATCGCGGCGGGCGAGGGCAGCTTCGCCTCGCCCTGTGCCGGATGCAGCACCAGCGGCGTGGTGGGCGCGGCGCTGAGCGCTCCGATCAAGGTGTTGCCGGTGCGGGCAATCGACCGCTTCGGCAGCGCCTCGGAAAGCGGTGTGGCTATGGCCATTGATTACGCTTCCGGCAAGCCCATCACGCTGCGGTCGGTCACATACACCAATCCGCATCCGGCTCAGGTCATCAACTTGTCGCTGGGCGGGCCGATCAGCGTGGCGGGCGCTCAGCCGCTGTGCGACGCGATTGCCTCAGCCACGCAGCGCGGGGTGTTGGTGGTGGTCGCGGCGGGCAACGGCGGCGGCACCCAGCCGTACTATCCGGCAGCCTGCGCGGGAGCCGTCAGCGTGGCCTCGGTGCGGCCTGACGCAGGGGGACTCCCGCTCCACGCCGAATACAGCCAGCGCTACCCGCAAGTGACGCTGGCCGCTTACGGCGGGGCCGACCCCAGTAATCCCACTTACAACATGAATCTCAAGCTCGGCGGCGTAGTGGTGTCGGATTCTATTTTCTCGACCTCTTGGAATTACGACAAAAATCAGCCGAGCTATCAGTTCGAATCCGGCACTTCGCAGGCCGCGCCGCAGGTCAGCGCCCTCGCCGCCCTGCTGCTGAGCAAAGGCGTGGCCAGCACCCCTGCGCAGGCGCTCAACATTATGCAGGACACCGCCACCGACCTCGGCACGGCGGGGCGCGACGATTTGACCGGCTACGGCCTCATCAACGCCGCCGCCGCGCTCGGCGCTCCAGCCATCAGCAATACCTTTACCTTCAGTATCCTGGGCACCACCTCCACCTTTGCTCCGGTACTGGACGCCGCAGGACAGTTCAGCGCTTACCTGCCTGACGGCGATTTTCAGGTGCTGGCAGGCTATGACCGCAGCGGCAACGCGCTCGGCGGCGAAGGAAGCGAACCCGGCGCAAAAGCCAGTGTGACGCTGGGGCCGTCTCAGCCCTCGGCGGACGTGGGAACACTCCTGATTAAGCCGTGAGCCACGCTCCGCCGACCAGCACCCCAGCCCAAGGTTTCCCTCAACCGCTGCTGTGCGCTAAACTGCTTTCCGTTGCGCCTGCGGGCGCGTAAGGAGAAACGCGCATGTCAAGTTTGAGTATCGGAATCGTTGGCTTGCCCAATGTCGGCAAATCGACGCTGTTTAACGCCATCACCCGCGCCGGAGCGCTGGCCGCCAATTACCCGTTTGCCACCATCGAACCCAACGTGGGCCGTGTGAACGTGCCGGACGAGCGCCTCGCCGCGCTGAGCAAGGTCTTTACCAAAGGCGAGCGGGTGCCGCCAATCATCCCAACGTTCGTGGAGTTCGTGGACATCGCCGGCCTCGTGAAGGGCGCTTCGCAGGGTGAAGGACTGGGCAATCAGTTTCTGGCCAATATCCGCGAAGTCGACGCGATTGCCCACGTGGTGCGCTGCTTTGAAGACGGCAACGTGATTCACGTGTCCAACAAAGTCGATCCGCTGGACGACATCGAAACCATCAACACCGAGCTGATTTTGGCCGATTTGGCGGGCTTAGAAAAGCGCGTGGTGGGCCTGAGCAAAAAAGCCAAAGGCGGCGACAAGGAAGCCAAAGAGCAACTTGAAATCGCTGAGGCCATTTTGAAAGTGCTGGGCGAGGGCCAACCCGCCCGCGCCGCACAGGTGGAAGGCGAAGTACCCAAAGACTTCGGCCTGATTACCAACAAGCCGGTCATTTACGTTGCCAACGTCGGTGAAGACAATCTGGCCAGCGACAACGAGTACGTCCAATTGGTGCGCGATCACGCCGCCAAGGAAGGTTCACACGTCGTCAAGATCAGCGCCCAGATTGAAGGCGAACTGGCCGAGATGGAAGAAGAAGACGCCCGCGCCTTTTTGCATGACCTCGGCGTACAGGAAAGCGGCCTCGATCAACTTGTTAAAGTCGGCTACGACACGCTGGGCCTGATCACCTTCATCACTTCCGGCGAAAAAGAAGTGCGGGCTTGGACGATTCACAAAGGTGAAAAAGCCCCCGAAGCCGCCGGAGAAATCCACTCGGACTTGGAACGCGGCTTTATCCGGGCCGAAGTGATCGAGTGGCAAAAAATGGTGGAAGCCGGAGGCTGGACCACTGCCAAAAGCAAAGGCTGGGTCAGAACCGAAGGCAAAGAGTACGTGATGAAAGACGGCGACATCATGAACGTTCTGCACAATATGTAGTCGTAGACGGGGCTGGGGCGCTCCAGAGCAGTTTGTCAGAAGTTGAAAAGAAAGGAAACTCTAGGCTGGCACATCTTCGCGTAAGGATGTGCCAGTCGGTTTTGGAGCGGTCAGTCTGTTGACGGCTTTTCCAGCCCGGCACCTTCCCGAACGGCGAGGATGATCTGTTCAGGAGGCTCTTACCTTGCTACGATTCCGCATTCATCTCGCTCATCTGGCCCTGCTCGGCTCAATCATCGGATTAGCCAGTCCGGTTCAGGCCGCTGGCCTGGCCAACATTCAGGGCAAGGGACAGTTCAAATTGGCTTTCAGCACGGCCCAACCGCCCCTTATCAACCAAAATGGAGCAGCCTTCGAGGGCTTTGCCACCGAACTGCTGAGTATCATCGGCAAGCAGATGAAGGTCAGCACTATCACCTGGCGCAAGGTCGGCACGCCCGAGGCGCTGATGCAGGGTCTGCGGTCAGGCAACTACGACGCGGTCATCGACAGCCAGTTGCCACAGCCGCTGAGCGACGTGACGCTCAGCAAGCCGCTGGCCTGCACTGGCGGGGTGATTCTGGCCCGGCCCGGCGGCCCCACCTACGACAATGAACTCAAAGGCAAGCGCGTCGCCGTCGTGACCGGCAGCAGTTATTTTTATTACGTGCGCAACCTGCCGTTCGAAAAGCAGGTCAACGTCTTTAACGATGATGATCAGGCGTTGCTGGCCTTTCTGACCGGGAAGATGGACGCTTTGGTGATGGACCGTTATGCTGCCCTCAAGATGTTCAAAGCGGCGGGCGCGAAGGTCATTCAGGTCAGCCCGCTGCTGTGGTCGCAAGACATCACGCTGGTCATGAACCGCAGTAGCGGCACCGAGCTGTCTGCCAACAACGAGGTGCTGGGCCCCGTCAACATCGCCCTCAAAAAGATGCTGGCCGACGGCAGCTACACGGCCCTGAGCAAGAAATACTTCGGCCAGGACGTGCGCTGCGTGCTGTGAGCTTTGTTCAGCGGGTCAGCGCTTCCTCCAGCGCCTCCACAAATTCGTCCTCGTCATCCAGCCACGGGTAATGGCCGGCGTCGAGCAAGGTCACTTCGGCATCGGCCAGGTCTTCGACCCACTGCACCTGCGCGGGGTAACTGGTGGCGTCGTGTGTTCCGGCGATCACATAGATTTGGCGCTTGATCTCGGTCAGAAACGGCGGGTATTCAAACTCCCACAGCCCCTGATTGACCAACGCCTGCTGCACCTCGGCCCCGCCCATCAATTGGCCTTCCACGTCGGAAAATTCCAAGCGCATCCGACTGGGCGCGTCTTTGAAGTGCAGGGCGTTGAGCAGGTCACGGGCGTTGATCAGGCCAAAGGCCGCTTCAATACGGGCCGCACCGACCTGAGGATGCTGGCCTTCGGGCGCGGCGGCCTTGACCTCGGCGCTCGGATCGTCGAGTTTGACGCTGCGGCGGGCGCTGGCTTCCTCCAGTAAGGTCAGGGCCAGATCGGGAAAGTGAACCCACGGGTTGATGCAGACCACCCGATTGGTGTGCATAGGAAAACGGCGGGCGTATTCCAGCGCGATCAGTGCGCCGAAGCCGTGTCCTATGGGGGTAATCTTATCGATCTCCAGAAATTCGCGCACCGCTTCCACGTCCGCCGTCAGGGTGTCGAGGTCGAGGGCGTCGCTGCCCTGCTCGGTGTCGTCTAAGGGGCCGCTGCGCCCGCCGCCGCGCTGATCCAAATAAATCACCCGGTAAGCACTCAGGCGCTCGCCCACCAGGTCGCGGAAGGTCAGCGCGTTGTAGCCGGGGCCGCCGTGCAGATAAAGCAAAGTCGGCTTGTCGCCGCTTTCCTCGTCCTCCGGCCCGACCACTTCAAAGTAAAGGTCAGCGCCGTTGAGCCGCTCCAAGTACAGCGCTTCGTTGTCAAGGCCGCTTTGCTCAAAGTCCTCTGTTCCAAAATCTTCAGGCTCAAATTCATAGCGCTCATCCATCTCGGTCATGCCGTCATTCTACGTTTAGCGGGGCGGCAGCACGAAACAAACCCCCACCCCGCTACACTGCTCGTCATGCTGACCGCCTTCGCGCTCCTCCTTTGCGTCACCGCCGCGCTGGCGTACCTTAACGAACGCTTCTTGCATTTTCCGACCACCGTGGGCGTGGCCCTCTCCGGCGCACTGGCCGGCGTCGTGCTGGTGGTCTTAGACGCGCTGGCTTTGCCCGGCGTCGGCCACTACGCCCGCTTCATGCTCAAAACGCTCAACTTCACTGACTTTGTGCTCAACGGCATCCTGAGCCTGCTGCTGTTTGCCGGAGCGCTGAGTCTCAATGCGGCTCAGATGCTCAAGCAGCGCGTCACCATTCTGACGCTGGCGGTGTTCAGCACCCTGATCAGCACGGTGCTGGTGGGCTTCGGCTCTTATCTGGTGTTCGGGGCGCTGGGTCTGGCGGTGCCGCTGATCGGAGCACTCTTGTTCGGAGCGCTGATCTCGCCCACCGATCCTGTGGCCGTACTCGACCTCCTCAAGCGGGCCAAAGTGCCGCCGCGCTTGGAGACGCTGATCGCCGGGGAGAGCCTCTTTAACGACGGCGTGGGCGTGGTGATTTTTCTGGTGCTGAGCGGGCTGGTCGGAAACGGCGAACACGCCGCCAGCGTAGTCGACGCGCTGGGCTTGTTTGCCCGCGAAGCGCTGGGCGGCGTGCTGCTGGGCGGAGTGCTGGGCTTGGTGGGCCTTTACCTGACCCGCACTATCGAAAACGCGGCGGTGGAGGTGCTGCTCACCCTCGCGCTGGTCATCGGCGGCTACGTGCTGGCGCTGGGGTTGGGTGTCAGCGGGCCGCTGGCGATGGTGGTGTTCGGGTTGGTCATTTCCGCTTACAAAGACCGGATTTTCACCGAAGAGACCCGCGAACAGGTTATGAATTTCTGGGAAACCATCGACCAGGTGCTCAATATTTTGCTGTTCGCCTTCATCGGCCTAGACGTGCTGCTGACGCCCAGCACCGTTCAGCAGTTCGCGGCGGGAGCGCTGCTGATCGTTGTGGCGCTGGCGGCGCGTTACGTCAGCGTGGCCGTGCCGTTCGGCTTGGTGCGGCGCTGGGGCAATTACGGCGCGTACACCGTGCGGCTGCTGACCTGGGGCGGCCTGCGCGGCGGCATCGCCATCAGCTTGGTGCTGGGCCTGCCTCCCAGCGCTTACCGCGCCGATCTGATCACCGCCACCTATTTCATCGTGCTGTTTACCATCGCGGTGCAGGGACTGACCATCATGCCACTGGTGCAAAAAGCGGCGGCCAACAGTCCAGAGGAGTGACGAAGCCCAGCGCACGACGGTGTTCAAGACAGCTTGTAACCGGGGGCAGAGTGCTGCACGCCGTCTACAGTACTCAGTTGCCATTCACCACTCAAGCTTGAGACTCAGTTTTCAAATTCGGCAAATAAAACAACAGATCCAGCGAGGGCGGTTGGACACCCTGGGTTCGCAGCAAAGCGCAAATCTGAGCGGTGTGCCGAACCTCATGCAGCATCACGTGCCACAGCAGGCCGTCCAGTTTGAAGGATTCGGTGGGCGAGTCTTCCACGACCCGTTCCAGGTCGGTTTCGGTGAGCGCGGCAAGGAAGGCCAGGGTGCTCTGCTCCACCGCCCGCCAATACTCCAGCAATGCTGACAGCGCGAAATCCGCGTAAACTGGGCCACTCCCGGCGTCTCTGATTGCCGGGAAAGAGTCCTCCACAGGAGTGTCTTGCAAAATGGTGCAATGAAGCCAGCCGTCTTCCACTCCTGCCGTGTGGGCCACCAAGTCCTTGATGCAGTGAAAGCGCTCACCGTCCAGCATGGGCCGCGACAGCACCTCGTCCGGCGCGGCCTCTAGCGCAGTCCACAAATCACGGCGAGCACGCACAAGGTAATCGTAGGTTTCGAGAATGTTCATGGTGTATACCTCTCCAAGAATCGGATGCGCTCATTGAGCCTGACTCGTCAAGAGAGAGCGCTCAGCGCTCATAAAAAGCAGGCGGCTCAATCCCCAGCGCCCGCAAATACACGTAGCCCTCGCCCCGGTGGTGCGTTTCGTTGTCGACGGCGTAAATGGCCGCCGCCCAACCGCTCATCTCGCCCCAAGGCAAAAGGTGTTGCTGGGCATAAAAAGCTATGTCCACTTTGAGAAAATCGCGGTTGATCTGCTCGGTCAAATCGTCCCAAGCCTTCAGCAGCGCGGCCCGTTCAAAGGAAACGCCTTCACGCCAATCCGGCATCGGCCACTCGCCGCTGAGTAAGCCCCCCAGCGTCAGGGCACTGACCTGATAAATTTCCCACGCCATCACCCCGAAAGGCCGCATGCCGCCGATAGAAAAGCTAAAGAGCTGATCTTCGGTCTGCGCAATTGGAAAGGCCTCGATCACGCGGCGGGTCAGGCGACGCTGGCCTTGCCAGTACGTCAGGAACTGCTCGGGAGTCACGATCACGGGCGCGGTTTCAGTCTGAGTCATACAAACACCTCCAAATGGGTCTGGTTGGTTCTGCTCTCAGCTTAATCCCGATACCCGTCAGAACTTGTCGTGTTTTTGGGGCAAAATAATCCGTATGTACGACCCATCCATGCGGGTGCTGACAGTGTTGGAACTGCTGCAAGAACGCGAACAGGTGACGGGCAGTGAGCTGGCCCGTCGCCTTGAAGTCAGCCCACGAACGGTGCAGCGCTATGTGGCGCGGCTGCAAGACCTGGGCATTCCGGTGGAGGGCAAGCGGGGTGTGGGCGGCGCGTACCGACTGAGGCCCGGCTTCCGGTTGCCGCCCCTGATGTTCAGCGGAGAAGAAGCCCTCAGCCTCGCGCTGGGCCTCAAGGCCCTTCAACACCTCGGCCTCACCGCCCTGACGCCGGCCGCACACAGCGCAGGGGCCAAACTGCGCCGTACCCTGCCGCACGCCCTACGCCAAGAAATGGAGGCCATCGAAGAAGCGGTGCAACTCGACACGGAGGCGTGGACTGTCAGCACCGACGCTGCGCTACTGGTCACGCTGCTGAGGGCCGTGCGCCACGCCAAGGCCGCGCAGTTTGCTTACCGCTCGCGCCTCAACGTGGACTCGCTGCGAACGGTGGACATCTACCGCGTCGCTCAGTTCGGCGGCAGTTGGTACGCGGTGGGACGCTGCCACAGCCGCGAGGCGCTGCGCTGTTTCCGATTAGACCGGATGTCGGCTCTCACAGTGCTGGACGCTTCGTTTGTGCCGCCCGGGGACTTCGACGTGCTGGGCCATTTGCGGGCCACTTGGCCCGACACGCCTGAAAGTCACCACATCGATGTTTGGCTGGGCCTGCCTTCCAGTACGCTGCGCGGACGAGTCTCGACTTGGGGCGTCACCTTGACCGAGGAAAACGGCGGGACAAGGGTGCAGGCCCAGCGGGAGCACTTGGAGGCATTTGCCGCCATGCTGCTGGGCCTGTGCTGTGAAGTGCGAATTGCCGCGCCGGCGCAGCTCCACGATACGTTTGGCACATTGGCCGAACGGTGCCGGGCGCTGGCTGAGGTTGGGGGCTGACTCTCTGTTAACCCCGCAAAAACCGCTGAACTTCGCCCAACCCCGAGGTTTGCAGCAGCACCTTGCCCGACGGCAGATGCAGCAGCGCAGGCGTAGTTTGAATGAAGTGCGCGGCGGTCAGGGCGGCGAATTCGTCCGCGTCGTTTTGGCGGTGAACCGTCATGATCTGCCCGTCAAATTCGCCTTTGAGCGGCTTGGCCAGCATCATTTTGAGGCGCTCACAATTAGGGCAGTCGTTTTGGGTCAGCAGCACGAACGGTTTGCTCGGTGCCTCAGTCATGGCTCACCCGCACAGGCTGATTCGTATTGTCCAGATCGGGGAATCCGCCGGCCCAGATAGCTTCCACATCGGCGTCGCTCAGCGTTTCGACCCGCACTTTGCTGTAACTGCTGCCTTTGGCGCTGAAAAAATCGTGGGTGGTGCCGCGTGCTTCGATGCCGTTTTGCACCACGGCGTTGATTTCCTCGTCGGGAAAGGGGCGCTCCAAAGCCAAGTTGTCTGCCAAGACATTGCAGTTAAAGCGGATAAAACGCTTGACTTCGCCAGTCAAGTTCACCCCGGCATACAGCACATCGGTATAAGCCAGTTCGTTTTGATAAAGCGTCTGCAAAGTTTGGTTGTACCAGGCTTTGGCGTAGGCCTGCTCGGCAGGATTCATCAAATTGAACTTCTCCTGTGCCAGCAGCGCTACATACACGCCGTGCAGCGCTTCATCCAAGATAATCAAATTGAAAATCTCGCCTGCCGACACCATCCGGCCTTGCCCAGCCATATACAGAGGGTAAAAGAAGCCGCTGTAGAATAAAGCCGTTTCCAGCATGCAAGACACCGCCAGCTTTTTCCAGAGGCCTAGATTGGACACGTCAGGATCAGCGAAGACACCCTGAATGAAGCTGATTTTGAATTGAAGTTGCGGCTGCGTTCTGATCCACTCGAAGACTTCGCGCTCTTCGCTGGTAGACAGAAAGGTTTTATTCATCAAGCTGTAGCTGCGGGCGTGGATATTCTCCATGGTCGCTTGAAACTGAAGCGTGGCCTTTCGGATGTGGCCTTCGACCAAGTCACTCAGCACCGGCATTCCAATTTCACCTTGCAAGGTATCCAAAGCGTTCAGGCCCGCCGAAGCGTGAATGTATGTCCAGCGTTCTTCATCACCGAGCGCCTTCCACACCAAAGCGTCGTTGCTGAGCGGAATTTCTTCAGGAAACCAAAGCTGAGAGGTGTATTTTTCGTAAAAAGTGGTGGAAAAGCTGTCTTCGGGTTCAGACCAGTTGGCGGCAGAGAAAGGGGACATAGATACTCCTTAGAGATTCAAGCGAGATTAAGAGAAAAGATTAAACGACGCAGCTCAAGCACTCTTCCAAGTTGGTTTTGCGCATCCGTGTGTAGTACAGCGTTTTGATGCCGAGTCGGTAGGCATACAGGTAATACGCTTGCAGGGCGCGGGTGCTGGTGGTACTCGGCACAAACAGGGTGCAACTGATGCCCTGATCCACGTGCTTTTGGGCAGCGGCCACCGTGTCTAATACCCGGCGCTGATCCATGTCGTAGGCTTCCTCGTAATACCACTCGGTATCGGGAGAGAGGTGCGGCATCGGGTAAATGGTGCGCGCCTTGTTGCTGGTGCGGGTTTCCACGCGCTCAGTGATCGGCATGATGCTGGCGCTGGCGTGCGAGACATAGCTGATGCTGCCGGTGGGCGCAACCGCCATCACGAACGAGTGCGCGAGGCCGTGCTGCTTGATATCGCTGACGAGCTGCTGCCAATCGGCGCGGCTGGGCAGGGAATGGCCTTCAAACAGGGCAGTGACTTCGGCCGTGTGCGGCACAAATTCACGCTCTAGGTACTGGGCAAAATGCTTGCCGGACTGATAGCGACTACCTTCAAAGCCCTTGAAGACGAAGCCGGTGTCGCGGGCGATCTGCATGCTGGCTTTGCGGGCATGGTAATGCACCGCCGCAAAAAATACGTCCACGAACTCTAACGCCTCGGCGCTGCCGTAGACGAGCTCCTTGCCCGCCAGAAACGAGTGCAGGCCCATTGCGCCCAAACCAATCGAACGCATCTCGTCGTTGGCCCGCTTGACGGCAGGAACTTCAGTGACGCTGGTCGAGCGGGCCACGTTGTCGAGCAGGCCAATGGCCGCCGATACCACCCGCCCGATGTCGCCGCTGTTCATGGTCTGCTCGATCACCAGTGACGATAGATTGCACGACACGTCCAGCCCGATGCGGTCTTTGGCTTCCTGACCGTAGGCGTGAAAGTAACTGGGCAAGGTGGGCTGCAAAATCTCGGAGCAGAGGTTGCTCATTTTGATGCTGCCGACGTTGGCAATCGGGTTGGCGCGGTTGGCATTGCCTTCAAACAGCAGGTACGGATAGCCGCTCTCGCCCTGCGTCACAGCGATGTCTTCCAGCACCCGGCGGGCCGAAACGCGCTTCTTGCGGATATTGGCGTTGTCGGCCAGCGCTTGGTAGTCGCGTGTCCAATCGATGTCGCTGAACTCTTTTCCGGTTTCTTGCCAGAGCGAATGCGGGTAAAACTGGAAAATATCCTCGCCCAGCCGCGCTTTTTCCATGAATACATCAGGAATGGTCGCGCCGACGCTGAGGGTTTTGAGGCGGGAATCCTCGTCGGAAGCGATTTTCTTGGCGCTCAGCACGTCCAGAAAGTCGGCGTGCATCACGTTGAGATAGATCGCCCCCGCTCCAGGCCGCTGCCCGGCTTGATCGGCGTAGCGCAGCATGTTGTCGAGCATCTTGGCGACGCCCAGCACGCCTTTGGTGACATTCTGAATGCCGCGCAGGCTCTCGCCGCGTGCCCGCAAGTTGCTGACCTCCACCCCGATGCCGCCGCCGCCCTTGCTGAGCTCAGCCACGAACGACAGCGTTTTGGTAATCGAATCCAAGTTGTCGGTGCAGTCTTGCAGCAAAAAGCAGCTCACCAAGCGCCCAGTGTTGGCTTTGCCGGAGTTCATCAGCGTGGGCGTGGCGGGCGTAAACGTTTGGTTGACCAAATGGTGAACGAGTTCCAGCGCTTCATCCGCGCTTTCCGAACGGGCCAGCGCCGTGATGGCCATCCGGTCTTCGTAGCGCTCCAGCCAGCGGCTCCGATCCGGCGTCATGGTGGCGTACTCGTTGTAAAACTTGCTGGCCCCCATAAAGCTCTTGAAACGGAATTTATAGCTGTAGGCACGTTCAAAGACTGAGCGCACTTCTTCGGCACTGTAGCGCTCAAAAAGCGTTGCGTCCCAGAGGCCGTGATCGGTCAAATACCGAATTTTCTCTTTCAAATCATGAAAAAAGACCGTATTGGGGTTGACTTTCTCCTGAAAGTAGACTTGCAGCGCTTCGCTGTCATGTTGAGGCTGCACCACATTTCCGGCGATCACTTTGTTGTTGAGTTCAATCCAGCGTTCCATCAGTTCACATTCTCTATTTTGTGGTTGTTGCGCTCGCCGATCCAGTCCAGCACCCGTACGCGGTCGGCAGCACTGCCAGCTTTGTTGACTTTGGCGACCACCGGCACGCCGTACTGCCCGGCGATCACGTCAGCGGCACGAGCGAAGTTGCGGCCCCAGTGAAACGAACCGCTCGACACCACTCCACATAAGCGCGAAGCCCGCTGTTGCAAAAACGCTTGAGTGCTGGCGGGCACGCCGCCGGTGCCGAAGGTATAGGTCAGCAACAAGTAATCGTCGTCAGGCAACTCTTGAGCTTTACTGACAGGAAAAATCGGCATTCCGCCGAGCTGCCGCGCCACATCCTCAGCGAAGCGGCGGACATTACCGGTCAGCGAGTCATAGACAAGTTGCATCACATGCTCACAAGGTGGGAAAGAGAAAATGCCCGCGTAGGGCCAGGATTCTGAATTGAGTTCAGTGTGAGCATAATTCTGACCGAAGATCGGCTAGTATTAAATAGGTTGGTACCACCTGTTGTAGTCCACATACCTCAAGATACAATATGTGCCAGTATATAGCCAGTAGTCTATACATCTCAAGATACCATTTCGTCCGGCGGTTTGATTAGAGCGAAGCGACCACAGCGCTTAGCGCTCCATCACCGAACTCCGGATGACAGGCCGACTTTCCCCATTCCGGCGCTCATTTGAGCGGCCTAAAAATTCGGGGCGTTGACCTCGCCTTGACCTCAGCGCTCGACTTCGTCACCAACCCACACACGGCCCTTCTCCAGCCGCTTGCCGCCAATTAGCGCGGCGTCGGCGCGGGCCAGCAGATGACTGGCCAGTTGCTCGCGGCTGCGGGCCAAGTGTGTGGCCGCCGCCTGAGGCACGTGGAAGGTCAGGCCCGCCGTGGCCCGAAGCTCGCGGCTGACTCCCCTCACTTCCAGCGGTTTCAGGGCCAGCTGTTCCAAGAGGCCTTCCAAGCGCAGTCGCACCTCGGCCTGATTTGGGCCGCGCAGGAGCAGCGCAAATTCGTCGCCGCCCAAACGCCCCACCGTGTCGCCGGGCAAGGTCGCCGCCAGCAAAAAGGTGCTGAACGCCTGCAACACTTCGTCGCCAACTCCGTGTCCGAACGTGTCATTGATGGCCTTGAAGCTGTCGAGGTCGAGAATCGCCACACCCAATTCGGTATCGCTCAGGGTTTTTCTTCCCAGATCCTCGGCGAGTTGAGCCAAAAAGCTGGCGCGGTTGCGCAGGCCGGTCAGGGCATCGGTGCTGGCTTGGCGCTGAAGCGCGGCCAAGGGTTGGGTGGCGCTGAAGGCCAGCGGCCAAGCCACCAAGATGGTCAGGAGGATCAGGGCCGCCGTGAGAATCAGTTGCTGGCGGGCCACCCCGCTCAGGTCGCTGACAAAATCACGGTCAGGCGCGTAGACACCGACCACCCAGTACACCCCCGGCTGCACTTCGACCCGGTGCAGCACCGCCGAGTAGGCTTCGTTGCCCACACTGTAGCGGCGGGTCAGCTCGGCGTTTTTCTGGAGGCTCAGCAAAGCGCCGCCTGTCAAGAGGGCTCCCAGCGCCGGATCACCGACTTCTTTGAGTGTCGGCACCCGGCCCTGCACGTCACGCGGCCAGGCTCTTGAAGTCGCGATGGCGTGGCCCTGACTGTCGGTGATAAAGGCGCGGCCTCCGGGCGTCAGCTTGAGGTTTTCGAGAAGCTGCACCAGGCCGCTGAGCCGGACATCGGTGCCGACGACCACTCGCGTGCCGCCGGGGGCAATCAGGGCAGTGGCCACCGTGACGCCGGGCAACTGCGATGAGGCGAACACGTAAGGCGGCGTCCAAACGCTCTGGCCCGGTTTTTCGAGCGCCAGCTTGTACCAGAGTCGGGTGCGCGGGTCATAGGGATCTGCCGCCGTGACCCGGGACACCACCCGGTTCTCAGCGTCGAGCTGGGTCACCTCGCTGCTGTTTTGTCCGCCCCGCTCGATAACTTTGATGTAAAGCCCACTGCCGCTGCGCCGCACATATTCAAAACGTCCGTCGGTATGGCCGAGCAGCACGCCGTCGAGCTGCTTGATGGCGTACAGCATGGTGTTGAACGTCAGCGTGACGTCAGCGCTGCTGCTGACATCGAGCTGCCCCGACAAAATCAGCGAGCGGTTGATGCTCACGATCTGCAAAGCGGTCTGCAAATAAGCGCCCACGTTGTCGCCGGTCACGCGCACAAGCTGCATCAAACCGTCCCGCGCCTGCGCTTTGAGAATGGCTTCGCCGCTGCGCCGGTTGGCCCACAGCACGCCGCTCATGCTGCCGACCAAGATCAGGAGCAGCGCCAGCAAAATCATGAAGCGCGTCCACGAAAAAACGCGGGACGCCTGCCGGGGCGTCAGCGCAGCGGCGGAAGAAGAGAATTTTCGGAAATCAGGAAACATCAGCTACCCTCACTCGACTGGACTCGGCTAGACCGCTCACCCCTGTCCCGCTTACAACCGTCCCAGACGTCAGCAGAGCTGCATTCTGCTTGTCAACCTTACAAAAGCCGTTCACACAGAAGTATGACAAATTTCATGCTGGCTTCCAGGCTGAGCGGCCAAACGTCGCTCAACACAGCGCCCTCATTCGAGTGGACGCAGAGCGGGCAGGCCGCCATTTGTAAGCTCAGCTCAGTTGGTATCGCCGGACAAAGCGCCCAGCCGTGTATCTTTTCAAGCATGACGCGTTCTCGGCCTCCCAGTACCATCGTTCTCGGCGCAGGCTTTGCGGGGCTGGCGGCGGCGCTGCGGCTGGCACGGGCCGGAGCGTCGGTCACGGTGCTTGACCGCTTGGAGCGCCCCGGCGGCAAAGCGGCGCTGGGCTGGACAGACTTTTCCAGCGGCCCCAGCGTCGTGACCATGCCCGACATCTTCCGGGGGCTGTATCAGCGCTTAGAGTGGGCCCAGCCGCTGCTGACGCCGGCGCGGCCCACCACCACCTACCACTACGCGGGCAAGCTCTCTGGGCGCACCTTTGCCCCCGAAGCGCTGAACGTGGCGGGCAGCTTGGACAGCACACTGGCGCAGCTCAGCCGCAGCGAGGCCAGCCAGTACCGCCGGTTGCTGGATGTCTCGCGCCAAATGTACCAAGACGCCGCGCCCACGTTTTTGTTTGGCCCGCCGCCCAGCCGCGTTCAGCTGGCCCGCTACGCGCTCACCAAGGGCCGCCGCGCCGCGCCGCTGAAAAGCCTGGCGCAACTGGTGCAAAGTGGCCCGCTGCTGACGCCCTTCTGGCTGCGCTTTGCCACTTACTTGGGGGCCAATCCTTACAAAGCTCCCGCCGTGCTGCACAACATCGCCTGGGTCGAACTGGGCCTGGGCGTGTGGCATTTGGGCGAAGGCCCGTCGGGCGGCCTGGGAGCGCTGGCGGCCCGATTGGGCGAGGAAGCCGAGCAGCTCGGCGTGAGATTCGAGTACGGCGTGACAGTCAAGCACCTGCTGCGCTCCGGCCGCCAGATTATCGGGGCGCACACCGATCAGGGAGCGTACAGCGCCGAGCAGTGGGTCAGCGCCGCCGACCACGCCACCACCACCCGCTGGCTGGGGCTGCCGCCAGAAAAAGCGCCGCGCGGCATCAGCGGCTTTGCCCTGCAACTGCGGCTGGAGCGCGACGTGGGCCGCGCCCACCACCTGTTTTTTCCGGCGGAGTACCGGCAGGAATGGCGCGATATTGCTCTCGGTAAGCTGCCCAGCGATCCGGCGCTGTACCTGCACCTCGACGGCCAGCGGGCCTTTTTGCTCATCAACGCGCCGCCCAATCCCAATATCGTCGCCGATCCTTACACTTACGGCGCGGCCCTCTTGGACAACTTACAGGCCCGCTACGCAGAGAAGTACGGCGCGGCCTTGCCAGTCAGCAGTTGGCTGCCGCTTGATCCGGCGCTTTACGCCCTGACCGGGATGGGCGGCGCGATTTACGGCGCAGCCCCGCACGGCCTGCTGGGCAGCTTGCGCCCCGGCTGGACACATACGGCGGCCCGCAATCTGGTGCAAGTCGGCGGCACGGTGCATCCCGGCGGCGGCGTGCCGCTCTCGCTGCTGAGCGGCTGGAACGGCGCGGGACAGGTCTTGGGGCTGCCCTACGACGACCTCGGCGGGCAAGTGAGCGGGGCTTGAATCTCAGCGACTTGCCGCGTCCCCGCGCCCTGCCTTTCTCCGGCCACTTACAGCGCTGGGGCGGCCAGCCGCTGGAGCTGATTGAGGAAGGCGCGGCCTTGGGTGAACTGTTCGGACTTCAGCTCGGCCTTAGGACGGTGGTCGGTTACTCGCCAGCTTGGAACAAGCGCATGCTGACCGATTTGAACACCTTTGCCAGCGCGGGCGGCTTCTCGGCGGTGGTGCCTTACTTGGCCGGCGGGATCATCCTGACCGACGCGCCGGGGCACGGGCCGCGCCGCCAACTGATGAATCCGGGGTTTGGCAAGGCGCACTTGGAAACGCTCAAAACGCGCATTGAGTCAGCCCTGCGGGAGTTCAACGCCCAATTTTTTAAGGCTGATTTCGACGCCCTCCAGTGGGCTGACGGCGCAGTGCTGGCGATGCTCAATGCGGCGTATTTCAGCGGCGAGTTTCCGGACAAGTTGCTGCACGCTTTTCTCGCGCCGCTGCGCTTTCCCTTTCCGACTCCGGCTTATCCGCGACCGCTGCTGTTCGCCCGCTTTGACGCCGAGCTGGGGCGGCTGGCCCAGCGGAGACTGACTCAGCGCCGATTCACTCAGGGCAGCGACGATCTGCTGGCCCTGCTCGCCAAGCTCCCCGGCGGCGTGCGCGAAGCAAGGATTTCGCTGGCGGCGGGCCACGACACCACCACCCACACGCTGGCTTGGGCAGCCTGGCACCTGGCCCAGTTTCCCGAGTGGCACACCTCCGAGCGTCATCCCGCCGTCATCAAAGAAACTTTGCGGCTGTATCCGCCGGGCTGGATGGGCAGCCGCCGCCTGGCCCAAGACAGCGAGTTCGAGGGCGTGCGGCTGCCTAAAGGCGCACTGGCGCTCTACAGCCCTTACCTGAGCGGGCGTGACGCCACGCGCTGGGAGCGGGCGGGCGAGTTCTGGCCGCAGCGCTGGCAAGCCGGATTTAGGCCCCCGGCGTGGAGTTATCTGCCGTTCGGCGGCGGCGAGCGCGTTTGCCTCGGGATGCACTTGGCCAATTTGATGCTGGAAACAGCTCTGGCCAGCCTGCCGCCCCTCTCGGCGCTGCGCGGCAACCCAGCACCCCGCCCCGGCGTGACCTTGGGGCCGAGTGGGGCTTTGTGGGTGAGGGCAAACTAAAGCCGTAAATTACCGGCGAACCGGCTGGGTGTGTGCTATCAGAGGAGCGGAGGAACATCCATGAAACAAGTTGTCTTGCTGCTGACCGCCTCGTTGATGCTGGCTTCCTGCGCTCCCCGCTACAACCCCAATTCACGCAAGCCGGATGCCGACTTATCTTGCAATGAAATCAGGTCAGAGATCAGCCGCGCCGAACTGGCCCGCACGGAAGCTGGAAACAACCGTGGACTGAGCGGCCAGAACGTCGCCTGGGCCATTTTGTTCTTGCCGGGCGTAGTCGCCAACGAATACACCAACGACAAAGTCCAGCGGGCAGCCGACGAGCGCATCGGCACCCTCAACCGCCTTTACAGCGCCAAACGCTGTACCAACTGAACGCAGCGGTTCATACAACCCCAACCAATCCGAATGCGCCCATTGCGGCGCATTTTGCTAGCTTAGCGGCATGACCCAAAAACGGATGCAAGCCGGTGCCCTGCTGATGGTGGACATTCCCGGCCCGCGCTTAGACGTGGACACCGCCGAATATTTGCGCGTAAACGGAATCCGGGCCGTGTGTCTCTTCGGCAAAAATGTGGAGAGCCAAGCGCAACTGCGTCAGCTCTGCACCGAGTTGCGGGAGATCATGGGCGAAGAAGCCCTGATCGCCATCGACCACGAGGGCGGCGCGATTGTCCGGCCCACCTTTTGGCCCGCGCCGCCCAGCGCCATGAGCCTCGGCCAGGCGGGTGACCTGCAACTCACCGAAGACGTTTCGGCGGCGGCGGGGCGGCAACTGCGCTCAGTGGGCATCAATTGGAATTTTGCTCCGGTGCTGGACGTGAACGTGAACCCTGACAATCCGGTGATCGCCGAGCGCTCGTTTGGAGCGTCGCCGGACTTGGTGGCCCAGCAAGGTGCGGCGGCTCTGCGCGGCCTGAAACGGGCAGGCGTGGCGGGCTGCGTCAAACATTTCCCCGGCCACGGCGACACCCACCAAGACTCGCATCGCGCCCTACCGAGGGTGGGTAAATCCCGCGCCGAGCTGGAGACGCTGGAACTCGCTCCGTTCAAGGCTTGCCTCACCGACGCCCCCGCCGTGATGACGGCCCACATCCTTTACGACGCGCTTGACGCCGAGCATCCGGCCACTCTGTCGCGGCCCATTCTGACTGGACTCCTGCGAGACGAGTGGCACTACGGCGGCGTGATTATTACCGACAGCATGGGCATGCAGGCGATTGACGCTCACTATGGGCGCGGCGAGGCGGCGGTGCTGAGCCTGAGCGCCGGAGCCGATATGGTCATGGCGCTGGGGCGGCGAGAGGTGCAGGAAGCCACCCTCAAAGCTGTGCAGGAAGCGCTGGAAGCCGGTTTGGAGGTGCAAGACAAACTCGAAAGGCTCTCAGATTTGGCGCGGCGCTTTCCGGCAAAAGTCGAGCAGAATAAACAGGCGCAGGAAGATGAAAAGCTGTTTGGCGAGGCATGGGCACGGGGCCTGACTTTTGTGGGCAACCCCCAATCGGTGGCGGTGGGTCAGCCGCTACTGCTGGTGGCCCAAGCCAAAGCCCAGCGCGAAAATGTCAGCGAGGCCAGCGTGGAGGCCCAGACGCTGGCAGACGAACTGGCCGAGTGGTACGCGGTCAAGTTGCACGCTTACGACGATCCGTCGGCGCTGAACTGGGCCGAGTTGCGGGCGCAGGCCGAGCGAGAAGGCCGCCTGTTGCTGCTCATCACGGCCCACCGCCACCGCCAAACGGCCCTCGCGGGCGCAACTCCGGATTTGCACTTGGCCCTCTACAACCCTTACACCGCACAGGACGTTCAGTCTCCCGCTGTGCAGAGTTTCGGCTTTAGGCCACTGGCGCGGGCGGCGGTGTGGGCTTGGCTACGCGGCAGCTGAGCATCCCTTCACTCGCTGCGGCGACCCAAAATAGAGCGCAACCCCACCCGGCGTGGGCGCTCTTCACCTCCGCTCGGCGGCGTGCCGTGAAACGCTTCGTATTCACGGATGGCGGCAAAAAGCCACTGCGGAGCGCCGGCGCGACGAAGCTCCTCGGGGTCAAGCCACTGTGCGCCGAGCACTTCCGAGCTGGGATTGAGAATGCCCGAGACGTACTCGCTGCCAAAAATCAGGCTCAGGCGCGAGTCGCCTTCCGGCAGCCGAACGGCAAAGCTGGCGACCACCGACAGCGCACTGACCGCCAAACCCACCTGCGAGAGCAGAGCGCGGCGCAGCCCCGACTCGGCCAGGCCCGCGCCGCTGGGACTGGTCAGCAGCAGCCCGGGCAACTGCACCGCGCCCGGCAAAACCGGCTGATGCGGCGTGACGGTCAGATAAGTGTCTTTGCTGCGAATCAGCCCAAAGACGCCCACTTGGTAATAAAGGGCGCTGGAAGAACGAGCAGCAGTCATAGCGACCTGTACAGACGACAAACCATCCAAAAACCTCGGAAGCGGCGAGAAGAAAACTGCCAACAAAGCGACTTCGAGCGCTGAGCCCAGCTCCCCTTTCTAGAGTTGCGGTAAGGAGTTGGGCCAGTTTCGCACAGATGGTCGGCTGATGGGCTTTGCGTCCAGCGCCTTTACTAGCGCCGCGAACGCCGCGTCATGTGCTGGACTGCTCCAAGACGGTGACTGCACCAGCAGCAGCGCCTCTACTTCATGCTTCGGGGGGAGGGTATCGGCGCGGCTGAGGCTCAGGCGGCCCCGCAATCCCTGACTCAGTTGGGGGCGAAGTTCGGCCAGCGTGCGCTCAAGGTCATGCCCCTCGGCCACCGGCACTTCCCCGTGCCACGCCGGGTACTGCACGCGGTAATGCGAAATCAGGTCGGCCGCCAACCCCAGGCCCGCCCAGTTGCCGGGGCGCAGCTTGCCGGGGTCGCCGCTGAGCGAGTACAGATCGTGGTGGCTGTCGATGTTAAGGACTTCACGGCCCGGAAACTGCTCCAGCCACGGCCAAGCGTGGGCGTGACTCCAACACACCCAGGCCGGGCGTCCGGCGTACTGCGCCCAGTCTTGCCAACCGGGATACAGCGGAAAATCGGCCTCCAGCGCGTCCCACTCCCGCGCCTGCACATCACGCTTGAGGGCGCGGGCCTGCCAAGCCGCCAAGCGGTCATGCTCGCGGTCGGGCGTGCCCCAAATCGGCGCGTCGAACACCAGTGCTCGGCAGCCCGAATAAGCGTCCCAGTCTAAGCTCAGCAGCATCGCTTCAGAGTGTAGAGCCTGCGCCGGATGAAGCCAGCGCCTCGCTCCACTCGCTGGGCGCTTCTTCGTGCAGCGGCAGCCGGACTTCCACTTCCGCTCCGCCACTCAGTGCGTTGCGGGCCGTCACCGCGCCGCCGTGTGCGCCGATGATGGCAGCCACAATCGCCAGCCCCAGCCCGCTGCCGCCCGAATCGCGGGTGCGGCTCTCGTCGGCCCTAAAAAAGCGGGTAAAGACCTGCCGTTCGCTGCCCGCCGGAAAGCCGGGGCCAGAGTCGCGCACGCTCAGCACGGCCTGGGCCGCGTCTGTGCCGCTGGATGTGGCACGCACCGAAACGCAGACTTGCCCGCCGGACGGGGTGTAGCGCAGAGCATTTTCGAGCAAATTGACCAAGACTTGCCCCAAGCGGTCACGGTCGGCTTGGATCGGCAGCTCACCCGCCGAGGTCGTCAGATGCAGGGCAATGCCCGCCGCCTGCGCTTTGCTGACAAAAGACTGCCCGATGCGTGAGGTCAGCGCCGACAAATCCAGCGGCGCGAGTTGCAGCGGCAAGCGGCCCGCCTCGGCCAGCGACAGCGTCCGCAGATCGCTTACCAAGCGGGTCAGCAGGCCAATTTGAGTCGACATCAGGGCCAGTTCCTGCGTGGTGGGTTCCAGCACACCGTCTTCAAAAGCGTCGAGGCGGGCCTGCACCACGGCCAGCGGGGTGCGCAGTTCGTGGGCGATGTCGGCGATCATCTCGCGGCGTTCGCGCTCGAGGAGTTCCAAGCCGCTGGCCATCTGATTGAAGTTGCGGGTCAAATGGATCAGCTCCGCGTTGCCGGGCCACTGCCGGGCGCGGGCCGAGAGGTCTCCGCTGGCCACCAGTTGCGCGGCTCCGGAGACTTCAGCCACCGGACGGGCAATCAAGCGGGCCAGCAGCGCCCCGATCAGAACGGCCACCACGCCCGAAATTGCCACTGCCCAGATGAGGTTGTTCAGCAATTCACGCCGGATTCGCTCGCTCCGGCTGAGGCGCGGGGACACTGAGCCAAGCGCAGAAGCTGGCCCAGCAGCCACAGACGGCACCAGCATGAAATAGGATTTGGTCACGCCCTGCGCGAGTTTGCGCCCCACGTCACCAGTGTTGGTGGGGCGATTTTGAATGGGGTTGGTTTGGTTGTTTGGCCCGCTCTGTTCACCCGAGTCAAACTGAGCGCGAAATTCTGCCGGCATGTTGTCGAATTGCCGCTGCACCGAGTAATTAGACACCGCCACCAAGCTCAGCGCCATGATCGCCATCATCAGCAGCATGGCGGCAATGATGCTCACCGACAGGCGCTGCCAGGGCCAGGTGCGGCTGGGCGCGGCTGAATCGGGATTGGCTTGTTGGGCGTTGGGCGTCATGGCGGAGTTGGCCTCATTTGGGGCAAAGTCTTGGGCAGTGGGCGGGCTGGGCAAGGAGTTGAAAACCGGGCCAGCCGCTTACCCTTCGGACAATCTATAGCCGACGCCGCGCACAGTGTGCAGCAGGCCCGCCGCGCCCGCCGCTTCCAGTTTGCGCCTCGCTCCGGCCAGGTGCGCGTCCACCACCCGCTCCAGAGCGTCGGAGTCGGGCAGGGCAGCCTGCAAGAGTTCCTCACGGCTAAACGCCCGGCCCGGCGCGGCGGCCAGATGCGAAAGCAGCCGAAACTCGGTGGGCGTCAGTTGCAGTTCTTGTCCGCTGACGCTGGCAGTCACGGCGCGGCGGTCTATCTCCAGCGGCCCCACCCGCAGCGGCGCGTCACCGGATTCGAGCGCGGCGGAGGCGCGGCGCAGCACCGCCCGCACGCGGGCCATCACCTCGCGGGGGCGAAACGGCTTGACCACGTAATCGTCTGCGCCGAGTTCCAGGCCCACGATGTGATCGCTTTCCTCGGCGCGGGCGGTCACCAGAATGACCGGCGTGGCACCGTCTTGGCGAATCGAGCGCAGCACATCCAGGCCATTTTTGCCGGGCAGCATAATGTCGAGCAGCACCAGATCCGGCTTGGCGGCGCGGTAAAGGGTCAGCGCGGCGTTGCCGTCGGCGGCCCGTTCGCTGCGGAAGCCTTCTTGCTTGGCGTAGGCTTCCAGCACCTCGGCCAGATGCGGCTCGTCTTCTACGATTAAAATCAGGGCGCTCATGAATTGATCTTAAATCCGGCGTGTAAAGGTTCGGCGCACAGAGCGGCGCGGCGTCTGCGTCAAACCTTCACAAAGCCTGCGCGGGGTGTTCGTGGGTTCCGGTTTTACTGTCAGGTATGCAGAACCCAGCGTCCCAACCGCCTAGACACGGCCCCGTTCGATCAGGAAGGCTGTAAACGATGTCCACACCCAGCACAGCGGCGTCTCGGCCCGCTCCCCAGCGCAAAACACGCAAAATCTGGCCGTGGATCGTGGCGGCCCTGCTGATCGGCGGCGGCGGAGCTTACTGGTATCAGCGCACCAAAACGGCACAGACCCCAGTGGTCACCGTTCAGACGGCCACCGCCGCCGAGGGTGAGGTCAAGGTGTCGGTCAGCGGGCCGGGCACTTTGCAGGCAGCCACCAGCAGCAGTGTTTCGGCCACGACGGGCGGCACCTTGACGCTGGTGCCCACGGTGGGCCAGAGCGTCACCAAGGGCCAACTGATTGCCAAACTCAGCAGCTTGACCGCCGACACCGGCCTGCAAAACGCCCAACTCGCGCTGCAAAAAGCCCAGGCGCAGCTCGCTTCGCTACGGGCGTCGCAGGCCAGCAGCCGCGCCGGAGACGCGCAGAGCGTCGTCAGCGCCCAGCAGAGCTTAACCACCGCTCAGAGCAACCTCGCCGCCGCCCAGCAGACTTACGCCAATCAGCAAACTATCTACGCGGTGGGCGGCATCAGCGCTCAGGATCTGGAAACGGCCCGCCTCGGGGTGCAAAGTGCCCAGAGCGCCCTCAGCACAGCCCAGCAAGCTCTAAGCTCAGCCCGCGCTCAGCAGAGTGCCAAAGCCCTCAGCGCCCAGCAGGATCTCAGCAGCAGCCAACTGGCGGTGCAGCAAGCTCAGGTCAGCTTGCAAGACGCCCAAACCACCCAGGCGGGCATCAAGTTGTATGCCCCGATGTCCGGCACGGTGGCGACGGTGCCGGTCAGCAGCGGCCAGAGCGTCACCGGCAGCAGCGTGGGCGGCACGGTAATCGCCACCTTGATCGACGCTTCGCAGATCGACCTCCCGGTGCAGATCGACGAAACCGAGATCGGGGCCATCAAAGCGGGCCAACAAGCAGACGTGACTTTGGACGCCCTCGACGGCCAGACCTTTAGCGGCAAAGTCATCCGGATCAGCCCGCAGGCCACCACCGATTCCGGCATCGCTTACTTCACGGTAACGGTGCAGCTTCCCAACCCTGAAGGCACCCTGCGCCCCGGCATGACCGCCGAAGCCGAAATCATCCAGAGCCAAGCTCAGGGCCTGACGGTTCCCAAAAAAGCGGTGGAAGCAGTCAGAACGCGCAGCTATGTTCAGCTTCAGGCCGCAGACGGCACGGCGGAGCGCACCCGCGTCCGCACCGGAGCCGATGACGGCACCAACATCATCGTGACCGAGGGACTGAAGGCCGGCGACGTGGTGGTGTTGCCGGCTGGCACGGTGCCCAGCAGCCCTGGCGGCGCAGGCGCGGCGCGGACGGGCACCCCCACCCGCGTTCCGGGCGTCGGGGGCTTCGGCGGTGGACGGTGAGCGTTCCCGTTTCAGACCTACCCGTTTTGGATCTCAGCGCCGTTCGCAAAACCTACCAGACCGGCGAAGTGGTGTTCGAGGCGCTCCGGGGCGTGGGCTTGGTGGTCAACGTGGGCGAGATGGTGGCGCTGATGGGGCCGTCGGGCAGCGGCAAGACCACCTTGATGCAGATTATCGGCTTACTCGACCGCGCTTCTGAGGGCCGCTACTTGCTGGGCGGGCGCGACGTGACGGCGCTGAGTGAAAACGAGCGGGCCGAGGCCAGAAACGAGGAGATCGGCTTCGTGTTTCAGGCGTTTCACCTGCTGCCGCGCTTAAACCTCCTCGAAAATGTCGAAGTCCCGCTGACCTACGCCGGATACCCCGCCGCCGAGCGCCGCGAAATCGCCATGAACGTGCTGCGGCGGGTCGGGCTGGAGAGCAAAGCCAAGAACTTGCCCTCGCAGATCAGCGGCGGGCAAAAGCAGCGGGTGGCGGTGGCGCGGGCGCTGAGCCTCTCGCCCCGCTTGCTGCTGGCCGACGAGCCGACCGGCAACTTGGATTCGCACACCTCCGAGGAAGTCATGAACCTGTTTGGTGAACTGCACGCCGAGGGCAAGACGGTGGTGATCGTGACCCACGAAAATGACATTGCGGAGTACACCGAGCGGGTGGTGCGGCTGCGCGACGGAGTGATCGAGCGAGACGAGCGCCAGACCCCCACGCGCGGCCAACGGGCGGCCCCGCTTACCGTCCAAGCGGCGATGCTATGACCACCCAACCCCTCAAGGACGCCGCGCCGCAACCGCCCAGCCAGACTCCTATCAGCCAAACCCCAACTGGCCAGCACCGCTCCCGCACAGGCGGCGGCATGGGCCTGGGCGGCGCAGTGACAGTGGCCTGGCGGGCGATTTTGGGTTCGCCGCTGCGCAGTATGCTCACGGCGCTGGGCGTCATCATCGGCGTGGCCGCCGTGATCGCGCTGACAGCCATCGGATCGGGCAGCACGGCGGGCGTCACCAAAAACCTGGAAGCGCTGGGCACCAACCTTCTGACGGTGGGCAGCGCACGCAGCAACTTCGGCGGCGGCTCACTGGTGCGCGGCGGCCCGCGCCAGACCATTACCCTCAAAGACGCCGAGGCGATTGCGGCGCTCGACTCGGCCAGGATCGCGGGGGTGGCCCCCAGCACCCAGAGCAGCGTGCAGGCCAAAGCCGGAAGCCTCAATACCCAGGCCACCGTCATCGGCACCTGGCCCGCTTACGAAACGGTCAGAAACAGCCCGCTGGCCACTGGCAGTTACTTCACCGACGAGGACGTAAAAGGCCGCAAACGGGTGGCGGTCATCGGTTATCAGCTGGTGCAGGACTTGTTCAGCGGCGCTGATCCACTCAATCAAAAAGTCCGGCTGGGCAACGTGACGTTTACGGTCATCGGCACGCTGCCCGACAAGGGAGCCAGCGGCTTCGGCAACCCCAACGGGCAAGTCATCGTGCCGCTGTCCACCTTCCAGCAGCGCTTTAGCACCACCCGCAGTGGCGGCCAGCCCACCGTCAGCAACGTGTATGTGCAGGCCACCACCGCCGCCGATTTGACCCCGCTGCAAAGCGAAATTACCAGTTTGCTGGAAACCCGCCACAAAATCACCGACCCGGCCAACGACGATTTTCAGATTCAGAATCAGGCCGACTCGCTGGCGAGCCTGAACAGCATCACCACCACCCTGACGCTGCTGGTGGGCGCAATCGCCGGAATCAGTTTGCTGGTCGGCGGCATCGGCATCATGAACATCATGCTGGTGTCGGTCACCGAGCGCACCCGCGAAATCGGCGTCCGCAAAGCGCTGGGCGCAAAACCCCGCGACATCCTGACTCAGTTTTTGGTCGAAGCCTTCGTCCTGTCGGTGGGCGGCGGCGTGATCGGGCTGGTGCTGGGAGTAGGCGCAGCTTATTTGGGCACACTGGCAGGCATCACTCCGGTGTTCTCTCCCGTCACGATTGGCATTGCCTTTTTGTTCAGCGCCCTGGTGGGCATCTTCTTCGGCTACTACCCGGCGGCGCAGGCGGCCAAACTCGATCCGGTGGACAGTTTGCGCTATGAGTAGAATCGGCACAATTTAAATTGGAGATGAAGTTAGAAGATGTATCAAGTTTAATGAGAAGTCTTCTCAAAGATAAGTGAGCTCTCTCTTCACTGTTTCTGCACAGCACCGCTGTAAATATAACTTGTCCAAGTGTTCAAATTGGATCTGAAAGAAGGAGTCGATTCATGATGTCTAAAAATATCCTCAAAATCCTGACCATTTCCGCTTCTTTGCTGCTCGGTGCAGCGTCTGCCCAGCAAGGCCAACCCGCTCAGCGGCAGGGCGGACAGCAGCGCCAAATCGATCCTGCCCAGCGTGCCCGCTTTCAGGCCATGCGCCCAGTCTTCGACCTCGCCAGCCGCGTATCGCTGATGGCTGAACTCGAAAAAAATAAGGCGCAGGCGGTGACCAAGGCGCAGGCCAAACAGCTGGTGCCGCTGCTGCAAAAGCTGCAAACCTCGGCCAGTATCAGCGGCGCGGACGCGACAAAGATGCTCAGCCAAATTGAAGACAAAATTCTGACCGACAAGCAGGTGACGGCGCTGGATGACCTCGACCTCAAACGTCAAGAAGACCGCCGCGCGGCGCGGGCCAAACAGGGCAGCGCCCAACAAGGCGGCATCCGCATTCCGGGCTTGCCGGGCGGCGGCTTTGGCGGGCAAAATCGGCAGGGTCAGGCGGGGCAAGCAGGCACAGGCGGCGCACCCGCAGGCGGCTCCTTCAACCCCTTCAAGCAGGGCCGCGAGGCCGACGCACTCAAGGCTTACATTGCCTTGCTGCAAAAGAAATAGAAGCGCTAGGCGGAAAGAGGGCGAACTCGGGCAGTTCGCTCTTTTTCGCATTTACCCCTTACGCCGCGTCAAAAATACCATCGTTTCGCTGCCCATTTCCAGCGGCCCACCTTGAAAACCGCCTTGCACGCGGGGCGACTCGAAGCCCGCGCAGCGCAGCAGCCACTCCACTTCGTAGCGGGTGTAGTAGCGCTGCTCCAAGCTGAAAAATCGGCGGCGCAGCGCTCCGTTCTCTCCCACCGTGTCCACGTAGTAATCGGTGGTCACGCGCTGCTTGACTTCGTCGAGGCGCTGCACCAAAAACACGTCGGTGCGCTCCTTGCCGACATAAAACGTCTCGCCCTCATGCCGCATGGTGGCGGGCTGGCCGTAGCGCGGCACGCTCAAATCAAACACCAGTTGGCCGCCGGGGATCAGGTGAGCACGCAGGTTTTCCAGCGCCTGCAACTGCTCGTTGGGGGTGTAGAGATGCATCAGGGCGTTGAAGGGGGCGATGATCAGGTCGAAGCGGGTTTCTAATTGAAAGGTCTTGGCGTCGCCTTGCACCAGATGCAGCACCAGGTTTTCGCGCTCCGCCCGCGCTCTGGCCCGCTCCAACATGCGGGCGCTCGGCTCCAAGCCGGTCACGTCTGCGCCGCGCCGCGCCAGGTAGCTGGTCACGCGCCCGGTGCCCGCTCCAACTTCCAGCAGCTTGCCGCCGACGCGCTCAGCCAGTCCGCCGTAAAAATGCAAATCGTCGCGGTAAAGGTCGTACTGATGGTCGTAGAGATCGGCAAAATCGTCGTAGTTCACGGCCCCCAACTTAGCGCAACGGCCAGCCCTGCGCTTGCCGCAGCCGCAAGAGGTGGGCGGTGTGGTGCTGGCCGTGCCATTGGTAGCGCCGCGCCGCTTGGCCCACGCTCAGCACCTCGCCACCCACCGGATGCACGAACTCACGCGCCCACTGCGCTTCGCTTAAGCTCTCCAGCACAGCCACCCAGCGCTGATGCAGGCTGTCGAGCAGCACCAAACTGACTTCTACAGGCAGGGCCGAATCTGCAAAGCTCGCCCACTGGCTTTCCTGATAGGGCTTGATGGTGGGCCGCTCCTCGGTCAGCGCCCATTTGAGGCGGGCGTAGGCGTTCAGGTGGCTGTCGGCAACGTGGTGAACGACCTGGCGCAGTGTCCAGCCGCCTTCACGGTAGGGGGTATCCAGTTGGGCGTCACTCAGGTTGGCCGCCGCTGAGCGCAACTCGGCAGGCAAAGCGCGAATGGCTTCCACTGCTTCTGCGCGTGCTTGCAAGGACACCTCACCCGGCACCGGCATCGGGCCAACCGGGTAACGCGGATCGGTCAAGAAGGTGCGGGGCGACGCCTCTTCTTTCTTCGTCCAGCGCTGGGCGTCGCGCGTTTCGACTTTCTGCATCATCCGCTCGAAGCCGCGCTCCAAGCTCAGGCCCCGCGAGTTGGTCATACACAGCATCACGAACAGGGCGTCGGCCAGTTCCAACTCCAAGTCGCCCACGTCTTCGCCGGCTTTGGGCGTTTTGCCGTTTTCGTGCGAGAGGACGCGGGCCACCTCGCCCACTTCTTCACTGAGACGGGCCAGCAGCAACAGCGGCGGAAAGTAGCCTTCCTTAAACTGCGAAACGTAAGCGTCTACCCGCGCACTGGCGGCGGCGAAGCTGAGCGCGGTGTCCAGGGGCGTGGTCATTTCAGCAGCTTAGCGCCTCGGCGCAGCAAAAATCGGCACGGTAAAAATGCGCCCAGCTCGTCACCGAGGGGCGCACTTCTTGATCCGCTGGCTATCAGCGAATGTAGAAAAAAGTTTCCTGCACGTCGCGGTCAGTCAGGGCGTAGGGCCGCAGGTAAGAGCTGGTCACGGTGTTCCAAGTGTCGCCGCTGTACTGGCCTTGCAGCACCACGTCCACGGTGGGGCGCACGCGGGTAAAGATGGCCCGCACCCGCTGAAGGCCGTAAGGCTCGCGTACGTCGTAAGTCACGCGGTCTTCGGCACGCGGGAAGGTGGTGGTGCCCGCGCCCACTGCCGCGCCGCGCACCAAGACATTGCCGCGCCCGTTGGGGTCGAGCGAAATCAGAGTGACGTAGCCGGCCGTGCGGGTGGTGAGATTAAAGCTGACTTGACTGCCGATCGGGTAGGTGCTGCCTTCGCCGCGTGCGGGCGTAAAGCTGGAGATAAGATTGCTGCGCGAGCCGCTGAGGCCCGCGTTGGACTGAACCGTCACTGAACAGGCGCTTAGGCCAAGCGCCAAAGAGCCGAGCAAAAAGGCATTTCGCATACATTAAGCATACTGCATCGAGCCTGACTTGAACCTGAAGCTGGCCCAATTTCTTCTCATGGTTTTATTCACATTGGGTGCCGGAGAGTGAAAACCGGACAGTGAAAAGAAAGGAGCGGAAGCGGAAGGTGACAAGAGCGCTCTGCCCATTTTTGACAGTCTGCTCGGCAATTGTCATTCTCAATCAGTAAGCCCGGGCCGGTGCGCCGTACCATACGGCATGACCCTGCGCCGCCCGACTGACCGGCAAACCACTTCTTCCAAACGCTCTTGCTCAGCGTGGCAGCGGCGCGTCACGGGCTGGCTGGCTCCAGTGCTGATCAGCTCGCTGCTACTCGGCGCGGCGGGAGCGCAGCAGTCGCCTGTACAGCCAGCCGCCGTTCGCAACGACCAGAACTACACCGCGTCCAATTTCCTCGCCGATGTCCGCGCCGGCAGGGTCAGCAGGGTGGTCATTGACGGTGACGGCAACGTCCGGGCCACCGTGCAGGGCGAGGGCCGCACGCTCGACGTGGTGGTGCCGCCCACCGGGCAGACCCTCAGCGCGTTGCGGGCCGCCAAAGTGGAAACCCAGGTGGTCGGCGGCGGCTCACCCTTCGGCTGGATCACTCAACTGCTGCCGCTGATTTTGATCGGGCTGGTGCTGCTGGTGATCTGGCGCGGCGCACGCGGCAATCAGGGCGGCGGCGCGAGTCAGTTCGGCAAATCCAAAGCCAACGTGTTTCAAGAAGGTCAGGTCAAAGTCAACTTCGGCGACGTGGCGGGCTGCGACGAAGCCAAAGCCGACCTCACTGAAGTGGTGGACTTCCTCAAGCACCCCGAGAAATACCACGCGCTGGGCGCACGCATCCCACACGGCGTTTTGCTGGTCGGCCCTCCCGGCAGCGGCAAAACCTTGCTGGCCCGCGCCGTGGCCGGAGAAGCCAAAGTGCCTTACTTCTCGATCAGCGGTTCGGACTTTGTGGAAATGTTTGTCGGCGTCGGTGCGGCCCGTGTCCGTGATTTGTTCGAGCAGGCCCGCAAAGCCTCGCCGTGCATCGTCTTCATTGACGAAATCGACGCAGTGGGCCGCAAGCGCGGCTCCGGGATGCAGGGCGGCAACGACGAGCGCGAGCAGACCCTCAACCAACTCCTCGTCGAGATGGACGGCTTCGGCACCGGCCACGACGTGATCATTCTGGCGGCCACCAACCGCCCCGACGTGCTCGACGCTGCACTGTTGCGGCCCGGACGCTTTGACCGGCAAGTTGTGGTGGACGCGCCCGATGTGAGGGGACGCGAAACCATTCTCAAGATTCACGCCCGCAAAAAGCCGCTGGATTTGAGCGTGGATCTGGCCGCCATCGCCAAGCAGACGCCCGGTATGGTCGGCGCTGACTTGGAGAACTTGCTCAACGAAGCGGCGCTGGGCGCGGCCAGAGAGCAGCGCAGCCGGATTACCAACAAAGACATCGACGAGGCGCGTGACCGGGTGCTGATGGGGCCGGAGCGGCGCAGCATGGTCATCGGCGAAAAAGACCGCCGCGTCACGGCTTACCACGAAGTCGGGCATGCGCTGGCCGCGCAACTGCTGCCGCACGCCGACCGCGTTCACAAACTGACCGTCGTGCCGCGTGGACGGGCGGCGGGCTACATGATGCCGCTGCGTGAAGACCGGGTGCATTACGTGCGGGCCGCGCTCGAAGACATGATCGCCGTGGCGCTGGCGGGCCGCGCCGCCGAAGAAATCGTCTTCGGGGAAGTCACCACCGGAGCGCAAAACGACTTCCAGCAGGCCACCAACATCGCCCGCCGGATGATGACCGAGTGGGGCATGAGCGACAAGCTCGGCAAGGTGGCGCTCAGCAGTGAGGCCAGTATGTACCTCGGCGGCACGGCGATGGGCAACTACGGCCCGCGCACCGCCCGCTTGATCGACGAAGAAGTCTCGTTGCTGATCGAGTCTCAGTACCAGCGTGTCCTAGAGCTGATGCGCACCCACCTCGACCGCACCCACAGCATCGTCACCGCCCTGATCGAACACGAAACCCTGTCGGGCGAAGAATTTGCCTCGGTGCTGGCGGGTGGCACGCTGAGCAGTGTGTCATTGGGCAAGGCCTAAAGCAGAGCGGGCCGTACGGTTGAAGACGAGCAAACGGCGGCCTGAGCAGGTGGGCCGCCGTTTTGTGTGCGCCTTCCGGGCAGCCGCTCACCTTCGGATAGCGGACGGCTGAGCCAACTTTACAACGGAGCACTTGCGCTAGACTAATCAGCAATGAAACTCCGTTTGCCGCGCTGGGAGGAAGTGCGCCGCCTGCCCCTGACCATGATGATCGCCAGTTTGCTCGCGGCACTGGGCATCGTCCAAATGACATTTTTGCTGGGCCAGAGTGGCTACCGTTACCTGACCTGGACGCAGCAAACTGGGCTGGCCCGCAGTCAGCAAACGCAACTCGAACAAGACGTCATCATCCTTCAAGACGCCAAAGCCAAAGCCAGCGACCCAGACTATATGGACGCGCTGGCCCGCTGCATCGGTTATGTGGGCAAAACTGAACAGGTGGTGGTGGCGCAAAGCGCCGAGGAGAGCTTGTCAGGCAACTGCGACCCGGTGCGCTTGCCTTAACTTTCGGCTTGTCGCCTGCGCCTATACAGCCATTTGAATTCCATGAGTAATGTGAGTAATCTGACAAGCAAGAAAGCTGTGTGACACTCGGCGCTACGTTGGTGGCCGTTTCCAGCCGAGCGAAGTGAAACTGGAGCTGATCTTAGATCTCTCTTCGGCCCACTCTTGGAGCGCCCTTGAAGCAGCCTGTCCCCAACAACATAGAACCCTCGATTCTTCAGGAACACCGCGAAAAGCACGCCAAGATTTTTGAGGCCACGCTGTTCGTTTCTATTCCCTTGGGGTTCTTTATTCTGTGGGGTTCGCTGATAGGGGCCGTGCCGGTTTGGTGGCCAACTTATGTGCCGCTGCTGCTGGTCTTGCTCGGCGGAGCCATTTTTGGGCGCTCGCGCACGCTTTCAGCACGCTACGAGGTCTTGAAGCTCGCCCTCCTGTGCGCCAACGGCCTGGCACTCAATGTGCTGCGCTTGTTTGGCCCCGACGGCTTGAGTGCGTTTGCAGAAAATAGCTTGTACATTGTTGCCGCTGGCATTTTTTTGTTTCAGCGTCCCCGTTGGGTCGTTCTCACCACCGTGCTCTATTCGGGCATTCACCTCTCCATCAGCGCTTTGCTGATTGGCCGCGATCCTTCGCTGGAACGCTGGATTTCTCTAGCGCTGATGACCGCGACGGTGGGCGTGTTTTTCCTGCTGTACTTGTACCGGAAGTGGTGGGAAGAAGCCCATGAATCGCGCCGCGTGTATGAGCGCCTGGCCTACACCGACGACCTGACCACGTTGCCCAACCGCCGGGCGCTGATCAACTTGTGGCAGACCTACAAGCCGCATGAAAGCGCCGCCGTGATGATGGTGGATATTGACCACTTCAAGCAGGTCAACGACCGTTTTGGACACGCCGAGGGCGACCGCTTGCTGTGGTCGGTGGGCCAACTGATTTACCGCCAGCTCGGCATTTCCCCGCGCTCGTCCGCGCCGCAACCTGCGGTGGGGCGCTGGGGCGGCGAGGAATTTTTGGTGCTGCTGCCTGCCAGTACCCCGACGCTGGCTTATCTGTTCGCCGAGTCTATTCGCGAGAGCGTGCAGTACACCGACGACGCCACGCCGCTGACGGTCAGCTTGGGCGTGGCGCTGCGCGAACAAGGCGAGTCACTGGCGCAAACGGCGGCCCGCGCCGACACCGCACTGTATCAGGCCAAACAGACGGGCCGTAACCGGGTGGTGCTGTACGACGAGCTGGATACTCCCCTTTCTCCTGTGCTTCACGGCAACTTTTTACCCGACCCCGAAGCCTCAGACCAAGCGGCGCGGAGCAGCGAACGGATGCTCGAAGAGTGGCCTACGCGCTGAGCGGCGTTTTGAGCAGACCTTCACCCTGAGAGCGCTGCCGCATTGCTCAGGCGCTGGGAGCGCTAGAACCCTGAGCATGACTCAACCCCATTCACTCAGTGCACAGGCCAGCGGCCAGTTCAAGATCGGCGGCGACCTCAGCGTCAACCGCCTCGGTTACGGAGCCATGCGGATTACCGGCAAAGGCATTTGGGGCGAGCCGGATGACCGAGAGGAAGCCCTCAAGGTTCTCAAACGCCTTCCCGAACTCGGCATCGACTTTATCGACACCGCCGACAGCTACGGCCCCTACATTTCCGAAGATTTGATTGCCGAAGCGCTTTTCCCTTACGGCGACACCGTAATCGCCACCAAAGGCGGCCTGACCCGTCACGGCCCCGACGTCTGGCCGCCGCTGGGCCGCCCCGAGTACCTGCGTCAGTGCGTGCTGATGAGCCTGCGCCGCCTCAAAATCGAGCAGATTCCGCTGTGGCAACTCCACCGCATCGACAAAAAAGTGCCGCGTGACGAGCAGTTCGGCGTGATGAAGCAGATGCAGGACGAAGGCCTGATTCGCCACCTGGGCTTGTCTGAAGTCAGCGTGGAAGAGATCAAAGCCGCCCAGCAGGTTTTTGAAGTGACCACCGTCCAAAACCTCTACAACCTGGTGACCCGCCAAAGCGAAGAAGTGCTGGACTACTGCGAGGCGCAAAACATCGGCTTTATTCCCTGGTTCCCGCTGGCGTCGGGCAGCCTTGCCAGAGAAGGCAGCTTGCTCAGCAGTGTGGCCGAGAAACACCAGGTCAGCGCCAGCGGAATCGCTCTGGCATGGATTTTGCAGCGCAGCCCGGTGATGTTGCCGATTCCCGGCACCAGCAAAGTCAAGCACCTCGAAGAAAATGTGGCGGCGGCGGGCCTGATTCTCAGCGACGAGGACTTCAAGGCGCTCGATCAGCAGGGCAAGGCAGAAGCCAGCAAGCAGAAGTAAGACCAGATTTGAAAAAACCGCGTCCTAGTAATGGACGCGGTTTTTCTTCGTCTTCTGTGTCCTGTCTCCCGTTGCTGTTACTTCCCCCGGTCGGCCACCACCAGCAGCAGACCGCCCATCATGGCCACGTTTTTGGCAAAGTGCAGCATCTGACCCTGGCGCTCGGCTCCCTCCATTTGCCAAAACGGGTGGCCGATAACCGTGGTGGGCACCATGCTGGAGAGCAGCGCCAGCGCCGAGGTGCGCGGCATGATGCCCAGCGCCATCAGCACGCCCGACGCGGCCATGATGCCGCCGTTGATTTGGGTCAGCAGCTCGGGTTCCGGGAGTCCGGCCCGCTCGACCAGTTTGGCGCGTTGCTGGGGGTGTTGCAGCGCCGAGAGGCCGCCCTGAACGAAAATAGAAGCCAGCGCGGCGCGGCCCACGAAGTTGAGGATACTCATGCTGGCATCCTGCCAGAAAAAGCAGGTGGGTTGCCACTTCCTTTTCTTTAGACCTGCCTTGTGAGCTGGCTTAAAAACCGCTCATACTGCCCTTACTGTAAGCTCCCATCAGATTGCCTCAGCCGCGTAACACTTGCACGAGCGCCCCCAGCTCTAAACTGCTGAGTATGTCACGCTTTCTTTTCACCGCTGTTCTCAGTTTGGGCCTGCTCGGTGCGGCCCAGGCCCAAACGACACCACTGCCCACCATTCATATCGGGCTGGGGTATATCCCCAATGTGCAGTTCACGCCGTTTTACGTCGCCAAGCGGCTGGACTACTTCAAGGCCGAGGGGCTGAACGTGGAGTATCAGCACGGTTACGTTTCCGAACTTATTCCGCTGCTGCTGCAAGGCAAACTCGACTTTGTGGTGGGCGATCCTGAAGACGCGATTTTGGCGCGTTCGGCGGGTCAGCCAGTCAAATACATCATGGCGATGTACCAAAAAGTTCCGGCGACGGTGTTCAGTTTGGCCAGCAAAAATATCCGCACCCCCGCCGACCTGAAGGGCAAAGTCATCGGCATTCCCGGCACCTTCGGCAGCACTTATTTTGCTCTGGGGGCACTGCTCGACTCAGCGGGCCTCAAAGAAAGCGACGTGAAACTGGCTTCCATCGGCTTTACCCAGCTTGAAGCGGTGCGCGGCGGCAAGGTAGACGCGGCGGTGGGCTTTGTCAACAACGAAGTCGTGAACCTGAAAGCGGCGGGCGTGCCGGTCAGCACCCTCGATGTGACGGCGGCTTACCCGATGGTGGGCGTAGGGATCATCACCACCGACAAAAACGCCCAGACGGCGCTGGCCAAAAAAGTGGTGCGGGCCTCGCAGCGGGCCATGCGCCTGACCATCAACGATCCAGCCCAAGCCTTCAAGATTGGGCTCAAGGACTTCGGCAGCGGCGGCGGCACGCTCAGCGTCTTGCAGGCCAGTTTGCCGCTGATGCAGAGCAGCGCCACCAAAGTCAGCGGTCTGGGCTACAGCGACCCCGCCGCATGGACAAAGGCGGTGGCGTACTTGCAAAAGCAGGGCAAAGTGCCGAGCAGCGCGAAAGCCAGCGACTTTTTCAGCAACGCGGCGATTAGCAAAACGCTGAAGTAGAGCTTGTCGGTTGCCACTGGCTTGTTGGGCCAAGAAGAGTGCTAAGCACATTGGCTTACCCGCCGCGCTGCACCCTTCCTCATGGCCGCCTCACCTGCTAAGCTGAGCCATCACCTGAAAGGAGGTGCAGCAACATGACTGACAACTACTTTGTTTTGACCGAGCTTGTTTTGATTGAAGACGCGCAACGAGGCTTTCTCCCCGTCGCCCCATTTTCTGATTTACGGAGTATGCATGCTGCACCAAGTTTCAGCGGTTCCCCCCTACACAACCCGAACAGTTAGTGTTCAAGGCCCCAGTTGAAGGGCCAGCTTTTAGACCGCCACGTGAGCGGCGACGACGCGGAGCAAGAGCAAAAGCTCAGCCGCAAGCGCCGCAAGCCGCAGGGCAGGCGCAAGCTCTCAGCCATGAGCACTGACGCCGATGCCAAGGATCCGGTGCTGACCCAGCTCGAAGAGTTGGGCCTGATTACCGAGGTGCTCGCCGAAATCAAAAGCGGCAAGGAAGCCACCGTTTACCTCGCTGAAAATGACGACGGCCTCTTGGCGCTCAAGATTTACCGCGACGTGGCCGCCCGCAGCTTCAAAAACACTGGCGATTACGGCGTGGGACTCGCCAGCACCAGTGACGCGGTGAGCAAGGCGATTGCCAAGCGCGGCTCCAAAGGTGCAGCGGCTCTGCAAGACTTGTGGGTGGCCAGCGAGTACATGGTGTTGTGGCAACTCTGGCAAGCCGGCCTGAATGTTCCCGAGCCGCTGATCGGCCCCGAGGCATTTGATTATGTCCAGACCAGTCCCGCCGTGCTGATGCGCTTTATCGGCGACGAAGACCGGCCCGCGCCGAGGCTCAGCGATATTCGACTGACCCCCGAAGAAGCCCAGGTTGCTTGGCAGCAAGCGCTGGAAGGCATGGCGCGGCTGCTTAAACTCGGCCTCGTCCACGGCGACTACAGCACTTACAACCTCCTGTGGTGGGAGGGGAGCGTGATGATGATTGATTTTCCACAGGTCAGTGACCAGACCAACCCTCACTTTCAGTCGCTCTTAAAGCGCGACGCCGAAAGTTTGGCGCAGAGCTTTAAGCGCCTCGGGATTCGTGAGGACGCCGAAAGCACCCTGCGCGAAGTGCAGCGCCTCGCCCGCACCCTGCCCGACAAGCCGCGTTTGACTTTGCCGTGAAGCTATTGATTCAGTCGCCCTCCAAGCTGGGGGCGGCTTTTTCGTGGCGGTATTCAAAAAGGAGCGAAGGACATGGAAGAAAGGGGCAAAGAAGAATTCGGAGCGAGGCTTGAGAACCTTGAGCAAGCCGTAGATGACGATTTGGTTGAGGCCAGACTGGAAGCGGCACGGCGTTCAGAAGGCGACCTTGAACTTGAGTTTTCACTCATTGGCGAAGACGAACGGGGGCAAGCTGTTCACGAGCGCTGGCAAGTCATCGCCGCAGGTGTTGCTGAGCACTGCTTGGCTTTTGAACCCACACTTCCGCGCTTTACGTTGCATCATCCGCGACTGAGAAGCTGGCAAGAAGACTGGGCACGCTTGATGTTTGCCGCTGCCCCCACAGAAGAAAAGCAGTTTGAGCAAGATTTACGCGGCGTCCATGATGTTCTGGAATATGGCCTCTTTGAAAATGTTTATCTGCCACCGGATTTGTCATTCGGCGTAGGTGAACTGGCCCATGGCCCGCTGAGCCTGCTGGAGCAGTATGCCACCGTCCTTGAGCTTTATGGGATGCGTCCCAGCTTGCTTTGGAAGGGAAGGCGCAGTCCACACCAGCCGCCGCCCACGGCAATGCTGTGTCTAGACTGGTCAACAGGTTGGTTTGCCGAAAATTTCGTGATTGCCCAAACCTTTCACGCCCAGCGCCTCTCCTGACCAGCACCTTCACCCTTCGTTAAAGCGCTGTGGGCAAACGCTGCGGCCGCCTTCACAATGAACACCATGAAGCACACCCTTACCGCTTTGCTTGGGGCGCTGGCCCTGACACTGCCCGCCGCTGCTCAGGACGCGCATTTCGTTTTTCGGGCGCAGGCCACCACCCGCCACAACACCAACTTGCGGGCGCAGCCGTCCCTGAAAGCCAAAGTCCTCCTGGTGGTTCCGAGGGGGCAGCAAGTCAAGGTCGGCGACTGCACTGATTGGTGTCAAGTGACGTATCAGGACGGCCAGCAAACCCATACCGGCTACCTGTACGCCGCCCTGCTGAAACGAAAAGTCTTGCCGATCATCACGCCGCAGTCCAGCGCTAAGCCTTGAAACGCGCCCTGATCGTGGTCGCCACTGCCGGAGAAGCTGAGCGGCTGTATGCCCTCAACGTCAGCGGCGTAGAAATACAAGTCGTGGTGAGCGGCGTGGGCGCAGTGGCGGCGGCGCTGGCGACTCAGGCGGCCTTGAGCGCTTCCAGTTATGACCTCACCATTAGCGCGGGCATTGGCGGGGCTTTTGAGGGCAGCGGCCTGACAGTGGGCGGCGTAGCGCTGGCTTGCGAAATCGTGCAGGCCGACTTGGGAGCTTGGGATGGGAGCTCATTTTTGCCGCTCTCCGCGTTGGGCCTGGAAGTGGCAGCGGGCAACACAGGCCGCTTTGCTTGCTGGCCCGCGAGCCTGAGCTTGGGTGTGCCCTGCGGCCCCTTTATCACTGTAAGCAGTGTAACCGGCAGCGTGGCAGGCGCGGCAGAGCTGCTGAGGCGTGTGCCGGGAGCGCTGGTGGAAGGCATGGAAGGCGCGGGAGTGGCGCACGCTGCCTTGCTGGCAGGCGTTCCAGTGGCCGAGGTGCGCGGTATCAGCAACTTCGTGGGGCTGCGTGACCGGGCAGCGTGGCGCATCAGCGAAGCGCTGGCGGGGCTAGACACGGGGCTGCGGCGGGTGTTGGAGTGCTTGGCTGAAAGTGAATGAAGTTGGAGCGCCCCTTGCACTCCAGAAGTGTTAATTTGACGCATGACGCTTCCTCCAGACTCTCCAGCCAAAAGCATCGTGACACCACCTTCCGCACTCCAGACAGCAGCCCGTTGGCTGCTGGGCAGCGCACTGATGTTTGCGGGCTACTCTCACCTCACCAGCAAGCGTCAAGATTTCCAAGCTCAAGTACCCAAATCGCTGCCACTTGATAAGGACTTCGTGGTGCTGGCTTCCGGCGTCGCAGAACTCTCGCTGGGCGCTTCGCTCATCGTGCTTTCTGGGCAGCGCCGAACGGTAGGCAAAGTGGCAGCAGCTTTCTTCGTGGCCGTCTTTCCCGGCAACATCTCGCAGTACCTGACTCGTACTCCGGCGTTTGGCCTCAACACCGACCGCTCGCGGCTCGTTCGGATGGCCTTCCAACCGCTGCTGGTGCTGTGGGCACTGTGGTCTACCGGCGCATTGAACAAAGTCAGAGATGAACAGAACTGATTAGCTCAGGAAATCTGAACCCATAGCAAAACCTCTTTTGGGCCTCAACGCTCTGCTTGTCTTTTTGACCACTTCACCCCAGCCTTACGACGCTGATTCAGCTTTTGGCTCCGATTCAGGCAGGCGCAGATGCTCGACAATGCCTTCCAGATCGCTAGGCGTCAGGTTGTCGAGCAGCCAAGTGAGGCTTACAGTGTTGTCTTCACTGGCACGGGTATTCAGAATCTTCCCCAGAACTTCCAGCAGGGCGTCAATCACCCCATCACCCGCCACTGCTCCCGCACCCGCCAGTTCTTTTTCTTCGGCCAGCGACAGGGGAAGTGACGAAAACGTGAGATCATTGATGGCAAAAGGTGGGCGGCTGACGGCCTGACGGCCAAATTTTACAGGCCTTTTGGCTTTACTGGGCTGTGACATGGTTTCATGCTAGCGCTTCGACTCTGCCATGCGGAAGAGTTGCACCAGCAGATATCAAGGTCAGTTTTTAGGAGCTTTGGGGAGATCCATGCGTGGTGACTCTGAAGCCGGTGTACGAATATAACCGGATTGAGGTTTTTTCACTGAGTGGTCGAACCAGGGGGCTGTTTCAGGCGTAAAATCATAATTAAACCACTCGGTGTAGTCGATCAACACGTTGTAAAGGTCTTTGAAGCAGCGCTCGAAGATGGGCGCGGGCGAAGAGCCACTGGACACCACAATCGGCAAACTGGTTTCCTGAGAGCCGTTGTTGACTGGATTCGGGGTCAAAGCCACAAAGTTGCGAATACGTGGATAGCGCCGCTGAATATCCAGATGCATTTTATAGAGCATCAAGCGCCGTTCGTCATCTTGCTGCATATATTTCATGTAGTCACCAGCACCAAAACGAATGAGCGCGTAGTAAAACCACTGCTCCTGGCTGACAGCTCCAACGGCAGAACCCATCCAGTAACTGTGCTCACGGTAGCCTGAGTGCTCTATCTTCGTTCCAACTGGCGCGAGCGGCCCTTCAAACCACTCCCAGAGCGCAAGAGCTACCGAAGGGTTGTTTCGCTTACCATTTATTTCGTAATCATGATGTCGGCCCACTACAATCTGATTCGTTTCCTCAGTCAGCAATTTTGCACTATTGAATAACGCCCGGATACATTCCACTTGGTCAAATTGATCGGCGAACAAGGCGAAACCGTCTGCTGTATATTCCTGATTTATTAGGTCAATATCCCAGCGGAAAACAGTTTGTCGAGCACTGTAATTTGACCACCACTCGTAAAGTGCAAGCTCAGCGTTTTTCTGTTCCTCGGTGAACGGCACCCTGAAGCGCACATGGAACCACTCCTCTTCCGGGTCGCGGATGAGTTCGCCCACTACTTTATCGAATTTGATCTTGAACCAATCATCGCGCTCAGCCAGAAGCTCGACCTCCCACCTGGGGTCGTGGACAAAACCCCGCACCGCTTCCCAAACCGAGTCGTAGACGACCGGGGGCTGCACTGGGCTGGTGTCGCCCCCCAGCAACTTGGTGAGCCATTTGGGGACAATGTTCATGGTGATATTGGGTGCTTTTTGTCTTCTTCATGTCCCAGTTCATGCAAATCAGTCTGATTGGCTACGCCCGTCTTTTCAGCATAAATTTTAGCTTGCTGATCAAGTGGTGTGAGAATCATATTAGGCCCGCCCTGCGCTTCCGGCGACAATCCGGTGAGCCCCGTAATCGCCGGAGTCAAACTCCTTGTCCCGCCCAACCCTGCTGCTAGCGGTGAACCACTGCGCTTACTCGGATCCGTGTGATAGTAGCCGGCTACTCCACCACTGAACGTTTTAAAGTATTCCTCACTCAACCAACCGCCAGCCGTGGCAGCGCCGCCCGCCATCCCTCCGGCGTATCTGATCTGGCGCAACTTATTTGCCGCACCACGGGCCATTTGGCCCATCCCACGGGCATATAAACCTGGCACTTGACCTAACCAACCTTTTTGAGGATTAAAGTCAGTGACACTCGGAAGAGAAGAGCGGTAGATGTTTGTAGCCTTTGTCATAAATGAGCCGCGCATATTTCTGAGCGCGAACTCTCGAACAGCGTCTTGGGTAATAGTGCTGGCGGCAGTGTTGCGGGACACCGTCCTCGAAAGGCTCTGTCCTACGGCGCTGGCCTCGCGGCGCATGGTGCGGGCAATCTGATCGGTCATGGTGCGAGTCGCGTAATTGAGTTCTTTGTTCCACGCTCCCCGAAGCGCTGGGTTGGCGGCAATCAAATCTTCAATTTTACTGCCGGTACGCAGAGCGCCTCCAATGCCGCCCGATCCATAAAATGCTTCCCGTACTTCTACCGAAATGGTGCGGGCCTCTGCGGTGATGTATGTTTTCATGCTCGAGAGAGAGCGCTCGGCGGCGTCAATTACCCGCCCCGTAAGAGAAGTGTTGAGATTTATATTGAGACCGCTCGTAGCAAATCTGCGCCGCAAATTTAATTCGGCGCGTACTGCATTCCCCTTCAGCCCACTGTAGGCCGCTCTTACTGGCCCAGTCACAGCATTTCTGGCCCGGATTCCTGCCACGCCTATTCGGTCTCTAAGCCGCTCAACGCCGTTTCTGGCTGCTCCGGAAAGTCGGTTGAGGCCGGGCTTGGATTTGATGAAGCTCCGCACTGCCGTTCCCGCTCTGTTCAGTCCCCGGCCAAGCGCCGCCCCGACCCGTCCCGGCACGCCTGCCACGCGGCGCAGCCCACCAGAAACGAAGTTGTCAGCAGCTTTGAGACCACGGCCCGGTAAGCTGTGGCCCAGCCAGTTGCTGCCTCGGGTGATCAGCGACCTGGTGCCGCTGACTGCGCTGGCTGCGAGGCGGCCTCCCCTGGTCGCGGCCAGCCGTGCAGGAATCCCCACCACCCTGCCCGCAAGGGAGACCAACCGGGTTCGGGCAGCGCTGGCAGCACCTGCAACCAGGGGCCGCACGCTGGGCGCGTAACGGGTCAGCAGCCTGCCGGCTCCCTGAGCCACACGCCCGCCAACGCCGCTCATAACGTGCCCGGCCAATCCTGCCACAGGCTTGATGATCACCGCGCGGGCCACGCCACCTACCAATTTAGCCGCTGGCCCAGCCGCGACGCCCATCAGACCGTCAGTCAGGATAGTTCCTGCGCTGATGCCGTCAGTCAGTTTCTTTCCTTCCAGTGCGTTGCCAACCACCTGTGAGGCCGCGCCGCCGAGTGCGCCCGAGGCAAATAGGGCAGCGACCAGAGCTGGGCCAGCCAATCCACCCGTGGCCACCGTCAACGCGGCTGCGCCCGCGATCACCGCGCCGCCCACCACGATAGCGGTGCCGACTTTGGCCACCTGAATGCCTGCGCTCTTGAGCTTGGCAAGAATTGATTGGGTTTTGGGGCTGTGGGCAATGGCACTGATCTTTTGACCGACAGCGCTCAGTGTCGTCTTACCAAACTTCAAGGCGTTGCTCCAACCTGCTGACGCTCCAGCGGCGATGTGCTGGCCGGTGGATTTCAGCTTGGCTTTCAAACTCACCGCCGCACTCACCGCCTTTTGCTTGAGCTTATTCACGGTGTCCAGGCCGCTGGCGAGTTTTCGTTGCGCGGCAGCTTTGAGTTCGACGGTCTTCTGCCGAAGCGCACTCAGCATCGACTGAGCAGTGTTAGACGCTTTTTGCAAAAGGGCTTGTCCGCCTTCTTTTACCGAGGAGACTGCGCCTCTGACGGCCTGAGTTCCAGCTTGCCAAGCTGGCTGACCGCGCCGCTTCACCTGCGCCGTCACTTTGCTGACCTCCCGCTTGAGGCCGCTGAAGTTGGCACGCGCCGCGCTGACGAAGTTGGCTCCACAGCGTTGCAACGAAGCCTTGACCCGTGCGGCACTGGCTCTGGCCCCTTTGATGGCCTTGTTGATTTTGCTGGTCAGTGGTGCAGCCAGCCGCTTAGATTTGACGATGAGCGACGCAGCTTTTTGCCTCAGTGAGGCCGACACTTTAGCGACTTGAGCAGCAAGACTCGTTCTGGCTTTGCTGATGGTGCTGGCCAGCGGTTTGGCAGCGGCCTGCACCTTTTTACCGACACTTTGCAGCACGCGCCTCGCCGCGCCAGACGCCCGCTTGGCGGTGTCCGAAAGCGCTTGGGTGCTCTTTTTCGCCATATTTGCCAGACTGCTGAAGGGATTTGACAAGCGCTGAACTGCTTGGACAGCCGTCCCGCGTTGCGCTGAAGCCTGAACAGCCGTCAGCGAGCCGGGGGCATGCTTGTTGCGGGGCGCGGCAGTGCCGAACGCCGCTCGCCCCGGCGATTGACTGGCCACCCGTTTGCCCATCTCCTGCGCCTGCGCCTCCAACCCGGCGTCCGGATCAATGCCCCTGCCGACGTGTCCACTGTCTTGCTGCTTGACGTGTGTAGCTTCGTGCGCCAAGAGTTCCAGCTTGTTGACCGGATCGAAGGTGCCGCTTTGAAAGTAGATATCTTTGCCGCTGGTAAAGGCAACGGCCTGCATTTGCTTGGCAATCAGGTGCGCTTCGCTGTCAGTATGAACCCGCACGCCCGTCAAGTCATGATTCAGGCCAACTTCCAGACGCCTGCGGACATCGTGCGCCAGCGGTTGACCACTGCCCCGTCTGGCTTCAATGCGCTCGACAGCGCTTGTCTGCTCAGCGGCGTGATGCTGCTCGGCAGCCTGAAGTTGACGCTGCAAAGCGGCGTGCCGGGTCAGCAGAGCGTGATCGGCACGTTCTTGGTGCTGGCGCTGCTCCACCTGACGTTGAGCGGTAATGGCAACCTGAGCCGCCGCACGGGTGGCTTCATCGGGAGCACGTTGCACCATCAGGGCGCGTAAGGGTTCGGGATCTAAGCCCTGCGCCTTGAAGCGCTGCACAGCGGCGTTGGCTACCTCCGCACGTTGCGTGGGTGGAAGAAAGCGGGCATTGGCACTCAGGGCGCTGCTGACAGTGTTGCTTGCCGTCTGACTCAACGCCTGACGCTGAATTGGCGTGAGGTCAGGCACTGGCGCTTCCGGACGGGGCCTGGAGCGCTCCAAGAGATGTTCAGGCTGAGGCGTTAACCCGCCAAGTTGCAAAGCCGTGTGGCTGTCCCGTAGAGTCTCGCGCTGCACGGCCAGACGCTGCTGAATTTGCTGGGTTGCCACCTGATCGGCCCGGCTGAGTGTGGCCGCTTCCAAAACAGCGCCAGCCGCTCGGCGCTGAGCAGTAACTGAGGTCATGGCGCTGGCGGGGGTCAACTGAAAGGCGGCAGGCAGCGGTTTAACTGCGGGCCGTGCCGAGTTGGGCGCGGATTGACTGCGCCGCTGAATAGAGCTGACGCTGGGTTGGGAAGGCCGCTGGAGTTGGGAAACCACCTGCCGCTGCGTTGAGTTGGTGCGTTTCTCGAACTCGGCCATGACTCAGTTTAGCGTTTCAGGCGAACGCTTGCGCTGAAGCGCTGCTCTTCAACAGCTTGAGGAGTTTCGTAGGCGTCAGTTTTATGGATTTCTATAAACGGCGATGTATACAAATAAAAAATCCCGTCCGAAAACGAGATTCTTTTTTAAACTCTGTGTGGTGTGCCTGAAGGGATTCGAACCCCTGGCCTTCTGATCCGTAGTCAGACGCTCTATCCAGCTGAGCTACAGGCACCTATGGCGGAGAGAGAGAGATTCGAACTCTCGATACCCTTGTGAGGTATACAGTCTTAGCAGGACTGGGGTTTCAGCCACTCACCCATCTCTCCAGCGCTTACTCCGCTGAGGCTTGCTTACGGTGGCGGAGGGTGAGGGATTCGAACCCCCGGTAGGTTGCCCTACTACAGTTTTCAAGACTGTCGCCTTCAACCGCTCGGCCAACCCCCCACGCGCGGCGGCGGGGCGCATCTCAAAAGGCTTGCTCAGATGCGTAAGGGAGTATAGGGGCCAGTCTCAGCCTTGTCAAATCTGGGTCGCTCAGTAAAATGGCTTAAGGCCCAGAGACGCTGCGTTTACCTGCGCCCCTGAGGCCGCCTGATGAGCCACCAAGCTGCTCCCAGCAACGTCAGCAGCGCGGCCCAGCCCCAGCGCAGCGGCGAGGGCGGCAAGCTGGCTTGCCCCTCCAAAAAAGCCGTGAGCGCCCGCTCGTGCGGCGTGACGGGCGGCGGCACCAGGGTAGACGCTGGAAGGTGCAAATCGGCGTGTACGGCTCCGCTGAGGTAAGCGTTTTCGAGCACGTGGCCCGACCCGGCAGCGAGCTGCTGGCCGACTTCCCGAAGCTCCTGCGGCGTGCCGTCCGAGACCCAGGGCAGCAGCGCCAGAAAACCCCTGCGCAGCGGCGTCATAACGTAGCTGCGCGGCGGGAAGCCCCCTTCAGTCACCTCCCTTTCGTCTGGCCCAGTGATGGCGCTCTGGCCGTCAAAGGTCATGTCCAGCAGATTGCCCACCACCATCGGGTTGACGGCGTAGCGAATCTGATTACTGTCCGTGACTTGCCAACTGCTCTCCAGCCAAGCCAGCGGCTGGTCACGCGGCTGCTGGCCTGCCGGATAAATGCCCTCCTTGCCCGTCCAGGTGCTGCCATTGGCGTCGGGTTGCAGCAGCACGGTGCAGCCGCCGTTCATCAGCTTGCCGATCACGTCGGCCCGGAAGGCGTCTAAGCTAATCGCCACACCCAAATCACCGACCGGCGTGGGAAACACCCGCAGGTCTTCCAGCTTCCCCAGCGTCAAGTCCACGCCGCCGGCTTGCTCGTCGGGAGTCAGGTGAACTTTATCGGCGCTCCCGATCAGTGAGCCGTCTGGAGCGAAGATCAGGGTTTGGTTGTAAAGGGCGCTGCCTTCACGCCTCAGCCGGGTGCCGCACAACTGATAATGCGGCATCGGCGTACTGCCCGACACCAAATACACGCCGTATTCGCGGGCCAACTTCTGGCACGTCTCAAGATACAGCGCCGCGTTTTCATTGGCGCGGGCCAGTTGCAGGGCGCGAATCGGCGAGACTTTCTCTTTTAATAAAATCGGCAGCGCCCGGGGTAAATGCTGAACAAAAAGCAGGGCCGCCGCCCACTCGAATTTACCGGTGGCCGCTGCCAAAGCGCCGCCGCGCAGCACCAAGGGCAAGCCGTTGAGTTCAGTCAGGACGACCAGATTTGGACGTGTTTCAGACAAGTGAGGCCGCGCCAGTTCGAGCTGTTGCTTCATCCAGCGCTCGAAGGCGGCGGCATTCAGAAAGTCGTGGGCGTGCCATTTTGGTTGCACGGCGACGGCGCGGACGGTGCGGGTCATGCCTGAGCTTAGCGCCCTCGTCTTGATGAAGGGCGCGTCACCCCGTCGTCAGCTCTCAACGCGAGACTGAGCCATGTTTGCCCCGTTGATCTTGACAGCGCTCCTCGCTGGTGGTTCCGCCGCGCCCACCTTCGCTCCCGGCTCCCACGTTCTGCTCACAGGCACGGTCATCACCCAAGCGGGCGCAAACCGGGGAACTGGAAATGCCAAGTCCGTTTACCTCACCCAGCCTGCACTGACCGATATCAGGGGCCAGCCCGTCGCGGCGGAACCTTGGCTCAATACGCCGCTGACAGTCACGAGCCAGACGGCAGCGGCCTACATCCTGTCGGGCGGTCAGACTGTGTTGCTGCTGCCCAAGCGCAATTTGGCGGCCAAGGTGGTCTTTGCGCTGGTAAAGAACAAGGAAACTCAGGCGTTGGCCGGGGAATTCGTGAGCCGCATGGTGTGGCCTAACGGACGGCTGCACGGTCTCTGCGAGATCGCGGCGGGTTACCACGCCGACGTGGACGCCCGCCGGGCGCGGGTGGTCGGCGTCTGGCGAGTCCGGGCGCTGGGGTTTGCTGCTGGGTCGGGCCTCAGCCTCTCACCGCAGGGTGGGCTGGTGCAGGGCGACATGGTGCACAACGAGCGGATCAGCGCCTCGCCCCTGTTCGTCCAGTTCAGCGGGCTAGAGGAGATCAAAGCACTCTCTGCCGTTCTTGACTCCTCGCTGCAAGAGCAAAGCGCCAAACTGATGGCTCTGGCTCCCCAGCGTTGTACCCATTTGGGTATCCAGTACGCCAGCGCTGATGATCTGCGCCGCAGCCTGAGCCTCAGTGCCCCACCTGCTCATCCGCCCCGCGGAGGCGATCCGGATAAAGCTGAGAAGGCGCTGCTCGGTCAAACGAGGCAACAGGTGCTGGCGCTCTACGGCAGTCCCAACGAGCTCGGCACGCTGGAACAGATTCTGAAGCTGCCTCATTGGAACTACGGCGCAGGCGGTTACGACAACATGCAGATCGATTTCGGTACGGCTGGACGGGTGATCAGAGCGGCGATTACCCGCAGCCCCTAACACTGTTGCCACAAGCCACTGGTTCAATAAAAAAACCGCCCAGGATTGCTCCCAGGCGGCCTTCTTCATTTCCGACTTAGCGAACGACGCGCTGGCCCCGGCGAATGCTGAGTTTGTTGGTCAGGGCGATGTAAGCGTCGTAATCCTGACCTTCCAGGTACTTGAGCAGACGGCGGCGCTGGCCGTTCATCAGTTGCAGGCCGCGCTGACCGGCTTTGTCTTTTTTGTTGGTGGCAAGGTGCTTGCTCAGGTTGCTGATCCGGTCAGACAAGAGCGCGACTTGCACACTGGTGCTGCCGGTGTCCTGCGCGTCTTTGCCGTAGGCGTTCATGATCTCTTTGCGGTGTGCGGCGTCCATAGGTGTACCTTCTTCTGTTTGGTGTCCGGTCCAGTTCAGTCAAGGGCCATGCTGGAACATTGGCTCTTCCCGTCACGGCGGCAAAGGTCAGTGTAGCAGAGCGCGGCGCGGCGGCGCAAACTTAAGCCGGGTCACCGGGCGAGGCGCTATGGTTGGGAGCATGTACGTGGTTGTCGAAGGCCCCATCGGCGTGGGAAAAACCAGTTTGTCTACTCGCCTCGCCCAGCGCTACGGCGCGGAGCTCCACCTCGAAGTGGTCGAAGAAAACCCCTTTCTAGCCGCCTTTTACGCTTCGCCGGAAAGCTACGCCTTTCAGGTGCAGGTCTTCTTTTTGCTGTTCCGGTTCAAACAGCTCTCGGCGCTGAGTCAGGCGGGGCTGTTTCAGCAAAATGTGGTGGGCGATTACCTGTTTGACAAAGACTTTATCTTCGCGGCCATGAACCTCAAAGACGCCGAGTTCGAGCTGTATCAGGATTTGTACAGCCACCTCAGCCCCCGCTTACCCGTGCCGGATCTGGTGGTGTATTTGCGGGCCGAGCCGGAGGAACTGCTGCGCCGCATCGCCATTCGGCAGCGCTCCTTTGAAGACGCCATGCCGCAGACGTATTTGGCCGAGCTGACCCGCCGCTATGACGAATACTTCCGCAGCTATCCGGGTCAGGTGTTGACGGTTAGCGCCGATGAGCTGGACTTCGTGACCAACCCCGACCACGAGCGCGACTTACTGGAGCGCATTGACGCGGCGCTGAACCTGAATCCTGAGTGGGCTGCCAAGGCGGCACGGTGAGAGCGGCCTCTGTATGTATTTAGCGGTCAGCGGCAACATCGGCAGCGGCAAGAGCAGCCTGACCCGCCTGCTCTCGGAGCGCTACAGCCTGCGCCCCGTCTACGAGCCTTACGCCGAAAATCCTTACCTGGAAGACTTTTACCGGGACATGCGGCGCTACTCGTTTCACTCGCAGGTCTACTTTCTGAGCAAACGTTTGGAGCAGCACCTCACCTTGGTCAACGGCGCGGTGTACGTCATTCAAGACCGCACCGTGTTTGAAGACGCCGGGGTGTTTGCCCGCAACCTCTACGAAGGCGGCCAGATGGAGGAGCGCGATTGGCAGACCTATTTGGGCCTGTATCAGGGCATTTTACCAGCCCTGCGGGTGCCGGATCTGCTGATTCACCTCGACGCCTCGCTGCCGACCTTAAAGAGCCGCATCACCGTGCGCGGGCGCGACTACGAGCAGAGCATTCCCGACGAGTATCTGGCCCGCCTCGGCACCCTGTATGACCGCTGGGCCGACGAATACGACCACAGCCCGGTCATCCGGGTACCGGGCGACGACTTCGATTTTGTTCACGATCCCTCAGCGTTCAGTTGGGTCTGCCAACAAATAGAAGCGCGGGGCTACGGCCTGCCACTGCTGCGCTGAGGGGTCAAGCGGTCACGGGCTGTATTCTGGAGTTGTATGCGACTTGCCGACCTCTGCGCCGCCCTCCAGCTCACCGCCCCCGCTGCCAACCCTGAGGTTTCAGGTGTGACCCACAACGCCGCTTGGGTCAGTCCCGGCGACGTGTTCGTGGCGATTCGCGGCGCGAAAGTGGACGGCCACAGCTTCGCGCAGCAGGCGGCGCAGCGCGGCGCGGCGGCGATAGCGGGTGAAGGCTGGCCACTGGCCGAAGCTTGCCCGCTGCCTTACGTTGAAGTTCACAGCGCCCGCGCCGCGCTGGCCGATTTCGCCACCGAGTTGGAGGGCAACCCCAGCCGCCGCCTCAAGGTGGTGGGCGTCACCGGCACCGACGGCAAAACCACCACCAGTTGGCTGACCGCCCATCTGCTGCGCTCAGCGGGCCTGGACACCGGCCTGCTCAGCACGGTGGGCTATCAGCTCGGTGACGGAGCGTTGCAGCACTTTCCGGCGCATTTCACCACCCCCGAAGCGCCGCAGGTGCAGGCCACCTTGCGCCAACTCGCGGACACTGGCGGACAAGCGGTGGTGCTGGAAGCCAGCAGCCACGCCCTCGCCCTCGAGCGGGTGCGGGCAGTGGAATGGGACGTGGCGATCTGGACGCACCTCAGCAGCGAGCATCTGGACTTTCACGGCACTTTGGAGCAGTATTTCGCCGAGAAACGCAAACTGATCGAGCGCTCGCCGTTTGCCGTGCTGAACGCCGATGATCCGTGGACACAGCGCCTCAAGTTGGGTCAGCACGTCACTTACAGCACCGAGGGCAACCGAGCTGATTGGCAAGCCCAGCACATTGAGGAGCAGTCCGGCGGCCTCGCCTTCAAAGTCGTCTCCCCCGCCGGAACCTTCGACGCCTTCTTGCCGATGATTGGCCGCTTCAACGTCAGCAACGCGCTGGCAGGCATGGCGGCGGCGCACCACTTGGGAGCCACGGCCGAACAGTTGGCGGCGGGTCTGGCCAGCTTCGCGGGCGTGCCGGGCCGAATGGAACAGGTGACGCGCCAAACGTCCATGCCCAGTTCCTTGGGGCCGAGAGTCATCGTCGATTTTGCTCACACGCCGCCGAGTTTGGAAAAAGCGCTCGGCACGCTGCGTGCCACCACCAGCGGGCAACTGATCGTGGTCATCGGCTCGGCGGGCGGCCCCCGCGATCCCAGCAAGCGCGGGCCGCTGGGCGAGGTTGCCACCCGCTTGGCCGACGAAGCTGTTTTCACTGAAGAAGATTGCCGCGACACGCCCCTCTCAGACATCCTGAGCGCCATGGCCGGGGGCGCTCAGGCAGCGGGGCGCAGCAATTACTGTTTGGTGCCAGACCGCAGGGAGGCCATCGGCCACGCAGTGCGCTTGGCTGGCCCCGGCGACACCGTGCTGCTGGCCGGAAAAGGGCCGGAAGAAACGCTGGAGCGCTTAAACGAAACAGTTCCTTGGAACGAAGTCGAGGAAGCGCGGGCGGCCTTGGAGCTGTGGGGATAAAGCGTGTGAGGAAGGCGGGCGGCTCAGCGCGGCGCTTGCGGCTCAGCCCAGCCGCGCAGCAGCCACCAGCCAAGGCCCAAAGCCAGCAGCGAGAGCGGCAGCAGCAGCAGCAGGGCGTCTGAGCGCCGCCACAAGGTGCAGGCCATCAGCAGCGGCACGGCGGGCGCAGAAGCCAGCCGCACGGCGGCGCTGAGTTTGCTGCCGACTTCCGAGCTGCGGGCTTGCCGGAACGCCAGCCAGAAGCTCAGAAGCACGCAAAACAAAGCCACGCCGGCCAACAACAAAATGACGCTGCTCTCCCAGCGCGGCTGCAAGGCAAAGCCCAGCGGCACGCCGATCAGCACGCCGGGCAAGGCCAGCGCCGCCAAGCCGAGCAGATACAGCCCGCGCAGCCGCGCAAAAGTGGCGGGGGGTGCGGATTTAGACTGGGGTTCGGGCAAACTCACTGCCCGTTAGTGTAGCCGCTCGGTTCAGGGCAGAGGGATAAAGTTGAGCGTTCTCACTCGGCGGCGGCCAGCGGCACTTTCACACTCGCCGCCACCCCGCCCACCTCCAGCACTGCGCCTTCGGGCACGTCTTTGCGGAGGCGGGCCAGCGCGGTGTATCCGGCGCTCGCTCCGCTGCGGCCCACCACTTTGCCGCTGAGCGTAATCTCGGCGCGGGCGGGCAGAAGCTGGCCTTGCGCGTTCTCAAGCTGAGCGAGCTGATAACGGGTATTGCCCCGCGCTTCCAGACGCGCCATGATCTCCTGACCCACGTAGCAGCCCTTGCGGTAGCTCATGGCCCGCTCCAGGCCGACTTCCTGCGGCAAGAACCCGGCCCAGCCATCTTGCACGGCGTCACTGATTCCGGCCCCGATACGGGCGGCTTCCAGTTCGGCGTGGGAACGCTCAATTCCGCCGATGGCAAGCAGCACTTCAGCTTGGTGTTTGCGGAGATAATGCAGATCCAGCCCCGCGCTTCCGGTGCGGTCGATTCGTCCGGCCAGCACCACGCCGCCGCCGAGTTCAAAGCTCTGCACCTCGGGGCCGCCCGCGTCCCAGCCCGGCACCTGCTGGCTCCAGACATGCAAGCTGGCGAGTTCGCCGCTGATGTCCTGCACTTCCACTTGGTCAAAGATGATGTATTTGCCGAAGCGGGCCGCCAGAGCGGGCGCAACGCCTTCAGCCAAGTGCAGATACAAGTCGTTCTCACGCTTGTAAATTCGGGCAAAAAACTCAATCTGCCCTTTGGGACTCAAAAAGCAGGCCTCGACCATACCGGGCGTCGGCGCAGCCTTGAGGTTGTTGGTCATCTGGCCCTGCACGAAATCGAGGCGGTCAGTGCCAGTCAGACGCAGGGCGCTGGAAGGGAGCACCGTAAAGGCAGTCGCAGTGAAGGCGGTCATGGCGTTAGGGTAAGCCAAATGCCGCTGCTCAACTGTGGAGCGCTGGGGCCTGTAGGCTGTGGCATGGACTTAGACCAGTACCGCCGCCCCGGATGGCCGAGACTCAAACTCTACGCCGGTCTATACATCACGCTGGTGCTGAGCGCCGTACTCGGCCGCGCCCGCGCAGGTGATCTGAGCACCCCCGAAACGCTAAGGCGCAGCAGTTTTGCCCGAGTCATGTTCATGGACATCGGGATGGTCAGTACGCTGGGAGCGCTGTACTTGTATTTGAACGGCAAAACGCCGGTGCGGGTGCCCGCCGCTATCGCTTCGCTGTTCGCCGGAAGTTTCGCGCTAATTCCGGCGCTGGCCTGGGAAGACTGGGTCGCCATGCAGGAGAAGCAAAAAGAATGAACGCCTAGAGCGCTTTGATCTTTTCCAGCACCTGCTCAGGCCGCAGCGTGTAGTCACCGGCCTTTTCCTCCACGAACCGGAAGCGGATTTTGCCTTCTTTGTCAATCAGGAACACGGCGCGGCCCGAAATGGCGCGGTCTTCGATGGCCACGCCGTAGCTGCGGGCCACCTCCAGCTTCATGTCGGCCAGCAGCGGCACTTCAATACCGTACTCGGCGGCCCAGGCTTTGTGGGTGTGCAGGCTGTCGCGGTTAAGGCCCAGCACCATCGTGTCCGCTTCGGCAAAGTCGTCTTGGCGGCCAGAGTATTCAGGAAGCTGCATGCTGCACACCGGCGAAAAATCCAAGGGGTAAAACACCAGCACCACGTTTTTGTGTGAGCGGTAACTGCTGAGAGTCACCGAATCGCCGCTGGTCGAGGGCAAGGTGAAATCAGGCGCGAGGTCGCCCACTTGCGGCGCGACTTGAAGCTCGGAGTGGGAAGCGGAGTCAGGCAAAGTCATGCTGAGAGTTTAACCGAAGGCCGCGAACTCTTTTCGCTGCCCAGCGCCGACTACTACAAAGATTGAACCGAGTTCAAACTTCGCTCTTCCTTACTGACGAATTGTCTGTTAGACGGATTTGTGACCCAGAGCAGGGTGATATCTTGTGGCCACGTCCGCCTCAGAGAGTTCCGTTCTGCCTGATCGTTAATGCGGCGAGACGAGTCAAGGAGGCTCTTGTTATGGCTGATGTTATGCCCCCCAATATGCTGGCCGATGTGCCGCCGACCCCTGCCGGGCTGCTGAGCAACCGTGAAAAAGACCGTTTGATCGAGCGCGGATTCTTGGGCCTGTACCGCTGGTACACCGCCCGCAGTCAAGAAACCCGCAATTGGAATCCGGACAAGTCCTTTGATTGGCGGGCCCTCTCGCCCAATTTGCCGCCCGAAATCATGACAGTGCTCACCGGCTTCTTTGCGGTTGAGCAGTACGCCCCCGATTTCACCAGCAGCTTGATCAACTTGGTGCGCCGCTCGCATGGCCGCAGCCACTTTCAAATGCGCTGGGGCAGTGAAGAAGAAAAGCACGCCGACGCCTGGGAAAACTCGGTGTTGTTTTCGCGCCAGCGCACGCCAGAGTGGTTGTTCGAGTACAAGGAGCGCCTGAAGGCCCAAACGTGGGAGTTGCCCTTCCCCGACGCGCTGCACAATATGGTCTACACCGTGTTTCAGGAGCGGGCCACCCAGCTCAATTACCTCAACATGATGAAAATCGCCCAGGGCAAAAGCGATAAGCCGCATTTGCAGGGCTTTTCTGACCCTGTGCTCGCCAAAGTCGCGCAGACTATCGCGGTAGACGAAGCGGCGCACTACAACTTCTTTTTGGAAGGCGTGCGGATGTATTTGTATTACTACCCGCAGCGCACTCTGGAAGCCATTCGCACCATCGTGTCTCAGTTTTCGATGCCTGCGGCCAAATTGGTGCCGGACTGGGAAAAGTTTTATGAAACGGTTTACCGCGCCGGCATTTACGGCCCCCGCGACTTTTCCCGCGACGTCATGCAAGTGGCTTTCCGCAATCTGGGTATCGAAAGCCGCAGAGCGCTGGAAGAAGGCCTGAAGAAGACCCGTGAAGTGCCGGATTTTGAAGGCGGCAACTTCAAAACCACTGTTATTTGGGATACTTTCGATTACGGCATGGTCGAGGGAGATGTCAAGCGCCTGCACGTCAAGATTCAGGATTATGAAAAGCTGATCGGCTTTGACGCCATTGATCCCACTGAGTTCATTAACAATCCGGCCGTTCCCAAGAAAACGAACCAAGCCGCAGACGATTGAGCCTGCTTTAGTCCACCGTCAAGTAACAACTGAAGTCGGGGCAAATGCTCCGGCTTTTTTATTGGTGTTCGGCTTTCTTGGCCGGACTCTTGAGGCGATGGGGGCAAAAGCTGAGTGTCACGTTTCAACTTTCTCGGCATGGAATACTGGGCGGCATGTCGTTTTTGCCTGCTTCTTCCCGTTTACTGCTCACGGCGGCGTTGCTGATTTCGCCGCTGGTCGCCAGCGCTCAAGAGATTGCGCCCACTCCTCTTCCCTCGCCTACTGCGGCCCCTGCGCCCACCGCACCGGAGCAGCCGCCAGTGGTTCCCTCCCCCAATCCAGCGCCGCCTGCGCCCGTTTCTCCTCCGGCTTCTCCAAAGCCCGCTCAACCGCAGCCCAACACCACTGACAGCCTGACTCTGCGCTTTGAAGCGAGCTTGCCTGCCGTCATTGCCGGTAAAAAGACCGCTATTCCCTACCGTGAAACTTTGGTGATTGCGCCGGGACGGCTGGTGCAACTCCGCGCCCAAGGCAAAGTGACGGTCAGCTTGGACGCCGATCTGACGGCCTTTTTTAAGAAGCTGACGGCTCCGCCTACCAGTGCCCGCTTCGAAGAACAGCCGGACGGCCAATGGATTATCGTTCAGCACAACAGCTTTGACCTCGACCAAGCCGCCGCCCGCAGCGCTGTAGCTGCCGCTCTCAAAGACGGCCAGACCACTTTGGTCAAACTGACGCCCAGCAGCAGCGCCGCTCCAAAACGAACTCTGGATTACTTTGTTTCACGTGGAATCACCGCGTTTCTGGCCGGTGGGCAAACCGGCTATGACGGTTCCAGCGCAGACCGCGTCACCAATATCCATGTCGGCACGCAGGCCTTTCAGGACAAGCTGTTTGAGGGCAAGGTGTTTTCGTTTAACCAGATGCTCGGCCCCATCAGTGCCAAAGCCGGATTCGTACCGGGCTTGGTAATTGCAGGGGAGCGCACCGCTTCGGGCATCGGCGGCGGCATTTGCCAGGTCAGCACCACCGTGTTTCGGGCGCTGTACGGCGCAGGCTTGCCTATTGTGGAGCGGCGCAACCACAGCTATCAGGTGTACTACTACGACCCGCAGGGCCTAGACGCCACCATCTATCAGCCGACCCAAGATTTGCGCTTTGCCAACGACACGGGCGGGTCACTTTGGTTTCAGTCCGATTGGGACGACGCCCAGAAGTTGCTGGTGGTGCGGGTGTTCGGCAAAGCGCGTGACTTTGACGTAAGGGTGCAGGAGCCGCGTATTTTAAGCACCACCCCTTCCCCCGCCGATAAAACTGTCTTTGATGCCAGCCTCAAGAAAGGTGAGCGCAAGCAGGTGGACTGGGCGGCGGAGGGCGCAGTCATTGAGGTTGACCGCTTGTTCGTCAGGAACGGCCAAACGTTCAAACAAGACACCCTGAAAAGCAGCTACCGGCCTTGGCCGAATATTTTTGCCGTGGGCCGCTAAAAACAGTCTCCAAAACCAAGCGGGCCACCTTTGACTGGGTGGCCCGCTTGGCTATTGACCTTTACTCTTCAGCAGCGTAACCGAGAAGCTCAAGCAGCCGCTCCAGCTCGTCGCGTGAGCCGTAATTCAGTTCCAAGCGGCCTTTGTCGTCGCCAGTGATTTTGACTTTGGTTCCGGTGCGCCGGCTGAGGCTCAGCTCGACTTGCCGCCAAGGGCGAGGCGGGTTGACTTTGATCGGGCGGCTCTCTCCTGCCCTGCCGCGTTCCTCACGCTTAAGGGCCTCCGCACCGCGTACATTCAGGTGGCGGCTCAAAATTTCGTTTAGAGCCCACAGCCGATCTGCTTCCGGCATCGCCAGCACCGCGCGGGCGTGTCCAGCACTGATTTCACCGTTTTCAAGCGCCACCAGCGCTTCGGGAGGCAAACTCAGCAACCTGAGCGCGTTGGCCACCGTGCTTCGCCCCTTGCCGACCGCTTTGGCCACTCCTTCTTGGTTCAGCCCCTGATCCAGCAAAGTTTGATAAGCCCGCGCTTCTTCCAGCGGCCCCAAGTCCTCACGCTGCAAGTTCTCGACGATGGCAATTTCAAGCGCGTCGCGGTCGGCAAGGTCACGGATCATCACCGGCACTTCCGTCAGGCCAGCCAGTTGCGCGGCTCGCCAGCGCCGCTCGCCCGCCACGATTTCAAAGTGCTCGCCGCGTGGGCGTACCAAAAGCGGTTGTAATACTCCCTTGTCACGGATGCTCTGTGCCAGTTCTGCCAGCGACTCCGGCACAAACACTTGGCGCGGTTGATAAGCAGCCTGCACGATCTGATCGATTTTGAGGTTTTGCGAAGCGGACAACGCATTGGCTGGACGGCTGAGCAGCGCGTCTAGGCCGCGTCCCAAGCTAGATTTTTTCGGCACGCTGCATCACCTCCTCGGCGAGGCGCTTGTAAGCCGCTGCGCCGCTCGACAGGGGTGCGAATTGGTTGATCGCCTTGGAAAAGCTCGGCGCTTCCGAAAGCCGCACATTGCGCGGCACCACGCTCCAGAACACAAGTTCCCCGAAATGCGCCCTGACACTCTGCTCAACTTCCTGCGCCAAATTGGTACGCCCGTCAAACATGGTGATCGCCACACCCAAGATTTTGAGCTTGGGATTGAGTGCTTCTTTGACCCGCTCCACCGTTTCGGTGAGCCCCGCCAAGCCCTCCAGCGCATAATACTCGGCTTGCAGCGGAATCAGCAGCGCGTCCGCCGCCGCCAACACGTTGATGGTCAGCGGCCCCAAACTCGGCGGAGCGTCAATGATAACCACCTCAAAACCCTCAATTTGGCCGAGCAAGTCGCGCAGGGCGTACGGCTCGTCTACCAGTTCCACACCCGCTCCAGCCAAATCCGGCGTGGCAGGCAACACACTGAGCCGCTCTTGGCTGGTTTCAGTGATCCATTCAGCCACTCTAGACGGTTCGCTGAGGGCTTGGTACAGTCCTTCTTTCACACCGCGCAGGCCCAGGCCGCTGCTGGCATTGCCCTGCGGATCCATATCCAGCAGCAGCACCTTGCGTCCACCTGCCGCCAAATACGCGGCCAGATTGATCGCCGTGGTGGTTTTGCCCACGCCGCCCTTTTGATTCACAATACCGATTGTTTTCATTCCTTGTTTACCGTCATGCTTCTTTATCCTCGCTGCGCTTGATCTGCTCGTGGCCCCAGAATAAGGGTTGTTTGCTGGGAATACCTTCACGCCTCGGATAGCGGCTGGGCGTGGCACTGAGTTTGCGCATGACCACCACACTGCGCTGATCTCGTGAGATAGGCAATTCGAAGTGTTTCACATGAAACAACTCTGAGCCCAACTCAGCGGCGGCTTGCTGGCCCGCTGCAAGTTCCTCCGCGCTGAGCTGGCCTTTTTGGGCAACGAGCAGGCCGCCGATTTGCAGCAGTGGGAGTGCCAGCTCGGCCAGAACTGGCAAGGCCGCCACCGCCCGCGCCACCACCCGCTGATGCTGCTCGCGGTGCGCCGAATCGCGACCCAGCAACTCGGCGCGGCTGGCCAAAACTTCCACATTGCTTAACCCGAGCGACGCAGCGGTGCGGCTGACATACTCTATTTTTTTGCGGGTGGCGTCCACGGCCAAAAACTGGACGGCAGGATTGACAATCGCCAGCGGTAACGTTGGAAAGCCGGCCCCCGTTCCCAAATCGAGGACATGGCCCGCTCCACTCAGCCAGCCGCCGACATCGCAGCTCAGCGAGTCGATGAAATGTTTCAAAATGATATCTCGCTCGGTGGTCAGTGCCGTCAAATTGAGTTGTCGATTGCCCTCAATCAACGCGCTCTGAAGTTGAGCGAATGCCAGTAAATAAGGCTTCAAATCAAGCTGTAATTCAGCACCAGCGTCCAGCAGCAACAATTCGCCTTCCGGCGTCATGGAAGCCGCACATGGGGAGCAATCAAAATTCGCATCAAGTTCTTCATCTATCGACCTCTTTTGACTCCGGGCCTAACACCGGCCACTGCCCAGCCCTCAGTTTCACGTGAAACAAGGCTGCTGTCAAATTGACGTACAGCCGACACTCAACGTTTCACGTGAAACATCGCCAGAAAAAGCCGAAGTCGGCACGAATCTACTCAGGTTGTTTCACGTGAAACGCGCTCACGCTGCTTGAGATGAATCAGCAAACTGGAAACATCTCCATGCCGCACGCCGGGCAGCCTCGACGCCTGAGCCAGCGTTTGAGGCTGGCTGCGGCGCAGCTTTTCGCGGGCTTCATTGGAGAGCGCACAGACCGCTGAAAAATCTACGCCGACGAGGCTCAGCTCACGCGCTCTGTCTTCCGCCAAGAGTCGCCGCTCGGTGCGCTGAATATAACCCGCGTATTTGACTCGAATTTCCAACGCTTCACGTTCGGTGCTGCTCAATTCAGGTAACTTGAAGCCAACCGCTTCCAGATCAGCCAAGCTCATCTCGGGACGGCGCAACCAAGCGTCTCCGGTCTGCCCCTGAATCCGCTGCTTGCTGAGGGATTCAGCACCAGCGGTAATCTTCTGGTATTTCTGCTCGACCGCTCGGAGGCGCTGCTCATCAATCAATCCCAGGTGGTAGGCTTGTTCACTGATCCGCTCGTCGGCGTTGTCTTGGCGAAGGAGTAAACGGTGTTCCACGCGGCTGGTCATCATTCGGTAGGGTTCGTCACTGCCTTTGAACACCAAGTCGTCGAGCATCACGCCGATGTAACTTGTTTCACGGGAAACAATCGGCGCTTGTTGCGGGTCTTGCGCCAAGCCGAGCGAGCGCCGAGCTGCCGCCGTACCAGCCACCAAGCCCTGAGCCGCCGCTTCCTCGTAACCGCTGGTGCCGTTGAGCTGGCCCGCCGTAAAGATGCCAGGCAGCAAGCGCGATTCGAGGTGCAGGGTCAGCTCGGTCGAATCCACCACATCGTATTCGACAGCGTAGGCGTAGCGGTGAATCACGGCCCGCACGAATCCCGGCAAAGAACGCACCAATACGTCTTGCAGGCGCGGCGGCAAGCTACTCGAAAAGCCCTGCAAATACACTTCGCTGGTCTCCAGACCTTCAGGCTCGACAAACAGCAAGTGGCGGTCATGGTGGGCAAACCGCACCACTTTGTCTTCGATGCTGGGGCAGTAGCGTGGCCCTAAGCCTTCGATGTCGCCCGAGTACATGGGTGATTCGTGCAAGTTTTCCTGAATCAGGCGGTGGGTTTCGGGGGTGGTGTGGGTCTGCCAAGTGGGGGAGAGCGTGGCGTTGGGGCCGGGCGTGCCCGTGAAGCCGCGGGGATTGGGATCGGCGGGGACTTCCAGCAACTCGCTGAAATTCACGGCGTCGGCCCGCACACGCGGCGGCGTTCCGGTTTTGTAGCGCTTGAGAACGTGTCCGGCGCGGGCCAGCGGAGCCGACAGGAAGCGCGAAGGCGGCTCACCTTGCCGTCCCTCAGCGCGGGATTGCCTTCCGTACCAAGTCAGGCCGCGCAGGAAAGTACCGGCCGCGATCACCACACTGCGGGCCGCCAAACGCCGACCATCGGTGGTGACGACTTGCCAGCCCTCACCGTCCGCTTCGAGGTCAGCCGCCTCGCCGCGCACCACTTCCAGATTTGGCGTATTGAGCAAGTATTCTTGAGCATGTTCGGCGTAAGCATCGCGCTCATTTTGAACCCGCAGCGACTGCACCGCTGGCCCCTTGCTGGCGTTCAGCACGCGGGTATGAATGGCGGTGGCGTCGGCGAGGCGCGGCATCAAGCCGCCGAGCGCTTCGATTTCAAAGACCATCTGGCTTTTGCCGGGGCCGCCTACCGCCGGATTGCACGGCATTCTGCCGATGGTGGCCGGGTTGCTGACCAGCAACGCCACTGGGCCAAACTTGGCCGCCGCCCACGCCGCTTCGATTCCGGCGTGGCCGCCACCGATCACGATGACATTCCAGCGCGGCTTGGAGAGGTGAAGCGCTGGGGAGCTGCTGGTTGAAGGTGCTGATAGGGGAGGCCGGGCCGTCATCCGGCCAGTTTAGCGGGTGGGCCAGAGCAGAGGCGTGCCGCGCGTGACACTAGATTTTGGTGCGACGGGGTTGGCCCGAACCCTACGGCCCTTAGAACGGCACGGCCCTGACGCTGATGACCGGATCATGCTGCGAGGAATCGGTCATCAGTTCCAAATATTCGCGGTTGCCAAGGGCGTCGATCATGGCAAAGCGGGCCGCCTCGTCCAGATAAATACCGTCTGGCATTTGGGTATGCCCGTACACGCCGTAAGCCAAATCGGCCATCATGACGTATTCGGGCGTGTCATGCCACCAATGTTTGGGCGCTTTGTCGGTGTAAAACAGATCGTCGTAATAAGCAAAAGCCGGCAGCGGCCCGACGTGGGCAAACTGCACCCGGCCCACCCGCAACTCGCGCACGAAGCCGCTGAACCAGTGCCGCAGGTGGTCGGGCAGCCGGACGCCGCCGCGCTCGGGGTCGAATTCGTTGTGGGTCAGGCCACCAGCCGTCTGCAAAAGGTAGCGGTGGTGCAGCACGCCATCATCGTGGTTGCCCAGCACGCAGTGCACCGACCTCGGCGCAGCTTCTTGAAACATCCGCACCCGTTCGAGCTCGCGCACCTGCACCCGCGCCGCCGCGAACAGGTGGTCTTCATCGCGGGGATTGAACTCAGCCAGACCCGTCAAGCGGCTGTAGTCGGCAAGCGTTTTGGGATGCACCAAGTCGCCGATTAGCACCACCTGGTACAGGCCCTGCTGGACAGGGGGAGTGGGCAAGCCTGCGGCGTCTACGCAGCTCGCCGCCCGCAAAGCCGCCCACAAGAGATCGTAATCGCCGTGAACATCACCGATGGCAATAAACTTCCTGAGCATCATCTTGGCCTTTAACGCCGCTGAAGCGCCTGAAGCTCTTTGTAGATGGCGCGGCTTTCCTCAACCGTTTCGCCGTAGCCGCGCATCAGCAGTTTGATCGCCTCACCGCCCTTGCCACCCTGACGAAGCTGCTCCATCAAGGTGTCGATATGGGCGCGGGCACTCTCCATTTGCGGATCTTTGGGAGCGCTGGGAAGCGGTGTGACGGGCCGGGCAGTTTGAGCCTCAGCGCCAAAATCACCAGCGCCGAGTTCACTGGTATTGGCTCCCTCTTCAGGATCGTAGTCGACCCAAGGAGCCTCCAGCGCCGAGTAAACACCGAAATAACGAAAAACGTCGGCCAACGCCAGCTTCTTGGCGTCTTCCAAGCGTTGGGCGCTGCTCAGCCCCTCACGTACCGCGCCGCCGAGCGTAAGACGGGCGCGAACCACAAAGGGCGCGGCACTTTCGCAAGCCCACGTGAGGCTCCAAGCTGGATCGACCGCCGCCAGATGAGCACTTAGGGTATCGAGGTCAGGCGCGGGCAGCACGCGGGCTTGGTTGCCCCGCACTTCACTGACGGCCCAGCCGCTCAGCGCGGCACGCAGAGCCAGTTGAACAACGGCGGACGAATCGGACATGTAGGCCAGTTTAGCGAGTTTGGGCAGGCCGCAACCCACTTGGCCAACATTGCTTAAATTTATGGTGGGCCAAAGGCAAAAAGGCAAACGCGAAACGCTACGAATGACACTTGTCACCTCACTTGCCTGACACCCCGCACTACGCCGCACGGTCGCCGGAGCCCAAACTGACGGCATGAACGATATCGTCTGCTTCGAGCACCTCACCCAGCGCTTCGGCACGCTCACGGCCCTGTCCGATCTCAATCTGGAACTGAGAGCGGGCCAGCTCAGCGCCCTGCTCGGCCCCAACGGTGCGGGCAAGACCACCGCCATCGACTTGATGCTGGGCCTCAGCAGCCCCACGCAAGGCACCGTGCGGGTGATGGGCAGCGACCCGCGCAGCACCACGACCCGTGCGGGCGTCGGCGCGATGCTGCAAGACATCAACGTGCCCGCCGGGCTGGGCGTACGCGAGTTGGTGACGCTTTACGCCGCGCTGTATCCAAGTCCGATGACCGTAGACAAAGCGCTGACCCTTTCCGGCCTGACCGAGCAGGCCAAGCAGCGGGTGAGTGGTTTGTCAGGCGGGCAAAAGCGGCGCTTGAGCTTTGCTTTGGCAGTAGTGGGCCAACCCAAGCTGCTGCTGCTGGACGAACCGACGGTGGGAATGGACGTTCAGAGCCGCAACGCCTTCTGGCAGGGCATTGCCGAGTTGCGAAGCGGCGGCTGCACGGTGCTGCTGACCACCCACCTCCTCGAAGAAGTCGACCGCGCCGCCGACCGCGTGATTTTGCTCAACAAAGGCAAGCTGGTGGCTGATGGCACGCCCAGCAGCATCCGCGAGCGGGTGGGCGTCAGCAAAGTGCGCTTCAGCAGCCAGCTCGCAGGCGAGCAACTCCGCGCCCTGCCGGGAGCCGACACCTTTACCTTTGCCGCCGAAGGACGGGCCAGTTTCAGCAGCCGCACACCGGAACTTCTGGTGCGTGCCGCGCTGGACGCCGACCCCGACTTGAAGCACCTTGAAGTCTCGCAGGCCAGCCTTGAAGACGCCTTCCTGAGCCTGACCAGCGACAGTTTGACAAGCCCAGGGGCGGTAAGCGCATGACCGCTGCCGTTCATCCGAGTGTTTGGCCGCTGCTGGGCGGAGGCTTGCTGGTCGTCTGGATGCTGATTCGGCGCTTCCGGTTCACGGTAGGCCCGCAATTTCTAGACGCCCGTGGTCGCCGCCGTCTGCTGATTCGCTCGCTCATTCTGGGCGCGTTGCTGCTGGCCACTTTGATTGTGCCGCACACCCTGGCGAGCTACGGCGCGGGTGCAGCGGGCTTGCTGATCGGCGCGGGGCTGGCGTACTGGTCGCTGCACCACACCCGCTTTGAACGTGACGCGGCGGGCGAGGCGGTGCGTTACGTCCCGAATGTCTGGATCGGCGCGGCCGTGTTCGGTTTGTTCGTGGTGCGGCTGCTGTGGCGGGTGGTGCCGATTGTATTGAGCGGCCAGTTTTATAACTCGACAGGCAACTCGTTCGACCCCGGCCAGTTCAACGCCAGCAGTTTTACCTCCGGCAGCCCGCTGACCTACGCCCTGTTTGCCGTCTTCGTCGCTTACCAGATCGCTTACGCCTCCGGGGTGTTGCGCCAGACCAAAGCTTAAATCGCCCGCGCATTCCCAAACCCACACAGGAGAACCCAGCATGACCACATCCACTGCCAGCACTGCCCGCCGCTCTTCTTCCAGCTTGCGCCCCTTCTTGGCCCTAGCCCGCAGCGAAGTCACTCGCCTACTCAGAAACCGCGCTTACCTCGTTCCGGCCTTGCTGCTCCCGATTCTCTTCTTTGCTTTGTGGGGACTGTCCAATGCCGGCGGCAAGCTCAGCGGCGTCAACGCGGGGGCGTACATGTTGGTGTCGTATGCCGCCTACGCGCTGATCAGCACCGCCCTGTTCGGCTTCGGCGTGGCCGTGGCCGCCGAGCGGGCCTCGGGGTGGTGGCGGCAGCTGCGGGTCGCTCCGGTGACGCCTGCCATGCTGTTCGGGGCCAAGATCAGCGCCGCGCTGGTGATGGGCCTGCTCAGCGTGACGGCGCTGCTGCTGTTTGCCGGAATTGTCGGCCACATCTGGCTGAGTCCGGGCGTGGTGGTGGGCGTGCTCGTGCGGCTGCTGCTGGGCATGATTCCGTTTGCGCTGCTGGGCCTAGCACTCGGCTTTCTGGTCGGGCCGGACGCGGCGGGCGGCGTCGCCAACCTGATTTCGTTGCCGATGCTGTTTGCTTCTGGCATCTTCATTCCGCTGGAAGTGGCCCCCGACTTCATCAAGACCATTGCCCCGTATTTACCTGCCTATCATTACGGCCAACTCGGCTGGGCAGCGCTTGGAGCCAAGCCCGCCGGTGCCGAGTGGATTCACTGGGCCTGGTTAATCGGTTACGGCGCAGTGTTCTTGCTGATCGCGCTGTGGGCCGCTGGGCGCAACGAAGCGCGGCGCTAAACTCAGCGTATGCCGTCCGAACGAAAACAGGAAAAATGGGGACGCTTCTGGCGTCTCTTTCCGCTGGTCTGGCTGGTGTACCTGTACTTTCCCATCTCGGGAGTGCTCGGCAGCAGCCAGCCGGAAACTGTCAAGCTGCTCACGGTGCTGGGCGTGGTCGTGTTCGTCTGGTTGTGGACGCAGCTTTACAACCAGCGCGAGGCCCGCGTTCGGCATGTCCGGCACACTGAGACGCATCAGTTCTGGGTGCTGGCGGCCTACGTGTGGTGCTTGGTCATGTTCGCCGGACTCACGCTGCTGCCCGGCCTGCTCAGCGGCAACGGCTTCACGTTTCTGGTCTACGGAGCCGCCGTTGCCGGATTTCAGCGCAGCTTCCGGGTGGCGCTGTGGGGGCTGATCGGCGTGGTGTTTGCCATGTTCGTGCCAGGCTGGTTCGGCGCGGCTCCGCTGGGTCTATTTGACATCGTGCAGGTGCTGCTGCTCTCCAGCTTTGCCATGTACGGCAACCACGCCGGATTCCGTCAGGGCATTTCTCAGCAGCGCTTGGAAGAAGTGCAACTGGAAAAAGAGAAACTGGCCGCCGACGCCGAGCGCGAACGGATTGCCCGCGATCTCCACGATCTGCTGGGCCATACCCTCAGCGTGATCGTGCTGAAAAGTGAACTGGCCAGCAAGTTGGCCGAGAAAAATCCGGCGCGGGCCGCTCAGGAAATCCGCGAGGTGGAGCGCATCTCCCGCGAAGCGCTGAGCGAAGTCCGCGCCGCCGTGCAGGGCTACAAAGGCAGCGGCCTGAGCGCCGAATTGGCCCGCAGCAAAGTGGCCCTCGACGCGGCGGGCGTGCGGCTGATTCTAGAGCGGCCCCCGCTGGAGTTGCCGCCCGCCACCGAAGCGGGCCTGAGCATGGTGCTGCGCGAGGCCGTGACCAACGTGGTCAGGCACGCCCGCGCCAAAACCTGCACCATCCGGATTGAAGAGCAAGAAAGTGCGTATTGGCTGGAAGTCACCGACGACGGAGTAGGCGGCGCAACTCCCGAGGGCAGCGGCCTGACCGGAATGCGCGAGCGGGTGCGGGCGCTGGGCGGCGAACTCAGGCGAGAAGGGGAGAGCGGCACACGGCTGAGCGCCAAGTTTCCCATTCAAATCCCGAGTGCGCTGCCCAATTTGGGTAAAGTCAGGGCATGATTCGTATTCTGCTGGCCGAAGATCAGGCGCTGGTGCTGGGCGCACTCTCGGCCCTATTATCGCTGGAAGATGACCTGAACGTGGTGGGCGGCGCGGCTAACGGCGAGCAAGCGCTGGAACTGGCCCTTTCACTCAAGCCGGATGTGCTGGTCACCGACATCGAAATGCCCCGGATGAGCGGCTTAGATTTGGCCGCCAAGGTGCGTGAGGCTCTGCCCAGTACCCGCGTCATCATCGTGACCACCTTTGCCCGCAGCGGTTACCTGCGCCGCGCCCTGGACGTGGGCGCACGCGGCTACCTGCTCAAAGACGCGCCCGCCGCCGAGCTTGCCGACGCCATTCGCCGGGTTTTTGCGGGTGGGCGGGCGATTGATCCTACGCTGGCCGAGGGAGCCTGGGAAGCCGAGTCGCCGCTGACCGAGCGCGAGCGGCAAGTCTTGGCCGCCGCTGAAAGTGGGGCCAGCACCGCCGCAATGGCCCAGATGCTCAAGCTCTCGGAGGGCACGGTCAGGAATTATCTGTCGGAAGCGATTGGCAAGCTGGGCGCGGGGGGCCGGGTAGAAGCAGCGAAGGCCGCGCGGGAGAAGGGCTGGCTGTGAGGATCACCGAGCTTGAACTCGCCTGCCGTGACCCTGACAGCCAGCGGCGTTTTTATGTCGGGGGACTCGGCTTGCCACTGCTGGACAGCACCGCTACTTCGTTCACGGTTCAAGTCGGTCACACCCGCCTGAACTTTCAGCAGCGGCCTGAGATGCAGGGGGCGTATCACTTCGCTTTCAACATTCCTGAAAACCAGTTGGCAGCGGCTAAACATTGGATTCAGGAGCGGGCGACATTGCTGCAAGAAGATGGCAACGATGAATTTAGCGCCAACCCTGATTGGAACGCCCAGATGTTCTACTTCTGTGACGCGGACGGCAACGTTTTGGAGTGCATCGCCCGTCACCGCCTCACCAATACTTCAGATCAGGCGTTCGGCCCAGAGAGTTTGCTGAGTGTCAGCGAGATCGGATATGCGGTGGAAGATGTGGCGCAAAGCGCGGCAGGCCTTCAGCAGCAACTGGGGCTGGACGTGTTCGGCACAGCCTCGAACGCCTTCACGCCGCTGGGAGACGACGAGGGCTTGCTGATCGTCGTCAAACTCGGAAGGGCCTGGTTCCCGACTCGGCAGGCAGCGCAGCGTCTACCCGTGACGCTCACGCTTCAAACCCGTTCATCTAGCTCGGCACAGCGCATAGATTTGTTCTGAAAATCCGGCCCTCTCAGAGAAAAGCATCCCACTTACCTCTGAAACGCGTCCTACTTCCCGAACCGCCGTTTACGGTCTTGAAAGTCGCGCAGGGCACGCAAAAAGTCCACGCGGCGGAAGCCCGGCCAGTAGACATCACAAAAATAAAATTCGCTGTAGACGCTTTGCCACAGCATAAAACCCGACAGCCGAATTTCGCCGGAAGTGCGGATAATAAAATCGGGGTCGGGCACACCTGTGGTGTACATCTGGGCGCTGAGGTGGTCGGGGTGCAGCTCGGCGGCGACTTCGGCTACGCTGCGGCCTGCCACGCTCTGGGTTTCCAAGTGCGCTTTGACGGCGTCCACGATCTCTTCGCGCCCGCCGTACCCCACCGCGATGTTGAGCAGCATGCCGTCGTAGTGGCGGGTTTTTTCCTCCAACTCGCCGAGCGCCGCCGTCACCTCAGCGGGAAAGTCGTGGTGCTGCCCAATCGCCCGCACCCGCACCCTGTTGCCGTGAATGCGCTTGTCAATGGATAAATTGCGGGCTTCGCGCTCAAACAGCTTCATCAAGTGGGCCACTTCGGCGGGGTCACGCTTGACGTTGTCGGTGCTCAGCACCCAGATGGTCGCCACCGGGATACCAAGCTCCAAGCACCACTGCAACACCTCGTGGGCCTTATCGATGCCAAATTCGTAGCCGAGTTCGCGCTGCATTCCGGCGACTTTGGCAAAACGGCGATTGCCGTCCAAAATTAGGCCGAGATGCTGCGGCAAACGGGCGTGTGCCTTGACTTGGCGCTCGAGGTGCTGGGCGTACCACCAATACAGCGGCGTGGCGGCAGCGTCACGCAATTTCAGTGCGGTTTTGGCTCCGCTGCGAATGAGGCTGTTGCTGCTTTTGCTGCGGGTACTCACAGGGTTATTCTACGCTCAGAATTTCCAGTGTGTGGAGATTTGGGTGGTAGATCTACAGCAGCCGCACTTGCGCCGCACCTTGTGGGGGCAGCAGCCCCAAAGCCTTGTGATCTAAGCGCGAGAGGGGACGCTGGGCGACTTGCTGGCGCTCTTGGCTGGCCTGCGCCGCATAGACGTGCAGCGTGATCTGGCGATGGGTCATGCTGTGGCTGACCGTGCCGAGCAGCTGCGGCGAGTGGGCCGAGAGGCGCTCCAGCAAGCGGGGCAAAGCAGTTTGGATGCTGCCCTCTTCTAAAGGCAAGCCGTACAGACCCCCCAGCAGCGTGCCGCCGCGTTGCTCCAGATAAGCGCACTCGGCGTCACCGATCAGCAACGCCACCGCTTCCACCGCTCTGACTTTGGCGGCGGGCTTGGGCAGCGGGTAGAGCTTCGGCGTACCGCTTTGGAAGGCGGCGCACTGCTCGGTCAGCGGGCAAGCCGGGCAGTTGGGCGTCTTGGGCAGGCAGACCGTCGCGCCCAAATCCATCAGCGCTTCATTCCAGTCACCGGGCCGCTGGGGGTCGAGCAGCGTATCGGCTTGCTGCTGCACCCAGACCGCAGTGGGCTGGGCTTCGGCATGGAGGCGCGACAGCACCCGCCGAACGTTGCCGTCGTTGACCGCCCGCGCTTCGCCGTAAGCCAAGCTGCTGATGGCCGCCGCCGTATACGGCCCTACCCCCGGCAAGGCCAGCCAGCCGACGTAGGTCATGGGCATTCCCTCAGCCGCCATCCGCGCCGCCGCTTTGTGGAGGTTGCGGGCGCGGGCGTAGTAACCGCAGCCCTCCCAGGCTTTGAGCACGTCCTCCAGCGGCGCGGCGGCCAGCGCTTCCACGCTGGGAAACTGCTCGACAAAGTGCTCAAAATAGATTCGGCCCCGCACCACCTGGGTCTGTTGCAGCAAAATCTCGCTGACCCAGACGCGGTAAGGATCGCGCTTTCCTGCTGCGTCGACCATTCGCCACGGCAAATCACGGGCCGAGCGATCGAACCAAGTTAGCAGCGCTGCCCGGAGCTTTTTAAGTTGTGCGGAGCCGTCCATAGCACGTGAGTGTAGACCGACTTCACTTTGCTTGCCGCGCTCTGGGTTACGCTGGGGACGTGCCCCGCGTCGCGCCCCCTTCCACCTCGCCGCTGCCGCTGACGGCGGCGAGCTACAGCACCAATGAAGCCAACGCGCTGATTCACCTCTACCGCGCCGAGGTCGGCAAGATGACGGCTTACCGCCAGCGCCTCGATATGACCACCAACTGGTCGGTGGTAACGACGGCGGGCCTGGCAAGCTTCGCGCTGGGCGACGACAACAACAGCCACGTGGTGTTTTTGTTCGCCATGCTGATGAATTACTTTTTTTTGCACCTGGAAGCGCGGCGCTTCCGCACCTTCGAAATCAGCCACCACCGCACGCGAATCATGGAACGGTTTTTTTATCCGGCGATGCTGGGCGATAAAGTCGACCCCAATTGGCACCAACTTCTGCTCGGCGAACTGGCCAAGCCGCGCAGCCCGATGAACCGCTGGGACTCACTGGGCTGGCGGCTGCGGCGCAATTATCTGTGGATTTATGTGGGCATTTTAATCGCTTGGATTGCCAAACTCGACACTGTTCGCAGCAAGCAGCAGATTTTTACCCCGATCTCTTTGATCGACGCCGCCCACATCGGCACCTTTCCCGGCTGGGGCGTCTGGGTTTTGGTGGGGGTGTTCTACGCTTATCTGCTGCGGCTAGCGGTCACGGCGGGCCGGGCCTACCCACTCGAAGAAGGCTGAGAAGGGGAGCGTCAATCCCCAGCCCGCACAGTGCTTCTTGTGCTGCCGGCCTAGACTGGATGCATGACCGCTGCCGACCAACCTGTTTCCCATCTCCACTTGCCCGACGGCTCTTGCTGCGCTCCCAGCGCTGATAAAGTGCAGCGGTTTGCCCACCTGCACCAGCACACCCAGTACAGCCTCCTCGACGGCGCGGCCAAGCTCAAGGACTTGCTGAAATGGGCCAAAGAAGTAACGCCCGAGGGATGTGCGCCAGCGCTGGCCATGACCGATCACGGCAATATGCACGGCGCGGTGCATTTTTACAACTACGCGCAGGCCGCCGAAGTCAAGCCGATTTTGGGCTACGAGGCCTACGTGGTGCCCGGACACGGCACACGGCGCGACAGAAAGCCCGGCGTCAGCGGCGAGAAGGGGATCTTTCATTTGACGTTGCTGGCCCGCGACTTCGAGGGCTATCAAAACCTCTGCCGCTTGAGCAGCCGTGGGTATACCGAAGGCTATTACTATAAGCCGCGCATTGACCATGAACTGCTGACTGAACATCACAAGGGCATCATCGCTTTTTCAGGCTGCCTCGGCAGTGAAGTGCAGCAGCTCCTGATGCAAGGCCGCGAAGCCGAAGCCAAAGCAAGGCTGCTGTGGTACCGGGATTTGTTCGGCGAGAATTATTATATCGAAATTCAAGACCACGGCTTGCCTGAGCAAAAGAGAAACAATCCGATTCTGAAAGCTTGGGCTGACGAACTCGGTATCGGCATGGTGGCGACCAATGACGGCCACTATGTCAAGAAAACCGACGCCACCGCCCACGAAACGCTGCTCGCCATTCAAACCAAAGCGGTGATGGCCGATGAAAACCGGTTCAAGTTTCCCTGCGACGAGTTTTATGTCAAGTCGCTGGACGAAATGCAACTTGCTCTGCCGCCGTCGGTATGGGGTGAGCAGGTCTTTGACAACGCCGCCAACGTTGCCGATTTGTGCAATGTGGATTTGCCCGTGGGCAAAAAACGGGTGTATCAGATGCCGGCCCTGCCCATTCCCGAAGGGCGCACGATGGCCGAGGAATTGCGCGTCCAAACGTACGCTGGCAGTGTCAAACGCTACCCGCACCACGTCACCGAAGCGCTGCTGCGCGAGTACGCCACGCGGAGTCTGGCGGCGCTGGAAGTGGGCGAGCGCGAGCGGGTGTTGTCGCGCACGGACGGCTGCGACGCGGCCACTTGCGACCTCGATACCCTGCTGACCCTGACCGCTTTCATGGGCAGTGAGTGGGAAGCGCGGGGCAAGGCAGCAGGCGAAAAGTACACGCCCTATCCGGCCCTCGAAATCATGGAAAAGAACGCCGAATCTGGTCCAATCCCCGACTACGCCTGCTTGGATTGGCAGCGCTCCAAAGGGGAAGCCAGCGATACAGCCATTGAATTAGACCCCGGCAGCGAAGAAGAAACGACCTGCCGCGCCCATCATCAACACGCGCTCGTTTTGCTGCGCCGCGCCGAATACGAACTGAGCGTCATTAACAACATGGGCTTTCCCGATTATCTGCTGATTGTGGCCGATTACATCAACTGGGCCAAAGATCACGGGATCAGCGTCGGGCCGGGGCGTGGTTCAGGAGCCGGATCTATCGTCTGCTACGCTATTCGTATCACCAATCTCGATCCACTTGAATTCGACTTGCTGTTTGAGCGCTTCCTCAACCCTGACCGCATCTCCATGCCTGATTTGGACATCGATTTCAATGACGCTCGCCGCATAGAAGTGATCGACTATGTTCAAAAGAAATACGGCGAAGACAAAGTCGCTCAGATTTCTACTTTCGGAACGATGGCTTCTAAGGCCTGTCTTAAGGATGTGGCCCGCGTGATGGGTCTCGAGTACGCCAAAGTGGATAAAGTCAGTAAATTGATTCCGATTAAATTCGGCAAGAGCTTTTCTTTGGAGCAAGCCCGCGATGCTGTACCCGATATTCAGCAACTGCTGGCCGACGACAAGCAACTTCTAGAAGCCTACGAATTTGCCCAGCAACTCGAAGGCTTGACCCGTCACGCTTCGGTACACGCGGCGGGTGTGGTCATCGGCAAGGAAAAACTCACCGATTTGGTGCCGGTCATGCGTGACGCTTCCGGCATCGGCATGGTCTGTCAGTACGACATGAAAGCGGTGGAAGACATCGGCCTGATCAAGATGGACTTCCTCGGCCTGCGTACTTTGTCATTTTTAGATGAAGCCAAGCGGATTTTGCGTGAATCACAGCCAGAATATAAGACACAAGATATAGATTTCGACACCATTCCTTTTGACGACGAAAAGACCTTTGAAATGCTGAGTCGGGGCGACACCAAAGGAGTTTTTCAATTGGAAGGCGCAGGCATAGCCGACGCTTCCCGCCGCCTCAAGCCGCGCCGCCTGGCCGACATCATCGCGCTCTCGGCACTTTACCGGCCCGGCCCGATGGAAAATATTCCCACGTATGTTCGCCGCCATCACGGCTTAGAGACCGTGGATTATGTGCGTGACGGGTTTCCCAATTCGGCTCAGTGGTTAGAAAAGATTTTGTCGGAAACTTACGGTATTCCAGTTTATCAAGAGCAGATTATGCAGATTGCTTCGGAAGTGGCCGGATTCAGCTTGGGCGGTGCGGATTTGCTGCGCCGAGCGATGGGCAAGAAAGATACGGCAGAAATGGCCCGTCAGCGTCAGATTTTCGTCGAGGGCGCGGGAGGTAAAGGCGTACCCAAAGAAGAAGCCAATAAGCTCTTCGATTTGCTGGATTCATTTGCAAACTACGGATTCAATAAGTCCCACTCGGCAGCTTACGGTGTGATTACCTACCAAACCGCCTGGCTCAAAGCAAACTATCCGGTTGAATTTATGGCGGCCCTCTTGACGGTAGAGCGCCGCGATTCGGACAAAGTGGCCGAGTACGCCAGCGACGCCCGCAAAATGGGTGTGGAAGTCTTGCCGCCCGATATCAACCAATCAGGCGCGGACTTCAGGGTTCACGGCACTCAGATCTACTTCGGCCTCTACGCCCTCAAAGGACTGGGCGAAGCCGCCGTGGTCAAGATTCTGGATGAGCGGGAGCGGGCGGGCGTGTACAACTCATTCGCTAATTTCTGTTCGCGCATCGACAACAAGACCTGCAACCGCAAGGGCTTAGAAAGCTTGATCAAATCGGGAGCCTTTGACGCCTTTGGAGAGCGCAAACAGCTCTTGGAAAGTCTAGAAGACGCTTTAGCTTGGGCGCAGGGCGCGGCAAACATGCTCAATTCCGGAATGGACGCGCTGTTCGGCATGGCCGAAACCGCCCCCGAACCCAAGCTGCGGGGGGGCGTGACGCCGCTGGGCGAGCTGGAGAAGCTCAGCTTAGAAAAAGACGCGCTGGGCCTCTACATTTCCGGCCACCCTCTGGAACAATACGAGGGCCTGCGTGAGGCGGCCACCGTCCGGATCGCCGTGCTAGAAGACTGGTTCATGGCCCAAATCCAAAAGCAGCCGCAGAAAGCCAGTGCGAATGGACGCGGCCCCCGCGTCAAGGCGGTCTTGGCGGGCATGATCGAGAACGTGGTTAAAAAGCCCACCAAATCCGGCGGGATGATGGCCCGTTTCAATCTGGCCGACGAGAGCGCCACCATTGAACTGGTCGGGTTTAGCCGCGCCTATGACCGCATTCAGGACAAACTGGTGAACGACACGCCCGCCCTCGTCATCGTGGAAATTGAGAGCGAGGAGGGCGGCCTGCGGGTGGTGGCCGAGGAAGTCGTAACCGCCGAGCAACTGACCGACGTGCCCAAAGTCATGTACGTGGACATTGACCTGGAGCAGACCAGCCCCGACGCCCTCAGCGAATTTCAGAGCGTGCTGGACGAACATGCCGGAAGTATGCCGACGTTCCTGCGGATGGAGGGCGGCGAGGAGTTCGTGGTGTATCAGTTGGAGCGGCCTGTGGGCAGCAGCGACGCTATTCGGGCGCTTAACAGCACCTTCGCCTGGAGCAAGTCGTATCTGGCCTACGATCAGGCCACCATTCTCAGCCGCTTCGCGCCCAAGCCGCCCGCATGGGCGAACAGGCAGGGGGGAGGGAAGGGGTTTCAGGCGTGAGTGAAGTTAGATCGGGAGTTATGAACCCAGTCGCTGTAGAATGCTATTATTAAAGTAAATAAAAACTCCCTACCGTATTCAACTCTGCGTTAAACCAAGCTCTTCGTAGCATAGCTAAAAATTCCCCCTTCGCAATAGCCATTTGCATCATCTGCTTGAGAGCGGCATAGCCTATCTCTGGATTGGCATCTCCGAGGATAAAATTCGGATTATCCGTTTCAATAAGTTCGCCAGTTTTAGGAAAAATAATTACCCCTTTGGCAAATGGTTCTAAGACTTTATCAATGTGAGATGGAAATTTTATCAGAACTGTTATCGCGCCATAAAAAAATAATTGAACGCCTATCGTGTACGCGTTTAACACGTGAACGAACGTAGCGTGTGCATTGTCATTCAAGAATCGTGTGCCATCTGGTGTCAATACAATCTCTACGTCAGACGCATCGCCGTTGAAAAGCTTAGAGCGCACGAAATCTAAGTTTATGGCTGAAAGCTGGCTCTGTGTTCCGAGAGATAGCAAAGAAAGATAAGCTATTTTAACTAATGATAATCTAATATCTTTTTTACTGATATCTAAATCGATATCTATGGGAACAAGCGGCGCAATTTCAATCTCAGTCAAAGGAATACCCTTAATCAGATTCTTCAGATCCCAACCTAATTTAATTGCAAATCCTGTAAGTGATTTATCTATGTGAGACTCTGATCCCTTCGGCCCAGAAGCAGAGATGAATTTTCCATCTTCAGAGAGGATCGGCCTTTCAAATCTCAGATTTGTGATTTGAGCCTGTTCGGCAATGACTCTGTATTTTTCTCCATTAGATTCAAAGTCAAAAATGGGATATCTGCTGGTTCTTGAGTTTTTCACGTTTAGTACGATGGATATCGGCTTCAATGCTTCCTGAATTGCCACATCTATGGAGCTGCCAAATTCACTGTTGCATTTTTTGCATATTAAGTCATTTTTTACCCAAGTTCCACCTATACCAGCTGGGAAAATGTGTTCTTTGGTAAAGTATTGCCCCAATGGGTCATCTGAGCTCAATGGTCTTAGCATTTTACGGCTGCAGATTACACACTTTTTCTTCATGAGGAGCTTACCTCAATAAATCTGTGGAATGGTGTTCGCCCGAAAACGCTCTCCTTCATTTCGATTAATCCTCCCAAACTCCCCCACCTTATTCGTCACCAACACCGCCTCAAGTGCCAGCGTATGCCCAGCAAGCAAACATAAATTTGGGGCGACCCGCTGAGAATCTCAGCCGTCGCCCCTTCAATTCAACTGCGCTCAGCCCTCAATCCACCAAAAGCGGAATCAGCACCGGATTGCGGCCCGTCACCTTGCGGACAAACCGCCGAACGGCTCCGTACATGTCGTCGCGGATGTCTTCGAGGCGCTTCTTGTCGCGGGTGCCCTGCTCCACCGCTTCAAGCGCCACTTTGCGAATCTGGTTTTCCAGTTCACGGTTGCTGCGAATAAAGCCGCGTGAAACGAGTTCAATATGCGGCGTGGGGTGCAGCACTGCCGTGATGATCAGCACTCCTTCTTGGCTCATGCTCATGCGGTCCATGATGATGTCGTCGCCAATGTCGCCCACGCCGAGGCCGTCCACGTACACTGCGCCCGCCGGAACCGTGCCGACCACTTTGAAGTCGTCGGGGGTCAGGCGCACGATGTCGCCGTTCTTGGCCACCAGCGTGCGCTGCGGCGGGCGGGTGGCGGTCTGGGCGAGGCGGGCGTGGTTGATCTGGTGACGCGGCTCACCGTGCCAGGGCAGGAAGTATTTGGGGCGGGCCAGATTCAGGATGTGAAGCTGCTCCTCGCGGCTGCCGTGCCCCGAAGCGTGAACCTTCTGGTTGGGTGGATACAGCACGTCCACGCCAATTTCATACAGCCGGTTAATGACGGTGTTGACCGCTTCCTCATTGCCGGGAATCGGGCTGCTCGACAAGATCACCGTGTCGCCGCGCTTGAGGGCGATCTTGGCGTGGTTACCAAAGGCGAGGCGCGAGAGCACGCTCATCGGCTGCCCCTGCGACCCGGTGCAGATGTAAAGGACCTGCGAGTCCTGCATACTGCCGACTTCGTCGCTGGTCACGAGGGGGTCTTTGAACTCCATGTAACCGAGTTGCTGCGACACCTGAGCGTACTTGAGCATGCTGCGCCCTTCCATCACCACCCGGCGGCCCAGTTTCTCGGAGCTTTTGATGATGTTCTGAACGCGGTGCGTCTGCGAGGCGAAGGTGGTGATAAAGACCCGCCCCCGCGCCGACTTGATGAGTTCTTCCATGTTCTCGGCCACTTCAGCTTCGCTGATCGACCAACCGGGCCGCTCGGCGTTGGTGCTGTCACTGATCAGCAGCAGCACGCCCTCGTCACCGGCCTTCTCGATGCGGTCGAGCTGGCTGAGTTTGCCGTCCGTCGGGGTACGGTCAATTTTGAAATCGCCGGTATGCACCACTTTGCCCACCGGAGTGGTCAGCACGTAGCCCATGTTGTCAGGAATCGAGTGGGTGATTCGGAAAAAGTCCACCACGAAGTGCTGCCCGATTTTGACTTGAGCGTCGATTTCCACTTCGCGCAGGTCAGTGTCGGCTTCCTTGATCCCGAACTCGCTGAGCTTCTCGCGCAACAGGCCCAAAGTCAGCGCCGCGCTGTACATCGGCACACGCGGCAGCCTCGGCATGATGTAAGGCAGCGAGCCGATGTGGTCTTCGTGGCCGTGCGTCAAAATCCAGCCTTTGATCAGAGCGGCGTTTTCTTGCAAGTAATCGATCTTGGGAATAATTAAATCGATGCCGAGCTGGTGAGCCTCGGGAAAGGCGAGGCCGCCATCGACGACCAGAATTTCGTCGCCGTAGCGGTAAGCGAACATGTTCTTGCCGATTTCGCCCATGCCGCCGAGCGGGATGACTTCCAGGGCGTCGTGGGAAGTGGGTTGTGGATTCATGGGTATTCCTTGTCTCCGGCAAAACAGCCGGGGTGCTGAAGAGGACGGGAATTTAGGCTTTGCTCTTTGGCAATCGGCCGCCGAGCGTGGGCCATAAAAAAGAGGGACATCAAAAGAAAGGCAATCAAGCGTTCGGCGAGCAAAATGGGGTGCAGCAAGTTTTTGCCGTCAAAGCCGTGAAAGGCGTCCGTAAACGCAGTGCAAACAGATTAACACGAATGCCGCCGCGTAACCGGAAGTTTCCTTGCCAAACCCCCAATCCCTGTGCTGAGCCCACGGCAGCGCCCATGAGCAGACTGAGAAAATGCCCACTCCAAGTGAGAAGGTTTAAGGAAAACCAATCTTTTCGAGTACAATGTATGGCGTGACCCGCCAACGCATACTTGTGATCGAGGACGATCTCGATATCGCCAACGTCTTGCGCCTTGATCTCTCTGACGCAGGCTTTGACGTCGACCACGCCGACACGGCCATGACCGGACTGATCAAAGCGCGTGAAGACCAACCCGAACTGATTTTGCTCGATCTCGGCCTCCCGGATTTTGACGGCGGCGACGTGGTGCAGCGGCTGCGCAAAAACAGCACCGTCCCGGTGATTGTGCTGACCGCCCGCGACACTGTCGAGGAGCGGGTGAGACTGCTGGGCCTCGGCGCAGACGACTACGTTATCAAGCCCTTTCACCCCGACGAGCTGCTGGCCCGCATCAAAGTCCAACTGCGCCAGCGCGGCTCGGAAAGCCTGACGCTGGGCGACCTCGAACTCGATCCGCAAAAGCGTTTGGTGCGCTACAAAGGTGAAGAGTTGCGGCTCTCGCCCAAAGAGTTCGATATCTTGGCGCTGCTGATTCGCCAGCCCGGACGGGTCTACTCGCGCCAAGAAATAGGCCAAGACATCTGGCAAGGCCGCTTGCCCGACGGCAGCAACGTGGTGGACGTTCACATGGCCAATCTGCGGGCCAAACTGCGCGACCTCGACGGCTACGGCCTGCTCAGAACCGTACGCGGCGTGGGCTACGCCCTGCGGAGCTGAGCGAGCGTCCCGACTTCTCAGCGTTTAGGGTTAGATGAAACTGACAATCTCCTCATAGGCCAGCCGTTATCTTGAGCAAATGTTGATTCCCGCTTCAATCACCGCGCCTGCTCCTGCCGAGCGAGGCGGGAAAAAGTAATGGAAACAGCAAAGCAGGGCGAGACGCTGCATGTCCTTTTGATTGAGGACAACGAAGCCGATGTGGGCCTGATTCGGGCGGCTTTAGAAGAGCTGCAAGCTGTAGATTCGGCTGCCGGCTCCGTGTGCTTGTACGTGGCCAGAGACGGCAAAGAAGCCCGGGAACTGCTGCTGAGCGAAGCCCGCATCGGCTTGGTGCTGCTCGACCACCGCTTGCCCGGCGAGGACGGCTTGCAGTGGCTTGAAGCCATTAAAAGTCACAGCGACCTCGCCCTGCGCCGCTTGCCGGTGGTGATGCTCAGCGGCAACGACACCGAAGAGCAAATTCGCCGCGCCTACCACGCCTACGCCAGCGCTTACCTGATCAAGCCTGCCGATCCCGACGGCTTGCGCCAGATGGTCGGCTCACTGGTGGCCTTTTGGGGTCAGGTTGCCCGGCTGCCCAACCGCCTTTAGGATGACGGGCTTTAAACGGAAGCAGGCAGCGTGAGCGGCGGCTTTTACATTTTGATCGCCGGAGCGCTGCTGCTGGCTAGTATCGTGGGCAGCAAAGCTTCGGGGCGGCTGGGCGTGCCGGGTTTGCTGCTGTTTCTGGGCGTGGGGATGCTGTCGGGCAGCGACGGCCCCGGCGGCATCGAATTCAGCAATTACTTGTTCGCGCAGTGGGCCGGAACAGTGGCGCTGTGCTTTATTTTGTTTCAGGGCGGCTTGAGTACCGAGTGGTTGCTGGTGCGGCCCGTTCTCAAAAAGAGCTTGTCGCTGGCAACCCTCGGCGTGCTGTCCAGCACCGGCCTGATGGGCGCGTTTGCCCACTTCGTGTTTGGAATACCCTGGCTCACCGCCCTGCTACTGGGCGCAGTGGTCAGCTCTACCGATGCCAGCGCCGTGTTTACGGTGCTCAAGGAGCGGCGGCTGGGACTGCGCGGCGAAATTACCCCGCTCCTCGAACTCGAATCCGGCGGCAACGACCCGATGGCCGTCTTTTTGACGCTGGGCCTGATTACCCTGATCCAAAAGCCTGAGCTAAGCGCTTTTTCCATCGTGCCGAGTTTTTTTCAGGAAATGCTGCTGGGAGCGCTGTTCGGCTACGTGCTGGGGCGGGTGAGCTTGTGGGCCATCAACAAACTCAATTTGCAATTCGAGGGCCTGTATTCGGTGATGGTGATTGCGCTGGCGTTGATGATTTTCGGCGCAGCGGCCAGCGTTCACGGCAGCGGCTTTTTGGCGGTGTATATCGCTGGATTGGTGCTGGGCAACGCCGACTTTATTCACAAGCGCAGCGTCCTTGATTTTCTGGACGGCGTGTCGTGGCTGATGCAAATTGCCATGTTCTTGATGCTGGGGCTGCTGGTCAATCCGCACGAACTGCTGCCCACCGCTGGGCTGGCGCTAGCCTGCTCGCTGTTTTTGGTGTTTGTGGCAAGGCCCGTCAGCGTGTACTTGAGTCTGGCCGCTTCCAAAATGCCTAAGCGCGACAAAAGCATGGTGGCGTGGGTGGGCCTGCGCGGCGCGGTGCCAATTGTGCTGGCGACCTTCCCGCTGCTCTCGGGTGTTCCCGGCGCGAAGATCCTGTTTAACGTGGTCTTTTTCATCGTGCTGACCAGCGTGCTGCTGCAAGGCACCACCCTCACGGCGGTGGCCCGGCTCCTCAAAGTGCGCGAGGCAATTCCTGAGCGCCCGGTTTACCCGATTGCTTACCGGCCCACCGGCACGGGCCGGAATGACATGACCGAGGTGGACGTCAAGGTGGGCAGCGAGGCCGACGGCAAGCGGATTATGGATTTGAGATTGCCGCCCGGTGCGCTGGTGATTTTGGTACACCGGGGCGGCGAATTTTTGGTTCCCAAAGGAGCCACCACTCTTCAGGCCGGAGACAGCGTGTTGGTGCTGGCGATTGGTGAGGACTTGCGGGCGGTGCAGGCCAAGCTGGGCGCGGAGACTTTGTTGAGCGCCAATCGGATCCAGACCTTAAAACTGCTTTCCCTGAGCAAAGAGGGTAAAGCTTGAAGGGCCTGTTTCCAAGGAAGGCAAAGGCGGCCAACTTCAAGCTGTTGGCGCACCCCAAGACCCACTTCTCGACGTTACAAGCGTCCCGCCGCATTTTTGCTAGACTCAGTCCATGACGATGGTTCGAAATACGCGGCAAAGGCAGGCGGTGCTTCAGGCGCTGCAGACCACCCGCAGCCATCCTGACGCGGCTTCTATCCACAAAGCGGTGCGCCAAGACTTGCCCAGCATCAGCCTCGGCACGGTTTACCGCACCCTCGACGCTCTGGTCGCAGGCGGCTTGGCCGTGACGATTGAGCGGGCTGGGCAGGCCACCCGTTACGATTTTCGGCGCGACGATCACCACCACCATGCGGTCTGCCGTTCGTGCGGAGCCATCTTCGATCTCGAAGTCAAAGACGCGCCGCACCTGCCGCCCAGCCAGTTGCCCAGCGGCTTTCAAGTGGCCGACGTGAGACTAGAAGTTCACGGCTTTTGCGCTGAGTGCCAGTAGGTCAGGAATAAAACTTCCTTCCCATCTCGACAAAATCAGAAGCGTCTTTATCTGGCTTCACGATCAAGGTATGAGAAGAACAGCCGGATTCTTTGGTTCTTCTGGCAGCATTGCCAGGTTGGACTTCGTACCCGTTGGAAAAGGGATCCAAACAGAATTACTGTGAAAATCAACTCAGTAGATAATGACTGGATCTACTGTGAAGGGCCACTGTCCATCATATTGAGATGATATGAGCGTAGTCCGGTAAGGCCTGAATGACGCTGCGTAAAATACTCTAGTGGCCAATGAGAGGAAAGTAAAAACGCCAGCGAGCACGGCGGCGCTTGCCTGTATCCGTTCACAGCTTTTCGAAACAGCCCTCGAATTGTCTGGCGTTTACTGGGTTTAGTCTCAATAAATAATGACGCCGGTAGTACAAAAGATACGGCGTCAACTTGTTCAAAGTTTGAAGATTTACTCGCCCAATCAGGGTGTCTTGAGCGCGTACCCAATCCCGCGTACCGTGCGAATAATTCCGTAGCCGTCGAGGTCGCGCAGCTTGGCCCGCATATTGGCCATGTGAACGTCGACCACGTTGCTGTTGCTGGGCAGTTCGCCGTTCCAGACCTCGCGCTCGATCTCTTGGCGCGAGTAGACCCGGCCCGGTTGCCGCGCCAGAAAAGTCAGCAGATCAAACTCTTTGGGCGAGAGGCGAACTTCGTGGCCGTTGTAATGACACAGCCGCTTTTGCGGGTGAATTTCCAGTGCGCCGATCTGAATGACCTCGCCGTGCTGCTGGTGGCGCAACTGCACTTTGACGCGGGCCACCAGTTCTTCAGGATGAAAGGGCTTGGTCATGTAGTCGTCAGCGCCGGCTTCCAGCAAGTTGACTTTGCGGTCTACCGCGTCCATCGCCGTCAAAATAATAATCGGCACCGCGCTGGTTTTACGCAGGCGGCGGGCAATCTCAGCGCCGTCGAAGTCAGGCAGGCCGAGGTCGAGGATCACCAAGTCAGGAGCGTTTTCACGGGCGCTGGTCAGGCCAGTCACGCCGTCGGGCGCAGTCAAAACGCGGTAGCCCGCTTGCTCAAGTTCGTACTGCACCACGCGGGTGATGTCGGGGTTGTCTTCAATCAGGAGAATGCGTTGTTCCATAATAATTCATCTTCACTGAGGTGGGGAGAAGCCTCAGCGCCTTTCCGATGCTTAGGGGTCATCTTAATGAAGGTAGCCCGCCAGCGGTTAAGCGCTGCCCCTGAGCTGATTTATGCTCCCTTAATAAGCTCTTAGCGCAACGAGAGTTGGGGATGTGAATTGCCTAAAGGCGCTCATCACTTGAATCTGGACGTGGGCTAAAAAACACACCCCCAGGGAGCTTCATCTGGGCCTCTGGGAGTGGCTTGCACAGCCGTGAAAAAGTCTCGGAGACGAAGCAGCCAAAGCGTGGCGTCCGCCACATTTCCACAAAAGATTGCCCTACAATGCCGTATTAACGCTTATCTTCATAAGACGGCGAACAGCACCATGAGCCGTCTCATTGAATTAGAAAACGCCCTTCATCGATTTAGAATCAGTCCAGATCTACAGCCCACCACGCTTCACGCTGAGCGGCCAGCCTTGCGCGGGGATCACCGAGAGCGCTGAGCGCCTTGGCAAGTCCATTCCAATCTTGCTCGCTGAGGGGATCAATCGTCAGCGCCCGCTGGTGAAACTGCGCGGCGTCTTTGACCCGGCCCGCTTCTCCGGCGGCGCGGGCAGCGAGGCTCAGCACCGAGAGCTGGGCTTGTTCGAGACGCGAGCGCACATCGTCGGCCCAGGGCGAGTCGACTCCCGGCAAAAATTCGCCGTACATGCTGGAGAGTTCGCGCAACTCCTCCAAGCCGAGACTGCCCGCTTCGGCCTGCTTAGCCAAAAGTTCAAAGCGCTTGGCATCGTAAGTCGGATTGATTTCCTCGGAGAGGGTATAGCGGCGGTTGGTGCTGACCACCGCTTCGTTGCTCAGCGAACGCCTCAAGCGGTGCAGGGTCGTGTGGAACAAGCTGCTGGCCCGCGCTTCGTCTTTTTCGGGCCAGAGCGCTTCGGCAGCTTGCCAACTGGTGACTTCTTTGTGTTCGAGCAAGTAAAAGAACAGCTCCAGAGCTTTGCGCGACACCCAAGAAACACCGTCACCCTTCCAGATGACTTGGGCGGTGCCCAGCGCCTTGGCTTCAGTGCCGCTGGCTCCCTGCGCCGCCAAACCCGCACGCCTTAGTCGGGCGTCGATGGCCGTCAGCAAATCTTGGGGCGTGAACGGCTTGGGCAGATAATCGTCGGCTCCCAAGTTCATACCGCGCCGCACGTCGCCGCGCTCGGCGTGGCTCGACAGCAGCATAAACGGCATGGCCGATCGCTTTTCATTGGCCCGCACCTGTTCCAAAAATTCTAGGCCGGTCATGTACGGCATCACCACGTCGCTGATGACCAAATCGGGGGTAAACACGTTGAGCATTTCCAGCGCTTCAACCGGATGGCTGCTGGTGCGGACTTCGTGGCCAGCCCGCGAGAGAATAACGCTGATGAGTTTAAGGATGGCAGCGTCGTCGTCCACCACCAAGATACGCGGCATATGAGAAGTGTAACAGCTTGATGCGCCCGCCCTGTCAGATAAGCCGCACAGAGGACGAAAAAGGCATAAGCCTTTGCGCCGCCGCGCCTCGTCTGCTACACTGTTAAATTGCGTGTCTGCTCCTTTGTACCCACGCACCGAATCACACAAAACAGGAGGTGAAACTATGCAAAATCAATACGATCTCAACCTGATTCTCAACCCCAATTTGAGCGGGGATCAGCTTCAAATCGAGAAAGATTACATCAGCAACGCCGTGCAAAACGCCGGAGCCGAAGTGATGAACCTCGACGACGCGGGTAACCGCCGGATGGCGTACCCGATTCAGAAAGACCGCGAGGGCTACTACTTGATGTACACCATCAAGGCCGCCGGCGATCCCGAAAAGGACATCGCTGCCAGCTTGCGTCTGCGCGACAACGTGCGCCGCGTCTTGGTGGTCAAAGACCGCCCGGAGTGGAAGACCAAGAAAGCTTGATCTGCCCTTTCCTTTGTTACGCTCTTGACGTAACGCCCCGATTTTGTTAACCTTGTCTTACCTTCGTGTATTCGTACACCCAGGCCACGCCCGCAACCAGCCCCAAGCCCATTAGCTACGATTAGTACGTACAGGAGAACTCACATGGCCCGTGGAATGAATCACGTTTATCTGGTTGGCAGCCTTGCCCGCGACCCCGAATTGCGCTACACCCCCAGCGGGGTGCCGGTGTTTGAAGCCACGATTGCTGGCGAAGATCACCTGATGGGCAATGACGGCAAAGAGCGCAAGTTGCCCTGGTATCACCGCGTTAGCATTTTGGGTAAGCCCGCCGAGTGGCAATCTGAGCGCAACCTCAAGGCCGGAGACCCGGTTTTGGTGGAAGGCACCTTGGATTACAGCCAGTGGGAAGCGCCCGAAGGCGGCAAACGCTCGCAGGTGCGCGTCAAAGCGCTGCGGATGGAATCGCTCGGCACTCAGCCAGAGTTGGTTCAAGACGCTGGCGGCGGCGTGCGGATGGGCGGCGGCTGGAACACCGTAATGGTGGTCGGCAACCTTGCCCGTGATCCCGAACTGCGCTACACCCCCACCGGGGACGCGGTTCTCGGCCTGAGCATGGCGGTAAACGAAACCTGGAAAGACCGGAACGGCAACCAGCAAGAGAAGACCCACTGGATCGACATTACCTTGTGGCGGGAGTTGGCAGAAGCTTGCCAGAACCTCAGCAAAGGCGACCCGGTGCTGATTCAGGGACGGCTGGTCAACGACAGTTGGCAAGACAAAGACGGCAACAAGCGCAACACCACCAAAGTAGAGGCAACGAAAGTTGAAGCCTTAGCCCGAGGCGTGGGTGTCGGCACACCCGCAGCCACCTCCAGTGCGCCCCGTATGCAGGCCACGGGCAGCGCACCGACGCGCAGCGCACCACCAGCGCGGGCGGCAGCATCGCCGCAGGGGAACCGTTCGGCAGGCTTAGATATTGATCAGGGCCTCGATGATTTTCCGCCGGAAGAAGACCTGCCGTTTTAAACCTCACCTTTTGAAGGCCGTTGAGGTCAGGCAGGATGCACCACCCTTAAGGACACCATGACCCAAACTGACCGTGACCGCAAACCGCGTGCCAAAGGGCCCAAGCGCCCCCGTAAGCCCAAGGTTGATCCGTTTGCCATCGGCGAACTCGAAATCACCGACTACAAAGATGTCAAGATGCTGCGCCGCTTCGTCTCCGACACCGGCAAAATCTTGCCCCGCCGCCGCACCGGCCTCTCGGCCAAGCACCAGCGCCGCATCGCCCAGACTGTCAAGTTGGCGCGTCAGCTCGCACTCTTGCCCTACACCGAGAAACTGGTTCGGAAGTAAGGATACTTATGCAGATTATCTTGCTCGAACCGGGCCGACTGGGGCAGGTCGGTGAAGTGGTGGACGTCAAAGCTGGTTACGCCCGCAACTTCCTGATCCCTCAGGGCATGGCCCTGCCCGCCAACAAAAACAACATGCAGAGCTTGGAAGCGCGGATCAAATCGCGTAACAAAGTGCTGGCCCAAGAGAAGAAAGCCGCCGAGAATATGGCTGAGCGCATGAAAGACCTCAGCGTCGAACTCAGCGTCAAAGCCGGCGAAGGCAAAATCTACGGTGCAGTGACCCACGCCGACGTGGCCGCCGCGCTTGCAGAGAAGGGCTTTGAGGTTGACCGCCGCAAGCTGGACATGCCCAAAGCCGTCAAAGAAATTGGCGAGTACGAAATTGCTTACCGTGCCCACTCCGAAGTGAGTGTGCCGTTTAAGCTGATTATTCACGCCAAGAAGTAAGCTCTAAGCCTCACTTCAATTCAAAAGCACGCCCTTCCACTACGGAGGGGCGTGCTTTTTGGCTTTGAGGGCTATGGGCTGAAGCGTCCCAGCCTTCTGGGGCCAGCGCTACGCCACCGTCACCGACAAGACGTATTCGCTTCGGCTGTTCAAAATGTCCTAGCCACCTGCCACCACATCCACCGCGCCGTCCACAAAGCTCAACTCAAGCGCTTGACCCGCGCTGACTTGCCCGGCCCGCGTCACCACCTCTCCCGCCGCGTTTCTGACCAGAGCGTAGCCGCGTGCCAGGGTGCGCTCCGGTGTCAGGCCGAGAACCTGGCGCATGGTGGCATCCAAGCTGGCAGAAGCGGCGTCCAGCGTGGTGCGGGCGGCGCGGTGGATACGCTCGTTAAGCCGCTCGGTGCCGCTTTCAGCCTGACCCAGCACCTCGCGGCTGTACAAACGAATGGTCTGATAGGCTGCCAGCGTTTCCTCAACCCGCTCGACGACGGTGCCGACGATGTACGCCGCCGCTTTGCTGGGCGTGTCTGTTCGCACGTTGGCGAGTTCATCCAGAATGGTGTCGTCGCGGGCGTGGCCGATGCCAGTGATGACCGGCATGGGAAACGCTGCCACAGCGCGGGCCAGCACTTCGCTGTTGAGCCACGCCAAATCTAAGCTGGCCCCGCCACCGCGAATAATGACCAGAGCGTCGGCCGCCTCCTCCGCGTGGGCGTCGAGGGCCGCTGTTAGAGCGCCTAGCAAACTGGCTTCGGCAGCCACGCCCTGAAAGGTGGCTTCAAAATACTGCACGTCCAGCACGCCCGCTCCCTGTAAGCGGTCGAGTTCGCCCCGAAAGTCTCCGAGGCCTGCCGCCTTCGTCGGGCTGAGCACCAGCAAGCGGGTGAAGTCTTGCGGGATGGGCAGCGAGCGGTTTTTGTCGAGCAACTTTTCACGGGCCAGCGTTTTGCGGAGTTCGTCCAGGCGCAGCGCGGCGTCGCCCAAGGTAAATTCCGGCGAGGCGTCGAGGATGTGCAGCGAAAAGCCGTACTGCGGGTGAAACTCGGCAGTGACAAACAGCAACACGCTCATTCCGGCCATCAGCACGCCTCCGGTGGCGCGGCGGAACTTGGCTTCTAAGGCAAAGCGCTCACGTGCCCACAGCGTTGCCCGGCACTTGGCGACTTCGCGCCCGTCTTCGCCGACTTGCACCAGATCGAGGTAAAGGTGGCGGCGGTCGGTCAGCGAGGCAATTTCGGCCCTGACCCACACCGCGCCGGGAATACCGCGTGAAAGGACTTGCTCCACATAAAAGAGCAGGTCGCGCAAATTGAGGGTGGTTTGGGGAGCGGCGGAAGGCATAAGCGCAGGCTAGCGCACTGGCATTAACGTCAAGCCGTTAGCGCAAAGCCAGCAGCCGTCCCGCCAACGCCGCTCCCATTCCCAGCCCCACATTGCCCAGCAAGTAAAGCGCGACCCTGCCCCACTCGCCGCGCAGCAAGAGGCCGTCAAGTTCTACGCTGAAGGTCGAAAAAGTCGTGTAAGCGCCCAGAAAGCCCACACCCAGCGGCAATCTCAATTCGGGCGGCAACACCCCGCGCCCGATTGCAGTCAGCAAAAAAGCCAGCACGAACGAACCGGAAACGTTGATCAGCAGCGTGGCGAAGGGAAAGGCGGCCCAAGCTGAGCGGCTCAGCAGGCTCACGATCCACAGGCTCAGGGCGTAGCGGGTCACAGCCCCGGCTGCTCCGCCGAGCGCGACGAGAAGGGCGGCTTGGGCAGTCATGCCCAGCAGGATAACGCCAGACACGGGCTTTGGCTCAGGGCGCTAAACTTGCGGCGTGATACGCGCCAAAACGCTCAGCGGCGAGGAGTTGGACTGGGCGCAGGTGCTGGCCCTGCTGCACGCCGCGCCCGCCAGCTCAGCCGAGCAAAAGACCTCCGATTCGCAAAAACCCGTGCCGCAAAACGTCTGGGTGGATGTGCAGGCTCCAACGCCCGAAGAATGGCAGTCCATTCGCGCTGCGTTTCCCCTGCACCCGCTGGCGATGGAAGACGCGCAGGAAGAAGGCCATTGGAGCCGCTTCGAGTCGTATCCGGCCCACGATTTCATCACCTACCGCACCCTCTCCAAGCCCGAGGAGTGCGACGAATTTACCGAGCGGATCAGCTTGTTTTTGTTTCAACCCAGCGCCGCGCACGAGGTCGGCAGCATCCTCAGCATTTCGCGGCGCGGCACGCTGTACCTCGGCGACGTGTGGAAAATGGTGGGCCGCGAGTCGGTCAACACGCCCGCCGAAGTGGCCTACGAGCTGCTGGAACACGGCACCGATACCTTTGGCCTTTATGCCAATGCCCTGGAAACCCGCATTGAAGGAATGCAGGAGCAGGTCTTCAAGAACGAGCCGCGAGACCTGATCACCACCGTCTTTGAATACAAGCACGACCTTGCAAAGGTGAGGCGCTTGTGCAGCGACGCCCGCGAAGCGCTGCTGCTGCTGGTGCGTCACGGCCACGCCGAGGGCGGCGACGCTATTCTTTACCGCGACGCCCTGAGCAACCTCGACCGCGCCGTACTGCGTTTAGAGGGCGAGCGCGAGGCGCTGACCAGCCTACTCGACATGTCACTGGGTTTTCAGGGGCAGCGCATGAACGAAGTGATCCGCACCCTAACGGTGGTCAGCACCATTTTTTTGCCGCTGACCTTTCTGGCGGGCGTGTGGGGCATGAATTTTAAGTTCATGCCGGAATTGCAGTGGCCTTACGGCTACGCCCTCGCTTGGGGCAGCTTCGTGTTGGTGGGCCTGATCATGGCGCTGTATTTCAAGCGCCGGGGCTGGTGGTGAGGCAGGAGGTAAGGAGAGGGGAGCCGCTTAGCCTTTACTGATCAAGCACCTGCTCCCACCGTAATAACTGCTGTCGGTGCCGCTGTACTTGTTGATAATTGCCGTGATTTCGCTGTTGGTTCCCCGCAAAGACGAGCCCCGGTACGGCAAACGGGTTTCGTTTTCGTCCGGCACGCAGACCACGTAGCTCGCGCCGACTTTCAACCAAGCTTCAGCAATGATGCCGCCGCTGTTGGTGACGAGGTAGCCTTTGTCGGCGTCCACGAAATACTGCTGCCGCGCCGGACTGTACTGGGTTTTGGCTTGGGTAAGCTTGAGTTTGCCGTCAAAGGCTTTGCCATTTTGATCGGTGCCCGTCAGCACGTACACGTCGCCGGGCCGCAGCGGATTGTCGGCAGTGTTGACCGAGTTGCCAGCGGTCTTGGTGGCGGCGGGCGCACAGGCGCACAGCAGCGAAACCGTGAGCAGCAGGGGAGATGAGCGCAAGAAAGATTTCACAATAAGGAGTTTAGCGCCGGCGTGCCCGAACGTACATCAGGGCCACGCCCAGCACCGTCCAGAGTGCTCCGCGCCAATCACCCGCCAGCATTTGCACCACCCCGATGGCAAAACTCGCAATCCCGCCCAGCAAACCCCATACGCCCATAGCGCCGAGTCTAGGCCGCCCGCTCTGGCAGACTTCTGACACTCACTACCCGCTCTAAAACACGTCCCAGCGCTTCATTAACCACACCACCAGAGTCAATGTCAGGCCCATAAAGATGAAAATCGCCAGCGTCATCCAAGCTTTGTCCTGGTAAGGCAGCGGCACGTTCATGCCGAAAATGCCGGTGATGAGCGTCGGAATGGCAATCAAAATGGTGCTGATGGTCAAGAACTTCACCACTTGGTTGACGTTGTTGCTGATGATGCTGGCAAACGCGCCCGCCATGCTGGTCAGGATGTTACTGGCAATGCCGACCATTTCAATAGCCTGCAAATTTTCAATCAGCACGTCGTCGAGGAGGTCGCGGTCTTCTTCGTAGAGTTCAAAGATGCGGTCACGTTTGACCCGCTCCATCATGGCTTCGTTGGCCCGCAGACCCGTCATGAAATACACCAAGCTCTTTTCCAGCTTGAGAAGTTCCAAGAGTTCTTGGTTGCGGGTGGAGTTTTCGAGTTTGTCTTCAGTGCGGTCGACTTGTTTATTGATATGCCGCACGTCGATCAAAAAGCGCTGGGCACTCCGCAAGAAAAGCTGCAAAGTGAGACGGTTGCGCTTGCCCGTGCTGACTTGCCTGACCATTCCATTGATCACGTCCTTGACCACCGGATTGGCCATTGAACAGACGGTCACCACGCAGTGATCGTTGTGCAAGATGCCCAGCGGCACGGTGTCGTAAGGAATGTCCGAGTCCTCGCCGAGGCGGTAACTGGTCTGCATGATGATCAGCAGTTGATTGTCTTCGCGCTCGAAGCGGGCGCGTTCGTCAGGATCGAGCGGGTAGCTCAGGTAATCGAGGTCAAGGCCCGTCTCACGCGCCACACGGGCAAGTTCTTCGGCGCTGGGAGCCTGCGCATCTATCCAGCAGCCGTCGGTGTAGGTGTCCAAAATGGTGAGCTTACCGCCCACACTGCGGTAATAGGTCAGCATGGCAAAGCGCCGCAGATCACATCAGAATAAAATTTAAAGAGTGCAGCAAAGTAGCACATGGCAACCTCCGAACTGAAAACGGCAGCAGTAAAACACGGTGGCGCGGCCCAGTGGCCACAACGGAAGCCATACTGGGGGGTTGTTCGTTGTCGTTCACCATGCCGCTCACCTGCCTCTTGGGTGCTGAAGTTCTGGGCCGGACGCTGCGCTTTTGGCCGCCCGTCATGCTAGCCCAGCCTTTGGGGGTAAGGCAAGCCTCATTGGGGCCCTCCAAATGCGCTAGAGTAAGCGGCTGAACCGCTGCCCGCATTTGCTTCTCGCGGGCCGCGCCTGACTTTTTTGCAGCGATTCCTTCTAGTTAAACTCCTGCGCGAGTGACGAGGTTTTTTATGGCCGAACAAGATATTGACAAGCTCCTTAGCCTGACCGACAGCAAGTACCGCTTATCGGTGGTGACGGCCAAACGCGCCATTCAGCTCAAAGCCGGTGCGCCCAGCGTGTTGCCGCCGGATGTGAAGGCCAGAACCCACAACCTCGTGACGCAGGCCATGCGCGAACTGGCCACCGGCAAGCTGACAGTGGGCGAGCAACTGATCGACGAAAGCCGCTTCCAGCAAGATTACCAGCGCCAGCGCCAGGCCCAGTTGCAGGCCCAGCTCAACGCTGAGCGCGAACGCGAACGCGACTGATTATCTCGGCTGAGTCAATGGACTGAGCAATTAGCCTGTAAAAGGCGGCGGGAAAGGAGCGGAGAGAAGCTCTCCTTCCCGCCGCTTTCTTTTGTTCCTTCCGCTAAGCTGGGGCGGTGAGTACATCTGATTTTTCACCCCGCGCCCTCGTTATCGTGGCGGGCAGCATGGCGGCCGTCAAAGCGCCGAGTGTGCTGCGGCGGCTGCGGGAAGCTGGCTTCGAGGTGGACGTGATCGCCACCCGCGCCGCGCTTGAGTTTGTCACGCCGCTGAGCCTTACGGCGGCAGCAGGGCGCGAGATCGCCACCGACGCGACTTGGTTTGAAGCCAGACCCGACGCTCAACACCTGACCCTCGCCCGCGCAGACATCAGCGTGATCGTGGGAGCCAGCGCCGACCTGCTGGCCCGCGCCGCGCATGGCCTGGCCTCCGATCTGGCCAGCGCCACCCTGCTGAGCGTGCGCGGCAAGGTGCTGTGGGTTCCGGCGATGAACGAAAAAATGTGGACACACCCCGCCGTAGCGGCCAACGCCCAGACCTTGAAAAATTGGGGCCACCACTTTTTGGGCCCGCAGCACGGCGCATTCGGCACGCTGGGCGAGGGCGCGGGTGTAGGCCGGATGGCCGAGCCGGAAGAAATCGCGGCGGCGGCGCTGGAACTGCTCAAGGCTTCCGGCCCTGCCCATACTCCAGACCTCAAAGGGCTGAGCTTGGTCGTTTCGGCTGGCCCTACCCGCGAATACCTCGATCCAGTGCGCTTTATTTCCAATCCCAGCAGCGGCAAAATGGGGTACGCAGTGGCCCTAGAAGCCCAAGCACGCGGGGCAGCCGTAACTTTGGTGAGCGGGCCAGTGAATTTGCCCGACCCGGCGGGCATCACACTGGTCAAGGTGGAAAGCGCCCTAGAGATGCACGCTGCGGTGCTGGAGGCCGCTCAAGACGCCGAGATCGTGGTGATGACGGCGGCCGTGGCCGATTACCGCGCCGCCACCCCAAAGACTGAGAAGGAAGCCAAAACGGCGGGTGAGGTCAGTATCCACCTGACGCCCAACCCCGACATTCTGGCTGCGCTGGGCCGCGAGAAAGGCGGACGGGTGCTCGTCGGCTTTGCAATGGAGACGCACGCAGGTGTGGAGCGGGCGGCCCTCAAAGCGCAGCGCAAAAACGCCGACTTTATTTTGCTCAACTACCCTACCCAGCAGGGCACCTCGTTTGGCGGCGACGACAACCAAGTCACCTTGGTGCGCCCGAACGGCAGCTTTGAAGAGTGGCCGCGCCTGAGCAAACGCGAGGTGGCCACCCGATTGCTGGACGAAGCTTTGCAAGTGTATATGCAGCATTCTACTGCATAATTATGCGCTAGAATGCCCGCCTATGCTCAGCAAGGATCAGCGCCAAAAGCGTATTCAAGAAATTATTGCCCGCGAAAATGTCTCTACCCAGGGCGAGTTGGTAGAACGCTTACTCTCAGAGGGCGTTCAGGTGACGCAGGCCACCGTCAGCCGCGATATTAACGAGCTGCGCTTGGTGCGGGTGCCGATGGGCAAAGGGCGGCACCGCTACTCGCTGGCGCAGGTGCGCGGCAACGAGAACTTGGAAGGCGAACTCGCCCGCCTGTTTCAAAACATGGTGCATGACGTTGACCGGGGCGAGAACATGCTGGTGATCCGCACCGCCGAGGGCCACGCTTCGGGCATTGCCCTGCTGCTCGACAAGCTCAGCCGCGACGACATTGTGGGCACCATCGCCGGAGAAGACACCATCTTCGTGGTGGCCCGCAGCATTGAGGAAGGCGAGACGCTCCTCGAAGAATTTCACGACTTGATGCTGGGATGAGAATGCCTCGCCTGAGTTGGTGACTCTGGCTGCGCCCACCTTAAGTCGGCGGCGGCTTCTGAGTTGAGGATCAGTCCAGAAAGTCCCGCGCCCGCAGGTGGGCCATGCGGACATTGAAACGCTCCGCCGCCTTAACACCGCCGAGTTGCCCGGTGCGCTCACGGCCCTCGCGGAACTGCTCGGAGCTCCAAGCCCACTTGTAAAAGTCTTGATAAAAGCCCATCACCTCGGCGGCCACCTCCAACGTATCTTCTACGTTGATCAGGACTTCGGGATAGGGGCTGGCGGGCGCGTAGTACTGGTAGAAACGGATGCTCTCGCGCCAGGGCTCGCGCTTCTGAACTTCTTCGCCGCTTTCCAAATTCGGCGTGTCGCTCAGATCGGGCGGCGGCAAAACCGGATCGGCTTCGTTAATGATTTTAGGAATGCGGGCCAAGGTGATGGCGTCGTAAGCGATTTTGGCGCTCATGCGGTGGTCGGGGTGAGGGTGGTCGTCGCTCCAGGTGATGACGGCATTGGGCCGAAACTGAGCGTAGAGGCGGGCGAGTTGCAACCCCTCGGCGCGGCTACCGGTCATGCGGCTGTCGCCCATATCGAGAAAGTGGTGCTGAGCGCCGATCTTGTCGGCCACCCACGCGCCGTGCTGGCGGCGAATTTTGGTGACTTCTTCGTGCGGGGCGTCGCCAAATTGTGAAGCGAGTTCGCCCAAAGTCGTCCAGACCAACATCACTTCGTCGCCGCGTGCCGCGTGCTTGGCGAGGGTGCCGATACAGCCTATTTCGTCATCAGGATGGGCAAACACAGCCATGATTCGCATAGCGGCCAGCATACTCCCGGCGCAGTGAGAGCGTAAACGAGACGCGTCACTCTATGGGAGCTGGGTTTGTTGAGGCGTGAAGCGCAGCACGACTAAGAGCGCCCGGTGATCGCTGCCGCCAGCAGGCTGCACTTCGGCGCTCACGGCACTGAGCTTCACAGCAGCGGAACCGCGCGAGAGCACATGGTCAATTCGCAACACCGGCCAACTGGCCATGAAGGTGTAGCCAAAGCCCCGCCCAGCCGTGTCCCAAGCGTCACTCAACTCGGCGGTCAGGGCGCGGTAAATTCGTCCACGCGGCGGAGTGTTGAAGTCTCCGGCGACGATCAGCGGCCCGCTGATGGCGGCGGCTTCGCGCTGAAAAATTTCTAACTGCTGTTGCCGGTTGCCGCGGGTGGTCATCGCTTCACCGTCCAAGACTTTGCTGAGCATCACGGTTGAAAGGTGCAGGTTGATCAGCGTCAATTCGCCCTGCGGGGTCTTGAGACGCGTCACCAGAAAGCGGCGGGTGGTGTTGGGCAAAACGACTTCGCGGGTGGACACCACCGGAAAGCGGCTGAGCGTGACGACTTCGGCCCCCAGCGTGCCGGAGCGCGAAACGAAGTAGCCGGGCAACTTGGCCAAAAGCTCGTCGGTAAACGGCCAACGCACGCCGTTGGTTTCCTGCAGGGTGATGATGTCGGCATTTGCAGCGCGGATTTGGTTGGACAGCCGCTCGACGTTGCCGAGCCTTCCACGAGCGATGTTGTAGGTCAGCAATTTGAAATCACTAGGCTGGGGAGGCTCGGCACTGTGCCAGGTGAAACCCAAATAAAACAGTGCCGCCCCGCATGACAGCAGCGCCGGAAAAAGGCCGCGCACGTCGCCGCGCCGCACCAGTCTCAGCAGCACCAGCAGCAGCAAAATTGGCGCGGGCCAAGCCAGCAGCACCGGAGGCACATAGGCCAGCAGCAAAGTCGGCAGCGTTCGCTCGGCCACCCACTCGCCCAGCGCCCACACCAGCGCCAGCAGCAGCAAATACGCCCAGCCGAGGCGAGAGACGTTCAGCGGGGGCAGATGGAGGCGGGGCAACTTGAAGCGGCGCATCGCTTCCTACTTTGACATAGGCGGCTCTGGCACCAGAAGCGGCGGCACAGAAAACGAATCCAAAAGCTCTGTCCAAAAGGTGATGTTGGCTTCCTGGTACAAAAAACCCATCCGCAAGGTGTGCCGCCCAAACGCACTCGGGCCTGCCGCTGAGAGGTCAGGAAGGCGGCTGAGCGCTTGATACACCGCCAAGCGCTCGCGGTGAACTTGCAGTTGCTCGGCAGCGAGTTGCCGCACCTGCTGAGGCGAGCCTTCCTCGGCAAAAAACAGCTTGAGCAGGCCGAGGTCGCGCAGTTCGGGAAAACCGGCAGGCTCAGACAGCCAGTCTTGCAGCGCCGCTCTCCCCGCTGGCGTCACCTGATAAGTGCGTTTGCGCCGCCCGCCGTCTTCCTGTGTGTCGTTGAGCAGGCCCAGCGAAACGAGGCGCTGCGGCTCGGCGTACAGCTGCGAGCGCGGAAAGTTCCAGAAATGGCCGACCGATTCGTCAGCCCAGCGCTTGAGGTCGTAGGAGGTGCCGCTGCCGCACTGACTCAGCAGTCCCAGCACGATATAAGCCGAAGGGCCCAGCGCCTGACTTGCATCACTCACCCTGACAGTCTACACTTTCTTCAGACCATCCAGAGTAGACCATTCAAAATGGATGGTTAGCGGTCAGGGAGCAACCTATGACGCCCAGCAGCGCAACAACTGGCCCAGACACACAGACGGTCAGCACCCGTGCCAACCCTGCACCCAGCCGCTTGACTGCCGAGCTTGACGGGGACTTCGTGGTGTTTATGATCGGAATGCGGATCAACAAGCCGTGGAAGGTATCGGCATGGCTGCCGGTGTTTTTGGCGATGCCCAAAATGCTCGCCGAACTGGAGAAAGCGCCGGAACTCGGCCTCCTCGGCGGGCGCTTCGCGGGAACCACCCTGATTCAGTTCTGGCGCAGCAGCGAACACCTCAACGCCTACGCCCAGTCGCGCCAGCACGTTCACCTTCCGGCGTGGCGGGCCTTTAACCAAAGCGCCAGAACATCGGGCGGCACGGTGGGTATCTGGCACGAAACTTACCGCGTGGCGGCAGGAGAGTACGAAACGGTGTACGTCGATATGCCCGCCTTTGGGTTGGGTCAGGCGGGCAAACTCGTGGCGGCCAGCGGGCGCAGGGCCACCGCAGCGGGGCGGATGGGCGGTGAAATCAAAGGAGCTTAGCTGGCTTTTTGCTTAGCTGGTTTTGGCTTTTTCCGCCGCCTGCATCGCCAAATACATCTGGTACTGCGGCGCACCGCCGAGCATGTTCTGGCCGCCGTCTACCGGCAAAATCACGCCGGTGATGTAGCTGGCGGCGTCGGAGACCAAAAACAGCGCTGCGTTGGCGATGTCTTGCGGCACCCCGAAACGGCCCAGCGGCACAGTGCGGGTAAATTGCGAGCGCGTTTTTTCGTCGGGCGCAAGGCGGGCCATGCCCTCGGTGCCGTCAATCGGGCCGGGAATGATGGCATTGACGCGCACGCCGCGCAGCCCCCACTCCACCGCTAACGTTTGCGTCAGGGCGTCCACACCGGCCTTGGCCGCCACCACATGCGCCTGCATCGGCACTGGCACACCGTAGGCGCTGATGCTGAGGATGTTGCCGGGCTGCTTCAGGTGCGGGGCCGCCGCTTTGATGGTGTGGTAGGTGCCGATCAAATCGATTTCCACCACCGTTTTGAAGCCGTTGGGGCTGATGCCGTCCACCGGGGCCGGGAAGTTGCCCGCCGCACCCGCCAGCACGATGTCGAAGTCGCCCTGAGCGGCTATGGCCTGCGCGACTGCTGCTTGCATGGCCGCGAAGTCGCGCACGTCGGCGCTGACGCCAATGGCTTTGCCGCCCTCTGCCACGATGCCCGCCGCCGCGTTCTGGGCTTTTTCGAGGTTGCGGCCCAGAATCGTGATGGCGCAGCCGTGCGCCGCGAAGCTCTGGGCAATGCCGAGGTTGATGCCGCTGCCGCCGCCGGTAATCAGGGCGTGCTTGCCCGCCAGCAAATCAGGGCGGAAGGTCGAAGTTGCGGGGTGTGGCTGGGTCATGGTGTCTCCTTGTGGTTGTGGTGGTTTTTGCTGCTCACGACCCCCTGAAAAGGGAGAGGAATAAAGATGAAGGGCTTCGCTTTTAGCTCCGCTGGAAGGGGAGAATGAGCACAGCGACCAAAGTTATTTCACTTCCGAAACGCCGCCGCCAGCCCCTCCGCTGTCATGTGCTCGGCGTTCCAGTCCACCGCCTGACTCAGACTCTCGGCATGGGGCAAAGCAGCGTTGAGCACTTTTTTGGTGCCTTCCAGCGCCTTTGGCGGCAAACTGGAGAGGTGAGCAGCCAACTCCGCAGCGCGGGCAAACAAGGCTTCGGGGTCTGTGAGCACTTCAGTGACCAAGCCAATGCGCTCGGCTCTGACGGCGTCGATCGGCTCTCCGGTGAGGGCCAGTTGCCGCGCCCAGCCCTGCCCCACGATGGCGGGGAGGCGCTGGAGGCCGCCCAGATCGGCAGCGATGCCGAGGCGCACTTCCGGCAAGCTGAAGCGGGCGTCCGCGCTGCACAGACGAATATCGCAGGCGCTGATCAGTTCGGTGCCTGCTCCGATGCACCAGCCGTGTACGGCGGCGATCACTGGAATGGGCAGCGCCGCCACGCCTTCAAAGGCCAGATGCATCGGGGCGACTTGGGCGCGGAACTTTTCTAAATTGCCCAGTGACTCGCCGATGCTCTGGGCCGAGGCTTTCACGTCCAACCCCGCGCTGAACAACTCCTCGCCGCGAATGATCAGCGCTCTGGCCTGAGCAAGTTGGGGCAAGACTTCGGCCATTTCTCGCCAGAAAGTTGGCCCCATACTGCCTTTTTTGGAAATGATGGTCAGGGTGGCGACCTCACCTTGGGAGGTGAGCCGAACGGTTTGGTGACTCATGGCCGGAGTTTAGCGCGGGAAAGTGAACTGGGTTCAGGGATAGACGGTTGGTGGCTTGCCGCGCCGTAGCCGCTGCCAAAGCACCCACACTACCAAAGCGGCAGAGAGAACAGGCAGAACAGATTGGAACGTGGCTTGGAGGCCATCCGAAAGCCCCTCAACTGATAAACTTCCTCCTATCCCAACCAGCACAAATACACCGACCAGCACAGCATTGCCCACACTGACCCACCAAGCTTCACGTCCCCACCAGTGAGCCAGACGCGGCGGTATTAGTAGGGGCGCACCAGTGAGCAACAGCCGAGCGAGTTCACCGAACGCACTGACAATGAATGGCACCCAACTGTCGTTGGTGGTCGGACAGCAATTCGTCGGGAAGAGCAGCGCTGTAGCCACCAGCACCATGCCTAAACCCATCCCTAGACCACCCACTATCCGGCTACTCGGCAACTTAAAGGTGGTGAGTAGCAATGTGAGACCACCCACAAGAAAAGCAAGAAAGCAGCCCAGAATGAAGCCAAGTGGTTGAGGCAGCGTCGGTGGACTGGACGGCTCTTTTTGCAGGTTGGGCGGCTTAAGTGTCAACGTAGCAGGCATCACTACCACTTCGCCGCCCAGTTTGGGCCAAACAGTGACTTGGTAGCCTTCCTCAGTATCGGGACGGAATGTGATGAGACTCTTCTCAATGGCCGCGCTGTTGCCCGCTGCCACCAAGTCCACTTCAACACAACCTTTGCCTTCCCATTCAGGTTGGAGGCGTTCAAGATTGTTCACTTTGTAAATCTCTATGGCCGTGACGCAACTTCGGGCTGTATTTTGGGCTGCAACTTGGTACGCCGCTGCTTGAGCTTGAGCAAGCCACTGCGGGGAAGGGAGCCGGGGCTTGACCTTGGGCCTATTCGACTCGGTGCCAGTCCAGACTTTGCCGCTAATGTCTGTGACCGTCACTCTGAAGTCTCCAAGCTTGCCCGCGCCCAAGTTGACTCGGCTTCCAGCGACGGCAGGGCTGCTCGACTCGCCGTAATACGATTGGGCCATATCGAAGGCTGGGGAGTCGCAAGATAGCGGCCCAGTTAGCGTGTCAGCGAGGCTCGGCTCCCTGACTTCCGCGACTGCAATTGAGGTAATGCAGCCTTGCAGGTATCGTTGCGCTTCCAGTGGGACGTTTAGACCGGCCGCCTGCGAGAGTGATCCGATCAAGAGGAGCAATACGGCCAAGCTTGGCAACAGCATCTTCATGGAGCGAATCGAGCGCTGACCGAACTGGCCTCAATCTGACTCACCCCACCTGCTCCGCTTCAAACACCCGATTTGGCCGATTATATTCGTCCTGCGCGGCCACCAGCTGAATTTCACGGCTGTCAGCGGCGTGGGTGATTTCTAGCAGGGCATACAAAGCGCTGGTCGCCAAGCTCAGCGCCTCGCCCGCTTGGTTGCTGCTCAGGTATTGCCCCAGAAACAGCGCGGCGATGGCGTCCCCGGTGCCGTTGCGCGGCGGCTCAAGCGGCAGCAGCGGCGTGGAGCACAACCAAGCGCCCTCGGCGGTGACGGCGAGGGTTTCAATGCTCTCAGGTGATGCATCCGAACGCACCAAACTGGTCACGACCACCACGCGGGGGCCGCCCCCACGCATCCGCTCTCTGAGTTGGCGAGAAGCCTTCAGGGCGTCTTCCAGCGTCTCTATCTTCTGGCCTGTCAGCAGTTCCAGCTCAAATTGGTTGGGCGTCAGAATGTCGGCCTCGGGAATGGCCAGCGCCGTGATGCGCTCCGGCAACTCGGGCCGCACGAACACGCCGCGCCCGTAATCGCCCATTACCGGGTCGCAGCAGTACAGGGCCTCGGGATTGGCGGCCCGAATCCGTTTCACCGCGTCCACCACCGCCGCCACCGTGCCCTCACTGCCCATGTAGCCGCTCAGCACCGCGCCGCACGTCGGTAGCACGCCTCTGGCTTCTATGCCGTCTATCAGCTCAGCCACCATTTCCGGCGCGAACACTGGCCCCGTCCAAGCACCGTAGCCGGTGTGGTTGGAAAACTGCACCGTGTTGATGGCCCACACCTCAAAGCCCAGCCGCTGAAGCGGAAACACGGCGGCGGCGTTGCCGACATGCCCGTAACTGACCCATGACTGAATAGAGAGGATATTTTGCGGCAAACTTGGGCGCTTGGTCATGGCACAAGAATAGCGCTGCTCAAGTCGGGTCAAGTCTGCTGAGCACCTGCACTTCGCGTTCGGGCGTCAGGGTAAACGGCACCGACTGGCGGCTCCACCAAGTTCGCGTGTCCCGCGCCGTGACTTCGGGAGCCGTCAGCGTGAAGCCCGCTTGGATGGCCCGGTCAAAGCTGACGTTCATGCGTCCCGCCTGCGGATCGGTGTCGGCCACATACAAGCTGAGTTCTTCGGTATCCAGCAGCGCCTGCTTGAGTGTGTCCGCATCTACCCAATGCACGTCCGTAGCGCCGCAGCGCCGCAAAAAATCGGCCCAGATCAGGCGCGGCCCCGCCAGATTGAAGACTCCAGAACGCCCGTCTGCGATCACCTTCAGCACAAATCGGGACACGTCGCGCACATCGGCAACTTGCAAATGATCGGAGCCGTCACCGGGAGCCAGCATCACGCCGCCCCTTGCTGCCCGCACCGCCCAGTACGGGTAACGCGGGTTGGCATCATGCGGGCCGACCACGATTTGAGGCCGTAGAATGGTGCAGGCGTCAGGGTAGAGGGCTTGCACGATCTGTTCGCAGGCGACTTTGAGTGGGCCGTAGGTTTCACCATTGATCTCGGTTATGTCTTCGGCAGCGGGCGCTTGCAAGGCCGACTGCTCGGTAATGGGCAGCGGACACGGCTCGGCGTAGACGGCCCGCGAGCTGATATACACGTAGCGCCCGACTTGCCCACTGAGCAGTTCGGCGCTGGCTCTGACCTGCTGGGGCAGGTAGCCGCTGACATCCACACAGGCGTCCCACTGGCGGCCCATCAACGCGGTCAGGCCCGATTTGCCCTGATCTCTGTCGCCGCGCAGGCGCTCGATTTCGGCAGGCAGCTCATCCGGCGACTGGCCCCGGTTAAAGACGCTGACTCGGTGCCCCGCCGCGAGGGCGGCTTCCACGGTGTGTCGCCCGATAAACTGAGTTCCACCGAGAATCAGCACGTTCACGGGCGCTTCGCCGTCACTGATCTACGATACTTTGCAAATCGGCGGCGCTGTAGCGCTGGGCTTTGAGCCGCTCGGCCCGCTGGACGGCGCACAGATCATCCACGGCGCGGTCCAAATCGTCGTTGACCACCACGTAGCGGAAATGGTGGGCTTCCAGGATTTCTTCGCGGGCGCGGGCCAGCCGCTTTTCAATTCGCTCGGGCGTCTCGGTGGCGCGGCCTTCCAAGCGGCGGCGCAACTCGGTGAGGCTCGGCGGCATGATGAAAATCAGCACCGCTTCGCTGGACTGGGCGGCCACCTGCATGGCTCCCAGCACTTCCACTTCCAAAATCACGTCTTGGCCGCGTGAGAGCGCTTCATCAATCGGGCCTTTGGGCGTGCCGTAGCGGTTGCCGACAAACTCGGCATGTTCCAAAAAGCCGCCGGACTGAGCGTGGGCTTCAAACTGCTCCGGCGTTACGAAGTGGTAATCGAGGCCGGGACGCTCTCCGCTGCGGGCGGGGCGGGTCGTCCACGACATCGAGTAAAAAACGTCTTGGTCGTTGAGCCATTTTTCGCGCAGGGTGCCTTTGCCCACCCCCGAAGCGCCGGTCATGACGATGAGCAAGCCGCGCTGAGGCTGATGCGTCAGGCGGCTTGCTGGCACGGGTTGCGGCATTGTTGGTGGGGTGCTATTAGAGGGGCTGGAGGGCGTAGGCCGTTCGGTGGTTTGGAGCGTTGCCGACATCTGAAAAGCATACCCCTTCTGACGCCGCCTCTGCACAGTCAAACGACTGGAACAGCGGTCGACTTTCAGGTCGAGTGGGTATCAGAAAATAGAGAAGGTGAACACAAGGAGACAGGCCTTACCTTCTTGCCAACTGCTTACCTTTTCCACCATGCCGCTGAGCCAATTTTGCAGTACAAAGTAGCGTTGCGACAATGAATAAAGTCGGCTAAAGTGGGAGCTATCTGAGACTCAGGAGGTGAAATATGAAGAAAACTATCCTCGCGTTGCTGGCCCTCGCTTTGGTCGGCGCAGCGTTTGCCAGCCCCACCGTCGATACCACCAAGCAAACCAACGGCGCTCGCAGCCTCTGGGCAAGCTAAGGCCACATTCCCCAACAAACCGAGATTGATTTCGACGCCCCCTTATTGGTGGGCGTTTTCTTTACACTCTATAAAAGTTCCCAACCGCAAATCGGCGGTCAGATTATTCCTGTTGCTGACCGGCTTTACTCTTCGTCCTCAAGGCCAGCGTCATCTTCAAGAGCGATTTCGGGCATTTGAGGCCGCACGAAGCGCAGGTAATCGAGCCAAGGCGGAGTGTGGCCGAGTTGACGCACCAAGAGGGCGATTTGAGCGGTATGGCGAACCTCATGGGTCATCACGTACCACAACAGTTGATCCAAAGTGGCGTTGGCCGAGGCCGGATCGTCTTGAACCAGCTTGACCGAAGCGCTGAAATCCGGTTGCGATTCCAGAAAATCCTGAGTACGCCTCTGCACCGCTTTGCCGTAATCCAAAATCCACGAAAGCTGGTACTGCTCGGCTTGCGGCCTGACCCAGTCGTGCTGAAAAGCGCTGGCCTCGAGGCCGTCTCCACGCGCAATCACATGCACCCAGTGGTCTTCGATGTCAATGACGTGCAGCAAGAGGTCTTTGATGTTGTGAAAGCGGTCGCCATCAATAAGGGCGGCATTCAGATCATCTTCCGGCAATGCACGCAAAAAATTCCACAGTTGCTCGCGTGCAGCAGCAAGGTACGTGTAATATTCGCGGACATTCATGGGGGTATTAGAGCATACTCGCTTGACTTATTCACTTGCGGTGTCCGGCCAAAGTCGCTTTCATCATTCAGCCAGCTTTTACTTAGGCACTTGCCAAGTCGGCCCGCCCGTCTTCCATCTGACCTACCAGGGGACGCAGCAGCGCCTCGGCCTGCAGCAAGGTGTCGAGGCGCACCAAAGCGTCACGCAACTCGCTCGGCAAAGGCTCAGCGCCCGCCAAGTAGCGCGGCAAAACTTTTCTCATCTGCTTCATGCCGCGCCATTCGCCATACCACTGGGCGTTCAAGCGGGTGTGGCGCAGCGCGGTAGACGCCCACGCCTTCAAATCAGGAAGCGCAAAACCGTCTTCCAGCAGTTCGCTGAAAATCCACGGCTGGCCCACCGCGCCGCGCCCGATCATCACAGCGGCCACACCGGTTTTGAGGCGCTCACGGGCCTGCTCAGCGCTCAGTACGTCACCGCTGCCAATCACCGGCACGCGGACGCTGGCGGCCACTGCCGCAATCGCGTCCCAATCGGCCTGCCCGGTGTAGCGCTGGGCCGAGGTGCGCCCGTGAACGGTAATCAAGCTCACGCCCGCCGCCTCCAGACCCTGCGCGACTTCCACAGCGCGGTTGGTATCGAAGCCCAGCCGGATTTTGGCGCTCACGTCCAGCGGCACGGCCCCGCGCATGGCCGAGATCAGGGTGTAGGCCACTTCGGGCGTTTGGAGGAGGCAGGCTCCGCCTTTGCCGCGCACTTTGGGCACGGGGCAGCCCATGTTGAGGTCGATGGCGGCGGCATCGAACCACTCTGCGGCTTTGCGGGAGGCTTCGGCCAAGATGTCAGGGTCGGCTCCGAAAAGCTGCACCACGCGGCCCACTTCACCTTTGTAGGGTTTGCCGATAATCAAATCGGCGTCCTCGTTGCCCAGCACCAGGCCGCGTGAGCTGATCATTTCACTGACCGTCCACAGCGCCCCGGCCTCGGCGCAGAGCTGGCGCATCGGGGCGTCGCTGTACCCGGCCATCGGGGCCAGCACCGCACCGGGAAACTGCGGCGTGCGGGCCTCTAAGCGCCGGGCATAAAAGCCGCGCTGGTTGGCAACGGGTGTAGAAAGGTCAGGAAGAACGGCGGTCATGCAAGCATGGTAGCAAGGAGGTCTTATTTGAAATGGAGTCAGGCAGCGGGCAGAAGTTCCGCACTGCGGGGTTATAGGTGGGCCGATCTCAGCCGCCAGTCAGGTCGCTCACCGTTCATTTCCCATAGCCGTTTGGTACGGAAACAGAGACAGGGGGCTCAGGGGGCCAGCACCTTACCCCCACCACCATATAAGCCCTTTTCACTTTTCATTTGACACCGAAGGGTATGCTGGTGGGGTCTTAAAGTTCGTCCGCGCTCGTATTTCCCCTGTGTAGGGTGCTTCCTTATGCAGGAAGGGGAGGAATGACCCTTGAAGGTACAACCCGTCGCTCTGCACCACGCACCTTTGCTCCACCATCTGTACCAAGCCACACCCAGCTATTTCGCGCTGCTGGGCAGTCGGGTGCCGTCTCTGCAAGAAGTCACGCGGGACATCGAAACCGCGCTCTACGATTCGCGCCGCCACTTGGAGCTGCTCTATCAGGGCGGCGAAGCGGTGGGCAGCCTCGATTACAAACTCAATTACCCCTACGCGGGCGACGTGACCATCAATTTGCTGCTGATTCGCGGCGATATTCAGTCACGCGGGCTGGGCGAGCGGGTCGTGCGCGACCTGGAAAAGCGTCTGCCCGACAGTCGGCGGCTGCTGGCCAGCGTACTGGGCGACAACCAAAGGGCCGTCAAGTTCTGGGAGCGCCTCGGGTTTACTTTTGCCACCGACGCCCGCCCAGTCATGACCTGGTACGCCAAGCCGCTGCACTGCCAGCCCGAGCCGCAGCCTGCCGCGCTGAGCTGAGCGCTGACTTCGGGCAGCCCGGCGCTTTATCCTGAGCAGCATGATCGTCAAGTACGGCGGCAACGCCATGAAAAATGTGGAGCTGCGGCGCACGGTGGCCCACGAACTCGCCGCCCTTTGCCGTGAGCATTCGCTGGTGGTCGTTCACGGCGGCGGCCCCGTCATCGAACGCGAACTGGAGCGGCGCGGCCTGAGAAGTGAGTTCGTGCGCGGCCTGCGCGTCACCACGCCCGAAGCCATGCACGTCATTGAGATGGCGCTGGGACAGCTCAATAAAGAACTGTCTTACGAAATCGGCAGCGCGGTGGGCCTGATGGGCCACGACAGCAACTTGCTGGTGGCCGAGCCGCTGGGCGGTGAACTGGGAAGAGTCGGCAAAATCGTCAGTGTCAACGCCGAACTGCTCCGCAAGCTGCTCAGCGTCGGCCTGACGCCGGTGGTGGGCTGTGTGGCGGTGGACAAGAGAGGAGCAGCACTGAACATCAACGCCGATACAGTGGCGGGCGCAGTCGCCGGAGCGCTGAGGGAAGGCGTGATCTTTTTGACCGACGTGGACGGGGTGTACCGCCATTTTCCCGACGCTGCATCACTGGTGGAGCAGCTCAGCCGCGAGGAAGCCGAAGAAGGCATTGCGGAAGGCTGGATCGGCGGCGGGATGATTCCCAAAGTGCGGGCCGCCCTCGACGCCCTCAGGCGCGGCGCGGCCTACGCCACTATTGCCAGCGGGATGCAGGCGGGCGTACTGGAACGGGCGGCGGCGGGCCAAGCCGGAACGCGGGTGGTGCCGTGAGCACGTTGCTGCTGGCAAGGCATGGCCGCACCGCCCACAACAGCGCCGGTAAAATACAGGGCCGTTCTCAGGTGCCTTTGGACGAAACGGGTCAGGCGCAGGCGGGGCAACTGGCCAGCCACATCGCCGCGTTGGAGAGCCGCCCCAGCCAAATCTGGGCCAGCGATTTGCTGCGGGCCGAGCAGACGGCGGGCGAGGTGGCCGCACGGCTCGGTTTGCCTATCACCACCGATGTAAGGCTGCGCGAACAGGAATTTGGCGAGCACGAAGGCCACCTGCTCAGCGAACTTTTGGCCGAGAATCCCCGGTTTGCCGAGGCCTGGACGCAGGATTTCAGCTTGCTGCACCCGCCCGGCGGCGAGAGCTTTGCCCAGACCACCGCGCGGATGCTGGACTGGTTTGAGACGGCCCGCCCCCGAAAGGCCGGTGAAGTGGTGCTGGCGGTGTCACACGGCCTTGCTCTCACGGGCCTACTGTGTGCGCTGAGCGGGTTGACTCCGCGTGAAGCCATGCGGCAGGAGTTGTTTCGCCATGCCAACGCCGCTTATACCGTCCTGACTTTGGACACCGAGTCCGGCGAGGTCTTGGCGTGCAGCGCGGTTCAAAGTGCACATCTGATTCCACTTACCACCAGTTGACTGCGATTTGGCTGACTGGGCTTGTCTGACTGGCCTTCTTACCTCAAGCGGCCAAAGACAGGATAAATTGGCTAAATGCTAAAAAGGAATCTGCTGCTGAGCGCCGCTTTGCTCAGCGCTTCTGCGGCCAGCGCTCAAAAGACCACTCTTGAATTCTGGACCATCTCGCTCGCGCCGCTGTTTAACGACGAGATGAACCGCTTGTCTACCCAGTTTGAAAAAGAAAACCCCACTGTAGAAGTGAAATGGGTGGACGTGCCCGCCACCGCCATCGAGCAAAAGCTGCTGGCTGCCGTCGCCGCTGGCCGCCCGCCCGCCGTGGTGAATCTCAGCAGCGACATGACGGTGAAAATGGTGCAGCAGGGCGCACTGGAAGCCATGCCGCTCAGTGACGCCCAGAAGAAACTCTATTTCGCCTCGCCGCTGTCCACTTTTACTTTTGACAACAAAGTCTACGGCACGCCGTGGTACTGGGCACCCAAAGTCGTCGCTTACAACACCGACATTTTTAAGAAAGCCGGACTCGATCCCAACAAACCCCCACTGACCATTCAAACCATGATCGCCGCCGCCAAGCAAGTCAAAGACAAAACCGGCTTGTACGGCTTTATGCCCAACATCAACGGCACGGGCCTGCTGTACTTGTTTCAAGAAGCAGGCTTACCGATTTTAAGTGGCGACAAGAGCAAAGCCGTCTTCAATTCGGACAAGCACATTCAGCTTCTCCAAACCTATGTTGACCTCTACAAAAGAGGCTATATCCCTGAAGACACCATGCGGCGCGGCTATGTGGGGGCCACCGAGCTGTATTCCTCGGGCAAACTGGCGATGCTGATTACTGGGCCGCAGTTTATTTTGCGGGTCGCCAACGACAACAAAGATGTCTATAATTTGACCAAAGTCGCGCCTTACCCCATTAACATTGCTGGAAACTTGATTCATACGCCACTGATGGGAATGGTGATTCCCAAGGGCGTGAAAGACAAAGAACTGTCCCAGAAATTGGCTCTCTTTTTAACCAACGACACCAATCAACTGGCTTTTTCCAAAGTGACCCAGACGACCTTTCCTTCGACGGTCAAAGCCAGCGGCGACAAGTATTTCAAAGCGGGCGGCACCAACGCCACCGATCAAGGCCGACTGGTCAGCAGCAAAGAACTCAAAAAAGCCAAAGACTTGACTTTGATCTATCCTGACGCCTCCAAGCTCAACAAAGTCTTCAAAGATAATGTCGAAGCGGCCATGTTGGGTCAGAAAACGGCCAAAGCGGCGCTCGACGATATTGTGAAAGCCTGGAACGCCAGTTTGTGATTGGACTTGTGGGAAAGGGAGGAAAGAAGGTACTCCTTACCGCTGCCCTTCTTCTCACGCCCGCCCTGGCTGCGCCTGCCGCTCTGACTCCTGTGCTGGACGCGCTGGCGGCCCAACCCAGCAAAGTGCTGATTCCCGCGCCGCAGAAAGCTGAGTTTTCCGCCGGAGTATTGCCGCTCACGAATCTGGGCCTCAAATTGGTGGGGAGCGCACCGGAACTGAGCTGGGCAGCGCGTGATTTGAAAGCCGAGTGGCAAACCCGCCTGGAGCAAAAATTAGCCGACAGTGGCAAGCTCAATATCACCATCGGCACCCGCGCAGACACCGAACTGGCGGCCAAAGCCAAAGCAGCGGGCCTGTATACCGAGCAGCCGGAAGGCTACGCGCTGTGGGTGGATGCTGGGGGAGCCTACATCGTCGGAGCCGATGCCAGGGGCGCGTATTACGGCGCTCAGACGCTGCGGCAACTGCTGACGCCTGCTGGGCTGCGCTTTGCCCGCATTCAGGACTTTCCGGGCCTGAAACAGCGTGTCGCCATGATCTACCTCGACTCGTACAGCAAAGGCGTCAATGACCGCCTGATTCCGATGCTGGCCGAACTCAAATACAACGCCGTGCTGATCATGAGCAATTACGTGCAGTGGGACGTGGCCAGAGCGGGCGGCTGGGCCTCAGCGGGCGGGGCAACCAAGGCGGAGGCGGCGCGGGTGGCCGACCTGGCCCGCAGCTACGGCCTGGAGCCGATTCCGCTGATCGAGACGCTGGGTCACGTCGCCTGGATGTTTCAGGGCGGCAAAAACCTAGATTTGGTGCAAGACCCGCAGTCTCAAAATCCCTACGCCTACGACACGCTCAACCCCGAAACGTACACTCGTGTGTTGTTTCCGGTGCTCAAGGAAGCGGTGGAAACCTTTAAGCCCAAGCAGATTCACCTCGGCCACGACGAAGTCAGAAACCGTGACCGTTTCCCAGCCCGTGAGAACGGCAAAGCGGTGGGCTTCGAGAAATTGTTCGTGGACGACACCATCAAGCTGCACGATTACCTGAAGTCTATGAACGTGGGCACGATCATCTGGCACGACGCCGCCTTTGCCGATTCGGTGGTGAGCAGCTTGCCCGCCCAGCTTCCCAAAGACCTGACCGTCGCTTCGTGGAACTACAATCCGGCTCCCGATTACCCCATTCTCAGCACCATCAAAGACGCTGGATTTACCGCTCTGGGCACGAGCTGGGGCGACCCGCTCAATACCGAGACGTATGCGGCGGCGGCGCTGAAACGTGGTGCAAATGGCATGATTCAGACCCGCTGGACGGGCTACTTCGGCAATCCCAGCATCTGGGACGGTCAGGCCGATCAGGGCGTCAATTATGTGCGCGGCGGCAACAGCTTTTGGAACCCCGCCGCCAAACCGCTGGCCGAAGTGGACCCCACATTGGCCGAAACGACTTACCGCGACCTCTACGCGCCGACGCCTTACGCTCAGCACGCCGGGCAACTGGTCGACCTCTCCAAACTGGTAACCCGCACGCTGGCCGACAACGACGAAAACGGCTGGATTCACAAGGGGCCAGACATCGATTTGTCAGGCTTGCCCACCGGAAATGTCAAAATTGGCGCGTACCGCTTTGCCATTAGCGGGGCGGTGATGCTCAAAGGTGCGAGAGGCGCGGCGTCGGATTTGCCCACGCAAGCCACCATTGAACTCAACCAGAAAGCTGCCCGCCTCGCCTTCCTGCACACCACGGGCTGGACCACTCCCGTCAACCGCGAGCTGATAGGCCGCTACGAAATCGCCTATGCCGATGGCAGCAAAATCGTGCAACCGCTGGAATATGGCCGCCACATCCGCGCCTGGACGGAACTGACGCCGAGCAGCATGGTGCAGGCTCCGGGCTGGCGCGGCCAAACCAAAGACGGGCTGGCCGTGAATCTGGGCGTGCTGGATTGGGTCAATCCCAAGCCCGATCAAGTGATTAAAACGGTGACGCTGATAAGCGAAAGCAAGCAGGCCAATCCGACGCTGGTGGGGCTGACAGTGGTGGGAAAGTGAAGTTGGGAGCAATCGCCACTCTAAAGGAAACAACTTGAGCTTAACCCGCCCCACCCCAACTCCCCTAAGCGCAGGCCGCCGCCGCACCATTCGCACCACGCTGCTGGCCTACGGCTTCATGCTGCCGTTTCTGGCGCTGCTGATGCTGTACCACACCTGGCCGGTCATCTTCGGCACGTATCTGGCCTTTACCAAATACAACATCATCTCGCCGCCAGAGTTTGTCGGGCTGGACAATTTCCGCGAACTCATCAAGGATCAGCAATTCTGGAGCGGCGTCGTCAACAGCCTCAAATACCTGCTGGTGGTGCCGTTTATTCAGCTTCTCAGCATTGGCGTGGCGATGCTGGTCAACCGTCCCCTCAAAGGCATCGGCTTTTTTCGCACTGCCTACTACGTGCCCGTCGTAACTTCGTTCGCGGTGGTCGGTCTGATCTGGACATGGATGTACCAGCAGTCCGGCCCGGTCAACTTCGTGCTGATGCACCTCGGCCTGATGCAGCGCGACAGCAGCCTACTCAACAACCCCGGCTCAGCGCTCTACGCGGTAATGTTCGTGACGCTGTGGAAGGGCATCGGCTATTACATGGTGCTGTATTTAGCGGGCCTGCAAAGCATCGGGCGGGAGCTGGAAGAAGCGGCGGTGATCGACGGAGCCACGCGCTGGCAGGTCTTTGTAAATATCACCTTGCCGGGCCTGCGCCCCACCATTTTGGTGTGCAGCCTGATGAGCACCATCAGCGCCGTCAAAGTCTTTGAGGAAATCTTCGTGATGACGCAGGGCGGGCCAGTCGGCAGCACCTATACGGCTCTGTTTTTCAATTATGCCAAGGCCTTTCAGGACTTCCGCTATGGCTACGCGGCGGCGGCAGGCATCGTGGTGGCGGTCATCAGCCTGGTGTTTGGGCTGATCAACTTCAAGATGACTCGCGGCGGGCGGGTGGACGGTTAAATGACCACTTCTCCCAAGACTGACCCCACCACCTCTCCCCAGGCCGCTCATCTCAGAGCGCAGAAACGGCGGCGCACGCGCCTGCATAATTTCGCGGCCTACACGGTGCTGACCACCATCGCGCTGGTGATGCTCTACCCGTTTTACTGGACGCTGATTACCAGTTTGGAGCCGACCGGCAACATCTACGAGGCCAAGCTGCTGCCCAGCGGCCTCAGCCTCAAGAATTACGCGGCAGTGCTGAGCGGCACCACCGTTCCTTTTTTGCGGATGGTGCTCAACAGCGTCGTGATTTGCACGGTGGGCGTGATTGCCAGCGTCACTTTTGCGGCACTGGCGGCCTACCCCCTTGCCAAAATGCGCTTTCCGGGCCGCGACCTGATTTTTTACGCCATCCTTGCTCTAGTGGTGCTGCCCAACGAAGCGGGCCTCATCGTCAATTACATCACCACCATCAAGCTGGGTCTACTCGAACAGCGCGGCCCTGTCTGGGACACCATTACCCAGTACGCCGCCATCGTGCTGCCGAGCGTGGCGAGTATCATCGGGCTGTTTCTGATTCGTCAGGCGTACATGGGCGTGCCAATCGAGCTGATCGAGGCCGCCCGCATCGACGGCGCAAAAGAGCTGACCATCTGGCGGCGGATCATGTTGCCGCTGTCGATGCCGACCATCGCGGCGTTTGCCATTCTGGAATTCGTGGCGCTGTGGAACAGCTTTCTGTGGGCGCGGATTTTGCCGCTTGACCCGCAAATGCTGCCGCTCTCGGCGGGGCTGCTGGAGTTATCGGGTACTTTTGCGACCAACAGTCGGGCGACCATGGCAGGCGCAGTACTGGTGATTATTCCAATTTTAATTGTGTTCGCCTCGCTGCAACGCTACTTTATGAAGGGGATCGAGGGCGCGGTGAAGGGGTAAACGCATGAAAACTTGGCCTTTATTGGGATTGGCGGCGCTGGCGTTGACGGGTTGTCAGGGTGGGCCGACCACTCAAACAGTACTGCTGGACGTAACCAAAGTGGCGTTCACCGACCGCATCGGAGCCAGCGAAGACTTGCCGATCAAAGTCACGGTTTTGGTGGGTGATTGCCTCAAATTCAAGAGCCTTGAAGTGCAGCAGCGCACGAAGACGTCACTCAAGCTGCTCGCGCAGGGCAGCGAAAAAACTGGCAAGAACGTGGTTTGCCTCGCCTACGCCGCCTACCAAGACGTGATTTATGCTGACACTGACACTGACAATCCCGCCCGCTCTAATCCTTTTGAAGTCTTCGTCAACGGCAAATCGTATGGCATGGTCACAGTCAACCCGTAAGCCAGTAGGGAGGTCAACGGTGAATCTCAAGAGGATGTTTCTACTGATGACGCTCGGCCTGAGCGCCTGTCAAACCAAACCAAGCGGGGCGAGTAGTCCGCCGGTTGCGCTGGAAGTGCTTGACGTGAAGCTGCCCGACAGCGTGGGAGCCCGTGAAGCGCTCACGGTCACGGTCAGTGTGGCTGATGGCGGCTGCTATCACTTCACCAACTTTGAAGCCAAGCGGCGCAGTGCCAGCCGATTGGCCTTCTCTGTTCAGGGACGTCCACTGGCCGGAAGCGTCGGCTGCCCGCCCGTCACGGGCCGTGTAGCGGAGATCTACACCGATCCCGGCACGCCCGCCCGAACCAATCCCTTCGAGGTCTTCGTCAACGGCAAGTCTTACGGCACGGTCAATATCAAGTGAACTTCCCGCTCAGCTTGCCCTACACCCACCTCCCCCAGCGCTGGGATGTGCTGATTGCGGGCGGCGGCACGGCGGGGGCCATTGCAGGCATAGCGGCGGCCCGCGAAGGCGCAAAAGTCCTGGTGCTGGAAGCGCAGGGCAGTCTGGGCGGCACCGGAACCAACGCCTGGGTTACGCCGCTGATGAAAAATGTTTCAGGGGGTGTCAATCTCAACCGGGGCCTGACTGATCAGCTCAAAGCCCGCCTGCTCTCACGCGGCGACGGCGCACATGACGGGGGCGGCAACGACAACTGGTTTAACCCCGAGGGCCTCAAGTATGTGCTGGAGCGCATGCTTATAGAAGCGGGCGGCGAGGTGCTGTATCACACCAACGTGGTTGCGCCGATTGTGAAGGATGAGCGCATCACTTCGCTGGTCATTCACAACAAAGGCAGCTTGCAGGCCATCAGCGCCGACGCCTTTATCGACGCCACCGGAGACGCGGACGTGGCAGCGGCGGCGGGCGTCCCCTTTCACGCCGGAGACGAGGACGGCCTGCACCAGGCCATGAGCCTGCGCTTCTCGCTGGCAGGGGTGGACTTGGAGCGGCTGTGCGCTTTCCTGACCCAAAACGGCCAGTGGCAAGAATCGCCGCGCTTCATGCACTTCTGGATGGTCTGGAACAAAAAGAGCAGCCTGGAACCGCTGTTTCGGCAAGCCATTTCAGACGGCGTGCTGGAAGAGCGCGACGGCGATTACTTCCAAGCGTTCAGCGTGCCGGGCAGAGCCAGTGAGCTGAGTTTCAACTGCCCACGCATCCGGGCCGACCTCAACGACGGCGCAAATCCCTGGCATTTGTCAGCAGCCCAAACAGACGGGCGGGAGAGCATTGAGCGGCTCATCAACTTTTGCCGCCTGTACTTGCCGGGCTGCGAGGACGCTTATCTGGGAACCTACGCCCCGATGGTCGGCGTGCGCGAGACACGGCGCATTGTGGGTGACTACACTCTGACCCTCACCGATATTCTGGAATGCCGCAAGTTTGAAGACAGCATCTGCAAAAACCATTACCCGGTGGATATTCACAGCGTCAAAGGCGGGGCCAAACTCCTGCACGAACGTGAGGGCACCGCGCCTTACTTTGCCGCCGACGCTTATCACGAGATTCCTTACCGGGCGATTGTGCCGCAGGGCATTTCCAATCTGCTGGTGCCGGGAAGATCGGCCAGCAGCAGCTTCGAGGCGCAGAGTTCTATCAGAGTGCAGCAAAACTGTCACAGCATGGGCGAAGCGGCGGGCGTGGCGGCGGCGTGGGCCGCGCGGGAGTACGGCGGCGACGTGCGGCGAGTTGGGGGCGCAGCTTTGCGGGAGCGGCTGCGCGAGTGGGGGGCCAACGTTTAAGCCAGATGCCCAGCTTTATGAGAGAATGCGGGTCAAATGGGGGAGAACCGATGACCGATGACCGCACTTTTTCAGTGGACGACCCGCACGCCGCGCCCAATATCGGCGGCGTGCCGTACAGCATCGAGCGGCGCACTTTTGCCCGTATTCCGTGTTTGGTGGAGCGGCCCAGCCTGCCGATTTGCGCCCTGCTGGTGGTCTATCACGGCGCGGGCGCGGCCAAGGAAGGCAAGCTCGGCGTCTACTCGCCGCTGACCGCTCAGGGCGTGGCCGTCATCATCCCCGACGCGCCGCTGCACGGTGAAAGGGCGCTCAACCAGACGGGCCTCAACCACCGCGAGTTTGTCTGGGAAAGTGCCCGCCGCAGCGTGGCCGAGGCCGAGGCGTTTTTCACGGTGCTGCAAGACGAATTCGGCCCCAAACCCAATAGCAGGCTCCCCCTCTTTGTGGCGGGCAGCAGCATGGGCGGCTACGTGGCGCTAACCCTCGCCCGCAAGGAAAAACGCATCGGCGGCGCGGCGGCGCTGATCACCTCCGGTGTCTGGGAAGAACCCAGCGTCAACGCCCCCGGCGTCCGCGTTTTTCTGGAAGCCCAGCGCCCCAACACCCACACCGAGGGCTTTGCGCCCACGCCTCTGCTGCTGCTCAGCGGCGACAGCGACCCGATTTTTCCTTTTGAGCAGCACCACGCCCCCACCGCCACCGCGCTGGCACGGGCTTACGAAACGGCAGGCTGCCCCGAGAAATTCAGCGCCCGCGTGTATCCAGGGGTGGGCCATTACACCAGCCAAAACATGCGCGGCGACGTGGTGACGTGGGTGACGGAGCTGCTCGGCGGGTGACGCGCCTGCTGCTGGTTCCGCCGGATACCCGCCCCGTGACCCTCAGCTTGCCGACTTTACTGGCCCAGATGGTGGGGGCTGAAGTCGGCGTGCCGCCCCAAAAAGCCCTGCCGTTTTTCTTCACGCCCGGCGACACCGGCAAGCTGCGCCAATGGCTGCTCAAAATGGCTCCCAGTTCGGACGTGCTGGTGGTCTGTCTGGAAACCCTGACGCTCGGCGGGATGATTCCGGCCCGCCGCGTCACGGACTCGCTGGCGGAAGTGCTGGCACGCTTAGAAGTGCTGAACGAAATCAAGACGCTCAATCCGCTTCTCAAGATTTACGCTTTCGGGGTGGTGGTGCGCGTCGCCCACGACAACGACCCGCACGAGGAGAAACCCTACTACGGCGAATGGGGCCACTGGCTGCGGGCTTACGGCGTGGCCGCTGACCGCCTCTCCCGGCACGGTGAAGGCGAGCGCCCCGCGCTGGAGCAGGCCCGCGCCGCCCTGCCGCCCGACATCCTCAGCGATTGGCTGGGCACCAGAAAGCGCAACCACGCCCTGCACCTCGCCGCGCTGGAGTTGGCGAAGTCGGGCGTCATCGAGCACCTCTGCCTGACGCTGGACGACACCGCCGAATACGGGCTGGCCGCGCTCGACCGCCGCGCCCTGGAGGGCCAAACCGACGCACTGGAACTCTGGAGCAAGGTGGACATCTACCCTGGAGCCGATGAGGTGCCGTGCGCCCTGATCGCCCGCGCCCTGAGTCCGGCGTCGCAACGCGCTTACGTGATTTACAGCGGCTTGGGCGGTCAAAACGCCGAGCTGATTTACGAAGACAGGCTCGCTGGCGAACTGATTCGCGCCCACCTGCGGGCGGCAGGCTGCCGAATTGCAGACACCCCCGCCGAGGCCGACTTCGTGCTGATGGTCAACACTCCCGGCAAGCGGCAAGCCAACCGCCAACCGGATTTTGCTAGCGTGGACACCGCTGAGCGCCACCTCCCTGCCTTTGTTGACCGTCTGACTGAGGAGCTGGCCGCCGGACGCCGTGTGGCGCTGGCCGATATCGCCTATCCCAACGGAGCCGAGCGGCGGCTGTGGGCCATGTTGCAAGGCTTGCCCCTTGCCAAGCTCGCCAGCTACTCGGCCTGGAATACAGCAGGAAACACGCTGGGCAGCGCCGTGGCGTTCGGCAAACTCTCCGGCAACATCGTCAGCCGCGCCGTGCAGGTTCAGGCTCTCTTTTCGCAGATGGTGGACGACGCGCTGTATCAGGCCTCCGTGCGCTCCGAGGTGCGGGGCAAGTTGGACGCGCCGAGTCCTTACGATTTGGGGGTGCAGCGAGCAGACGCCGAACAGCACTTGCAGGCCAGCATCACGCCGCAGATTTGGGCGCTGTGGGAACGGCATTTTGCCGACAGCGGCCTGAAGCTGGACGTAGGAGCGGCGCATTTGGCGTGGCCGAGACTGTTCACGGGCGTGTTTCCGCTGACGGTGAGCGAGTGAGTCGCTTATCCGCTCTGAGCGTCCGTTCCCGACTGCCGCAAGACTTGCCGACGCTCTACCGCTGGATGTACACCGAACAAAACCCCGAATGGCAGCGCTGGGACGGGCCGTATTTCGACAAAGAGTGCCCATTCCTGAGTTTTGAAGCCTACACCGAACGCGCCGACGCGAGTCCTTGGAATGAAGATCAGCAGATCGTGGCGCTAGGCGGCGAGTGCATCGGCTTTCTCAGCCGCTTCGAGGAGGCTCCCTCAGGCGGCGGCTGGTAAGAACTCGGCGTGGTGATTTTTGATCCGCAGCACTGGAGCGGCGGTCTCGGCACGCGGGCGCTGAATCTCTGGACAGCCGTCACCTTTGCCGAGAAGCCCGCTCACCTCATCACCATGAGCGGCAATGCCCGAATGATCCGCGCCGCCGAGCGGGTCGGCTACCGCGAGTGCGCCCGCATTCCCGAAGCCCGAAGCTGGGATGGGCAGCGCTGGGACAGCGTCAAGCTGGGCATGCTGCGGCGGGAGTTTGAGAGCGCTCGTATGACGCCTTAACGCTTTCTCTCAAGCCAAAAAAACGCCCGCCGAGTGAGGTTTCTCGGCGGTTCAGGATTCAAAACAAAGTTAAGAGACCTAGCGTTTTGTTTGGTGCTGAGGATGGGACTTGAACCCACACAAGTTACCTTACACGCACCTCAAGCGTGCGCGTCTACCAATTCCGCCACCCCAGCAAAGCCAAGTACGGGAGATAAACTCCACAAACACTTGTACAGGACAAGCGAAATAGAGTTTAGTGGCCCTGCCCCAGCTTGTCAATGTTTAGCCCTTTTTTGGCACTTTGTGTTGGGCTTGCCGGCTTCATCAGGCCGGCGCTCTTGCCGGCAAGCATCTCGCTTACGGTGGTCAGGCTGACGCCGCGCCGCTTGGCATACTTGAGAAAATCACCGAAGACATTCATGGTCTCTACCGCGTTGTCGTGGAGCAGCACGATGCCGCCAGGGTGGAGCTTGCGGTCAAAGCGGCTTTCCAGCACCGCGTCGCCGGGGTTTTGGAAGTCGGCGGGGTCATCCGTCCAGAACACGGTGCTCAGGCCCAGCGCCCGCGCCGCGTCCAATGTTTGGGGAGTGTAATCACCGCCGGGGGGCCGGAAGTACTTGATGGGCTGCCCGGTGAGGCGGCGCAGCGTTTGGTTGGTCAGGCTCATTTCGGTGATGGCGGCATTGAGGCTCAGCGGCGGCAGCCGGACGTGGTGGTAGGTGTGGTTGCCGACTTCGTGGCCCTGCTGCACCATGTCGCGCACGAAGTACGGGTAAGCGCGGGCGTTGCGGCCAATCACGAAGAAGGTGGCCTTTACCTGACCGCGCCTGAGCAAATCCAGCAGCAGCGGCTCGTACATCGGGTGGGGGGCGTCGTCGAAGGTCAGGGCGGCAAGGGGCCTCAGGATATTGCCGCCGTAAAGCAGACCATCCTGGATACCGCCCTTGACTTGGCTGGCGCTACGGGTGCGGGCGTCGGCCAGCTTTTGATCCACGCTGCCGTAAAAGTTGATGGTCTGCTCGCGCACCTTGTCGGCGATTTTGCCGGTGTCGCCGCCTCCGGGCGTGACGCTGCCCAGCGCTTCCCAAGCCCGGTCATACGTGGCGCTGCCTGCTGCCCACGCCGCGACCTCGTTGATGCGGCTGCGCGGAGCGCTGAGCGTCAGAATTGGCAGCGGGCCGCCGAAGCCGCCGTACCCCACTTTGTTGTATATGCTGACGTCCACCTCGCTAAGGCTGGGCCGCGCCGCGAGGGTACGGGCCGCGACGCGGGCAGCCAATTGGCGGGCCTGATCCACTTCATTCGGTTGCAACAGCACCACCGCGCCCGCCACTTCGATGTGACCGTTGCTGAGATACTGGATTTTCAGCACCTGAGCTACCGGCGGGGTCAGGGTGATTTCGGGAATGGGCGCGGCTCGGCGGGTGCCGGGCGCAATCGGCTGCGTTTCACCGGGCAATTTGAGAGGTTTGGCCGGAATGGAAATGGGACTCTGGGCGTAAGCCAGCGTGAGCAGGGCCAGCGGCAAAGCGGCTAGAACATTGACCTTACGCATTTAGTTGCTCTGCGCCCATTTGAGCGCGTCGGCGGGGCCAGCCGGAAGGTGGCCTTGAACCTGATACAGCTTGACGCCCGCCAAGATGCTGGCCTTGGCCTGCACGTTTTGGCCGAGTTTGCGCTGCACCAAACCCAGCACGTAGGTCGCCAGCGCGTTTTGGGAATCGTCGCTGATGGCCTGCTGCAAGAACTTGGCGCTCTGGGCCAGTCCAGTCTGGGTGCTTTTGCCGGCGTAATTGCCGCCAGCGCCCATAAAGCCGCCGTCAGTGCGCTCGCCCCGGTAGTAGTTGATTTGCGACTTGAGGTAAGCCAGGTCGAGGGGCCGCGCCGAGGCCAGCGCCACGCTCTTCTGGGTGTCGGGCCGCTTGAAGCCGGTGATCTTTTCACCGTCATACACGGGGTGGACAAAGCGGTAGGCGTCACCGTCGCGCAGCAGCAGACCCTGGTGGGTCATAAACGGCTTGGGATCGCTGGCGTCGTCGAGCAGAGCCGCCTTACCGCTGGGCAGCCTCACCAGCGCCACGACGTGACCGAGGTTGCTCTCCTGCCCCTTGTCGTTTTGCCACACCATTACTGCGCCCGCGTCCAGCCCGGTTTGCTGAAGCAGCGCCGAGATCAGCAGGCTTTGCAGCAAGCACTGGCGCTGCCCGCTGCTGACGGCGTAGGCGAACTCGTAGCCGCGCTCCAAACTGAAATTCGGCAGAATTTTTTTGATGAAGGTGTGTGCCCACTGCGCTGTGTCTTGGGCCAACTGATCGCGCTGGTCGCCGCTGGCCGCCGCAATGGCCGCTTTGCGGGCCGCCAAGCCTGCCAGCAGGGTTTTGCCGCCGCTCAGCGGAAAATTGGCGGCGGCGTATTTGCCCTCCAGCCAAGTGCTGAACTCCGGCGTTTTGAGGGCGCGAACCGCGTAAGAATCCTGCGCCAGCGCATTGAAGGCGGAGCTGCCGTAAGCGTAGGCGGCATCTTTGGGGGCGGGGGCCGGGGCAGCAGCGTAGACCGAGCCGAGCAACAGGGGAAGGGCCAGCAGGATTTGGGCTTTGGAAGTGGGGAAATTAAACATCAGAAAACCTCGTGGGAGAGAAGAAAAAACAAGGAGCGACGACTCTTTTAAGGTACTAAGTTTTCTAAGGTACTCGGCGGCAGTCAGCCAAGTATGAAACGCGCAGGCAGCAAGCGGCGCTCTCCTTCTACAGCTTCCAGATGAAATTGCGCCGCGCCAGCACCCACAGCGCCAGCCAAACCGCGCCCACGTAGCCCAGGGTGTACAGCCAGCCGCCGCCCTGAACCCCAAACTGCCGTTGCGCGAGGGTCAGCAGCGAGGCCAAGATGCTGCGTTGCTGACCCGTCCAGTTGACTTGCCAAATGTTGAGAATCCACAGCTTGAGCAAAATCGGAAAGACGTAAGCCCATAAAGAGTTTCGTCCCGCGACTGTAAAGGGGCTGAGCAGCCAAGCGAACTGACCCCGGCGGGTATCGCCAACCAAATAAAAGGCCAGCATCCCCAGCGTGCCGAGTCCGGCGGAATACAGGATGTAGGAGGGCGTCCAGACCGCTTTGTTGAAGCCCAGCGAATCTGCCGTCAGCCAGCCCGCCACCGTCAGCGCCACGCCGAGCGCGAGCAGCAGCGGCACTTCGCGTTTCTTGTCGCGCAGAGGTTGAGCCGCCACGCTGCCGAGCAGCACCAGGGCGGTGGCCGGAATCACCGAGGTCAGACCGCGCAGACCAATGCCGCTCAGAAACAAGTCGTTGATTTGCTGCACGGCATTTTCCGTTTCGCTAAACGGAGCACTGAGCAGGAAAAATCGGTAGCCGAGCAGCAGCCCCAGCGCCACGCCCAGCCGCGACAGCGACGGAAAACGGGCGAACAGTCCGGCACACAGCGAGGCCAGCGCGATGAGTTGCAGCACGCCCAATCCCCAGATCAGGCTTTTGTTTTCCACGCTGGTCAGCAGCGCTCCCACCAAGTACAGCGGAATGGCCCGCTGAAACAGCTTGATGACGGTGTCTCGGTCGGGCCACCAGCGGCTCTCGGTGCGCTTGCCCAGCGAGAACGGAATGGACGCGCCCGCACAGAAAAGAAACCACGGAAACACCAAGTCGGTCAGCGTCAGGCCCCCGTCCCAGGACGCGTGGACGAGTTGGGCGGGGGTGTACTGGCCCAGCGACACGTTATTGACCAGCAACATCAGCAAAATGGTCATGCCGCGCCAAGCGTCTAGTGCCACCAAGCGGCGCTTAAAGGCGGGCGCGGCGACTTGCCCGAGTTCCAGTTCCTGGGGTGGCGACGGGGCCGCGAGTTCTGGACTGGTGGCCGGCTTGGGCGCAGTGTCGGGAAAACGCTCGCCGCTGCCCGTAAGTTCAGCTTGCTCAGAAGTGGGCGCACTCATGAGTGCAGTCTGCTCCCTTTGTCCTGCGCTGAAGATGAAGCGGTCAGCGCGGCTGTGGGGAAATTCACCCTTCACGCTCAGCTCAACGCTTCACCAGCTCTTTCATCTTGTGTTTATCTAAGCGTGCTTCCACATCCAACCCCCCTTAGAGTTGGATACCTCTAAACGAACCCCCATCCGCAAGCTGGAGTCGGCGGTTTTGGCCTAGAGCATCTGTGCGAATAGATGTCTGAGCAAAAAGCACGCTCAGCCATCCATCCTCCCAAATGCTCTCTCTATTCCACTCCCGTTAGTCGGTCAAAAAAGAACTTCTTTTTTGACAAATGCTCTAAGTACCGAGGCTTCCTCATTTTGCCCTATCCGTAAGGAGAACCATGAACAAAATTATTCTTCCGTCTGCTGCCCTTTTCGCCGCGCTGAGTTTGGCCGCTTGTACTTCCTTGCCCGCGCCCAAGCCTGATCCCAAGCCCAATGTGCCCGCCGCGCCGCAGGGCCGCTTGGTCTACGGCCTGACCAGCAGCGGGCAGCTCGCCAAGTTCGGCGCAGACAACGCCGCTGCCAGCCTGACCACCACCAGCATCACCGGACTCGGCAGTGGCGAAACCCTGGCCGATATCGATGTCAACACCAACGGCGGTCTGCTCACTGGCCTGACCACCAACGGCAAGCTCTACACCATCAACACCGACAGCGGCGCGGCCACCTTTACCGTATCGGCAGCGACTCCGGGTGTCGGCACGGCGCAAGCGATCGACTTCAACCCGGCCGCTCAGCGTCTGCGCGTGCTCTCGGCGGGCGACATCAACTACCGCTTGACCCCGGCCACCACCGCTGCCACGGCAGGCACCGTGACCCTGGACGGCCCGCTGAGCTACATCGCGGGCGATACCAACACCGGCAAAAACCCCAACCTGGTCGCCGCCGCCTACACCAACAGCTTCAAGGACTTCAAGCCTGACGCCAGCGCCACCACCCTCTACAGCGTGGACGCCGACCTCGATGTCTTGGTCAAGCACACCAGCGCGGCGGACGCGGCAGGCACCTTCAGCGTCCTCAATACCGTGGGCGCACTGGGCATCAACATCGACGGCAACACCGGCTTTGACATCTACGGCCTGAATGAAGCCTATCTCAGCGCCAGCAGCAACGGGAGCACCAACCTCTACAGCCTCAATCTGACGACGGGCGCGGCCACCCTCAAAACCACCCTTCCCAGCTTGACCCTGAAAAGCATCGCCCTCAGCTTGCCTGCCGCGCCCGTGCCCGCCGCGCCGCAGGGCCGCTTGGTCTACGGCCTGACCAGCAGCGGGCAGCTCGCCAAGTTCGGCGCAGACAACGCGGCGGCCAGCTTGACCACCACCAGCATCACCGGACTCGGCAGTGGCGAAACCCTGGCCGACATCGACTTCAACACCAACGGCGGTCTGCTCACCGGCCTGACCACCAACGGCAAGCTCTACACCATCAACACCGACAGCGGCGCGGCCACCTTTACCGTGTCGGCAGCGACTCCGGGTGTCGGCACGGCGCAGGTCATTGACTTCAACCCGGCGGCTCAGCGCCTGCGCGTCCTCTCGGCAAATGATATGAACTACCGCCTGACTCCGGCCACCACCGCTGCCACGTCGGGCACGGTCACGGCTGACGGTACCCTCACCTTCCTGTCCACCGACGCCAACACCGGCAAAAATCCCAACTTGGTCGCCGCCGCTTATACCAACAGCTTCAAGGACTTCAAACCTGACGCCACCGCCACCACCCTCTACAGTGTGGACGCCGACCTCGACATCTTGGTCAAGCACACCAGCGCGGCTGATCCGGCTCCGGCAGGCAACTTCAGCGTCCTCAACACGGTTGGGCCGCTGGGCGTGGACGCCACTGCCAACACCGGCTTGGACATCTACGGCCTAGACGAAGCCTACCTGAGCGTCAGCGCCGGCACCTCCACCACGCTCTATAGCCTCAATTTGGCGACGGGCGCGGCCACCCTCAAGACGACCATCCCCAGCCTGACCCTGAGAAGCGTAGCGGTGATGCTGCCCACCAAGTAAGCCAAGATTCAGTTATCAAAGAAAGGGGCGAGGGAACTTAGATTTCCTCGCCCCTTTCTTTGGTGCCCTCCTCACGCCTCAGCTCAGTTGCTCAGCACCATCACATAGGCTGTGCCGCGCCCGGCCCGCACGATGCTCATGCCCGCTTTGGTGTAAGCCGCATTGGTCAGGGCGTAGCAGTGAACCGGCGAGTTGCGCCACCAATTCACAGCTTGAGAAGCGTTCAAACCCACATTCAGATAAATGATCTCGCTCATGTTGGGGCCGCGCACACCGGTCGAAGCGGCCCGCACACGCGGCGAAGTGCCGCCCGCTCCGGTGTGACTGACGCGCCCAGTCTGGGCCATGTAGGTGGCCTGCAAACGGGCCGCGCTGCTGTTGGTGGCCGTCCAGGTCAGCGGAGCGCTGCGGGGGCGAGAGACTCCCGCGCAGGAAATACCCTGAGCACGCAAGGCGTTGATGCCGCTCAGCAGCGCCGATTCTGAACCGGCAGCGTGGCTTTGGCTCAGCGGGAGGAGCGCCAGTAACGCCAGCAAATGCAACTTCATAACGTTTACCTTAAAGTCGCTGAGATGAAGAAAGTGAAGGCCGTGATGTGAAGCCAGCCAACGCGCTAAGTTGGAGCGTGCTTTGGACTCGGCCCAGCTTGCCTCTACGCTTGATCGCCCTGCTGATGGTCAGCGAGTTTGTGCGGGCAGGCTTGGTCGTGGCGTTCTTGCCGCTGATGGCCGCTCAGTACGGCCTCAGCAGCGCTCAGGTCGGCAGCATCGTGGGCATTCATTATCTGATGGACGCGCTGGCCAAAGGGCCGGTGGGTCTGGTGACGCAGCGCCTCGGCCTCGGCGGAGCGCTGATCGGCAGCAGCGTGCTGGGACTCGGCGTGATTCTGGCGGTGCTCGGTGGCGCGGGCTTTTGGCCTCTGCTGGTGCTGGCCGCTGTTTGGGGCGTCTTTTACGCGGCCTTGTGGCCCAGCGTGATGGCGGTGTCGCAGCAGTACGCCCTCACCGGGCGTGAAGCGCGGGCGCTGTCGGTGACCAACCTGAGCGTCGCGCCCGGAATCGCGCTGGGCACGCTGGGCATCGGCCAACTGATGCTGCGCTCGCCCGCCGGAGTGCCCACCTTGCTGCTGGCCGCACAAGCGGTGGTGACGGTGCTGGCACTGAGCTTGGCAGCGTTGCGCCTGAGTGGTGGGGAAACCGGCGGCAGTGAGACGCGAAGCCAAAGCTTTGAGCACTGGAAGGCCCAGTGGCAAAAAGTCGCCGCCCTCCTGCCCGCCGCCTTTGCCCAGATGCTCGCACCAGGCTTGTTGGTGACTTTGTTTTATCCGTTGCTGAGGCGCTTAAACCTCAGCCTCACCGATCTGCTGGGGCCAGCCATGCTGGGCGGAGCGTGCCTGCTGGCGGCGCTGCTGCTGGCGGGCCGCCTGGCCGACCAACTCAGCCCCCGCTCCGTGCTGGGGCCGGGACTGTTGCTGCTGGCGTTTACTTTTGGGCTGGCCGGCTACTCCGCCGAGCTGCTGACGCGTTCGTTGTGGCTGATCGCCGCGCTGATCGGCCTCGGCTACGGCACCTTCATGGCCGGCTGGAACGGGCTGGTGGGCCAGACCCTCCCGCCGCAAAACCGCGCCGCTGCTTGGGGCGTGGTGATGGCCACCGAAGCGCTCGGCTACTCGCTGGGCCCGGTTTTGGGCGGAGCACTGTGGCAAAGCGGCGGCGTGCGGGTGTTCTGGCTGGGCGCGGGCGTGTTTTTGCTGGCGCAGCTGTACTACTGGGGCCTCGGACGCCGTTTGGGGCAGGGGAGAGGCGCAGTGCAGGCTTCGGAAGACTGAGCAAGGCTATTTGGTTACAGCCTTTCAGTCACAAGGCTTAGCCAGATTCTGGCGGTGGTGAGCCATTTGGCGCAGGCAAAAGCCGGCGCGGCGCGGCAGACTGTGCCGTAAGCCAACACCAAGGAGGGCCAGCCATGAGGCAAAGTTCAGATTCAGACCCCGTACCAGGCAGCCCACGCTCCACTTCACTTCATCCAATTTAGGAACGAACCATGAACGGCAAATACATCACCAAACTGGGATTTACCAACAAAAGCATTGGGCTGGCTCTGGCCGCCGCGCAGCTTCGGGAAGCGGCTGGCTTGGAGCGCAGCGCCATTCTGGATGAACTTTCAAAGGTCAAGGCCGATCCGGCTGGCTTTCAAAGTGGCGTCTACGCCGACTTGGTGCGCGAGTTGCTGACTCAGCAGGCCCACACCGACCTGCACGCCGCCGACGCCCTGCGCTCCGCCGCCTTGCCGTATGCCCAATTTGGCGCGGCCCTGATCGATCAGGGCGCACGCGATCAAATGAACGTGGCGATGCGCTTGCCAATCACCCGCGCCGGAGCACTGATGCCCGACGCCCACGTCGGCTACGGGCTGCCGATTGGCGGCGTGCTGGCCGCTGAAAACGCGGTGATCCCTTACGGTGTGGGGGTTGACATTGGCTGCTCGATGCGCCTCTCCGTCTTTGCCGTGCCCGCCGATACCCTCAAAACTGCCGAAGCACTGGCCCTCCTGCAAAAGCACACCCGCTTCGGTGCTGGCGTCAGCTTCGAGCGCCGTGAGCGCATCGGCCACGACGTCTTGGACGAAGCGGTTTGGGATGACCAGCCGATCTTGCGCCGGTTGCACGACAAAGCCGCCGATCAAATCGGCTCCTCGGGCAGCGGCAACCATTTCGCCGAGTTCGGCAGCTTTACGCTGGGTCAATCGGAATTGGGATTGGACGCCGGAACGTACCTCGCCCTGCTCACCCACAGCGGCTCACGCGGCTTTGGGGCGCAGGTGGCGGGTCACTTCACCAAGCTGGCCGAGAGCTTGCACCCGACCCTGCATCCCAGCGCCAAAAAGCTGGCCTGGCTCAGCTTGGACAGTGAAGAGGGCCAGGCGTATTGGCAGGCCATGAACCTGGCGGGCCGTTACGCGCTGGCCAACCACGAGCAGATTCATGCCCGAATCGCCAAAGCGCTGGGCCAGACGCCCGCATTAAGCGCCCACAACAGCCACAACCTGGCCTGGAAAGAGCAGGTCGGCGGCTCGGAACTCATCGTTCACCGCAAGGGAGCCACCCCTGCCGCCGCCGGACAACTCGGCCTGATTCCCGGCAGCATGGCCGATCCAGGGTACTTGGTGCGCGGCAAAGGTCACGCTCCTTCGCTGGCCAGCGCTTCGCACGGCGCGGGCCGCCAACTCGGGCGCAAAGCCGCTCAGAATACGCTGAGCAAGTCGGAAGTCAGCGCTTACCTGAAAGACAAAGGCGTGACCCTGCTCGGCGGCGGCATCGACGAAGCGCCGCAGGCTTACAAGCGCATTCAGGACGTGATCGCTGCTCAGAGCGAATTGGTGGACGTGTTGGGCGAGTTCCGGCCCAAAGTGGTCAGAATGGACAGCGGCAGCGAAGACATCTGACACACAAGAAAGTGGGACGCCTCTGTAGTAGGGGCGTCCCGCTTGACGTGCTCAGTGCGTACTCAGTCCGGCTGCACCGTACCCAAAATCGCCTCGCCGTACTTGCGAACCCGTTCCGGCCCCATGCCGCGCACCTTCCGGAGTTCGGTTTCGTCTCTCGGAGCGCTTCTGGCAATTTCGGCCAGCGTCGCGTTGCTGGCAATAATGAAGCGGCTGATCTCCTGACGCTTGGCCTCGGCGTTGCGCCAGTCGCGCAACCGAGCGAAAACAGCCCGCTGCTCGTCGCTGAGGCCCTCGGTGGGGTCTTTGCTCTCGGCGGGCGGCAGGTCGGGGGTCAGCACGATTTCAGGTTGAGGCGGCTCGCTGGGCAGGGCGGGCGGCTCAGGAGCAAGCTCGGCCGGTTGACTTTCAGCCGAGCCGGCAGCGTTTTCTCCAGTTGAAGCTGTGTCCTGAAGACGGTCTTGGGCTTGCTCCGCTTCGGGTTCGGGTTGACCGGACTGAGCCGAGCGGTTCCAATCTTCTGAACGCTGCTCTTGCCGCCGCCCCGACTTGGGCCAGCGCTGCGGCCTGCGGCCCGTGTCAGGCAAGTCGGCGGGCGCGGCTGTGCTTGGAGACTCGGCCTCCGAATCCGCGTCTGTCAGTTCGGGCGCTTGTTCCTCGACTTCCTCACGCCTGCGCTCCGGCTCGGGATGCGGCGCACTGTCTGAAAAAACGATCTCCGGTACATAGGACAGCGGCTCGGGAGTGGGTGCAAGCGGGCGGGCGGTTTGGGCAGCAGGTTGAGCAGCAGTGGAAGCAGGCAAGCTGGTTTCGCTTGGACTGGTTTCACTCAGCGCTGCGCCGGTTGCGCCCGCTTCGTTCTTGTCGTTTTCGTTCCTGTCGTCCCTGCTCACCGTTGAAGAAGCGGATGGGGCTTGGTTGGCCTGACTTTGCTCATCCCAGACTTGGGTTTCGCCGCGCAGCAAAGCCAGCACCGCGTCTAGCCCTTGCACGCCCGGAGTGATCAGTGTGCCTGCGCCCACGTTACGCGACGCCGCCAGCACGCCGCCGAGGGGCGCGTGGCTGTCGGGTGCGCTGTCAGGCGCGAGCAGCAGCGCGGTTGGTCCGACTTCCTGCGCCGCGCCCGCGAAGCGCTCCATCAACGAGACGGTGGTGCGGGCGGCGCGGGCCAGTCTGAGCGGCAAGGTCGCCAGATCACGCAAGATCATGGCCATGCCGAGGTCGCTGGGCGCGGGAGCGCGGCGCGGCGGAGCGCTGCCCGCGCCGAAAAGGGCCGAGGCCGTCACGTCGCCGAAACCGCTGATGGTCGCGGCGTCGCGGTAAACGATCAGCGTCGCCTCACGGCCCAGCCAGCCGCCGCCGGGGGCCAGCGTGGCGTCTACCAGCACCGGCACGCCCGCCCGTTTGGCCCGCTTGAGGGCGCGTTCGTCGGGTTCGAGCAGCCACACCGCCACCGCGCCGCGCCAGTCAGCGTCGATGGTGGCCACCGCCAGCCCAGCCGAGGCGAACACCTCGCGGCTGACCCCCAAGCGGGCATCGACCCGCAGCGTACCGGGGCCGAATTGCGCGAAGAGTTGGCGGGCCAGCGCGGCTTGATCGGCCAAGAATAAGCCCCAGTCGGCCCCTTCGAGGTCGGCCAGAGCGCGGCTCAAACGGGTGTGCGGATCGCCCGCTTCGGCGTGGAGGCCGGGCAAGCGGACATCAGGAGAAACGGCAGTCATAGCCTTTATTGTGACGGATTGAGGCGGGTAAGAGGAAGAAAGGCCTGTGGGGGAGAAAAAGACGGCCGGGCTGGTCAAACCCGCTCCGGCCCTCAGTCTTCCCGGTAAGCGCCCAACCGCCGAAACCGCGCCGCCCGTCCGCTGACCCACTGCTCCGGCGTTTGCTGGGCGAGTTCGCCCAAGTGGCGGCCGACCGCTTCGCCCAGTGCTTCGGCGGCGGCGTCCACATCGAGGTGCGCTCCACCCACCGGTTCGGGAATGACTTCTTCCACGATGCCGAGTTCGAGCAGATCCGGCGCAGTGAGCTTGAGGGCTTCCGCCGCTTCGGGGGCTTTGGCACTGTCTTTCCAGATGATGCTGGCCGCACCTTCGGGCGAAATCACCGAGTACCAGGCGTTTTCCATAATCAGCACCCGGTTGCCGATCCCGATGGCCAGCGCCCCGCCGCTGCCGCCCTCACCGATCACGGCGCAGACGGCGGGCACTCTCAGGCGGCTCATCCGCTGGATGCTCTCGGCAATCGCCCAGCCTTGGCCGCGTTCCTCGGCTTCCAAGCCCGGATAAGCGCCCTGCGTGTCAATGAGCGCCACCACCGGCAGCCCAAATTTGTCGGCCAAGTCCATCAAGCGCACAGCCTTGCGGTAGCCCTCGGGGTTGGAGCTGCCAAAACGCCGCTTGATCTTGTCTTTGGTGTCGCGTCCCTTTTGCTGCATGATCAGCATCACGCGCCGCCCTTGCCAGCGGGCCGGGCCACCGATCAGGGCCTGGTCGTCGCCGTAGGTTCTGTCGCCGTGCAACTCCACGAACTCGGAGGTCAGGCGCTCGACGTAATCAAGCGCGGTGGGCCGTCCGGCGATGCGGGCGAGCTGCACCCGTTCCCAGCGGGTCATGCTGACTTGCCCGCGCAGGTAAGCGAGCTGAGCACGCAGCGGCGTCAGGGCGGTGTCCAGATTTTGCCCGGTGCTTTTGGCGGTGCCCTCGAGGTCGCGGATACGGGCTCCGAGTTCGCGCAGCGTTTCAGCGGTGGGTTTAATGGGTTTGCCCTCGCTCACGACGCCTGCTCCCGCTGGGGCACGGACGCTTCAGGAAGCAGCAGCCGCAGGAGCTTGGCCAGCTCACCGCGCTGCTCGCGCCTATCGACGATCATGTCCACCATGCCGTGTTCAAGCAGAAATTCGGCCCGCTGAAAACCTTCCGGCAAGTTCTGACGAATGGTCTGCTGAATGACCCTCGGCCCCGCGAAGCCGATCAGGGCTCCCGGCTCGGCCACGATCACGTCGGCGATGGTGGCAAAGCTGGCGGTCACGCCGCCGGTGGTGGGGTCGGTCAGAATGCTGATGTACGGCAGCCCCCGGCTGGAGAGCGCTTCCAGCGCCACCGTCGTTTTGGCCATCTGCATCAGTGACAAGGCGCTTTCCTGCATTCTGGCTCCGCCGGAAGCCGCCACCAGCACCAGCGGCAAGCCCTCCTCACCGGCCCGCTCGGCGGCGCGGGCAATCTCTTCGCCCACCACGCTGCCCATGCTACCGCCGGAAAACTCGAAATCCATGATGGCGGCGGCCACGCTCACGCCTTCGATCTGGCCGCGCCCGGTCAGAATGGCGTCGGGGCGGCCCGTCTTGATTTGCGCCCGCTTGAGACGCTGCGGATAACTTTCGGTGTCTTGAAAGTTCAGCGCGTCCACCGGGTAGATGCTGCCCGACCACTGCATCAGCGGCGCGTCGAACAAGACTTCCATGCGCTTGGACGCGCCGAGGCGGTGGTGAAAACCGCAGTGCGGACAGACGTAAGCGCCCAGCGCCAGATCACGCAGATACACATTTTCTTTACACTGCGGGCATTTGCCCCACAAATCAGGGGTATCCGCTTCGCTGGGCGGGCTGACCTGCGGGCGACGCCTGCGGAAAAATTTGTCGAGGGCCAAGGGGAACGCTCCTTTATCACGGCATTCTAGCGGGAGGACCAACGCTGCGCCCACCGAGAGCGGCCGAGCTGGACTGAGTACAAATTCTTGCTAAAAAGCTTTTTGGCTGAACCTAATCGCCCAGTTTACGGCGCAAAAAAGCGCTGAGTGCGCCCAAATCCTGCTTGAGTTGGCCGTTGCTCACGCCGTCGTCTTTGGTCAGCAGTGCAGACGCGGGCGGCAAGCTGCGGCTCTGGGTCAGTTGGGTGTCTAAGCCCGCAAAACGCTTGTCGAGCGCCGCCTGAAGCTGGGCAAAGCGGCTGGCTTCCTGGCTGTCGAGGCTCTGGCGCACCGAATCGAGGTCGCGCAGCAGCTTGGCGGTATCGGCCTCGCGGCGCAGGCTGCTGAAACTGGCGGCCACGTAAGCCAGCACAGCGACCAGGGCGCTGGTGATCAGCAAAATCAGGCCCAGCGGCCCGGTGTAAACGGCAAAGCCCATGTTGATGTCATGCGTGAACATCAGCGAGTTGATGTTGAGCAAGCCGAACACCAAATGCAGCACCAACACGACGATCAGCAAAAGGAGACGCATGGAGTAAGGGTAACAGAAATGACGGTCTGCACCTTGGAAGTGTAAGCGGCCCTTCCTGCCTACTGGAGAGGCAGCAAAAAGTCGTACCCCTTGGTGTTGGGCCGCCTCGTCGCCAAGTAAACGGCTCCATCCGCCGAGTTCCGCGAAGCGAAATTGGCCTTGCCGCCCACAATCAAACCGTCCACTTCACAAACATCTCTGCGGTTAGGAACACGGCAATTGATGTTGCGCTCCTGTCCGTCCAAGGCTTTGAGCGGGCCATGCTGAAGGCTTGAACCGGCAAAGAGATTGGCCCGTACCAGTCGTTCTAAATCGCTCTGATTGAGCTTGCCACCCATCCACTCAAGAATATCCCGCGTGGTGTCTCTGTCGCCTTGATTGGGAATGAGGAAAACGATTGGGCCCTTGATGTCTCTCAGGACAGTTCGGGCCGTTTGACAGTACAAGTCTTCACGGCCTTTGGCACAGAGTCTGATCCATTCTCTGGCGTCGCTGGGACTCCGCAAATCCAAACCTGGGTTCCAGACAGAACTGGCCAGAAGACCGAGTGGCACCAGAACAATCAGGCCAGCCACCACCGCCAAAACAGCCCGGCTAGACACCGCTTTTCACTTACTCCACCCGACCCAAAATCAGCTCCGGCACTTCCAGCTGAGTTGATCCGACGCTGAGGCCGCCGCGCAGCAGCTCCAGCGCCGTGTCCAGGCCGCGTCCGTCTCGGTGATAAATCCGGGCCAGCACCTCGCCCGCTTGCACTGCTTCGCCGGGTTTCTTGACCAACTCAACCCCGACGCCGTGATCGATCTGCTCGCCTTTGCGCTCGCGCCCGCCGCCCAGCACCAGCACCGCCTGACCCACCGCCAAGGCGTCCACCGCTTGCAAATAACCGCTCGCCTCGGCCAGCACTTCGGCGCGTCCGGGGGCCACATCCAGCTTGTCGGGGTGGTCAACGAAGGTGGGATCGCCGCCCTGCGCTGCCACGAAGGCGCGGAACTTGGCAAGGGCCGAGCCGTCTTGCAGGGTCTGACGGGCGCGTGACTCGGCCTCATGCGGGTCTTGACCGTAAGCGGCCAGCGCTTCTACCGCCAGCGCCACGCACAGCTCAGTCAGATCGTGCGGGCCGTGTCCGTTGAGGGTCGCAACCGCTTCCTGCACTTCCAGACTATTGCCTGCCAGGTGGCCCAGCGGCGCGTCCATATCGGTCAGCACTGCCCGCACCTTGCGCCCCGCGTGGCTGCCGATGTCCACCATCGCGCGGGCCAGTTCGCGCCCGTCGTCCAGTGTTTTCATAAACGCGCCCGCGCCGACTTTCACGTCCAGCACGATGGTTTGCGCTCCACTGGCCAGCTTCTTGGACATGATGCTGCTGGCGATCAGCGGCAAGCAGGCGACGGTGGCCGTCACGTCGCGCAGAGCGTAGAGCAGGCCGTCGGCGGGCGCGAGGTCTTTGCTCTGACCCACCAAAGCCAGCCCAATTTCGCGGGCCTGTGCCAGAAATGCCTCGTCCGATAAAGTGCCGTCCCAGCCGGGAATGCTCTCCAATTTGTCGATGGTGCCGCCGGTATGGGCCAGCCCGCGACCGCTCATCTTGGCCACCGTCAGGCCCAGCGCCGCCAGCATCGGCGTCAGGATGAGGCTGGTCTTGTCGCCCACACCGCCGGTGGAATGCTTGTCAACGGTGTTGCTGAGGCTGCTCAAGTCAAATTGGTCGCCGCTTCCTGCCATCACCAAGGTCAAATCGGCCACTTCGCGGGGCGTCATGCCGCGCAAGTAGATCGCCATCAGCCAGGCGCTGATCTGGTAATCCGGCACCTCGCCGCGTGTGTAGCCCAGAACCAGGGTTTCCAGCTCAGCGCGGCTATGTTCTTGGCCGTCGCGCTTTTTGGCGATCAAATCGGGGATGTGGGAAGTCATCTCAGTAGGGTACAGAGTTTTGGGCCTCCACTGGCTTAAACGTCAGCTGGCTTCAAGTCAGGCTTAACCGCTGGGCACAGACTCTTTAAGGCCCTGTTGCCGTCAGGAGGTGTTGCCATGCCGCGTACCGACGTTTTGCCCCACACTCCACCTATAACCATTGCGCCGATCAAGCGCCGTACCATCAGTCTAGAAGCCCGATTTCAGCGCCTCTCCAGACGCATCGCCGACTTTTCCGGTACGGCCACCGCTTTTACCCTGGCGCTGACGAGCTTGGTGGTGTGGGTGGTCACCGGGCCGCTGTTCCGCTTTTCAGACGGCTGGCAGTTGGTCATCAATACCGGCACCACCATCGTCACCTTTTTGATGGTGTTCCTGATTCAAAACGCCCAGAACGAAGACACCCGCGAGCTGCACGCCAAGCTGGACGCCGTGCTGCAAGAACTCCGCGCCGAGCGCAACATGATCCACGACGCCGACTTGCTCCAACTCACTCCCGACGAGATCATGGAGGAAGTGCGGTTGGGCGAACTGGGCGACGACTGAAGTTCCGAATTCCGACAGCCCGACAGCAGAACTCACCTTTGCCGCCAAGCCGCTCCGTTATACTGGGCGGCTGACATGCGGCGTCCTCACTCAGGGCCAGGCCGCCTTGAGGAGCAAAGAAGCATGACCGTTCTTGATTTCACCGATCAATTTGCAAGCCAGCCCCAACATAAAAATAAAGTGGGCTTTATCAGCCTGGGTTGCCCCAAAGCCCTCGTGGATTCCGAGCGGATTTTGACTCAGTTACGTGTGGAAGGCTACCAGATTGCCGACAACTACGGCGAGGCCGATACCGTGATCGTCAACACCTGCGGCTTTATCACGCCCGCTGTAGAGGAAAGTCTGGCAGCGATTGGCGAGGCGCTGGACGCCACCGGCAAAGTCATCGTGACCGGCTGCCTCGGCGAGCGGCCCGAAAAGATTCTGGAGCGCCATCCCAAAGTGGCGGCCATTACCGGCAGCGAAGCGGTGGACGATGTGATGCGCCACGTGCGCGAGCTGCTGCCGATGGAGCAAAACCCCTTTACCGATTTGCTGCCGACCGCCGCGCCGGGTGCCCGCAGCGGCGTGAGTGCGCCCGTGCGTGAGGCCACCTCGCACGGCGACGTGTTCGCGCCCAGTGTCAAGCTCACCCCACGCCACTTCGCTTACCTCAAAATTGCCGAGGGCTGCAACCACACCTGCTCGTTTTGCATCATTCCCAAGCTGCGCGGCAAGCAAGTCAGCCGCGACGCCGCCGCCGTGCTGTATGAGGCCTACCGGCTGGTGGCGGGCGGCACCAAAGAACTGGTCGTCATCTCGCAGGACACCAGCGCTTACGGCGTGGACATCCGGTATCGCGAGAGCGAATTTCAGGAGCAGCAAGTCCGCGCCCATCTGACCGACCTGGCCGCCAAGTTGGGTGAAATGGGAGCCTGGGTCAGAATGCACTATGTCTACCCGTATCCGCACGTGGAAAAAGTGGTGGAACTGATGGCGGCAGGCAAGATCTTACCGTACTTGGATGTCCCGCTCCAGCACGCCAGCCCCAAAATCTTGCGGGCCATGCGCCGCCCCGGAGCGGGCAAGCAGCTCGACACCATCCGGCGCTGGCGTGAGATCTGCCCCGAACTGGTGATCCGCTCGACCTTTATCGTGGGTTTTCCTGGCGAAACCGAGAGCGACTTTCAGGAGTTGCTGACCTTTCTGCAAGACGCCCGCTTAGACCGCGTGGGCGCGTTTCCCTACAGCGATGTGGAAGAAGCCGATGCCAACGCGCTGGGCAACCCCGTGCCGGAGGACGTCAAGCAGGAACGGTTGGCCCGCTTTATGGAAGTGGCCCAACGTATCAGCGCTGAGAAACTGGCTGAAAAAGTGGGCCGGGTCATGCCGATCATCATCGACGAGTTCAACGATGACGAAGGCGACGCCGCCGGAACGCGCTTGATTGGCCGCACCAAAGGCGACGCACCGGGCATTGACGGACAGGTTTACCTCTACGCGGGCGAGTTCGCCGGACAGATCAAAATTGGGGACATCGTGGAAGCCCGCATTGAGGAAAGCGACGAGTACGACCTCTTCGGCGAAGTGGTGGCCCGCCCCGCCTGGTTGCCGAATGTGCCGCAGATGGGGCATTTCGGGGGGCACTGAGTAAGCGGCATCCCACAAGCTCTCTTCACTTTGTCTTGAACTTTTCGGCTTCGTGCGGGGAGCATCATGCTGGCATGACCGATCCCAAGATCAGCAGCGATCCCGCCGACACTTCGCCCGCCGAGGGCCAGAGCCACCCGATTCCCGCCGAGGACAAGGGCAAAGGCACCGGCGGCATAGACACCGCTGACCGTGCCGACCCTGCCGAAGGGGGCCGCGACGAAACGCCCGGCAAGGGCGCGAATCTGAGCAGCGCCGCCGACAACGCCGAGGCGAGTGGACGTAAATAAGCGCTCTCCAACCACATTAAATTTTCGCCCAGCCCTGTGAAGTGGCTGGGCTTTTCTTGGCCGTTGGTGGAGGAAACCTGAGCGCTTCACCCACCCAACCCACCCGCCCAGGTTCTAGCGTGAAGCTTATGCCTGAGCTGCCGCTGTTCGAGTTGCCCGACACCGACACAAATCACGATCTCAACGTCAACCAGCCCCCCGAAGCACGGGCTGCCTTACTGCTCACTGTGTATAAGCGCTTCCGTGCCGAGTACGGTGAGGTGCCGCTCACGCCGCGCCGCGAGGCCATGCACGAACTCATCAGCACCATTTTGTCTCAGCGCACCACCGCCGCCAACGAGGACGCCGCTTATCAGGAGTTACGCGAATTGGGCGACTGGGACGCCATCGTGGACGCCCCGACCGAGGCGGTGGCCCACGCTATACGCCTGAGCAATTACCCCGACCAGAAAGCCCCACGCATTCAGGCCACTTTGAAAGCCGTCAAAGCCGAGCGCGGTAATTACGATCTGGACTTTCTGATCGAGCTAACGCCTGAGGCGGGCCTCAAATGGCTGACTGCTCTGCCGGGAGTCGGCGTCAAGACCGCTTCGCTGGTGTTGCTGTTCAACTATGCCAAGCCGGTTTTCCCAGTGGATACCCACGTTCACCGCATCACCACCCGCATCGGGGCGATTCCCAAAATGGGTGAGCAGGCGGCGCACAAAGCGTTGCTCAGTTTGCTGCCACCGGAGCCACCACTGCTCTATGAGCTGCACATCAATTTGCTGCGCCACGGGCAGCGGGTGTGCAGCTTCAGCTTCCCGAAGTGCGGCAAGTGCGTGCTGCAAGACGTGTGCGACGCTTACCAGATTTACGGGGGCAAGGTTCCGGCTTTTAAGGGTTGAGCTTGGCTGAAGTAGTGCTGCTCTCGGGGTCTTGAATCAGCGCCCTCATCAGCGCCACTTCACGTTTGCGCGAATCTTCAGGCATTCACAGGTGGCCGGGTTCGCTGCCGCAGCGCTCACTCACTTGAGCGCCCCCAGCCATGTTTGATACTGGCTGATTTCTTTGTTTTGAGCGGCGATGATTTGGCGGGCCAGCGTCTTGACCTCGGCGCTTTGGCTGTTTTTGAGGGCCACTCGACTCATCTCCACTGCGCCCCGGTGATGCGGCAGCATTTCAGTCAGAAACCAACGGTCGACTTGACCCGCTTTGGGCTGAGTCAAGGCCATCTTGCCGCTCGGCGCAGCCGCCTTCCAAGTGCTGAGCCAAGCCTTCATCTGCCCAATCTCTTTGGTCTGCCCAGCAATCACGGCTTTCGCCGCCGCCTTGACCGTCTGCCGGGTACCCTCAGCCAATTCCAAGGCGGCCATATCGAGCGCCATCTGATGATGCTGGGTCATGGCCTGCGCGAACGCCACATCAAAAGCGCGGCCCTTCAAGGCCTTGAGGTGGCCGAGCGTGTCACTCGCCATGCCGGAGGCTGGGCTGGAGTGACTTGCCGGAGACTGGCTTGCCTGCGCCTTATCCATCTTCATTCCCGGCATGCTCGCCCCGGCACCAGCCATCAACAGAAGCCCAGCCAGCCAAAGACGCTTGATGGTGTAGCCGCGATTTCGTTTGGTCATCATGTGTTCAGGCTAGATCCTAGGGGGGAGGGTGTCAAGGAAAATGTCTGAAACTGACGTTAATTGAACTATTCCTTCCCGCCTCCCCTCAGGGGGGATTTCAAGGCTGACCCAGTCATCTGCATGACCTGAGCAGCTCTACCAGAGCATCTTCACCAGAGCTATTTGTTCGCTTTTTCACCCGTGTCTGTTACCCTGTGTCGGTGCGTTCTCTGCTTACTGTGCCGCTCCTGATTGCGCCGCTGCTGGCCGCCTCACTCGCTGGCGCGGCGGAGGTGACGCTGCGCCCGGTGCTGAGTCCGGCGGTTTCAGCGCTTCTTCAGCGCCCGCCCAGCCCCGCCCACACTGGCCTGCTGGTGCGCGACCTCACGACTGGCAAGGTGGTGGAAGCCTCCCGCCCCGACGAGCTGTTTACTCCAGCGTCTACCCTAAAAATCGTCAGTATGGCCGCCCGCCTCAGCCAATCTGGGCCGCAGGCGTGGTACAGCGCCGATGTGACGGCCAGCGCCGCAGAAGTCAACGGCAAAGCCTCAGCGCTCAGCTCCGTTACCCTGCGCGGCGGCGGCGATCCCAGCTTCAGCATCCAGGGCCGCTATTCTCTGGCCGCGCTCGCCAAGCAGCTCTCAGCCAAAGGCATCAAAAGTGTTGGCGAGGTGCGCCTAGCGCCCACAGTCGACAGCAGCACTTGGCCTGCTTTGCCGCTGGGTACTCCTGTGGTGGCAGTGCGTCTGAGTGAATATCCGGGCTGGAATGACACTGCCGAGCGCTACGCCGAGCGCGTCATCAGCGCCTTTGAAGGCCAGTTGCGGGCGGCGGGCATTCAGGTGGGCGGCGGGCAGAGTAGCTCGCTGGGTCATGTGGTCGGGCAAGCGGCGGTGCAGCAGTTCGGCAGCGTGATTCCGGGCGCTTCGCCGCCGTTGCCCGCGCCCCCACCCGAACTCGGCCTCGCCACCGTTCGCAGCCAACCGCTGATCGAGCTGGCCAAGCAAACCCTCAAGCCCAGCGACAATGTCTGGGCCGAGCAGATCGCCGCCGAACTCGGCAGCAAGGTGGCCGGCAACGGAGCCGTGACCCACGCGGGCATGGTCGCCGGACTCCGCGCCTTCCTGACCAAAGTCGGTGTCAACGCCGCGCCAATGAGCCTCAACGACGCCTCAGGGTTGTCGGGCGGTAACCGCCTAACCCCGCGCAGCCTGGTGACGGTGTTGAGCCGGATGTACGACTTGCCGATCACTGCTTCAAAGACCCCGATCACGCCCTTAGATGCCTTTACCCAGCGCAAAAACCTGTTTATCGAAGCGCTGCCGCGTGGCGCAACCGGCGAGGCCAGCGCCGAGGCCCGCGCTCTCGGCGGCACGCTGGCTGGGCGCTTCGTCGGCAGCGGGCTGGACGTGCGGGCCAAAACCGGCACGCTGCCGGGCGTCTCCAGCCTGGCCGGGTATGTGCGCGGCAAATCGGGGCACGTGCTGGCCTTCGCCCTGATGATGGATCAGGCCCCCGGCAACACCCTCGATTTGCGGGCTTATCAAGACCGAATGGTGAAAGTCATCGCACAAAATCACTGATGGGACGCTAGCTGTCAATCCGCTGCACACTGCTTCCGGCCACACTTTTGCTGATCAGCAGGCGACTGGGGAGCCGCTCCGACAAGCTCTCCACGTGGGTAATCACGCCGACCATCCGGCCCTGCGTCCGCAGATTTTCCAGCGCTCCGGCCACCGAGTCGAGCGCCTGCGGGTCGAGGGTGCCGAAGCCCTCATCTAGGAAGAGTGCGCCCAGAATGCGGTTTCCGGCGAGGTAGTCGCTGAGGGCAATCGCCAGCGAGAGGCTTGCCAGAAAGGTTTCGCCGCCCGACAGGGTTTTGACGCCCCGCGTCTCTCCCGCGTTCCAGAGGTCTTGCACCATGTAGTCTCCGCCGTCCAGGGCCAGACGGTAGCGCCCATCGCTGATCTCAAACAGCAGTTCGCCCGCGCCTGCCAGCAAGCGGCTCTCGACTTCTTGCAGCAGGTACTGCTGAAACTCGTTGGCCCGCAGCGAGTTGCTCAGCGTCGTCCACAGATCGAGGGTGCTGGCCAGTTGACCGGCCTTGCCCGACAGTTCAGATTTGCGCTCCAATCTCTCGGCTCCGGCCCGCAGCGACTCGGCCAACTCACCGATGCGACCGCGTGCCGCGCCGAGCGCCGCTTCCGCCGCATACAAATCGCGCTGCGCCTGTGACAAACGGGCCGGATCAAATGTTACGCCGCCGAGTTTGGTTTCCAGGGCGCTCAGAGCTGCCAGCACCTGCTCACGCTCGGCGAGGTGGCTGCGTAAAGCTGCTTCGAGGGCACGGATCTCGGCTTCGGGCAAAGCGGACGCCTGCACCTCTTCAGCGCTGAGGCCGAGACTGTCCAGCACCGCTTGCAAGGCAGCCTCGGCACGAATAGCGTCAGCCCCGCGCTGATCGGCATTGGTTCGTGCAGCTTCAGAAGTAGCGGCGGCGGCAGCTTGGCGGGCCTGCGCGTCGGCCAGCGTGCGCCGGGCGCTGTCGAGTGCGCCCGCCAGCGCTTTGAGCTGCTGCTGGGCAGCGCGGCGCTCCTCCGCCGGATCGGGCGCGGCCTGCACCTGCTCGGCAGACAAGCTCAGGCTCAGCAAGACTGTTTGCAGCGCGGCCCCAGCTTGCTCAGCTTCGGCGCGGCGCTCAGCGAGGGCGGCCTGAGCTCCTTGCAAGGTGGCGGCGGCGGCGGCGTGGCTGGCTCCAGCTTTGGCCTGGGCGGCTCTGGCACTGTCCAGCGCGGCTTTGAGACTGCTGACTTCGTTCAGCACTTTTTGCCGCTCGCCCGCCGGATCGCGGCCGGCCAGTTGCACCCGCGCGGCCAGCCCCGCCAGCAAGCGCTTGGCCTGTTCGGGTTCCTCGCCGCTGTACTTGGCTGCGCCGGTTCGCAGATCGCTTTCACGATCATGCAGGGCAGCTTCCCAGTCGCTGAGTTCACGGGCCTTTTCTTCAAGCTGCCCTAAGCGAACCGTGCTGGAGGCCCGCAAATTCTTGAACCGGTCACGCCGCTCGTCTAAGCGCTGCTGAACGGCTTCTTTGGTAGCCCTCAGCTCCTCCACGTCGGCGATGGGGCCGCTCGGCAAGGTGCGGACTTCCTGTTCACACAGCGGGCACGGCTGCCCCAAGTGCAGGTGGGCGCGGTGAGCGCTCAACCCAGCCTGCTTGACGGCGACCTCCAGAGCCGCTTCGGCCCGCTCGAAGTCGGCTTTGAGCAGCCGCCCGTCTTGCTCGATCTGCTCCATCTCACTTTTTTCCTGGCGCTGCAACTGCTCGTCGAGCGCGTAGCGGGCGCGTCCGGCACTGAGTCCGGCTTTTTCAGCTTCCAGCTTGACCTTCTCGGCTTTCAAGTGCTCCAGCTTCTGGGCGGCTTCGTGGGCGGCAAAGTGGGCGTCTTCGTCCCAGGGCAGCGGTTGAGCGTGGGTGGTTTGAAGGTTGCCCCCAGCACGTTTGAGTCGGGCCAGATCGCTCTGGGCATTCTTGAGCAGCTCGGCGCGGGCTTCCAAATCAGGAATGCGCTCGGCTTGCTGCTGGGCGCTGGCTTCGGCTTGGGTCAGGCTGGCTTGCTGGCGCTCGGCGGCGGCCAAGGCGGTCTGGGCAGCTTGCTGGGCGCTGCTCGCCCGTTCAGCGGCCTGCTCAGCCTGAGCGGCGCTCCGCAGCAGCGGTAAAGCCTCGGCCACCCGCTCGGCCCGCTCCAAACGCTGGTTGGCCTGCTGGCTGCCGCTCTCCTGTGCGCTCAGGGCCGCCTGCTCACCTCCCGCCGCTTGGTTCAGGGCCGTTTGCGCCGCACCGAGAGCCGTTTGGGTTTGGTGGGCAATTCGCTCGGCTCCGGCCGCCGCCGCCCGCGCTTGTTGGGCGGTGTCCAAGAGTGGGAGCGCCCCCGCTACTGTTCTGGCCCGCTCGGCCCGCGCCGCGCCTTCCCTTGCCGCCGTCGCCTGCACGTTGAGGTCGCTCAGCTTGCGGCCCTGCGCTTCCCACTCCTGATGCAAGCTCTCCTGCGCCCGCAAACGGGTCAACTCGGCTTGCAGGGCGTCGCGGTCATCGGTCAGCGTCTGCGCCTCAGTTTCTAGGCGGCTGCGCTCGGCTTTCAGATCGTCCAGCGCCGCCCTAGACACGCCCGCATACTCGCCCTCAAGGAGGTGATGCACGCCCGCCAACTCAAACTTGAGGGTCTTGCTGCGCTCGGCGGCGTGCGAGTGCATCTCGGCGACGTGGCCGATGTTGGTCAGTTCGCCCAGCAGCTTCTGGCGCTCGGCTTTGGAGCCACGCAGCAGGGCGTCAAACTTGCCCTGCGGCAGCATCACGGCGCGGGTAAAGCTTTTGAAATCCAGCCCCAAGACCTTGCTGATGCGGTTCTGGGTGGCGCGGGTGGTGTTCTCGGAGAGGTTGAGCCACCTGACTTTACCCGCCGCGTCTAGGCTGTGCTGCTCGATCCTGACCTGATTTTCGGCGGCTTTGCGCCCCTTGTTGCGAACCACCCGGTAGGTTTGCCCGCCGCTCTCGAAGGTCAGGCTGACGGTAAACGACTTCTCGCCAGTGGAAATCAGCGCGTCCAGCCCGGTCTGGCCGAGGCGGTCGGTTTCACCGTAGAGGGCGTAGGTAATGGCGTCGAGCAGACTGCTCTTGCCGCTGCCGGTGGCTCCCTGAATGGCGAAGAGTTGCAGGTCAGTGAAATCGACCTCCACCTGATCGCGGAACGGCATGAAGCCCTGAACGCTGAGCTGAAGAGGTTTCATATCCCGTCCCCAGCCGCTTCACGCACCGCTGTATCGGTTTCTTTGAAGACCCGCCGCAGGGCGTCCGGCAACTCGCCGCGCCGCTCTTGGTGATAGCGCTCGTAAAGCTGCTCAATGCTCAAGCCCTCGCGGCTCGCCGCCTGCACCGTCGCCTCATCCTTGACGGCTTCCAGCTCCACCCCCAGCGCATTGGGGAATTGCCGCAGCACCCGGTCTTTGAGTCCGGGCAAAGCGGTTCCAGCGGGCGCACGCACCACCACTTTCAGCAGGCCGTCAAAGCCTTTCACAGCGCTGAGGCGGGCATCCAATGTTTCCAGATCGGCCCGAATGGTTCTCAGCTCCTTGCCGCTGACGAGCGGAATAGGGTGGACTTTGGCAGGCCGCCCCGCTTCGACTTCCACCAGATTGACCTGTTTTTTCTCGCCACCCTCCCCAAAATCGAGCTGGATAATGCTGCCCGAGTAGCAGGCCAGCGGGGACGCGCCGAGTTCCTGCGGCTTGTGGACGTGGCCCAGCGCCACATACTGCGCCGCCGCCGGAAGCTGGAGCGGCGAGACGGTATAAGCGTTGGTCAAATCGAACTGCATTCCCCTATCCGAGCCGCTGGCCACCGCGCCGTCGAGGGTGGCGTGCAGCATCAGCATGTTGACCGCTCCCGCTTCAAAGCCCGCCGCCAGCTGACCCAGAAAGAACTTCATGCCCTCACGGTACTTTTGCCGCCACAAGCCGACCTCGGCCCCCATCACGTCAGCGGCTTTGACCAATCGGCGCTCGGAGAGGTAGGGGAGTGCGCCCACCACCAATTTCTCGCCGCTTCTGGTTTCCACCGTGCGGATCATCTGGCGCGGATCGTGGCTGGGCTGGGCCACCACCTGCACGCCCACCCAGCCGAGCAGCCCGCTGAGGCCTGAGAGCCGCGAGGCGCTGTCGTGGTTTCCGGCGATCACGATGCTGGGAATACCTGCGTCGCGCAGCGCCAGAAAAAAAGCGAAGATGGCCGCTTCAGCGTCGGCGGGCGGGTTGACCGTATCGAAGAGGTCGCCCGCCACCAGCACGGCATCAACCTTCTCGCTGCGGGCCAACCCCACAATTTCATTCAGGGCGTCGCGGATTTCGGGGGTGCGGTCATAGCCGCGCAAAGTGCGCCCAGCGTGGAAGTCGGCGGTGTGAAGTACGCGCATACCGAAAAAGCTAGCACGGCAGACCTTGACAAAAGGAAACAAGAGTGCGGGTGGCAGCGCTTACGCGGCGTGTAGGCATACAGAGACCGAGCAAAAGTTCAGGAGCCAATGGGAGAGAGGAACTGACCCAACTCTTTCCCCAACCCATTCCAAATTGAGCTTGGGTGAAGTGGCCTGAAGTCTTAAGCAAGAGATGAAGTGTTTTTGGGTCAAGATTGACCTCCGCTAAACATCAAATGAAGCCCTCTGAGGCAAATCGCTCTATTTGTGCCCCACTTCTGCGGCTAAACTCGGCAAGTCTAGAAAGGCTCAGCAATTTGGACAACACCGCTTTCTTGTCTTCATCAACAGCCAATTTTTGGTTGATGGAAACCCAATGTGGACTGAATTGCACTTCGGTCATCTTTACACAGGTTTTCACAAGTGAATTGAGATTTATAAATCAATTTGGGGGCTTGCCAGCTTCGTTCGGCAAGTCATTGGGAGAAAAACTGTGGAAGAAAACGCGGCAAAAATGGCACGGCAGGGCGACTTGATTTGTTTGGCCCACCTCAGATGGGATTTCGTCTTTCAGCGCCCGCAGCATTTGATGGGTCAGGCGGCGCGTGACCGGCGGGTGTATTACGTGGAGCCGCCCCTTTTCGGGGAGTGGGACAGCTCACTGGAGATCCGCTCTACCGAATACGGGGTCACGGTCGTTGTGCCGCGCTTGCTGGAAGGCTTAGACGCTGCTGCCTCACAGGCCCGCACGGCGGCCATGCTCAATGAACTGGCCCTCAGCGAAGCGTGGCACGAGTACACCTTATGGGTTTACACCCCGATGGAAATGCCGCTGGTCACCGCGCTTGATCCCAGCTTGGTGATTTACGACTGCATGGACGAGCTGGCCAATTTCCGCTTCGCGCCGCCGGAGTTGCGCCCCCGCGAGCAGCAGCTTTTGGCGCGGGCCGATCTGGTCTTTACCGGCGGCCACCGCCTCTGGGAAGCCAAACGCGAGCAGCACCCACACGCCTACCCGTTTCCCTCCAGCGTGGACAAGGCCCACTTTGCCCGCGCCCGCCGCGAGCTGCCCGATCCCGCCGATCAAGCCGACTTGAACCGCCCCCGCTTGGGCTTTTACGGCGTGATCGACGAGCGCTTCGACACCGCCCTGCTCGCCGAGTTGGCCGAGCGCCGCCCCGAGTGGCAATTCGTGTTGCTGGGGCCAGTTGTCAAAATTCAGGAAGGCGATTTGCCCCGCGCCGCCAACCTGCACTACTTGGGCATGAAAAGCTACGCCGAGTTGCCTCAGTATCTGGCGCACTGGGACGTGGCGCTGCTGCTGTTTGCCCGCAACGCGTCCACCGAGTTCATCTCGCCGACCAAGACGCCGGAATACCTGGCGGCGGGCGTGCCGGTGGTGTCGACTGAAATCCGCGACGTGGTGCGGCCCTACGGTGAGCAAGATCTAGTGCGAATTGCCAACCGCGCCGACGACTTCGAGGCGGCCTGTGAAGCCGCTCTTGCCGAACGCCACCAGCCGGAAGGCCATGACCGGCAAGCCCGTGCCGACGCTTATTTGGCCGGGCTGTCGTGGTCGCAGACTTGGGCCGAGATGGAGACACGGATGAATGAAGCGAGAGGCCGTAAGGCTACAAAAACTGAGGCCGCAGATGACTGAGCTGCCCTTAATGTCCAGCGGCTTCGATTACCTGATCGTGGGGGCGGGCTTTGCCGGGTCGGTGCTGGCCGAGCGGCTGGCCTCAGAAGGCAAGTCGGTGTTGATCGTGGACAAAAGGGCGCACATCGGCGGCAACGCTTACGACCGCTACGACGACGCGGGCGTTTTGATTCACCCCTACGGCCCGCACATCTTCCATACCAACAGCCGTGAGGTCTTTGATTACCTCTCGCGCTTCACCGAGTGGCGGCCCTACCAGCACCGGGTCAAGGCCAGCGTGGACGGGCAACTACTTCCCATTCCGATCAACCTCGATACCGTCAACCAGCTGTACGGCCTGAGCCTGACTGCCTTTCAGGTCGAAGAGTTCTTCGCCTCGGTGGCCGAACCCGCCGAGAAGATTCGCACCAGCGAGGACGTGGTGGTCAGCAAGGTCGGGCGCGACCTCTACAACAAGTTCTTTAGGGGCTACACCCGCAAGCAGTGGGGCCTAGACCCCTCCGAACTTGACGCCTCGGTGACGGCCCGCGTGCCGACCCGCACCAACCGCGACGACCGCTATTTTGCCGACACCTATCAGGTGATGCCGCTGCACGGCTATACCCGGATGTTTGAGCGGATGCTGGCCCACCCCAACATCAAGGTGATGACCAACACCGATTACCGCGAGATTGCCGACTTCGTGCCGTTCGCTCAGATGATCTACACCGGCCCAGTGGACGCCTACTTCGACTACCGCTTCGGCAAATTGCCTTACCGCAGCTTGGAATTTGTTCACGAGACGCACGCGCAGGAGCAAATGCTGCCGGTGGGGACGGTCAACTATCCCAACGACTACGCCTACACCCGCGTCAGCGAGTTCAAGCACATCACTGGGCAATCTCACGCCCAGACCAGCGTGGTCTACGAACTGCCCCGCGCCGAGGGTGATCCGTATTATCCGGTGCCGAGGCCCGAGAACGCTCTCCTGTACAAGAAATACGAGGTACTAGCCCAGGCGACGCCGAACGTGATGTTCGTGGGGCGGCTGGCGACTTACAAGTACTACAACATGGATCAGGTGGTTGCTCAGGCACTGACGGCACACCGCAAGCTCAGCAGAGTGAAGGTACTGGAAGAAACGCTGGCTTAACAGCAACGTAAAAAACCGGCCACTCCCAGATCAGGGAATGGCCGGTTTTTTACGTGTTCAGAGGTCTAGAACTTGATCACGTACTGGGCGAAACCGTCGTCCTGCATTTTTTGCAAGGTGGCGTTGGCGGGCAGGAATTTCTGGGCGTTGGGGCCGGTGGCGTAAAGCAGGCTCACGCCCGGCAGCGGCGTCAGTTTCCAGTTGTTGTCGGCGGTGGGGTTGACGGTCTTCTGCGCCTGGAAGTACTGGACGAGGGCTTCACGGGTTTCGTCGGGAGCCTGCAAGATGATGTTCTTGCCGTCGAGGCCGGGGAAGTTACCACCGCCAGAAGCGCGGTAGTTGTTGGTGGCGACCACGAACTGCGCGGCGGGGTCAATCGGCTTGCCCCCGAACATCAGCTCCTTGATGCGGTGAGCGCCGGGATTGGCCAGCTTGCCGCCCACGTCGTAGCGGCTGGGCTGGCTGACGTCGATCTGGTAGGTCACGCCGTCGATGACATCGAAGTTATAGGTGGGAAAGCTGGTCTCGACGAGGTCTTGCGGCGCGGTGTTCTTGGGATCGATCTGCTTGAATTGGGCCGCTGAGCGCTCCAGCCACTCCTGCACCTGTGCTCCCGTGACCAGCACGGCCTGCACCGTGTTGGGATAAACATACAGATCGGCCACGTTCTTGATCGCCAGCGTGCCCGCCGGAATATCGGTGTAGTAGCTCGCTCCGGCGCGTCCGCCCGCTTTGAAGGGAGCCGCCGCCGACAGCACTGGTAAGTCGGCGTACTTGCCGCCCGCCAAAGCCGCCTTGACGTAGGCGATCTGGGCACTGGCGACGAGCTGCACGCTGGGGTCGTCTTGCACCAGCGCCCAGTACGAGTTGATGGGGGCTGAGAGGTCGGCCACCTTGCCGCGCACATAAGCCAGCGTGCCTTCGTTGGCCGCCTTGACCGCCAGAGCGATGCGCGGGTCGGGTTTGACCAGATTGACTTTGGCCACCTTGTCCCAGATCGGGCGCAGCGCCGACTGGGTATCCTGAACCTTCCAGACGCCCGCCACTTTTTGCAATTTGAGGTCAATGATGCCCAGATCGTTGCCCCAGAATCCGGCCATCACGACGGCTTTGCCATTAATGGTGCCCTTGGTGATGTCCGCGCCGGGAATATCCTTGTAGACCGGCCCCGGAAATTCCTGGTGGCTGTGGCCGCTGAGCACCACGTCGATACCGCCGACTTTGGTGAGTTCGGTGGCCGCATTTTCCTGCCCCGGCACGTAGTCGGCGTTGATGCCGCTGTGGGCAATCGCGATGATGATGTCGGCCCCCTGAGCTTTCATCATTGGCACGAATTTTTTGGCCGTCTCCACGATGTCGCGGGTCGTGACCTTACCGTCGAGGTTGGTCTTGTCCCACTGCATGATCTGCGGCGGCAGCAAGCCGATCACCCCCACGTTGAGCACCTGCGGGCGGCCCTGAGCGTCATACACGATCTTGCGCTGAATCAGGTAGGGCGTAAAGGCGTTCTTGTCGTTGTCGGGGTTGTTGTCGCCGTCATCGATGTAGACGTTGGCGTTGACCATCGGCATGGGAGCCGCCGCCATCACCTGCTGGAGGAAGGGAAGGCCGTAATTGAATTCGTGGTTGCCGAGGTTGCCCGCGTCGTAGCCGAGCAGCTTCATGGCCGCGTGCATCGGGTGCATTTCGCCGGGCTTGAGCGGATCGACGCGGGCCACGTAATCGCCCAGCGGATTGCCCTGAATAAGGTCGCCGTTGTCGTAGAGCAGCGTGTTGCGCTTTTCTTTCTTGGCATTTTCGATCAGCGTGGCGGTGTACTCGAAGCCGAACTCGCCAGTGGGCTTGTCCTGGTAGTAGTCGTAGCCGAGCGCGGAGGTGTGCAGATCGGTGGTTTCCAGAATCCGCAGCTCGACAGTGGGCGTGGGATCGACGTTCTGGGCGCTGGCAAGGCTGCCGAGGGCCAGAGTAAGAAGAACTAAGGGTTTCATCCTCCCCGTTATACTCCCGTAATGGTCAGCTTGGCGTAAGATACTTGGCCTGCTAAGCAAAAAAACGCGCCCCCAGCTTTCACCGGGGGACACACGCTTACTGAAGTTTGAAACTGGCGCTCAGTCCGCCGCCTGCCCTTCCGCCGGATACACTTCGATGATCCCCGCCGCGCCCATGCCGCCGCCGATGCACATGGTGATCAGCGCTTTGCCGCCGCCGCGCCGCCGCAGTTCGTGAATGGCGGTGGTGGTCAGCTTGGCCCCCGAGCAGCCGAGCGGGTGGCCCAGCGCAATCGCCCCGCCGTTGACGTTGGTGATCTCCTCGTTGATGCCCAGCGTGCGAATGACAGCCAGACTCTGGGCCGCGAACGCTTCGTTGAGTTCGATCAGGTCCATGTCCGCCAGGGTCAGCCCGTTTTGCTTCAAGACCTTCGGCACGGCCTCGACTGGCCCGATGCCCATCACTTCCGGCCCAACGCCCGCCACCGTGAAGCCGATGAACTTGGCCAGCGGCTTCAGGCCCAGCTCGTCGGCCTTCTCTCGGCTCATCAGCAGCAGCGCCGAGGCTCCGTCCGAGAAGGGCGAAGCGTTGCCCGCCGTCACCGAGCCGCCCATCTTGAAGGCGGGGCGCAGCTTGGCGAGGCCCTCCAAGGTGGTGTCGCGGCGAATCAGTTCGTCGTCGGCGTACATCACGGTTTCGGAAGTGATCTTTGTTCCCTTGACCTTGTCTACGCGCACCGGCACCGGCACGATCTCGTCTTTGAATTTGCCCGCGTCCTGCGCGGCGGCGGCCCGCTGGTGGCTGCGCACCGCGAAGGCGTCCTGATCTTCCTTGCTGACGTTGTACTGGGCGGCCACGTTCTCAGCGGTCAGGCCCATGTTGATGTAGGCTTCCGGGCGCTTGTCGACGAGGCTCAGGTTGGGGCTGGGGTTGTGGCCGCTCATCGGCACCATGCTCATGCTCTCCACGCCGCCCGCCAAGATCACGTCGAAGTGTCCGGCCTGAATAGCCGCCGCCGCCATCGCCACCGTTTGCAGGCCCGATGAGCAAAAGCGGTTGACGGTCACGCCGCCCACCGAATCGGGAAATCCAGCTTGCAGCGCGGCGAGGCGGGCAATGTTGAGCCCTTGTTCGGCCTCGGGAATGGCGCAACCGAAGATCACGTCCTCCACGATGGCGGGATCAACGCCGACGCGGGCCAGCGCTTCTTTCATGACCAGCGCGGCCAGATCGTCGGGGCGGGTGTTAGCGAGGGTGCCTTTAACGCCGCGCCCAACGGCGGTGCGGACGGCGGAAACGATCACGGCTTCACGCGCAGGATTGGCAGTGGGGTTAGACATTGGGATTCTCCTTTTGAGAAGGGGTATTTATTTCAGAGTGTTGAGCTTCAAGCGGCCCCAGCATCCGGCTGAGATACTGGCGCAGGCGGCGCTCGTAATTCTCTATATCCATATTCCAGTTTCGGAGGTGTTCTGCGCCTTCCACCCGCACGTACTCGATCAAATCGGGCCGGGCCTCGAACAGGCGGTCGAGCTGCGAAACGGGCACGGTGTCGTCGGCGCTGCCATGAAAGATCAGCATGTGGCGGTCATAGACGTGGGCGTGGCTGAGGTGATCGACCGCGTCGAAATCCTGGCCGCTCTTGAGGGTGGTCAGCTTCTCCACGATGGGCGCAAGGAACACCGGAAGCCGCAGCCGGACGGCAAAATGCTTGATCAGTTCGCGCCACTCTAGGGCGGGCGAATCGAGCACCACCGCGTTGACATACTGGGCCAGTTTGCTGCGCCGCATGAACGCCAGCGTGATGCTGCCGCCCATGCTCAGGCCCATCAATACAATCCGCTTGGCTCCGTGGTCGCGGGCATATTGCACCGCCACTTCCAGGTCTTCCCACTCCTCGGCGCTGAGCCGGTAGACGCCCTGCGGCGTGCGGCCCGCACCGTGCGCGTTGCGGTAAGTGACCACCAAGCTGCTCAGGCCAAAGTCGTGATAGGTCGGCAAAAAGCGCAGGGCGTCTTGGCGCAGGCCCTGATAGCCGTGCATGATGATGACCCAGTCTTGCTGGGGGTTGGCCCCGATTGCGCCTTCCTTGCCCGGCACGAACCAGGCCGGAAGCGGGCCGTGCTCGCCGCTGAGCACCAGATTGTCGAAGATCAGCCCGCGCCCCGCTGGGTTGCCGAGGCCCACCGAACTGGGCCGCACCGCCAAACCCGGCCTGAGGTACTGTCCTCCGCGCAGCAGGGGCCGCTTGACCCACTTGGAGCCGCCCTCCACCACTGGCCCCAGCAGCGAGCCGCCGTCCTCAGCGTCCCAGTCGAGTGTGACGGCCCCGGCGCGGGCAGTGGCGTAATTGCGGGTGAGCTGAATCATCGTCTCGTGGTTCTCGCGCGATACGGCCAGCACGCGGGTCTTGTAAACGGGCCGCTTGACAGGCCGCGCCCGCACCAGACCGTCGGCAAAGTACCAGCCGGTGCCGAGTGTGGCCGCCGCGCCGAGGCCCACGCCCAGCAGCACGCGGGCGAAGACGGGGAAGGAAGATTTGGGGGTGGGGGTCATGGGGAAGTATCTCCAAAGTGGACAGAGGTGTGAACCGACGCCGTTTTAGTTCCGCAGCGGCTTGCCGGTCTTGAGCATGTGTGCGATCCGGTCTTGCGTGCCCTTCTTCCCGGCCAGCGTCAAAAAGGCCTCACGTTCCAGGTCAAGGAGTTGCTGCTCAGTTACGCGGGCTTGACGATTGTTGGTCGCGCCGCCTGCCAAAATGTTGGCCAGTTGCAGCGACACTTCGCGGTCATACTTGCTGGCATAGCCGCCTTCCACCAAACCGTAGAGGGCGCTCTTGATCGCGCCAATCGCCGCTTCACCCATCACCGGAATGTCCATCCGCATGGCGGGCTGCACGTAGCCGGGAGCGAGTTCCAGCACCTTGCGCTTGGCCTCGGCCAGCAAGTTGTCGCGGTTCATCACCGTTTCGTCGCTCTTGCGCAGGAAACCGAGTTTGCGAGCGTCCTGAGCGCTGGTGCTGACTTTGGCGGTGCCGATCAGCTCAAAGGCGCGTTGCACGGCGGGGAGGAGCGGCTGACCCGGCAAGGTTTGGTCAGTGAAGCGCAGCAGCATTTCTTTGGTGCCGCCGCCGCCGGGAATCAGGCCCACGCCGACTTCGACGAGGCCCATGTACGTTTCGGCGCTGGCGGTCACGGCGTCGGCGTGCAGGGCCATCTCGGTGCCGCCGCCCAGCGTGAGGTTAAAGGGAGCCACCACGACGGGATGCGGCGAGAATCTCAGGCTGGTCGTGGCCTGCTGAAACAGCTTGATGGCCGCGTCGAGTTCGTCCCACTCCTCGTCCTGGGCCTGCGACAAAATCAGCGGCAAATTCGCGCCCGCACTGAAGTTCTCGCCCTGATTGCCGACAACCAGTCCGGCGTAGCCCATCTCCTGCACGGTTTTGTGCGCCGTGCCGATCATCCGAATGGCGTCCTCACCCAGCGCATTCATCTTGGAGTGGAATTCGAGCAGCAGCACGCCGTCACCCAGGTCAACCAAGCTCGCGCCACCGGTCTTCTTGACGACCTTGCTGGCGTCTTTTTTGAGGTCGCTGAGAATCAAATACGGCGCGGCGTAGGGCTGCATTTCACCTTTGGCGTCCACGATTTCAGCGCCGTTGTAAAACTTATCGCGGCCCTCGTCTTTCATCTTCTGGAGCAGCGGCGGCAGGCGGCGGCCCTCTTTCTCCAGATTGCCGATGACGGTTTGCACACCCAGCGCGTCCATCGTCTCGAACGGCCCCTGCTCCCAGCCGAAGCCCCATTTCAGCGCGTTGTCGATGTCCTGAAGTTGCCCCGACACGGTTCCGGCCATCTTGGCGGCGTACCAGAAGCCGTCGTTCATCACGCCGCGCATGAAGTCGCCTTCTTTGCCTTCCACTTCGTAGAGGCCCTTGACGCGATCATTCAGCGGCTTGCCTTTGAGGGCGTCCAGCACACCGATCTTGACTGGTGCTTGGTCTTCGTACTCCAGATTGTCCAGATTCAGCGTCAGAATCTTGGTCTTGCCGCGCTCATCTTTGGTTTTCTTGTAGAACCCACTTCCGGTCTTGTCGCCCAGCCACTTCTTGTCTTCCACCAGTTTCTTGAAGGTGTCAGTCAGGGTAAAGTCCTCGTCGTCGCCCGTCACCTTGCCGATGTCATTGGCGACGTGATAGATGATGTCCAGGCCCGACAGATCGGCGGTGCGAAACGTCGCGCTCTTGGGGCGGCCAATCGCCGGGCCGGTCAGCTGATCGACCACGGCGGGGGTCAGGCCGTTTTCTTCCATCCGTTTCATGGCCCGCACCATGCCGTAAACGCCGATGCGGTTGCCCACGAAGCCCGGCACGTCGTTGGCGACGACCACGCCTTTGCCCAGCGTGTGATCGGCAAATTCGGAGAAGGCGCGAATCACTTCCGGGCTGGTCTGGTCGGTGGGAATGACTTCCAGGAGGTGCAGGTAGCGCGGCGGGTTGAAGAAGTGCGCCCCCACGAAACGGCTCTTGAAGTCGTCCGAACGGCCTTCCACTTGAAGATGCATTGGAATGCCGCTGGAGTTGCTGGAGATGATGGCCGTTTTCTTGGCGACCTTCTCCACTTTCTCCCAGAGATCGTGCTTGGCGTCCAGCTTCTCGATGATCGCTTCGATAATCCAGTCGGCGTCTTTGATTTTGGCGAGGTCGTCTTCCAAGTTGCCCACCGTGATCAGCTTGGCGTTCTCAGGGGCCATGAAAGCGGCGGGGCTGGCTTTCAGAGCGCGTTCGATGCCTGCTTTGGCCAGAAAGTTGCGGTCAGGCTTATCCGGCAACACGATATCGAGCAGCACCACCGGAATACCCGCGTTGGTCAGTTGGGCAGCAATTGCCGCGCCCATTACGCCCGCGCCGATCACGGCGGCCTTCTGAATGGGAGAGGGCTGGGGTTGATGCTGGGCAGTCGGTGGGGTTTGAGTGGCAGTCACGGAAAGTACCTCCTGAGGCGAGAACGGGACAAATAGATAATTTTATACTCAGTTCAAAGTTTAGGGCACGGGCTGGTACTTGTCCAGATGTGCAGGCACAATCGGAAGCCTTTCAGTCGTTATGAAGGCAAGTTTAACAGCCCGCTCGGAAGGTGACGGGAGGCGAGTCTTAGGGTGAGGGCAGACAGGAGCGGTTGGTTCGGCCCGCTCAAACGGCTTAGCAAAGCTGAACGCCACCGCGCTTGGCCCATGCTGCTTCAAAGATTCCAATTGAAGTCAGCCAGTTGCGGGCTGTCTCATTCACCGTGAACGAACACGCCGAGCAAGCCAATCCTCTGGCGCACTGAGGCGGGCGAGTTGAGATGGTAATGCGGCACAGACTGAAGTGCTTCAGTCATGGGCAAGGTCGCCCTCAGAAGTTGCTGTGCCTGCTCCGCTTTGCCCGCGCAGCCGCCCCGCCACCACAGCGGTGAAGAAAGCCAGTCCGAAGGTCAAGCCGAGTTGCCAGGGCACGCCGCCCGCCGCGCCGAGGGCCGCCACCAGCGCTCCGCCGAGGCCCGCACCCAGAGCGCTGCCGAGCATGTCGGCGAGTTGCAGCGTGCCGCTGACTTCGCCTTGTTGCCCGCTGGGCGCGTGCTGCATGACCACCAAAACATGTGCCGGAAAGGCCAGACCCATGCCAAACGCCGCCAAAATCCAGAAAAAGACCCCCAACGCAATCGGCAAAGCGGGAAAGACCAGCGCGGCAAGTAGGCCCAACAGGCCGCTGCCGATCGCCAGCGAGCCGAGCCGCACCACCGAGGAGCGCCGCTGGCCCTGCGTGCGCTCGTCAAAGCGCGAATGAATCAAACTGGTGGCCGACCAGATCAGCGCTCCGCCCGTCAAGAACAGCCCGGCTTGCAGCAGCGTCAGGCCGCGAAGCTCCGCCAAGCCCAGCGGCAAAATCGACTCGCTGCCAAAAAAAGCGAAGGCCAGCAAAAACCGCACCGCGTACCCCGCGCTCAGCGGCGTACCGAGAGCCAGCATGCGGGCCGGAAAGAGGCGGCCCAGCGCCGGCAGAGCCAGCCCCAGCCCCGGCAGCAGCAGCAAGCCGCCCAGCCATTTGCCCTGCCCCAACTCGGTGATGCCCGCCAGCCCCAGCGTGACGCCAATCGCGGCCAACACCACTGCCCACAGGCGAGTGCGGCTCAGCGGCGTGCCCGCGCCCCTCAAGGTGCGGAGGGTAGGCAGCAGCAACCCAGCAGCCAAGATGACCAGCGGCAGCAACCCCAAGAACACCCCACGCCACGACCAGCGCCCCGTCACGTAGCTCGCCAGAGCCGGGCCGAGCAGCGCGGGCAGCACCCAGGCGCTACTCAGCAGCGCCAGCATTCTGGCCCGCATAGCGTCAGGGTAAGCGGTGTTGATGACCAAGTACGCCACCGACACGATGGCACCGCCGCCCAGCCCCTGCAAAATGCGGCCGCCGATTAGCACCGCCATGCTGGGGGAGAGTCCCGCCACGCCGAGGCCAGCAGCGAACAGCAGCAGCGCGATCAACACCGGCACGAACGGCCCGTCGCGGTCAGCCAGCGCACCCAGCCCCACCGTGCCGACCATAAAGCCCATAAAAAAAGCGCTCAGCGGCCAGCCGTAGAGCTTGAGGCCATGAAGTTCACGGGCCACTTCCGGCAGTGCGGTGGCCACCGCCAGCGACTCGAAGGCGATCAGCAGCACGCCCAGCAGCAGCCCGATACTCAGCGAGCGACGCGCCGGAGCAAACGGATTGAGCGAAGCGGACAAGTCGGTGGCGCTCACAGCTGCTCAGTTCTGGGTCGGTCAGCTGTGGGCTGCTCGGTTATGGATTGGTCAGGCGTCAGCAACCCGAGCAGCGCTTCTTCGATACCGCGCCCGCGCCAGCCGCTTTCGAGTTCCAGGCCGCACTGTAGCTGACCCTCCGCGCCCGGCCAGCTCAGCGCCGCGCCGATGACTTTGCCTCCGGCCACCGCCACCGTGCCCGCCATGAGCTGTGAAAGGGGCAAACCGGGCTGAGCAGCAAAGAGGGTTTTAAGCCGCAGCTGTACAGCTGGAGCGGGCGGCAACGGCAAGCGCGACACGCGCACGCGGGCGGGCAAACTGGGCGGGGAAGAGGCAAACATAGCCTGAGTGTAAAACAGGGCGGGCCTGCCAAATGGCGGCGACCTTGCGCGGCCATACACTTTTTCACCGCGTTCCAACCTCACGTCGCTAGAATGCCCGCCATGATTGCCGAGCAAACCCGTCCGTGAAAGCGCTCACGCTCCTTTTGAAAATTTTGCTGTGGCTGCTGGCCGCCGTGCTGGGGGCTTTGGCGCTGGGCGCGTTCGCCAGCCTCAACCCCGCCGCCCCCACCTGGATGCGGGCGCTCAGCGCGTTAGAAGGGGTACTGCTAAGTCACCTGTTGACAGCTTACCCGCGCGGCATTCTAGAAGCGCTGGGCGCGGCGCTAGTAGTGTTTTTGGCCGCGCTACCCACCGCCGCCAACTCCACCGCCAAAGTCGCCTCCAAGCCCGCATGACCCCCGGTCTCGCCCAAACCCGCAAGGCCCGCCCCGCCGACGAGTGGGCTGCCGAGCGAATCTTCCGGCCTCTAGCGCAACTATTGGTGGCTCCCGCCGCCCGCACCAAGTTGAGGCCCACCCAGGTGGTGCTGTTTCACACCGGCCTGACGCTGCTGGCCGCCGCTGGGCTGCGGCGCGGCGCTTGGCTGGCTCCGGCACTGCTGCTGCAACTCAAAACCGTTCTCGACAACTTCGACGGCCAACTTGCCCGCGCCACCGATCAGACCACCCTCAGCGGGCGCTACCTCGACAGCGAAATGGACGTGCTGGGCAATTTGGCGCTGCTCACAGCCCTACACGGCCCCCTGATCGGCCCCAGTGCCACGCTGCTGCTGAGCCTGATTCTCAGCACCGATTACCTGTGGGAGCGCGATTACCGCGCCGCCAGAGGCGAAACTTTCCGCGCCCCAGCGGCGCAGCAAGGCGACAATCCGGCGGTGCTGGCAGCACTGGAAAAATTCTATGCGCTGTACTTCGTACCGCAGGAGCAGATGCTCAGCCGCTTGTTTGAAGCTCGGTTGCGCTCGGTGGCCGGCCCTCAGCCCACCCCGCAAGACCGCCAAGCGTATACGCCGCTCGCTGCCCTGACGCTCAGCGCCAACTTGGGGCTGAGCAGCCAACTGCTGCTGCTGGGCGCATTGACCCTGCTCAAACGCCCGCACTGGTACGCGCCGTCGCTGGCGGTACAGGCCGCCGCGCTGCTGACCGCTCAGGTCTGGCGCGAGCGGCAAGTGGCCCTGAGCCGGCAGTAAGCGCTTCTTTTTTGACGAACGGTTTAGAGTTCTGGATACACCTTGAGTTCGGTCATGTGCGCCCGCGCCGGGCGGGTGATGGCGTGGGCGAGGGTCTGCGCCAACGCACGCGGGTCGATGGTGGCTTCCCAAGTCAGGCCCGACTCGCGGTTGGAGGAGGTGTCGATTGCGCCCATCGGGTAAAGGGTCAGGGTGGTCACGCCTTTGGCTTTGAGTTCGTCGTGGATGCTGAGCAGGTAAGCCGCCACTGCCGCTTTGCTGGCGGTGTAGAGCGCCGCGCCGGGGCCGCTCATCTTGGCGGCTTGCCCTGCTGAGACGCCCAAAATCATGCCTTCTTTTTGCTTGATCATGTGCGGCAAGACGCCCTGAGCCGCGTGAAACAGCGACTGCATATTGGCTCCGAACATCGCTTGATAATCTTTTTCGCTGGCTTTGTGGGCGTCCTGTGCGCTAAATGCACCGATGGTGTGAATCAGCACGTCGGCCCGCTGCTTTTTGAGAATGTCCACGCAGTCGGGATCGGTCAAGTCGAGGTCGAGGGCTTTTTTGGCGGGAAAGCGGTCTTCAGCGCGTTTAAGCGCTTCACCGCGCCCCACCAAAATGAGTTCTGCGCCTGCGTCGATGAGTTCTTGGGCGATAGCAGTCGCCAGTGCGCCGCCCGCTCCGGTGAGCATTACAGTGGTTCCGCTGAGCTTAGCCATGCGCACAGCCTAGCGCCTTTGAGCGTGGTGCGTTCTTTGGAACTCGCCCATCATTGGCGGGGGCTGCGGCGCTCTGGTTACTGCCCGCCGCTGACCACCGCTTTGCTGTCGCGCAGCTTGTAGGTTTTGCCTGCCGCGTCTTGGAACATCAGCACGACCTGCACGGCGTCGCTGCTCGACAAGTTGGCGCTGCCGCGCCCCACCGCTTGCAAGCAGTTGGCCGCGCCCGAGCAGTGGCGGCGGTCTTGCGATTCGACACCGGAGCGCCACACCCCCCCCTCGGTAATCACATAAACGCCCGTGACCTTAAAAGTATTGAGCGGGCCGGTGCTAGAGCGCAGCGTGACTGGCACCACGAAGTTGCCGGCACAGGGCCGGCCCACGCACGTCAGCGCACTCAGGTACGGCGTGGCCTCGGCGCTGATCTTCATTCCGCCGATGGCCAGCTTGGTGGGCGCGGCCAGCAGTTCTCCGGCGCTGATCGGCGGCACACTCGCCGCGTTTTGCAGGGCGGGGCCGCTGAGACCGGCGCTACTCAGGCTCGGCCCAGCCGCCGTGCCGCACGCCCAGAGAAGCGGCGCAAACAGGAGGGGCCAGCCTAAGCCTTTCATAGTGTGAGTTTAGCTCTTTCTAACTGACTTCCAGCTTACCTTGCTCACTTTTTTAACATTTCATTTTCCCAGCCGCAGCAGACGTTGACATGCCGTCAGGGTTAACCTAGACTCGGCATTAGTTGACTTACCGGTAGGTAAGCAGAGATTGCAACACTTCAAGGAGACTCGGCATGGATGAACTTATCGTAAAGCCCCTCGTTCACAACGCCGTCGGCGGTTTGGTGGTGCTGGCCGCTCTCGCCGCTCTCGTTATCAACTGGCGCGGCGCGTACGTCCTCAAGAATTTTGGCCCGCTGCAACGCGCCTCGCTGATCGTGCTGCAAATCGCGCTGATGGTTCAGGCGCTGATCGGCATCAAACTGCTCGACCAGGGGCTAGGCATCGTGCAAAAGTATGTGCACTACCTTGGCGGTCTGGGCGCACTGGGCCTGCTGATGCTGCTCTACTGGCTGCCGCAGCGCAGCGCCCAAAAAACTTCAAAAAATGCCCTTGGTCTGACTGCCGCGTCGTTGACGTTCGTGCTGCTGACCTTCGTAGTGGGCGGCCTCTATGCCAGAGGCGGACTGAGCTGAGGAAAAACAAAAGCCGCCTCAGCGCAGCCGGGTGATTCGCCGCCCCTGTTCGTCGTGCTCCAGTTTCAGCAGCCAGGACTCCGGAAAGTCACCGTAAAAAAGTTGGCCCCATTCGATGATGCTCAGGCGGGCTTCTTCACTGAGGCGCTCCAAGTCCATTTCGTAGAGTTCTTGGGCATGCTGCACGCGGTAAGCGTCCACGTGCAGCGCCGCGCCCTGCGGCGTGGGGTAGAGCTGCATCAGGGCGTAGGTGGGACTGCTGACCAGACCTTCAAAGCCCAGCGCGGCGATCAGGCCCTGCGTCAAGGTGGTTTTGCCCGCGCCGAGTTCGCCCTCCAGAAACAGGACGGTGTGCGGAGCGAGCTGCGCCGAGAGCAAGGCCCCAAAGGCCCGCTGAGCGCTTTCATCTTCTATTAAAAGGGTGTCGCCCGGCTGCATGGAGAGCATGATAGCGGCTCCTATTCTCAAGAAATCAAGCGCTGCTCATTCACCGCTCCACTCGCCCTTCTCGCCCCCTTTACTCTGGAAAGTCGCTCATTCTCGCTCTGGCCTCTTCGATGTCCGCGCCCTGCGCCGCCCTGTGGCCGCCCAAATGCGGCAGCAGCAACCAGACGCCCTGCGGCGTGTCGAGGCGCACCTCAGCGTCGCCAATCGGCAGCGGCAACTCGGCGAGTTGGGCACTCAAGCGGGCCAGCGACCACGCCTGAGGATCGGGCGCTCCGCGCATGACCGTGCCGCCGCGCAGTTCCCAGAGGCCCTGAGGCAGCGGCGGCAGCGTCACGAGTTCTTGTTCCGGTTCTTCATCGAGGCCCAGCGCGTCGAGCAGGCCCGTCAGGGCTTCTTCGCCAAACTGGGCAGTGAGGTCGCGGGCCACTTGAAACTCGGCGCGGGCCTCGCTCAGCAGCGCTTCGGCGTCGCCCAAAACCTGCATGTAGTGGGCGCGGCCATCGGCAGACAGCTTGCCGAGCTTGAGGTGTGAGCGCAAGGTATCGGCCAAGCGGCCCAAATGCGAAATGGTGTCGCCGGCGAGGTGGCGGTAGCGGCCATATTCGTCGAGCACCTGCCGCGTTCTGAGGTCGAGCGCCTCGCGTTCCTGCGCCGCTACGCCTTTGCGCTGGTCGATCACGGCCCACAGCGCCGAGAGGTCGGCCATTTCGCCGCGCTCCAGGGCCTGTGCGGCCTGTGACAAATCGCCTTGCAGGCCCTCGATCACCGGCAAATCGCGGGCGGCTTGCTCGATTTCCAGCAGCTCACGCTGGTTTTCTAAGGCGTCCTCAGCGCTCGCGTCACCGCTCTCAAGCAGCGGCAAGCTGCGCGAAAGCAGCCGCAGTTCGTCGGTGGCGAGGCTGCCCGACGACAGCAGGCCGCGTGCCACCGCCGCGCCGAGTTGGGCCTGTTCGGCGGGTCGCAGCGCCGAGTCGAGCTGGGAGAGCCGCGTTTCAAAGTCGCTGAGTTCGGTTTGCTGCTGTGCCAGTTGGGCGAGTTGGGCAGCTTCCAAATCACTTCTGAGCCGTACGAAACGCTCTTCGCCGAGCAGGTGGCCGCTGTCTAAGCGCTCTTTGGCCGCCTGAATCTCGAGGTTGAGGCCTTCCTCGACGCGCATGAGCGGCGCAAACTCGCGGCTGAGGTCAGACAGCGCCCGGACTTCGTGGGCACGGTCGAGTTCGCGGACTTGCTGCACCACGTCGTCGCTGGCCTGCGGAGCCGCGCCGCCCGTGGGCAAACCCACCACCGATGACGCCACCAATTTACGCAGATCCAACGTCAGGTTGCGGGCACGCTCGACTTCGGAAGGCAGCAGCGCTCCGGTTTTTTGGGCGTCCTCGATGCTTTGCAGCAGGCCGCTGAGCCGCCGCACTTTGGGGCCGCCCACGCCCTCGACGCGGCCAAATCCGGCCCGCAGCTCGGCGAGGTCGCTTTCCTGCCTCACCAGCGCTTCGGCGAGGCGGCGTGAGAGCGCTTCTTGCAGGTCTAAACCCTCGGCCACCAACTTATCGGGCAGCGGTTTACCCGCGTCGAGTTCGCCGCGTAGCACCGCGCTGAGCGCCCGCAGCCGCTTGACTTCCGGCCAATCGAAATACAGCGAGTAAGCCTTGAGGCTTTCTTCCAATGAGGCGACGTGAAGTTGATTCTGGGCTTGAGCGGCGTTCGGCTGAGCACCGCTTTGCTGAGGCTCGGGAGCTTGAGCAGCGCCGTCCAGCTGGCTTTGAGACGGCGGCTCAATTCTTGTTACGGCGTTGGAAGGTGCCGGACTCACCGCCGCGCTGAGCTTAAGGTTGGCCAGCACTTCCTCAATGCGGCGCTTGGCCAGCGAGGCAGGCACGGTCAGTTGCAGGCGGCGGAATACGTCGCGCTTGAGGATGTCGGCCAACTGAGTGCTGGAGAGTTCTTCGGGCCGCATGGAGCGGTCTTGGGCGGCGCTTTCGATCAAGCGCTCCAATGCCCGCGCCGAAATGAGATCACCCAACTGAGCGACAGCTTGTCGGTAAGGCATTTAGCACTTCTCCCTTAGGCAGCGCACGGCGCACGGCGCAGAGCGGGCCATCAGATTTCCTCGTCCCATTCGAGGCTGCTCTGGGTTTCGGTTTGCATCGGCTTGGCGCTGCCCAGCAGCCCGAACTGAATGCACAGGCCCCTAAAGCCGTAGGTCAACGCCGTCAGTGCCAGCACCAAGCTCAGCGCCCACACCGGGCCGCCCCAGGCGTTTTGGGTCAGGGTCAAGTTGGTCAGGCTGCGGAGCGCCCCGAAGCCCACCAAATCGCCCAGCCAGCCCAGCAAGCCGAACACACCTTCGAGCAGCAGCGGCAACAGCAGCAGCACGAGGCCGCCCAGCACCGAGCGCCAGTACGGATTGCGGCTGCCGAAAGCCAGATTGAGCAAGTAAAGCGGATACAGCGAGACCAGCGCCAGCACGAAAAACAGCGCCGCCCGGATGCTGCCGCCGACGCCGCGTGAGACGCTGGCCGCCGACGCGTTCAGCACGCTGCCGGTTTGGCCCTTGACCTCGGCTTCCACGTTGGCGAGGTCACCAATGGCCGACTGCACGTCGCTGGGGCGCAGGCCACTGCGGGTCTTGAGGGTGCTCAAATCAGTGGCCAGTGCGGCGGAGCTGGCGCTGCGGCCAAGCGTGGGCGACTGGTTCAAGGCTTGCTGGGCGTCTTCGAGAGCGCTGCGGGCGGCGGCTTGATCAGCCACCGAAGCGGCGCTCAGGGCGCGTCCGAGGGCGGCGTAGATGCGGTCGGCTCCGCCTGCACTGCCAGACGAACTGGGACGGGAATTGGCCGCCGGAGTCGTCACCGGAGTCGTCGCGGGCGCACTCGGCGGCGTGCCAGCCTGAGCCGGAGTGGGTTTGGGCAGCGTCGGAACGGTATTGACCGCTGTGCTGGGCGCTGCGCCGCTGGCCGCCTGCACAAAGCTGGCCGAGCTGCTGCGCAGGGTTTGGAGGGCGGTGCTGGCCGCCGCCGCGTCGCCGCCAGTGACGGCGTTCAGGGCGCTGGCAAACTGATCGACTTGCAGGGCTCCGGCTCCCGGCGCACTCTGCACCGCCGTGAACCAACTGGCCGCCCGCGTGAGGTTGAGGTAGGCAGCGGTCTTGTTGGTCAAGTTCACCGCGCCGAGGTAACCCTGCACTTTGCGGGCAGCGGCCTGCTCGATCAGGCGCTGGGCCTGCGCCGTTTTGCCGCTGGCCAGCGAGGTCAGAAACTGGCTGCTGGCCGCGCCGCTGAGGCCAAATTCCTCGGTCAGCAAGCGGGCTTGGTTGGGTTGCTGGGCAGTGGGCAGGGCAGTGAGGGTCTGGGTGTACAGCACCGCCCGCATCAGGCCCCGCGCCTGAGTGACTTGGGCTTCCAGCTCGGCGGGGCTGCGGGCCAGCGAAGCGCGGGAAGCCGACAGCGCGTCCGTTAGGCCCTGCGAGAGAACTTTGTCTTGAATGGTGGGCTGCAAACTGTCGAGCGCTTGCTGGGCCTTTTGGAGGTCGCTGAGGCTGCGGCCTTTGCTAAAAGCCCGGTCTTGCACCGCTTGGTTCAGGGCCGTTTTGAGGCTGCGGTAAGCGTCCAGATTTTGCGCCCCGGCCTGACCGAGTGCGCCGCTGGCCAGCACGCTGAGCGCCAAGAGAGCGGCGCGGTTGGAGGTGTTGGAGTTGGCAGTGCCAGAAGTGACAGAGTGAAACAAACAAGTGGCCTTCATGCGCTGACCTCGATTTGCTGGAGCTCGGTGAGCAGCCGCCCGACGTTGACGTTGCCGCGTGCCAAAAGAGCCACGCAGTAGTTTCCCACCACCCGCATACACACGGTGGCGTTGCCCAAGTCGGCGCTGAGCAGCTTGAGTTCGCGCTGGCGAAAAAGCATGGCGGTGGCGGCCACCACGCTGCCGAGTTGCGGCGCACCCTGCGGCGCACGCACGCTCAGCACTTGGCCTTCGGTGCTGCACAGCACCACGGTCTGCACCCCGGGGTGACGAGCGAGTTCGTAGAGCAGCGCGTCTTGGCCCTGGGCCGTCAGCAGTTCGTAGCGCTTGACCGCCGCTTGAAGGTGAACATAATCGGGGTCACTGAACTCGAAATCATCGGCGCTGAAATTGTCACCAATCGCAGCTTCAGGCGGGTTGTGGAGTGTGGGGTCAGTCGGTGCATCGGCGCTCAAATCGTTCACGATCTCCTCATTTTGGCCCGTGAAGGATAACGCTTGGGCCGGTGATTGGGTGGTTAGGCTCGGCGGAGCTGGTGCGCGGGAAGTGGATATGGGAGGGTTTAAGTCAGAACTGCTTGGGCCGGGGCTGCTTGAACTGGCCGGGCGCTGATAACTCGGCTCCTCTGTGCTGTGGATGGGGCTGTGGGCGGGAGCACCGAGCAGACGCTCATCATCACTCCACTGGGTATCGGTGTCTTCCTGATCCCAGATCACGGTACGGGCACCCTGGTCAAACAAATCCGAGGCTCTCAAATCGAGGCGCTCAAGTCGCTGGGAAAGGGCTTGTAATTTATCAAATGCCGCCGTGCCGGGAAGGGCCTGTGAGAGGCGGCGCTCGAGCGGGCCAGAGAGAACGCGCTGCATGTCCCTTGCCGTCACCGTTTCTGGCGACAGCTTGAGATCACGCAGCGAAGCGCTCAGCATCGTCTCGGCAGCGCGGCCCGACACCACTTTGGAAAGTGAGCGTGCAGTGAGTCGGAAGACAGGATTCGGCATAAGTTGCCACAAGTATAGTTAAACCCGCTTACACCTTTCTCTCAGCCCTCCACTGTCTGTGGTCTTGATCTGCGCTGGGCCGCGAATTTCAGGCTTTTTGCTTCAGGTCAGTTTTCTGACTTGCCGAAGTGCGCTCAAGTGATCCGTGAGGTACGTCAGCGCTCCCGCTCATGTTCCGATCGGTGTGGGCAAGCGCTCGTTAAGCTGCTTGTATGCGGGATTGCAGAACTATCCACCGTCGGTAATTTGACCGCTCTTAAAGGCACAAAAACCCCGCCGCCTTCCTCAAAGGAAAAGCGGCGGGTTTTGTTGGGTGGTGGAGGCGGAGAGAGTCGAACTCTCGTCCGGAAACCCATTCAGCGTGACTCTACGTGTGTAGCCTGCAAATTGAATTGTCGGGGCGGGACTGGCCTACAGGCGGGCGTTCCTTTCCTTAACTCTGTTTTAGTTCGCGCCCGGCACCAGAGTAAAACCGGAGCTAGCCATTGTTTAAATCAGCTCGCGCAGCGCCAATGGCGAGGCTCTACGGTTGCTGGGCTGGGGTTTAGGCAGCCATTGCAAAGCTGTTATTGTTGCCAGTTAAAGGCTTTGCCGCTTTTTAACGAGGCCAACGGCCACCTCGACACGCACCACATCCTTCAGTAATCCCCGTCGAAACCGGATCGCCCCCAGATGAATTCAGTATAGAACATCTCACGCCCATTTCGCCTTGAGCAAATGGCTTAGGCCGTCTCACCCCGGCGTCAGGCGGTTATAACGGCCGGGTGTCGGGAATATGTCAGGCCCGGCCATTTAGCATCTCAATCATGAGCTTGATGGACGCTGCCCCCGACCTGAACCTTCCCGAAGACACAGACGCCGAGTTGCTGGCGCTGCTGACCCTGCGCTTCACACCCGCTCTGGGGCCGCGCCGCATCGAGAACCTGCGGCGGCATTTCGGCTCGGCGCAGGCGGTGCTGGGCGCTTCGCTGACCCAGTTGCGGGCAGTGCCGGGCCTCGATACCAAATCGCTGAGCGCCATTGGTGCGGCGGGGGTGGGCGTCCGGGCGCAGCAAGAACTCAGCCGCGCCCGCGAAGCTGGAGTGCAGGTGCTGGGGCGCGGGCTGGAAGGCTATCCGGCGGCGCTCGAAGCCCTGCAAGACCCGCCCGCTGCGCTGTGGGTACGCGGCGCTGATCTGCCGCAGGAGGTGGTGCCGCGTGCGGTGGGCATCGTCGGTACCCGCGCCGCCAGCGACCACGCCCTCAAATTCACCCGCCAGTTGTCGGGCGACCTCGCCCGCGCCGGAGTCAACGTGGTCAGCGGCCTGGCACGCGGCATCGACAGCGCCGCCCACCAAGCCGCTTTGGACGCGGGCGGCGTCAGCACGGCGCTCTTGGGCTGCGGGGTGGACGTGATTTACCCCGCCGAAAATGCCCGCCTCGCTGCCCGCCTGACTTTGGTCAGCGAGTACCCGATGGGCACGCGGCCTGCCACCCACCATTTTCCGCAGCGAAACCGCTTGATTGCCGCTCTGAGCGCCGGTTCGGTGGTCATCGAGGGCGATTTGAAAAGCGGCGCGATGATTACCGCCACGCACGCGCTCGAATGCGGGCGCAGCGCCTTCGCGGTGCCGGGCCGGGCGGGTGATCCCTTAGCGGCTGGCCCCCACCGCTTGCTGCGCGAGGGCGCGGTGCTGACCGAAAACGTGAGCGACGTGCTGCACGAACTCGGCTGGGGTGAAGCGCCCGCGCCCGTCCACCTAGACATGAGCCCCGAGCAGGCGCTGGTGTACGCCGCCCTGCCCGAAACCGGCGCGGTTTTGCTGGACGACGTGGTGTCGCGCAGCGGGCTGAACATCAGCGAGGCGCAACTGGCCCTGACCATGCTGGGGTTGTGCGGCCTCGTGGACGAACGGGGCGGGCGGTATCTACGCCGCTGATTGGTTGAGGCGCTGAGTGATTTCGGTGCTAGAGGTTCCAGCCGCCCGAGACTTCCAGCACCTGGCCGGTCAGGTAAGCGCTGCCTTCCACGAAGGTCATCACGGCCCGCGCCACTTCGTCCACCGTGCCGAGCCGCCCCGCCGGAATCTCGGTGAGCGGCTGGCTGACTGAGGTTTCGATGACGCCCGGCGACACCACGTTGGCGCTGATGCCGTACTGAGCCTCAGTGCGGGCAATGGCCTTGGTCAGCGCAATGACGCCCGCTTTGGCCGCCGCGTACGGCACCACGCCGGGCCGGGCCAGCAAGTTCTGTGCGCCCGCATAGCCGAAGTTGACGACCCGACCGAAGCTGCTTGCGTCCGGTTGATTGCCCCGCATCAGCGGCACGGCCACCCGGCAGGTGTAGAAAGTGGCGCTGAGGTTGCTGCCCAGCATGTCGTTCCACTCGTCGGGAGTGGTCTGATCCCAGCGGCGGTGAACATAGTTGCCCACCACGTTGACCAGCACGCCCAGCGGCGATTGAATCAGCGGCGTTTCAAAGCGGCGGTGCGCCCACTCCACCACAGCGGCAGCTTGATCGGGGTCGGTCAACTCGGCCTGGAAGGTATCAGCTTGAACACCCAGCTCACGGCACAACTGGGCCGTTTCGGCGGCGTCCTCGGCACTGGAGCGGTACTGCACGGCCACGTGGTAGCCCGCACCCGCCAGCGCCAGCGCCACCCCGCGCCCGATGCCCCGCGCTCCCCCGGTGACGAGAGCGGTGTAGGGCTTCATGCGCCTTCCTTGATAGCCAGCTCAACTAGGGTGCGGGTGAAGCTGTTGAGCGGATAGGTCAGCGCTTCTTCCAAACTGACCCAGGCCCACTGGACGATCTCCTCATTGGGCGTGATGGTCTCATCTTCGGTCTGGGCAAAGAAATCGAACAGCAGCATGTGAGAATCTTTTTGAAACTCGGCTGAGCGCACCGCCTCTTGGGTCTGGGCCGCTCGGATGTGGGTGATCTTCAGGCCGGTTTCTTCCACAAATTCGCGCTCAACGGCGGCCAGCAGCGTTTCGCCGTACTCGACTTTGCCGCCCGGCACGCCCCAACTGCCGCGCCATTTGGTGGTCTGGACAATCAGGTAGCCGGCGGGGCCGCTTACCAACGCGCCGACGCACACCAGCGGCCTTGATGGGGGGGCAGCAGAATCAGAATCTGAGGGACGGTCATTCATGGGGTGAGCTTAGCGGCTGAATGGAGAGCGGGATGTGTGATGGCTTATGGGCATCGACAGACCGGCGCTGAGATCCGCGCTCATCCCTCCCTAGAGCCAGCCCTGCCGCAGAGCCTTGACCGCTGCCTGAGTCCGGTCGGCGGCCTGCAACTTGATGAGCAGTTCCTGCACGTACAGCTTGACGGTGCTGACGCTGACCCCCAGCTGCGCCGCGATGTCTTTGTTCGACAGGCCGTCGGCGATCAGGCGCAGCACCTCCAGCTCGCGGGGGGTCAGCAGCGGAGCTGAACCCGGCGCACGCACGCCGCCCAGCACGTGGTGGGCCACCTGCGGATCGAGGTAGGCGCTGCCCGCCGCCGCCGCCCGCACCGCCAGCAGCAACAGTTCGGGTTTGGCGCTCTTGAGGCAGTAAGCCGCCGCCCCGGATGCCAGCGCCGCAAAGACTTCTTGGCGCAGGTCGTGGGCGGTCAGCATCACGATTCGCACCTCCGGCCAGCCACGCCGGATCTCGGCGGCGGTCTGAATGCCGTCTATGCCGGGCAGGCCGATGTCCACCACCGCCACGTCCACTTCCACGCTGGCTAAGCGCTCCAGGGCTTCTTCACCGCTGCGAGCCTCGGCGACGACGTGCAAGTCGGCTTCCAAATTGAGGGTGGCCCGCAGGCCGTCGCGGGTAAAGGCGTGGTCTTCGACCAATAAAATTCGGATCGTTTCTTCAGACATAGGCCTTTCCTCCAGAACCGAGCTCTTCAGGAGCAGGCTCTCCGGTGACGGGCAGCGTCAGGGTAAAGAGGCTGCGGTTTTTGCTGGTGCGGGTGTAGCGGACATGGCCGCCGTGGGCCTCGGCGATGCGGCGGGTCAGGTAAAGGCCCAGCCCGGTGCCGCTGCCCGCGCCGCCGCCCCGGAAGCGCTGAAAGAGTTGCGGCTGACGGGACGCCGATACGCCTGGCCCCTCATCTTGCACGCTCAACATTGCCTCGCTGTCTTCCTGAGCCAGGGAAACGCGCAGGGTGCTGGCGAGTGGGCTGAACTTGACCGCATTGTCCAGCAGGTTCTGGACGGCGCGGCGCAGATCGTGCGGGCGGCCCCACAGCCGCACCGCTTCCAGGTCGCGCTCCACAACCAAGCGGCGCTCCTCGATGCGGGGGCGCAGGTCTTCGAGCACGCTCTGCACCAGCGCCCGCAAGTTGACTTCTTCCATCAGGTCGTCGGCCTCGCCGCTTTCGTACTTGGTGACCAAGAGGAGCTTCTCGGCGAGGGCCAGCAGCGTGGCGTTGGACTCCAGGCCGTTTTCCAGGGTGCCCAGATACGTTGCGGGAAGCGGGCCGTACGCGCCGCGCAGGGCAGCTTTCATGTTGACCGCGTTGGCGAGCAGGGGAGTGCGCAGATCATGCGAAAAGGCGTAGACCAGATCGCGCAGCAGTTCGCCGCGTTCGCTGACCTGCTGGCGCTGCACCCGCAAGTCGTCGAGCAGAGCAGTGCGCTCCAGCAGCGGTTGGAGAACCGAAACCGCTTCAGCCGTCAGGGCCAGCGGAATCTGGGGGCGCTGAGCGATCAGCAGCAAATCGCCGCCCTCAGTTCGGCGCAGCCTGGCCAGCAAAAGCGCTCCGCCGTCGGCCGCCCACACGTCGCCCGCGCCCACCGGTTGGGCCAAATACTCCAGCGGCAGGCGGCTGTTCAGGTGGGAGCGGTGATCGTCCGCTTCGACTCCTGGCGCGAACGCCAGCGCGTGGGGACGGCGCAAGATGGCCTTTTCGACCGCGCCCACCTCGACGCTGCTGGCCCCGGTCAGGCGCTGCATAGCAGTGGCGGCCCGCTCCACGAACTCGGCCTGACCCAGCGGGCCGCCCATGTCTTCAGCGAGGCGGCGCAGCAAGCGTTCGCGCTGCAACTGGCGCTCATCCTCGGCGATCTGCACGGCCCGTTCGGAAGCCTCGCGGGAGCGCAGAGTCAGTCCGCCCACCAACAAAATGGCCAGCAGGCTGACGGTGCGGTTGGCCAGATCGGCGCTGCTGAAGCCGTCGGCCACGGCGTTGAAGACGGCGGCCACCAGTGAACCCAGTACCCCCAGCAGCGTCAAGATCAGCACCGGGCGGCGCGAACTGCCCAGCGCGGCCAGCGCCACCGGCACCGTGAGCAAGGTGCCCACCACCAGCGAAGCGGGCGTCAGCAAGTCGGTCAGCAGCACCGCGCCCAGCAGCGTGAGGCACACCGCCCACAGCGTCGCGCTTTGCAGCGGCAGTTTGGGCGGCCCGAACAGAAGACGCAGGATTTCTCGCATCGCCCTTAAAGCTATCCGAAAGCGGCGAGCGGGCCACTGGCCAACTGGCCAATCTGACTGGCCGATAGACGAATGGTACAGATGAAGACGTCGGCGCACCATAAAGCGACCTTAAAATGGCGACACCAAAATGACTGGCGCATCTGAGCTGAACGAGGAAGTTTTGATACTCACTTTCCCCCTTTGCAAACCCGACCGACTCGCCGCGAATCTTGACTCTCAAGCCCGCCCTGCCAGAGCCAGGAGTCAGGTGGCGTGGGTGCGTGGACTGGTGAATGCCGCTGCCAAGCTGAAACCCACTTTGCCACTCAACTCGGCGGCTCCGCAGGCTGGGCGCTGAAGAGATGCCGGACGCCGAGTCCCCTTCTGAGCGCTCCCCACAGCGGCTGACCCTTCCCGGTCAGTCGGGTGGGTCAAGCGCTCCTGTGCGCGGCGTCCACAAAGTCTTTATCGGGATGGCGGCGGGCGTCGGTAAGACTTACCGCGCCCTCAGCGAACTGCGCGAGCGGGTGGCAAAAGGCGAGGACGCCCTGATCGGTATTGTGGAAACCCACGGACGCCCCGAGACCATCCGCGCGGCCGAGGGGCTGCCGCTGTTTCCCCGCCGGGTGATTCTTCACGGCGGCACCGAACTGAGTGAGCTGGACGTGCCGGGTCTGCTGGCCCGCCGCCCCGAAGTGGTGCTGGTCGATGAGCTGGCCCACACCAACGCCCCCGGCAGCGAGCGCCAGAAACGCTGGCAAGACGTCGAAGCGCTGCTAGCGGCGGGCATCACCGTGCTGTCTACCGTCAACGTGCAGCATCTGGAATCGCTCAACGACACCGTGGCCCGGCTGACCGGCGTGCGGGTGCGCGAGCGGATTCCCGACGCTGTGCTGAGTGAAGCCACCGAACTGGTGCTGGTCGATTTGACGCCGCACGATCTCCGCGCCCGGATGAAGGCCGGTCAAGTCTACGGCCCCGAAAAAGTGGATCAAGCGCTGGGCAATTTCTTTACCTCACCCAACTTGATGGCGCTGCGCGAAATCGCTCTGCGGCAAGTGGCGAGCGTGGTGGAGCAGGCCGCCCCGACCGGCAGCCCCGGCGTTCACGAAATCGTCGTCGTCGCCATTGCCGCCGAGGAAAGTGCTGGGCGCTTGATTCGCCGGGGCGGTCAACTGGCCGCTCGGCTACACGGTGCGCTGCATGTGGTCACCATTCGCGGCCCGCGCATCACGTCTGATCAGTCGCGCCTGCTGGATGCCTACCGCACCCTGACCGTGGCGCTGGGCGGCCAATTTGAAGTGCTGGACGGCGAAAGCGGGGTGGCCGCCGCACTGATCGGCTATGTCGGGCGTTCGCGGGCCACCCAAGTGGTCATGGGCGAAACCAGCCGCTCACGCTGGGCCGAACTCTGGCGCGGCGATTTAATCAAACAAGTTCTGCGCAGCACGCGGGACGTGGACGTGCATATCATCAGCCGGGACTGAGGGCCACGTTGAACCGCTCGCAGCAAAACGCTTTGCAGTTGCAGGCAGGCCATTTCCAAAAGCTGCCCGGTTGACCTGCTTGGCCGCCGATAACGTTCAGTGTGCTATCCCCCTTCACTCACTCGCCATTCAGTGATACTTCTGGGGCAACAGGAGGCACACACCGTGAACATAACGTTTTTTGGAGCGACGGGGCGCACAGGCAGCGAGATTCTTCGCCGCGCCTTGCAAGACGGCCATGAAGTCAGGGCGCTGGTCAGGTCGCCCGAAAAGAGTACGGCGCAAGCAGGCCTGACACTGGTGCAGGGCGATGTGCGAGACGCGGAAGCGGTCAGGCAGACCATCGCCGGAGCGGACGCCGTCATGAGCGCCCTCGGAACAGATTCGGCAACCACGCTGACCGAGGCGACGGCGGCCATCATTCAGGGCATGAAAGAGCACGGCGTAGCGAGAATCGTCACCATCGGAACGGCAGGCATTTTGGAGAGCCGAACCGAGCCGGGCAAGCTGCGCTACCAGACCAGCGATTCGCGCCGCAAGCAGACCTTCGCCGCAGAGGAGCACCAAAAAGCGTACGAGATGCTGCGTGATTCTCCGCTCGACTGGACGGTCATCTGCCCGACGTATTTGCCGGATGGAGAAGCCGTCGGCGGCTACCGGACGCAGCGGGATTACCTTCCAGTGGACGGTCAGCAGATCTCCACCGGCGACACAGCGGCCTACGCCTACGCCGAACTGCTGGCAAAAGAGCACATCGGTTACCGGGTTGGCATCGCTTACTGACGGCTACTGACGGCGGGCTTCAGTGGCAGGTCACCCACTGGCCCGCTGCTCAGTGCGCTGCGGCCTTCTTCGGGCGCAGATGCAGCGCCGCCACGATGAAGCCGCCCACCAGCACGCCCACCACCGCAGACCCCAGCGTTTCGACCAGCCACTCCACAATTCCCTCTGCGAAGGGAACGGCGTGGCCCGCTCCCAACGCCAGATCGTGCAGGGTGTGGGCAGGCCAGCTCAGCCCGAACTTATTGAGCCCGTCGGTGATGATGTGACCGCCGACCCACAGCATCGCTGCCGTACCGATCACTGAGAGGGCCGACATGATCACCGGCATGCCTTTGACCAGTCCGCGCCCCGCAGCCTGAGCGGTCTTGGAACCGGTGGCTGCCAGGCGAACACCCAGATCGTCGGCTTTGACGATCAGTCCCACCACGCCGTAGACCAGCGCCGTGATCATCAGCGCCACAGCCACCAAGATGATGGCGCGGGCAAAAATCGGTTGATCCGCCACCTCGCCCAGCGAAATCGCCATGATCTCTGCCGACAAAATGAAGTCGGTGCGAATCGCGCCCGAGACCATCTGCTGCTCGTGGGCGTCGCTGCTCAGCTTGATGACGGCCTCTCCCTGCGTATCGTGGTGGCCCCAGACTGCTTCATACAGCTTCTCGGCCCCCTCGAAGCACAGGTACGCTCCGCCCACCATCAGCAGCGGATTGAGCGCCCACGGCAAAAACTGGCTGAGCAGCAGCGCGGCGGGCAGGATGAACACGATCTTGTTTTTCAGCGACCCCTTGGCGATGCGCCAGATGATCGGCAACTCGCGCTCCGGCGTGAAGCCAGTGACGTAGCGGGGCGTGACCGCCGTGTCGTCGATCACCACACCGACGGCTTTGACGCCCGCCTTGCTGGCCGCCGCGCCGATATCATCTATAGAGGCGGCAGCCAGCTTGGCGAGAGCGGCCACGTCGTCGAGCAGGGCCACCAAACCGCCGCTCATGCGAGCCGCTTTTCGGGCAGTGGGAACAAATTGCTGGGCATGGACTGGAGCGTCATCAGACTTTGCATTCTAGCAAGGGCGGAATCTGCTCCACCATTGAGTTAACGCTGGCATGAATTGATCAAAGGCCATCGACATCTTCCCCGCAATTCAAAACAAAAAAACCCCGTCATAAACGAGGTTTCTTGATCTGGCTCGGCAGGTAGGGGTCGAACCTACGACCATTCGATTAACAGTCGAACGCTCTGCCACTGAGCTACTGCCGAACACCGCTTGAAGCAGGACACAACTTCAGCGACAGGAAGGATAGCAGTCCTGGGCAAAAGGTGCAAGTCCCCACCCTGCGGCGTGCCCAGTCAGGCGCTAGGCTGGGCGCATGTCTTCTTACGCGACGGCCGACCTCTGCGACGCCTTTCCCGCTGTGCAAGTTTCTGCTCCTGTGTGGCGCGATTACGGCGGCCTGATCCGTTTTAGCGGCAGGGTCATGACCCTCAAAGTGGAGGACGACAACAGCCTGGTGCGGGCCGAACTGCAAACGCCGGGCGAGGGCCGGGTGTTGGTCGTCGACGCGAGCGGCTCGTTGAGCTGCGCTTTGGTGGGCGGCCAACTGGCCCACCTGGGCGTCCAGAATGGCTGGGCGGGCGTTGTGCTGCACGGCTGCGTGCGCGATACGGCCGAACTCGGCGGGCAAAAGCTGGGCGTCAAGGCGCTGGGCAGCCATCCACGGCGCAGCGAGAAACGGGGAGAGGGTCTGCGCGGCGGAGCGCTGGAATTTGCTGGACTCCGTATTGAACCCGGCGACTGGCTCTACGCTGATGAGGACGGCCTGCTGGTATCGGCCACCGAGCTGCACCTGGACGAGAGAAGAGAGTAAAGCCACTGCTCACGCTCCAACTTCATTCCCGCGCCCGGTAGAGCTTGGCCGGCCGCCCCGCCGCGCCGTAGAGGTGGGCGAGTTCGGCCTGACCACTTTTGACCAGAAATTCGAGGTAGCGCCAGGCGGTGACGCGGCTCAGCCCCACCCGCGTTCCCACATCCTCGGCGCTGAGGGGTTCTGGCAAAGCCTGTATCAGGCAAGCGGCGACCCGCTCCAAGGTGTGGACATCCACGCCTTTGGGAAGGGCTGCTTCTTCGCTGGCCTGCACGCCCCTGAAGCGGTCGAGAGCGGCCTGATTGAAGGTGTCTTGCGTCAGCCGCGCCCGCAATCGGTGCCGCGCCACCGCCTCGGCCAGCCGCGAGCCGCCAAACGGCTTGATCAGGTAATCCAGCACGCCGTAAGCCAGCGAGCCGCGCACAGTGGCCTCGTCGCCTGCCGCCGTGACCATCACCACGTCCACCCACTGCCCCGCCGCACGCCAGCCGCGCAGCAACTCGGCCCCGCTGCCGTCGGGCAGATGCACGTCCAGCAGCACCAGATCGGGCGTGAGGGCCCGCAAGAGCTCACTCGCCTGAGCGCAGTTGACCGCCGTGCCCACCACATGCACGTCGGGGTCGCGCTCCAGCCACTCGCGGTTGACACGGGCCACCCGCAAATCATCTTCCACCAAGAGCACCCGCACCGTAGCGGTTTTTGCGGCTTTCACGCGCTCTCCAGCGGCGGCAGATTGACCTGAAACACTGTGCTTTCACCGCGCCGAAAGACCCGCAAACTGCCGCCCAGTTCCTCGACCCGCGCCCGCACGTTGGCCAGCCCATGCCCGCGTCCCTCGCCTTTGCTGCTCACGCCGCGCTGAAACAGGCTGTTCTGGAGGACGCTCGCCACGCCGGGGCCGCTGTCCTGCACTTCGAGTTGCAGGCCATCGGGGTCTTCACCGATGCTGAGAATCACCTCCCCACCCCCAACACTGCTCAGCGCTTCAAAGGCGTTTTGAATCAAGTTGCCGAGAATGGTGACGAGTGCCCCCGCGTGCCGCTCCCAGCGCGGCGAGAGGTTGGACTGGGCCTCCACACCGAACAGCAGGCCGAGTTCCTGCGCCCGCTCTCTTTGCCCGAACAGCAACGCCGCCACACGCGGCACTTGCAGCTCGCGGGTCAGTTCACGGAACGCAGTGTCGGCCTCAATCTGGCCTCGGAGCAAACTGGCCGCTTCCTCGACGTGGCCGAGGTGCAGCAGCCCCGACAGCACGTGCAGGTGGTTGGCGTATTCGTGGCCCTGGGCACGCAGCACGTCGACCAACGAGCGCACCTGGGTCAGTTCCTCGGCCAGCCGCAGGGCCGCGCCGCGCTCACGGAAGGTCAGCACCTTGCCGCCGCCCGGCAGCGGCTCGGTGTTGACCAGGACGCTGATCTTGCCCAGCGGCAGTTCCAGATTGTGGCGACGCTCGGCGCTCAATTGGGCGGCGGCGGGCCAGACCTGTGCCAGCAGCGGGCGATCTGGCAAATCGGGCAACCCCAGCGCCAGTTGCGCCTGAGCGCTGGCCAGCGTGATCTCGTTGTTTGGCCCCAGCGCCAGCACGCCCTCGCCCAGCGCCGACAGCACCGCCTGATGCTCCTGCACCAGCGTGGCGATCTGCTCCGGCTCTAGGCCCAGAATGTCGCGCCGCAGCTGCCGGGCGATCAGTACCGCGCCGAGCGATCCAAACGCCAGCGCCAGCACGAACCAGGGCAGCAGGGCCAATAAAGCCTGGCGAGCCAGCGCCTGCACCTGCGGCATCAAAAAGCCGGTGGACACCACCCCAACGATCTCCTCACCGTCCAGAACCGGCACCTTGCCGCGCACCGCCAGCCCCAGCGACCCCCGCGCCACGCTGATGATTTCCTGCCCAGCAAACGGCCCATCGTTATCGCCGCCCTCCATCGCTTTACCGAGACGGTCTGGCGAAGGGTGGGCCAGCCGAATACCGTGCCGCTCGCCCACCACGATGTAATCGGCTCCGACTTCTCCCCGCAGGATGTTGACAAAAGTATTGAGCGTCGGGCTTTGCTCGCCTCGGCTGGCTCCCTCGATTACGGCGGGAAACTGGGCCACCAAACGCGAAGCGGTCAGCGCCCGTTGCCCCAGCTCAGCGCGGGCCTGCGTGGACAAGCGCCCGACTTCGATGACGACCAGCAGCAGCGTAAGCACGCACAGAATCAGAATGTGCAGCGCCACCAAGCGCCCGCCAATGCCCAAGCGTAAAAACAGCCGGGAAAGCGGCCAGCCGCTGGCAGGTGGGCGGGCCGCGCCGAAACGGGCGGGGAAGCGGGATGAGGACACGGGGTTTCTCCTGAGAACGGTTGAGGGGCGTCTGTGCAGTTTAGAGCAAGCCTTCCTGGGCTGCTCACCGCGCCCGACTTTCGTGCATTGCGTTCATTGAGTGCAGCCCAAATGAGCAAAAAGACCGTGCCAGCCGCAAAAAAATGCTTGCGCTGACCGGGGCGATCCATTAAGCTTCACTCACGCCAAACTCAACCTTTGAAGGTGATCAGCCGCCGTGCTGAAGCGCTTCATTCAGGAGAATTCATGTCCAGAACCGTAAACCGTCTGTCCAAACTGGCCCTCTCGCTTGCCCTGCTGGCCGCCGCACCGCTCGCCAGTGCCCAGACCATTCCCAATTTGCGAATCATGGCTCCGGCCAGCCCCGGCGGCGGCTGGGACCAGACCAGCCGGGCCATTCAGGGCGTGATGCAGGACGTGGGCATCACCAAGCCGGTGCAGGTCTTCAACGTGCCGGGCGCGGGCGGCACCATCGGCCTGGCGCAGCTTTACAACGCCAAGGGCGACGGCGCACTGATGATGACGATGGGTCTGGTGATGGTCGGGGCCATTCAGACCAACAGCAGCAAGGTGGACCTCTCGCGGGTCACGCCGCTGGCCCGCCTGACTGGCGAATATGAGGTGGTGGTGGTTCCGGCCAGCAGCCCCTATAAAAATATGGGCGATCTGGTGGCCGCCTGGAAAGTCGACCCTGGCAAGGTGGCCTTTGCGGGTGGCAGCGCGGGCGGCACCGATCATATGCTGGTCGGTTTGATGGCCAAAGCGGCAGGCATCGACCCCAAGAAGATGAACTACGTGCCGTTCAGTGGCGGCGGCGAGACGCTGGCCGCAGTGCTGGGCAATCAGGTGGCGGCGGCGGTGGCGGGCTACGGCGAGTTCGAGGCCCAGATCAAGGCGGGCAAACTGCGGGCGGTGGGTATCAGCTCGGCCAAACCGCAGGCGGGCATCGACGTACCGACCCTCAAGTCACAGGGCCTGAATGTCGAACTGGCCAACTGGCGCGGCATCGTGGCTCCCCCCGGCATCAGCAGCAGCGAGAAGGCCGTGCTGGTCAGTGCGCTCGACAAGATGCACGCCAGCAAAGAGTGGAAAGACACCCTCAAGACCCGCAGCTGGACAGACCTTTACCTCAGCGGCTCCAAATTTGACGTGTACCTCAAGCTGGAAGCCGCCCGCACCAAGGAAGTGCTGCAAAGCATCGGCCTGGTGAAGTAAAAACTCAGAAAAGCGGAGCGGCCCGATCAGAGCTGCTCCGCTTTTTGGTGGGAAGAGGATTCGCTTCCCCAACACCCGCGCCAAAAAGGAGCCACATGACCCAGCCCGCCTCACCCTCTCTACCTACCAAACCCGCTATCAGTTGGCCTGATCTGCTGGTGGCCGTCGCCCTGACCGCACTGGGCATCTGGCTGTTTTTCGGCACGCAGCGCATCGCCGATTCGGGCATGAACACCATCGTCAGTCCCCGCGTCTTTCCGCTGATCGTCAGCAGCGGCCTGACTGTGCTGGGTCTGCTGCTTCTCGTGGCCACCCTTCGCGGCGCAAAGGCCGAACCCGCTGCCGAAGAGGACACCGATCCTGACGCGCCGGTCAATCTGGCGGCGGCAGGCATCATTCTGGGCGGCTTCTTAATTGGGGCACTGCTGCTCTCGCCGCTGGGTTTTGTGTTCGGCACGGCGCTGATGTATTTCAGCGTGGCCTTCGCCTTCGGTGAGCGGCGTTACCTGCTGCTCGTTGCCATTTCGCTGATCGTCGCACTCATCACTTACCTGGTCTTCACACGTGGGCTGGGCCTCAACTTGCCACCGGGCATTCTCAAAGGCATCCTCTGATGGACGCCCTGACTTCTCTCTTCGCGGGCTTTGAAACGGCCCTGACGCCGCTCAACTTGCTGTGGGCGCTCATCGGCGTCACGCTGGGCACTCTGGTCGGTGTGCTGCCCGGCATCGGCCCAGCTCTGACGGTGGCGCTGCTGCTGCCCGTCACCGCCAAGTTGCCGCCGGTCAGCGCTTTCATCATGTTCGCGGGTATCTATTACGGCGGCATGTTCGGCGGCTCCACCACTTCTATTTTGCTGAATACCCCCGGCGAGTCGGCCAGCATCATCACTGCGCTGGAAGGCAACAAGATGGCCCGCAAAGGCCGCGCCGCCGCCGCGCTGGCCACCGCCGCCATCGGCTCATTCGTGGCCGGAACCATCGGCACCATGTTGCTGACCTTTGCCGCGCCCGCCATCGCCGAAATCGCCGTGCAGATTCCGCCGAGCGCCAAATTCGCCCTGATCTTGCTGGCGTTCGTGACCATCAGCGCCACCTTTGGCGGAAGCCCATTGCGCGGATTGCTGAGCTTATTTTTTGGGCTGGCCATCGGTCTGGTCGGCACCGACCTTCAGAGTGGGCAGGCGCGGTTCACGCTGGGCTTTCCCGAACTACTCGACGGGGTGGACTTCGTGACGGTGGTGATCGGTCTGTTTGCCATCGGGGAAACCCTGTTCGTGGCCACCCGACTCCGCAAAAATAGTGGCAGCGTCATCAAGTTGCAAGGCAACGCCAGTATGAGCCGCGAGGACTGGCGCAGAAGCTGGAAGCCCTGGCTACGCGGCACCGCGCTGGGCTTTCCCTTCGGCGCGATTCCGGCAGGCGGCGCAGAGATTCCCACGTTTCTGAGTTACACCCTCGAAAAGAAACTCAGCAAGCACCCTGAGGAGTTCGGGCACGGCGCGATTGAGGGTGTGGCCGGGCCAGAAGCCGCCAACAATGCCAGCGCGGCGGGCGTGCTGGTGCCACTGCTGACCCTCGGCCTACCCACCAGCGCCACCGCTGCCATTTTGTTGGCTGCCTTCCAGCAGTACGGCCTGCAACCGGGGCCGCTGCTGTTTATCACCAACGGCGATCTGGTGTGGGGCCTGATCGCTTCTCTCTATATCGGCAACTTCATGCTGCTGCTGCTCAATTTGCCGCTGGCTCCGGTGTGGGCCAAGCTGCTCAACATTCCCCGGCCCTTTTTGTACGCGGGTATTTTGGTGTTCAGCACGGTGGGCATTTACAGCCTCAACAACAGCATCTTCGATTTGTTCTTGCTGGCGATTTTCGGGCTCGTCGGTTACGGGATGCGCCGCTTCGACTTCCCAGTGACGCCCGCCATCATCGGCGTCATCCTGGGGCCAACCGCTGAGAACTTTTTCCGCACGGCCATGCAGCAGAGCAACGGCGACTACACGGTGTTCGCGACGCAGCCCAGCTCGGCCTTCATTCTGGTGATCGTGGTGCTGGCGCTACTGCTGCCGCCGATTTTGCGGGCGCGGGCGCGGGCGCGGGCGTAGAGCACCAAGTTGGCAAACTCACGTCAATCATGGGCGTTGGTCTACCCTGACGCCTTATGGAAGCCACTCATCTGCACGGCGCGGCAATGTCTATCCTCATCAGTGCCGGATTCGCGCTGGGATGGGGCATCAGCGGAAGTCTGGCTCTGCCGGGAAACTGGCGCATTCCCGCGCTCATTCTGGTTGTACTGGTGAGCCTGGGGCTGGCAACGGTGGGCTTCAAGTTTTACCGCCGGGCCAAGCAGTCACCCAATCAGTCCGCTTCGCCAGCCGTCAATCCTTTTCTCACCACCCCATACCGGATTGCGGTCACGGCCATGCTGATCGCTTTTCCAGTGGCGGGCCGGTTGCTCACCGTCAGCGGACATCCCGACGCCATCATGCCGGTGATCGCCATTCTGGTGGGACTCCATTTTCTGGGGCTGGTTCCCGCCTTCCGGAGTGGCACTTTTGTCTGGGTCGCGGGCGCGTTTTGCCTGCTCGGAGCTACGGCGTTGTTTTTGCCGGTGCAGCTTGGTTCATCGCCCCCGATTGAGTTGAGGTCAGCCTTTGTCGGGCTGGGGTGTGCGCTCATTTTGTGGCTCAGCGTAACGCCGCTGGCGCTGACAACCTCCAGACAGGTCCGCAGCAGCAGCGCCAACTGAGTACGGCCGAGCTTATCTGGCTCGTCAAACCTCTAGACTCGTTTGCATGACCACTCCACTCCCCCAAGGCTTTCAGACCGCCGCCCTCGCCGCCGGAATCAAGCCCAGCGGCAAAAGTGACCTCACCGCCGTGGTGTCGCGCACGCCGTGTGTCTGGGCCTTTGCCGGAACCCGCAGCGCCGCCGCCGCCGCCTGCGTCACCCGCGCCCGGCAGCTCTACGACGCGGGCCTGCCCCTGCGGGCCATTCTGGTCAACTCGGGAGTGGCCAACGCCGCCACAGGTGAGGGCGGTGCAGCAGACAACACCGAGATGAGCGAGCTGCTGGCCGGAGCGCTGGACATCACCCCCGAAAGTGTGCTGAGCGCTTCCACCGGCATCATCGGCCACCGCTTGCCGATGGACAAGGTAAGAAGTGGCGTCCCGAAGCTGGCGGACGGAGTACAAGGCGACGTGGACATCCACGCGCAGGCGATCATGACCACCGATACCCGCCCCAAGATCGCTGAGCGCACCCTGGCAGGCGGGCAGCGTATCGTGGGCGTGGCCAAGGGCAGCGGCATGATTCACCCCGACATGGCCACCATGTTCTCGTTCGTCTACAGCGACGCGGCGATAGATCAGGCGGCGCTGCGGGCGGCTTTTGGCGCGATTGTGGCCCGCACCTTCAACGCTGTGACGGTGGACGGCGACACCTCCACCAACGACATGACGGCAGTTCTGTGTAACGGGGAAGCGGGCGCTGCCGACACCGCCGAGTTTCTGGCGACTTTGGAAGAAGTCATGCGCGACCTTGCACGCGAGATCGCCCGCGACGGCGAGGGCGCGACCACCCTGCTGACCGTCAAGGTCACGGGCGCAGGCAGCGAGGCCGATGCGCTGCTGGCCGCCCGCACCTGCGCTGCCAGCCCACTGCTCAAGAGTGCGGTGCATGGCCGCGATCCCAACTGGGGACGGGTCATCATGGCGCTGGGCCGCAGCGGAGCCAGACTCAACCTCGACAACCTGCGGGTGGGCGTTCAGGGTGTACCGGTCTTTCATGCTCAGCCGCTCCAGTACGACGCCGTGGCCGTTTCCAAAGCCATGAACGCCGAGGAAGTCGTGTTTGAAATCGACCTCGCGGTGGGCCAAAGTAAAGGCGAGGCGTGGGGCTGCGACCTCAGCGCCGACTACGTGCGGATCAACGCCGATTACACGACCTGAGTGCAGCGGCGGCCCGCCTTCTTGACAGCCCGTAGGGCCGCTGATAAGCTACCTACCGCTTGTGAAGGCTTTGGCCGGAGCATGAGCGGTGCGCGGGTGTAGCTCAGTTGGTTAGAGCGCACGCCTGATAAGCGTGAGGTCCCCAGTTCAAGTCTGGGCATCCGCACCAACCAGAATCAGCCTCGTCTTAGACGGGGTTTTTTCGTTTCTCTGAGAATATCAAACTGAGTCTGAGCGTCAGTGATTGTGCGCTCTTGCTCCACGCCAAAACACGCCGCAGCAAGATGCCCAGCCGTACCAATCTTCGGGACAGCTGGTTGTGTCATCTGCAAGTCGAGCGGCGGAGCAAGGTCACGTTCAGTTTCTCCGGCGTAACCCGAACCAAGCTGGAGCACTTTTGAGCGGCTGGGCGACCTGAGCAAGAGCGGCAGCGCCACGAACCCTAAATTTTAGAATCTTAAGATTCAATGAATGCTTTTCCGTAAGCGTTCTCACATCTTGCACAGGAATGCTGAAGGGGTCGCAGCAACTTCACGGCGGCAAAGGAACCCACCATGACAAACCAGATGCCTCCTCAACTCGGCTGGGACATGACCGAGCCGGACGTGGCCCTCAGCGCTTTTCTGGACAGCTTGCCCGCTCCTCCGCAGCTTTTGGGTTTGGGAGAGCCGACCCACGGTGTCGAGGCCTTCCCCGCTTGGCGCAACCGCGTCTTCGAGTCCTTGGTCAAAACGCAGGGATTTTGCTCGATTGCCATTGAGAGCGACGTGTTTGCCGCAATGCGGGCCAGCGACTACGTCACTTCGGGTCAAGGCACGCTGGATGAAGTGATGGAGGGCGGCTTCAGTCACGGCTTCGGCCAGGTTAAAGCCAACCGCGACCTGCTGGCTTGGATGCGGGCCTTCAATGCTGGGCGTCCTGAAACGCGGGGCGTGAGGTTTTACGGCTTTGATCCTCCTATCGAGAACATGTGGGCGGCCAGCCCGCGCCACGCCCTGCTCAGTCTCTATGACTTCCTGGCACGTCACTTCGCCCACCTGCCGGTTGACCGGGCCACCCTCGAACAACGCTGCGGAGACGACGCCCGCTGGACGAATCCCGCCGCCGCCATGAACCCCAACCAGTCCGTCGGGGCCACACAGGACGCCCGGCAACTGCGGGTGCTGACCGATGATTTGCTGGGCTTTTTGGGTACCCAGCTTCCCGGCCTCACAGCGCAGGACGGCTTCTGGTCAGACGAAATCTGGCAAGCGCAGTTGAGCGCCCGAACGGCTCTGGGTCTGCTGCGTTATCACGCCGTCCTTGCCGGGTCGTCGCCGCAGCGCATTTCACAGCTCTTAGGGCTGCGGGACGTGATGATGACCGAAAACCTGACCGCCATCGCCGAGCGGGAACGGCCACGCGGCCCCACGCTGGTCTTCGCCCACAGCTCGCATCTTCAGCGCGGGGCGAGCCAGATCAGGATGGACATCATGAACGCCGACTGGTGGCCCGCCGGAGCGCATCTGGCCGCCCAGTGGGGCCAGCAGTACGCCTTTATCGGCATGGCCAGTGGGACGAACCTGGGTCTGCCCGCGCCTTACCCGGAGCCGGTGACCCCACACTTGTACGCCGCCCCAGCACTGACGCCCCTCCTGTCAGCAGGCCAGCAGAGGAAAGCAGAAGAGAACGCCGCCAGCTTTCCGATGTCTCTTGAACGCCTCGCGCAGAGCGACGGAGTGCTTCTCTTGCCGGTTCCTGCTCAGGAGTAAAGAGGGCACAGGTAACGAGATTCTGTCCGGCAGATTCGGGCCGTCTAAATTGTGCCACTGGATAAAGCTGTTGTTCAGGGCGCTTCGGCCTCAGTTCGCTCTGCGCCTTGCTCAGCGTCCTCGTCACCCATCAAGTGCTCGACCTGCTCGGCGTCCAGATGCTCGTGCGGATGAATGGGCTGAAGGTGCGGGGCTGGAGGCAGTTGGCTGGGCGCGGGCCCCTGCTCGGCAGGCTGCTCTTCGTCGGCGGGGCGGGGAACGGCGGCCAGCGTATTGAGATCAATACTCAAATCTTTCTCGTTGGGCATACCTCATCATGCACCCCGCCGGTCAGGGCTAATGTCAGACGCAGGTTAGGCCAAGTTTGGGCGAAACTTGAACGCCTTCACACGTAACCGAGCACGTGGTCTATTCACAGGAAATTCACCTGAGCATCCTGCTGGGCATGAGACTTTCGATCAATTCAATCTGTCCTTCGTGAACCTCGGCACCACCGCCCTCACCGCGCCCTAAAGCCCCAACTCGGCCCGTTGAGCTTTGGTCAGTCCCCTCACCACCAAGCCGTAACTGGCCCGCAGCAGCTCGCCACTGAGGTCATCCGGCAGGCCACCGAGGGGCAGCGTGATCCAGTGGCGCTTGTTGAAGTGATAGCCCGCCGTAATGGCCGAGTGCGCCGCCCGCAACTCGTCGCCGCGCTCAGGCCTCACTTTCAGCGAGAGGGTCGGCGGCTCGGTGTTCAGGCCGCACAGGGCGTAGATTTTGCCGCCCACTTTCAGCACTAAAGTATCGAGGCCAAACGGAAAGGTTTCCTGCGACTGCGGCAGCGCGGCGCAGGCTTTACGGAGAGCGGTGACAGAATTCACGGCTTGATTGTGCCCGCATTTGGCTTGCAGTTGCGTGGGTCTGGCCCCGCTACACTCGGCGCATGACGGACTTCTTGGTATTGGGCGCGGGCATCGCCGGGCTGGCAGCAGCGCGTGATCTGGCCGCTGCTGGAATGCGGGTACAGGTGCTCGACAAATCACGGGGCGTATCGGGCCGAGCCGCCACCAAACGCTTTAAAGATTCACACGGTGAGGGGCTGCGCTTGGATCACGGTGCACGCTTTATGACCGCCCGGCACGCCCGCACACACGCGCTGGTCAGCGAGGGTCTGGAAGCAGGCTGGCTCAGCGAGTGGACACGCAGCGTTCCCGAATGGCAGGAGGGCCGCTTAATCGCCGCTCCAGACGGCCACCCGCGCTATGTGGGCGCGGCGGGCATGAGCGACATCGGCAAAGCACTGGCCGAGGGACTGGACGTCAAAACGGGCGTTCAGATTACCCAAATTGAGCGGCGTGACGGACAGTGGCAACTCCACAGCGCCGACGGGCAAATGTTTGAAGCACAGACCTTGCTACTCAACGCGCCCGCCCCGCAACTCGCCGCGCTGCTGGAAGAGCAAGCTCAGACTGGGACGCTGAGCGCCGTCACCTTTCAACCGTGTTGGGCGGTCGGAGTGGCGCTAGCGGCCGACCTTGAGGTCAACTGGCCTGCCCTGCGCGTCAGCAACCATCCGGCGCTGGAATGGGTGGCCCGCGAACACACCAAACGGCTCAGTTTGTCCGGGCCCAACCCGCCCTCGCTGATGCTGCACGCCCGCGCCGATTGGAGCGTGGAGCACCTCGAAGACTCGCCGCAGCAAGTCACGGCCCTGCTTCTCGAAGCGGCCCGGGAGATCGCGGGCGACTTTGAGGTGCTGGGCAGCTTTGCCCACCGCTGGCGCTACGCCACGCCAGATCAGCGCTTCGCGGAAGCGTGCGGCTGGCTGCCGGATCAGCGTCTCGGCTGGTGCGGCGATTGGTGCCAGAGCGACGAACACGGCCCGCGCCTGGAGGCGGCGCTGCTCAGCGGCTGGGCACTGGCCGAGCGGGTTTAAGCCAGTTGGCTTGCTGCGGCGCTTGTTAAGCCGCTCCGCTTGAATATTCGAGCCCACAAAAAAAAGGGAGACTGGCCCAAACAGCTCGGCCGTCTCCCTCTCCACATGTATTCTCAGACGTCTTGGTAGGTCTTCTCGATCGGCATGCCCACCGCGTTGCCCCACTCGGTCCACGAGCCGTCGTAGTTGCGAACCTTGGGGTAGCCGAGCAACTCGCGCAGCACAAACCACGAGTGGCTGCTGCGCTCAGCGATGCGGCAATAGGCGATCACGTCTTTGTCGGGCGTGACGCCTTCACCGCCGTAGAGGGCGCTCAGCTCGTCGGCGCTCTTGAAGGTGCCGTCTTCGTTGGTGGCTTTGGCCCAGGGAATACTGCGGGCACCGGGGATGTGGCCGCCGCGCAGCACGCCTTCTTGCGGATAAGCGGGCATGTGGGTGACTTTGCCGGAAAACTCGTCGGGGCTGCGGACATCCACGAGTGCGCCTTGTCCCGCCTGCACTTTTTCAATGTGCGCTCTGACTTCTTCACGGTAGGCTCGCAAAGACTCGTCGCGCTTGAGTGCCGGATAAGGGCTGGGCACGACTTCGGTGGGCGTGGTGACGAGTTCGCGGTTCTCGGCCACCCACTTCTGACGGCCCCCGTTCATCAGCTTGAGATTCTTGACGCCGTTGTAGCTCAGAAACCAGTAAGCATACGAAGCCCACCAATTGCTTTTGTCGCCGTAGAGAATCAGGGTGTCGCCGTCTTTGAGACCCAGACGGCCCAGAAGCGCGGAAAGCTGCTCGGCAGAGATAAACTCGCGCATCACCGGTTCCCAGAAGTCGCCTTGCCAATCCACCTTGACCGCTCCCTCGATGTGGCCGGTTTCAAACAGCAAGATGTCTTCGTTGACTTCGATCAATCGCACGCCCGCGTCTTTGTGGTGTTCGGCCACCCAATCGGTGCTGACCAGTACATCTTTTACATATTCCATTTGCGTTCTCCTTGTGCTCTTTAGTGTCGGCTTTCTTCGCGCCTTGATAGTGGGATTCTGGCTTAATTGACAAAACCTGTCAACTGGTCGGGCGTTACCATGCGGGCAAGAGCGGGGACAGTAAACTGAAACCATGAATGAGCCGACCCCCGCCTTGCCCGAAAAGTTGCAGGAGATCGTGACCCTGTTTCGCAGCGCTCCCAAGCCGCTCAGGCTACAAGCTTTGCTGGAATACAGCAAAAAGCTGCCCGCCCTGCCGGAGAAGTACGCCCAGCATCCCGAATTTATGCAGCCGGTACCGGAATGCGCCTCACCCTTTTTTCTGGTCACCGAAAATGACGGTGAAGGCGTGCAGATGTATTTCAAGGTGCCTGCCGAGGCTCCCACCGTGCGCGGCTACGCGGGCATTTTGTCGGAAGGACTGGCCGGAGCGACCCGCGAGCAGATTTTGAATATTCCCGATCAATTTTATATGGACATGGGCCTGAGCGAACTGATTACCCCGATGCGCCTGCGCGGTATGGGCGCAATTTTGATGCGCCTCAAAAACGAAGTACGCAGTGACAAGGGCCAGCCACAGGAAGAAGCCGTACCCGCCAACTGAGACAGTGTAGTTAATCTGACATTCATTCATGGAGAGGGCGGCGGCCTAAAGCATCAAAGGTGAGCTTGATGGGACTACGCTAAGAAGCGGAGGAACTTCCCATGAGCCGATTGCCCCGCGCTGCTTTTTGGCTTCCTGTTCTCACGCTCTCTGCCCTCGCTGTGGGCCTGAGTACCGCCCACAGCCAAAGCACCAATGCCCCACCGGCGGGCGATCCGCTGGCCATCAAGGCTGGCCCGCCCAATGCCCAACGCGGCGAGACGCTGACCAAAAGCTGTCAGGGCTGTCACGGCCCGATGGGTCACAGTACAGAGTCGGACAAACCCTCGCTGGGTGGGCAGATTCCCAGCTATACGACGCTGCAACTGGCCGCCTTCCGGGCCAAGCTGCGCCCCAGCCAGATCATGCAGGCCATCGCCGCCAACCTGAGTGATCAGGACATCGTGGATTTGGCAGCTTACTACGCCCAGCAAACGCCGCGTGGAGCCTGGGACGCCAACGCCGCGCTGAAGGCCAAGGGCGAGCAGATTTACGACAACGGCATCGTCGGGCGCAATGTCACGGCCTGCGTGGTCTGTCACGGCGCGAATGGGCGAGGCTCTAATTACCTGCACGTCGCCAGCATCACCCACCAGTCTCCCAAATACACCCTGGAAGTGCTGAATGAATTCAAGAGCGTGCCAGATTACAAGCTGGCCTACCCCAACGCCATGCACATCGTCACCGCCCAGATGACCGACGACGAACTGAGCGCCGTGACGGCTTACCTCAGCAGCATGGGCGCAGGCAAGTAAGGGATTTTAGAAAGGAGACAGGGGAGGAGGCCATCCGGCGGCCCTTCTCCCAGCCCCCCACGTTTTGTGCCTTCATGCGCCCTTGCCCCTTGGGGCGGGTGTAGCATGGCCGCATTGTGAGCGCCCCCAGTTCTGCCCGCCCCACACTCAAAACGTACTTGTCGCTGGTCAAGTTCGAGCACACCGTCTTCGCGCTGCCGTTCGCCTACGCCGGAATGCTGCTGGCGGCTCAGGAACTGCGCGGAAACGGCTGGCCGGGCCTCAGCACCCTGATCTGGGTCACGCTAGCGATGGCCGGAGCCAGAACCGCCGCGATGGGCGCAAACCGGGTGATCGACCGGGCCATCGACGCTGGGAACCCGCGCACAGCGGGCCGCGAGGTGCCCAGCGGCAAAGTGTCTCCGGCACAGGCGTGGGGGCTGGTGATCATCAGCTTGGTGGTGATGACGTTCTCGGCGGCCCAGCTCAATCCGCTGTGCTTGGCGCTGCTCCCACTCGCCGCCGCCTTTCTGATCGGCTATCCGTACATCAAGAGGTTTTCGTGGCTGTGCCATGTCTGGCTGGGCGTCACCGACGGCGCGGCGGCGGCGGGCGGCTGGATCGCCGTGACCGGCCACTTTGGCGCGGGCGCGTGGATCTTGTGGGCCATCGTCATCTTCTGGATGGTGGGCCTGGACGTGATCTACGCGACGATGGATTACGACTTTGACCGCGCCAACAATGTCAAGAGCATCCCCGCCCGCTTCGGAATTCCAGCGGCCCTCAAGATCGCCGCAGTCAGCCACGCGCTGACGTTCGCGTTGCTGATCGCTCTGGGCGTGGTGCTGGGCACCAGCTTTTGGTACTTTCTGGCGGCGGGCGCAATGGGCGCGATTTTGCTGTATGAACACCGCTTGGTCAATCCCAACGACCTGACCAAAGCCAACGTCGCCTTTTTTGACGCCAACATGTGGCTGGCCCTGACCATGCTGGCGGGTGTGGTGATTGACGTGGCGTGGCGGACACTGCGCTGAAAATGGGGTTGGGGTGGGCTGAGTTGACCGCCGCCGCTTCACTGGTGCCTTCAGCGGCGTCCGAGGCGTTTGCCGCCGGCGAAGACCAGCAGGCCCTCACGCTGCTGCGCCGCGCCCGTGACGGGCAGCCGGCGCAGTCGGCGCAGTGGGCCTACCTAGAGCGCCTGACCGGTCTGGTGCTGATTCACCTTCAGCGCGAAGTGGAAGGCACCTTCGCCCTAGATCGGGCCGATCCGCTGCTGGAAGCTTTCGGCTGGCCCACACCAACGCTGGACGCGCTGGCCGGAGACTAAATTCGGCGCTCCCCAGACGCTAGACTCCTAACATGTTGGAAACGTCCGTCGAGGACTTCGTCTCACGCTTTGAAGCCGACGCCGCCGAGGGTCAGCTTTACCCGCAGCCCGAAGGCAGCCCGCTGATGGAATTCGTGTCGGGGGGCCGCACACTGTACCTGTTTGACCGGACTGGGCCGTACACCGCCAAACCCGGCGCGGCCCGCGTGATCGTTCACGGCACCTTCGCCCGCTTTGCCAAGCTGCCCAGCGTCCCCGAACCCTTAACCAAGCTGGCGGCGGTGGGCATTTCCGGTATGGAAGGCGTCGGCCAAATCACGCGGCTGGCCTCGCGCTTTACGGTGGTGGTGCAGGCCCGCTTGCCGCTGGTGCTGTCGAGTTTCACGCCGCTGCCGGAGCTGGAAGCCGGCGAGTGGCTGAGCTTTGAGACGCAGCCGCCGCTGCACGGCTTTTTGGCGCATTAGAGATACTCCCCCTTTACCCTTCTTCTCCGCGCTCCAGCGGCTCCAGCAGCTTGAAGGCCAGCCGCTGCAAGTCGGCGCGGTCTTGGTCGTCCAGCACCTCGAAGATGGCCGTTTCGTTGGCGAGGTGAATCGGCAGCAGTTCGTCGGCCAGCGCCCGCCCCGCTGGAGTCAGACGCACGAACGCGCTGCGGCGGTCTAAAGGATTGGTGCGGCGCTCGGCCAGGCCCCGCGCCCTGAGGTTGTCGATCCGGTTGGTGATGCTGGCCCCGGTCAGGGCGGTGAGCTGGGCGAGTTCGGCGGGCGTCAGGCCCTCATCGGGGGCGCTGCGGCGCAGGGTCATCAGCAGGTCCCAGGTGGCGGCGTTGAGGCCCGAATGCCGGTGGGTGCGCTCGACTTGCTTGGCGAGCGCGGCCTGAAGGCGGCTCACCAGCAAGTACGTCAGCATCGGGGCGGCGTCTAGGCCGGGGCGTACCCGCTGCCAATCGGTTTGAATGCGGCTGAGCAGCTTGGGCGTAGAAGACATGCTGCTGGTTATATCAAGCGCCCTTGCCCCCGGTACGTTTCCCGGTCAGTCTGCTGTGAAAGAGCGGTTGAGCAACGCCTTTGGGCCCTCACAGCGGCTGAACCTGTCAGGATGCTGGAGTGAGCCTCACCCTGCCGACCGCCTCTCAACCCACCGTATCCAAAGCCCAGGCGCTCAGCGCCCGCTGGGCCACCAGCGCCGTTTTCTTTGCCAACGGAATGGTGATGGCCACTTGGGTGGTGCGGGTGCCGAGCGTGCAAGGAGCGCTGCAACTTTCGCCCGCCACCGTCGGGATCGCCCTGCTGGGCATGTCGGTGGGCAGCTTGTTGGCCATGCCGCAAACGGGCCACCTTGCCGCCCGCTACGGTACCCGCCGCGTCACCGTCACGGCGGGCGTGTTGATGATGCTTGCCCTGATCTTGCCTTTCCTCGCACCGAATCTGTGGCTGCTGTTCGCGGCCCTAAGTCTGCTCGGCGCGGGCAACGGCGTGATGGACGTGGCCATGAACGCACAGGGTGTGGCCGTCGAGCGCTGGCTGGCAAAGCCGGTGATGTCCAGCTTCCACGCCGCCTACAGCTTGGGCAACCTCGCCGGTGCGGGACTGGGCAGCCTGCTGCTCGGCTGGCATCTGGGCAGTGTCAGCCACGCCCTGCTGATTACCCTGAGCATGAGCGCGGTGGTGCTGCTGGCCGGAGCAAAGCTGCTCCCCAAACGCGCCGATGAACCAGACCGTGAACCGGAGCCGGACGCGCCGCCTGAGTACGCTCCTTCCCAAGCTGCACCGGCCAACTCTTCCAGCGTGAATCCCTCCAACCCCAACACCCTGATCTGGATGCTGGGCCTGCTGTGCTTCTTGGGGATGATGGGCGAGGGGTCGCTGGGCGATTGGAGCGGGCTGTATTCCAAGCAGGTGCTAAGCCTCTCGGGCGCGGCGCTGGGCGCGGCTTACACCGCCTTCACGCTGGCCATGACGGTGGGGCGCGTTTTCGGGGACGGCTGGCGCAGCCGTTACGGCGATCAGCGGGTGGTGATGACGGGAGCGCTGCTGAGCGGCGCGGGCCTGTGCGCGGGCCTGCTGACACTCAACCCCTCCCTGATGGTGCTGGGCAGCTTGGTATTTGGTCTGGGGGTCGCCAACGTGGTGCCAGTCCTCTACGGCACGGTGGGCAAGGTGCTGGCCGGGCACGGCATCGCGCGGGTCGCCACCATCGGCTATGCGGGATTCTTGACTGGCCCGCCGCTGATCGGCTTCGTTTCGCAGCTCAGCAGCCTACGCTGGGGCATGACCCTGATTGCCCTGAGCCTGCTCTTGGTCGGCTTGCTGACCCCAAGGGTGTACCGGCGGCTGTCGGAGCGCTGAAACAAGCTGGGCCGCTGCACTACTCTGCTGAAGATGTGGCATCAAACCGAACTGACATTGCGCCCGTATCCACGCGGCTTCCATTTGGTGACCCGCGAGGTGGTGAGCGCCGTGCCGGAAATGGCGGGCCTCAAAGTGGGCTTGCTGCACGTGTTTATCCAGCACACCAGCGCTTCGCTGACGTTGAATGAAAACGCCTCGCCGGATGTGCGGCGCGACTTCGAGCGCTATTTCAATCAAAGCGTGCCGGACGGCTGGGCCGACTTCGAGCACCGTTTGGAAGGCGACGACGACATGGCCGCCCATATCAAGGCCAGCTTGCTGGGGCCGAGCCTGAGCCTGCCGGTACGGGCTGGGCGGCTGGCGCTGGGCACCTGGCAAGGCATCTATCTGTGTGAACACCGCGACCGAGGCGGGCCGCGCAGGCTCCTGCTGACGCTGACGGGGGAGAAGTAGAACTGCTGCTCTTGGAAGCCACCTTGGCCAGCGCTCAAAGAGCTGCACTACAGTAAAGCCATGACTGCCCTGCCCGCTTTCCCCGATTTATCGGCCCTCAAGCTCTCGGCGCTTGATTTTTCCGCCGCCCACTACACCCACATTCAACTGCGCTTTTCCGATACCGATCAAATGGGACACATCAACAACGCGGCCTACGCGGTGTATTTGGAAAGCTCGCGGCTGGCGCTGACCGCCTCGGTGAACCTGACCAGTCTCAAAGTGGTGCTGGCCCGCTTAGAACTCGATTACCGCCGGGAAGTCAAGCTCGGCCAGCAAGTCGAGATTCAAACCGTCGTCACCCGCTTTGGGAGCAGCAGTTGGGCCTATGCCTCGCGCCTCCTCGCGGACGGCGAAGTGGCCCTAGAGGCCCGCAGCGTGCAGGTGCAGGTGGAGTCCGACATGCGCCCAGTGCCGCTCAGCCCAGCCACCAAAGCGGCGCTGGCCACTTACTTTGCGGCTGAGTTGTCTCTCACCGTGTCGTCTCCCACAGTATCGGTGAGTGGTCGGCCATGACCGGCGGCGACCTCAGCGCCAATGGCGATCAAGTGATGTATCAGGGCGACGTGTGGGTGCGCCTCGACACCTTACCGCGCCTGATTGCCGAGAGCGTGCGCCGCACCCTGAGCGCCCACGGCATCGTCAGCGTGGTTCGCACGCCGTTTCAGTGGGTGATGGCTTCGCCGGTTATCGAAATTGAAACCGGCGGCTATATGGGCGACGTGGGCTTGTACGTGCCGCAGGTGCAAAAGCAGGAAGCCGACGCCCTCCTCGACCGCCTCAGCGCCGAAGCCGATCAAGACGGAACGGACTGGCCAGCCTGATCAATCCAAACTCATCAACAAGCAATGAAAAAACCCCGCACTTGACGGGGTCTTTCTTCTTTCTCTTTGGTGGAGCCAAGCGGGATCGAACCGCTGACCTTCTGAATGCCATTCAGACGCGCTCCCAGCTGCGCCATGGCCCCACACATTTTTGTCCTGCTCCTGCCTGTTTTCAGGCTTAAGTAGGTTAGCAGCGTCTCGGCGCTCTGTCAACACCGACCCTTCACAGACGAACGCTGACGGCTCTGCACAGACTCACCAGACGCAAATGCTAAACTCTGCTTTAGAATCGTGCCTCACCTCAACCTTGTTCCCCTCACTGCTGAAGAGTTGCAGCATCTGCTCGGCAAAGCGGCGGCCCAGCGCCTGCTCCCCGACATCAGCAGCGCCCGGCTGGCGGGCCGACCTTTTCCCGGCCCTGAGGTCAGCGGCGACTTGAGCTTTGAAGTGCGGGAGGAGCGCGATTGGGGAGCCTCGCCGGAGCAGTCGCGGGCCATCAAAGCGCTCGGCGGCGAACTGCTGGGGCTGGGCGCTTTGCCGCTGGGGGTCTTTTACGCCCCGGAGTTGCCCGAAGCCCGCCACCAACGCGCTTACCTGCTCGACGACGCCGCCCTCTCGCTGCGCTGGAGTGAGACGCCCAGCGGCCCAGCCCTGCCGCCGTTCGTGCAGGCCGTGACGCTGAGCCGCGACAAAGCCAGCGGCATCGCCGCGTCGCTGAGCAGCACCTCGGGCCTGCCTTTTTCGCCGGGGAGTAGCGAGGAACTCGACGTGCGCCTGTTGCCCGGTGCGCCGCTGAGCGAATTTTTGGCGGCCCACCGCAACCTCGCCGTCCGGCATGGGCGAGGGCAAAAGCTGAGCGGCGAGCAAGATTGGATGCGGGCTTTTCAAACGGTGCGCCAGCTCAACTTCCAAGCTTGGACGCGGCGCGGGTTGTTGATTCGGGAGTAAGGCTTACGCTGTCCGTTCGGGCGGGGTCGGTACGGTCAGCAACTCAAGCCAGTAGCGGCGGCGGGTCAGCGGCGGGGACACCTCGCCCGCACCGAGCAGTGTGCTGATGCCTTCTTCACCGAGGCGCTCCACTTTGGTCAGGTAAGCCCGCACCGATTCGGGTTTGTCAAAGCGGCGGGGGTGGGTATCGCCCTCCACGTACAGATCGAGCCACTGCAACTCGGATTCGCTCATAGTTCGCGCAAATCTTCCCAGAGCTGCCAGCCCACACCTTCGGGGGTAGCGTCTAGGAGCGGCCCGAGGCTTTGCGAAGCGCTGAGGGCGTCGGCGTTGAGGCTCTCGGCGCTGGGGCGGGCGTCGTACATTTGCAGCACGGTGAACTGGTAAAACGCCTGCGAAGCGGTGGGTTCGCCGTTTTCAAAAAAGGCGAAGGGAGCCGTGACCTTGTCCCACAGCACGTGCGCTTCACCGAGTTCATGCGGCATGTAGTTTTCGAGATCAAAGTCTTCAAACGTCTCGTTGTCTTCGTCTCCGGGATGCCACAGATAGCCTTGCAAAAGCCGCACCGCCGTCCGTCCAGAGTGCGCGGCGGCGTCGGCAGGGGCGTTAGAGTTGCTCACCTCCACAGTTTACAGTTTTGGCGGCGGAGGTGGGGGCAACGGGTAACTTGCCTCAACCCAACCAAAACTTTATTTGAGGTTTTTGCTTGCTTTGAGCGAGGCGGTGTTGTTGGTCGGCACCAAGACGATGGCGTTGGGCACCGGGCGGCTCCAGACGGTGTTGAGGTAGCCGCCGGTGCCCAGATACCCGCCCGACACGAAGACGGTGGCGCTCGAACCGCTGTCTAAGCGCAGCGCGTCGGTGACGCCCACGTTGTGCAGGGCGCGGGCAAAGGTTTCGGGCGTCCCAAATTCCAAAAAAGCCAGAGTGGGCTGGCCCTTGTAGATGGCAAAGGCCACCTGTCGGGTGGGCCGCCACACCCCGGTCAACACGTTGAAGGCTTCGCGCTCTGGGTTGAGCACGATTTCGCCGCCTTGCAGCAGCATCGGGCCAGCGCTCAGGCCGTCGCGGACGCCCTGCCATTCTTGAGATTGGTAATTGAGAGTGGCCTGAATAGAGCTGCCCTCTGCCGTCGGCAACTGCGGAAAGCGGGCCGGATCAAAGCTGAGACTGATGCGCCCCGCTGCTGGCACCGCGCCGCCCAGTTCGGCTTTGCTGACACCGCTCGCCGCCGCGTTGAGGGTCAGAGTCAGGAGGCCCGCGCCGCCCACCGCCGTTTTGCCGTCGCCGACGAAGGCGGTCAGCAGCTTGGGCGCGGGGCGGGCCGTCACAGTGTTGACCATCAGCGAGCCGAACGCGCCGGTGAGCATGTAGCGTGGGCGCGGAAAGCCGAACAGCGTTGTGCCGCCCTCGCTAAAGCCCACCGTGCCGCGCCGCTCCAAGCTGGCCGCCAGCAGCTTGCCGCCCGCCGCCACGAAGTCCACCGGCAAGCTGCTGGGCGGATCGAAGTAGCCCCCGTTGACGCCCGCCACACCGCCGACCCGCCGCACCAGCTCCGAAACGTTCAGGGCCACGCCGACCGGAGCGGCCACCACACGCGGCGTAAACTGGGCCGGATCAAAGCTCAGCAGTGACAAGCCGCCGAACGCCTTTAGGCTCACGCCGATTGGCAAAGCGTCCGGGTTGATCGGCGGCGGCACATCGGCGCTCAGGCTGGTCGCCGTGTCGATCACGATCCGGTCAGGGTCGTTGAGGGTGCTGACTTGGCTTTGGCCGCCGCCCGCGTCCAGCCGCACTGTCACGCCGTTGCTGTCGGGGGCGAGGGTCAGGGTATCGCCGCTGTCTAGGGTCTGCACGTTGGAGTCGGCACTCACCTGCGGCAAAAAGAGGGTCACGCCGCCGCGCTCGTTCTTGGCGCTGTACGTGGCTGGCCCGCTCAGATCAATCACCAGGCGCTGAAGCTGAATATTGCGGACGGTGCTGAGGCTGGAGCGCGTTCCCACGATCTTCGGGCCACTGAGCAGTGGGGGAGGGGTGGGGGCCGGGAGGGGTGTCGGCGCGGACATGGTCGGCGCAACTGGAGGAGGAGCCACTGGGGTCGGCGTTATTGAGGTTGGAACAGGCGCGAGCAGTCCAGCAGGCGGCGCAATCGGTGTGGGCTCGATACTGGCGCTTCGGAGGGAAGGCTTTTGAGCGACCTCGGCCCGCAGTTCCAGCACCTCGGTGACCGCTTTGTTGACGGCGGCTTTCACGGCAGCCGGACTCGCAGATGTTGGACCCACGGCTGTTGAACTCGTGATAGCTGAACTCGTAGCCAGGGGGCTTGCAGAACCTGAATGGCCCACAGCAGGACTCGCCTTCACCGGACTGGGCAGCTTGACCACAGGTTTGACTTTCTCTGGCGCGGCCTTGGGTGGGCTGACTGGCGGTGGGCTGGTTGGCGCGGAAACCGCTTTGAGCGCGGTGGGATTGATACTGATTTTTGCCCCACTGGGTTTTGCCACATCAGGTTTTGATGTGCTGGGTTTCGGCACACTTGGCTTTGGACTGAGCGGCACCTTGGCGGCCTGCACCACTTTGGGCGTTACCAGAGTCGGAGCCAAGTTGAAGCCGAATTGCGGCACTGGCAACGGCACTTCTCTGGCGGCCTGCACCACCCGCACATCCAGCTGCTCGGCATTGCCCGCCAGCGGCACGCCCAGCGCCCGCAGCACGTCTAGGCCCACGTGGAGGCTGCCGCCTGAGCCGTAGCGCTCCGGGGCGGGCAACGGCGCAGTCAGGGCAAAGCCGGACGCTGCCCAGCCTCCCTGCGGCGTGTAGCGCAAACTGCGCGGGCCGTAGCTGAGCCACACATCCTGCGGCTTGTTGCGGGTTTGCAGGCCCAACTGCGGCAAAAACCAAATCGGCAGGCCTTCTTTCGAGCCTGCGAGCAGCTTGGTTTCGATCACCGGACTGGTCGGCACGCCGCTGATGACCACCGGACGGGCGGCGGCCAGCGTCAGCGGGGCCATAAAGACCAGCGCAGCGAGGCGCACACTGAGCAAAGACAGGCCGGGGCGGCGGGCGGCAGTGGGCAAGCGGTTCACGCTGGGCAGTGTAGCGGCTGGCCCAAGGAAGGTGATGAACGGCGCTGGCCGCAGATGAGGGCCGCCGAACTCGGCACTCCGCTTAAGGCAAGGAGTTCTGTGCGCCGCTTGTAAGAACGCCCCACTTATACTGCGCCTTGATGATTGAGCCTTCCCTCGCACTCTACGGTGAACCCTTTGATCAGGTCGAGACGCAAATCGAAGACCTGCTCGTGGCGACAGGCGTGCGCTACTGCCTTCTGGTCGACCGCAAGGGTTTCGTGCTGTCTCACAAAGAAGCGCTGTGGGCACCTAGGCCCCCCGCCCTCGACTCGGTGGCGACTTTGGTGGCCTCCAACGCCGCCGCGACTGCCGCGCTGGCCAACATGCTCGGTGAGCGCACCTTCAGCGAGCAAATTCACCAAGGTGAACAAGGCGCGATTTATGTAGAGTCGGTGGGCGACGTGGCCCTCCTGACCCTCATCTTCGACAGCAGCGTGCCGCTCGGGCGCGTCAAGTTGCACGCCAAAAAAGCCATCTTGGCCCTCAACGAGGTGATGAAAAACCTCAAAGAAGCGCCGCCCATCAAATTCGACGCCGACTTCGGCAGCAGCGCCACCGCCCTCCTCGATGACCTACTGGGCTAAAGATAAGCTAAAGTGAGGCTCAACGCTTAGTTTTAGACAAAGAGAGTGCCCACAAACTGACGTTTTGCTGCTCGGCCACCGTTTCGCCCGCCTCGTGTGCGGCCAGACCCAAAGGGGAATGACGTGAGTACCATTAACTTCGCCGCCCGCGAAATCAACTGCAAGATCGTGTATTACGGCCCCGGCATGTCCGGAAAAACCACCAATCTCAAACAGGTCTTTTCCAAAGTGCCGAGTCATCTGCGCGGCGAAATGGTGAGTCTGGCCACCGAAGATGAGCGCACCCTCTTCTTCGACTTCCTGCCGCTCGATTTGGGCAGCGTGCAGGGCTTCAAGACCCGCTTTCACCTCTACACCGTGCCGGGACAGGTCTTTTACAATGCCAGCCGCAAGCTGATTTTGCGCGGCGTAGACGGCATCGTCTTTGTGGCCGACAGCGCCCCCAACCGCCTCAGGGCCAACGCCGAAAGTATGCGCAACTTGCGCGAGAATTTGCTCGAACACGGCATCGACGTCAAAGAAGTGCCGATGATTCTTCAGATCAACAAGCGCGATTTAGAAGGCGCACTCTCGACCGAGATGATCCGCGCCGTGATTGACCCCAAGCATGAGTTGCAGTGGCACGAAGCGGTGGCCGATCAAGGACGCGGCGTCTTTGAAACGCTCAAGACCGTCTCGCGGCTGGTGCTGGAGCGGCTGGCTAAGGGGCAGTGAACGAAAACCAACCTCCACACCTCACCCTGTCCATTTTGGGCGGCGCTGATCCCACCGAGTTTGCGGTGGCGCAGTGGCCGCCCGACTTTATTTTGCCAAGTGGGCTGCTCAGCGGCTCTTTTTTCAGTTTGACCCGCAGTGAGGATGAACTCTCATTGGTGTGCGAGGCCAGCCTCGTGCCGGAAGGCGTTCAGCACCAAGCAGGCTGGGCGGCGCTCAAGCTGCACGGCCCGTTTGATTTTGCCCTCACCGGCATTCTGACGGCGGTGCTCAATCCTCTGCGGGACGCCGGGATAGGCATTTTCGCCGTCTCCACGTTCGACACCGATTACGTGCTGGTCAAGCGTGAGCGGCTGAGTGAGGCGCTGACGGCGCTCAAAGAAGCAGGACACCGTCTAAACGGCTAAAAAACCGCTTTGCTCAGCGAGCAAGCTGCGGCTGTGGCAGTCGCCCACTACATTTCATCTGGCCTTTATAAATCCGCCACCACATTAAGGTCTGACCGGGCCTTTCATCCTGCAGCTTCTAAGGTTCGCTCACCAAGGAGGACTGCTATGAAGGCAACGGGGACAAGCAAAACGCCGCTGATCGCTGTCTTGGGGCTGGCTCTGCTCACTCAGGTGACGCTCGGGGCTGGTTCCTTGGCCGCAGGCACCACCAAACCGGCAGGCAAACCGGCGGCCCCTCCAGCATCGACTTCGCCCGCCGTACAGGGTACCCAGCAACTCGCAGGCGGCTCAGCGGTGGTCGGCAAGACCTATACGCTGTTTCTGGGGACAACCGACGCCATCAATTACACCATTCGCAAAGCTGAATACAGCGTCGGCCACTTCTACAAAGGAGACGAAGACGACATCCGTCCGGAAGGCGAAAAAGCGCTGATTTTGCACCTGACCATTCAAAATCCGCAGAAAGTTGAACTGGGTATTTCGGGCAACAGCATCCGGTTTACTGGCGTGGACAGCAAGAACCAGTCGGTGGCGGGCGACGGCGCATGGTTCGCTGAGGCCACGCACAGCGAAGTCCACCTTCAGCTCAAGCCGGGCCAGAAGATCGACGTGTATACCCGAATCGTGCTGGCCGGAGACGTGAGTTTGCCCAGACTGATCGTGGACGACGCCAACAGCAAGGTCTGGCGTTACGATCTGAAAGGCCAGGTCGCGCCGCTGGCCGCCCCCTTTGCCAATCCCAGCGTGAAAGACGGCAGCGCCGCGCTCGACGAGGTTCCCGGCAAAGCGGGCGTATTTTATCCGGCGGTGCTGGATGTCCGGGTCGATAAAGTGGATGTTCCCGCCAGCCAGCCGGACGGCATGGACGTGGGCAGCAATCAGAAGGTGGTAGTGGTCTATCTGACCTTCCACAATGCCAATCTGGTGCCGCAGTCGATGGTGCCGGGCGCGGCGTACTCGTTTAGGGCCTCACTGCTCGATCAAGACGGCATCAGCGTGGACTATCAGCATCTGTATCTGGGATCGCGTGACAAGGAGCTGGGCGGCGACCTGCCCGCAGGCAAGGACGCGGGCGTGCGGGTGCTGTTCGCCGTCGACAAGGATGTAGTACCGACCACCGTGAAGCTGCGTCTGGGCGGCGGCCTGCGCTTTTACGCGGTGGCTCTGCCTCCAATCGCCAAGTAACTCCCCGCTGCACTGTATTCATCTGCCCCTTGCCCTTCAAGGAGACCGCCCATGTCCGGAAGGAACTTCAAGCGGGTCAGTCTGGCCGCGCTGACGCTGCTGACCGCTTGGCTGCCCGCCCAAGCACAACAGGCCGGAGCCATGCCGCCGCCCGAGATCGTGCAACTCATTGAAAAACTCAGCAAAGGTCAAGAACTCACCCCCGCCGAGGAGAAAAAGCTTGACGATTGGAGCGCGGCCCAGAGCAAAAGCGCCGTATCAGGCGAATCAGGCGGAGCGAGTGGGTCAGGCAGTTCAGGCGCAGCCTCGCTCAGCGCCGCGACTGGCTCAGCCGAGGGTCAGGGCGTCAACCCCTGCCCCACCGCGCCGAGCCATGCTCCGGTGGCTGACACGCCCTCCGCTTCTGCCTACGCCGCCCTGGTGAAGTCGGTGCAGGCGGGCCTCAGCGCCAAACTCGACCCCGCCCAGCTCACGGCGCTCAATCAGAATCTGGCTACACAGGCTCAGCCGCAAGACGCCTCCAACGTGGGCCTGTTTTTGTTGGCACAGAACATGGGCCGCGCTGGAGCCTACGCCATCAGCAAAAGCGCTCTGAATTCGCCCAGCGACGCCACCTACGCCAACAATTTGGGAGTGGCCCTGCGCGGGCTGCGCGACTTTCCCAGTGCCGAACAGGCGCTGCTCTACGCCGCTTTTCTCAACACCGGCACCGCCGCCCAGAAAAGTGATGTACAGGTCAATCTCGGCTGGCTGGCGCTCGATCAGCAGCGGGTAGACGCGGCGCAGAATTATTTCAACGTGGGGCTGAGACAAAATCCCAAAGCGGCGCAGGCGATGGCGGGCTTGGGGCTGATCGCGCTGTGTCAGGGGCATCCCAAACAAGCCTTGCCGCTGTTTCAGGGATCACTCCAAAATGGTTTCACCGACTTTGCCGAAGCGGGACTGAACACCGCTGAGGGCGTGCTGGGCCGGAGTGCCAAAGGCCAGCAGATTCTGGCCAAGACGCCGCCGCTGTTTCCCGATGTCAAAGGCGTGGAGGCCGGAGACGAGGCGTACTGGAAGCTGCCGCCCTTTGACCCCAGCGCCATCAGCGACGTGTTGCCGGAGAGCAAGCAGCCCTTGCTGACCTACACGGCTGACCTGCTCGATCTGCTGAAACAGGCGCAGGCACGGGCGACTCAAGCAGCGCTGAAAGATACCCACACCCTCGACCGCGCCCCCACCAAGGCCCGCTTCGTGCTGGGCGACCTCGCCACCATCACCAACGCCCGCCTTGACGGCCCCCAGACCGCGCTCAATCAGGCGCAGGCCGACGCTTCGGCTGACCTCAACCGGATCGTGGACGCGGCCCAGTCGTTCACCTGCGCCGCCGTCACCACCCGCCGCGAACAGGCACTGGCTGTGCATACCCGCTTTTTTCCGGTCTACGCGGCGGCCATTCACCAGATGGACGCGGTGCTGGGCGACATGTGGGCGCTGGGCAGTCCCTGGATCGCCGGCATGAAAGACGGCAGCGATCAAGCGGCGGCCAACCTTCAGCGCGTCACCGTAGTGGACAGCGCCCTGGTGGAAGCGGCGCAGGAGCTGAGCTTGTATCAGGTCTGGCTGACGGCAGCCCTGCAGCCTGACTTCGTGCGCGACAGTGACGGGCGTTCGTGCCCACTCAAGTCTGCTGAGGTGCTGCACCCCGTCAAACTGGGCAAGCTCAAGACCTTTCCCGACAAGGCCTGCAATCTGCCATCCGAATCCATGCCGATGATCTTGGCGAGCTATCAGGCCGACTGCACCGGCATTCATCTGGCGTTTGGCGAGGGAGCGCGGCTAAAATTGGACTACACCTTCGGCAAGGACTGGGCCAGCGACAGCCTGACCATCAGTGGCGGGCTGGGCTTTGCCGAGAGCGAGAATTTTGCGGGCAGCGGAAAGAGCACGCTGGGCGTCGGCGTCAACGACGAGGTGGTGTCGTTCGTGACCCTGACCGGCATCGGCCAACTGGTGCCCGCCTTTGATGACGCGGGCAGCGCCGCCGGAGCGCAAAACCTCGCCAGCACGGCGGAAGCGGGGGCGCAGGCCTTTGCCGACAACCCGGCCAAGTACATTGCCGATTACGGCACGGCGGGGACGGCCAAGGCGGGCGTCAGCGGCGGCGAGGTCGCCAAAATCGAATTGACCGTCAGCGAAAAACTCAGCGCCGTAACCGGCTTCAGCAGCGCGGTGACCAATTCCAGCGGCCTAGGGCCGAACACCAATTTCAAGGATGTGGAGTAGAGGATTGACCAGAAGCGCAGGGGGCGTGCTGAGCGCAGACGGGGCATTTAGAAATAAGGCCCTTTTGCTCCACTCAGGGTGACGACTTCTCTAGAGAGGTTGAGCCTGAACAAAATTGAGCCGCGCTCCGACCATCTCAAAGCCTGCCCGCTTCACGTTGCGCTCGCTGACGCTGTTGGGGGCGACATCGACAGCCGCCAGCGTCGCGCCCTGCTCACGGGCGCTTTGCAGGCGGGCAGCGAGCAAAACGGACTGAATACCTTGCCCCCGAAACTCAGGCAACGTTCCGGCGCTGAACAGCAGAGCCACGCCGCCCTGTGCATCCGGCATCACCGTCACGGCCCCGAAGCCCGCCCACTGCCCACCTCGCCGGACACCTAGCCGCAGCACGTCCGGCACACCAGCCGCCAGCCGCATCATTTCCCGGCTCTGCGCTCCAAAAGCCTGCGGAGTGATTTCGGCCCATTCGTCGGGCGTCATTTCCTCGACATCAAAGACTGGAGCAGATGAGGCGCTGGAGAGCGTGCAGGCGTAGGTGTGAAGCAAGTAATCCAGGTGGTAGTTTCTGGCCGCCAGCGCCGTGAAGAGTGCCGGATGCGCGTGCGAGTGTACCAGCAGAGCGGCTGCCTGCGAGTGGAGTGCGTAAAAATCCTCTATCTGCGCCAGAACTTCCGCCGCGTTTTCCTGGTCTGTCTCTCCCAGAGCGACGTTGATCGGCAAGTCAGGGCCAGCGTAGACGGCACTGAGTGGGCCAAAGGTCGTCCACTCGCCTGGATAACCCCGCCAGCTCTCCGCCAGGGCCGCCTCCACCCGCTGCAATGGCGTCGTCTGCACTGTGGTCATTTGCTTAGCTTACCGCCCAGCCGCTACGCTCAGGGCATGAATGTTGTCATCAGCGTGGATATGGAAGGCGTGTGCGGAGTCAGCTCATGGGTGCAGGTCAGCCCGCCGGAATTTGGGGGCCTGGTGAGTGGCAGCGAGTATGAACGCGCCCGCATCCAGATGAGCCGCGAGGCCAACGCCGCCGCGCTGGGAGCCTTTGAAGGCGGCGCGTCGGGCGTGCTGATCGCCGACTCGCACGACACCATGAGAAACCTCTTGCCCGAATACTTGGACGAGCGGGTGCGCTACGTGTCGGGCAACGACAGAGCGCTGAGCATGGTGCAGGGCGTTCAGGAAAAAGGCGTGGGCGCACTAATGATGGTCGGCTACCACGCCCGCGCCGGAACGCAGGGAGCGCCGCTGGCCCACACCTGGAACGGCTCGGTGCGCGACGTCAGAATCAACGGCGTACAGGCTGGAGAGCCGTATCTCAATGCGCTCTTGGCCGGACATTACGGCGTGCCGACGGTGTTTATCAGCGGCGACGATGTGGCGGTCAAGCAGGTGCAGGAAAGCGTCGGAACCGAGGTGGTGGGCGTGGCGGTCAAAGAGGGCCTGAGCATGTTCAGCGCCGTGCATCTGCACCCCGCTGAGGCGTGCCGGCAGATTCGGGCGGGCGCGAAAAAAGCCGCCGAGGGCATGCACAGCGCCCAGCCGTTCACCGTTTTGTTTCCCGCCAGCGTGCAGCTGTCATTCGACCACCAAGCGCGGGCCGACCAAGCTGGGCGCGTGCCGGGCGTGACCCGCATCGATGCCGTGACGGTGGGGTACAGCAGCCCCGACGCCTTCCACTTGTTCCAGATGTTCCGAATGCTCTGTAAGGTGGCCGAAGTGCAGCTGAACGGCTGAGCCGTAGCCTTCATGAACGCTTAAAGGGCGCTTAAGCATCATTTCTTCTAGAGTCAGGCCATGAACTTCAAAACCAAGAATCAGGCAATGGGCGCAGGCATCGCGTTCGGCGTGGCCCTGGGCGTCGCCCTGATGGGCCTGACCCGCTTCGGCACAGGTGGTCTGGCGATTGGCCTTGGGCTGGGGGTGGCTCTAGGCTCGTTTCTGGGAAGAGGACTGCCCAACAAATGACGGTTCAATTGAGTCTTGCACAATAACAAGTAGTTCTGATTAAGTCCAAGCATTTGACAGACAGCTGAGAGGGGTTTCTAATGCACTCAACATTCAAATTGTTTTTTGGGAGGCTTTATGAAATTGACCCGCACCAGCGCCGCCAGCTTACTGATGTGCAGCCTTATCTTGTCGAGTTGTGCTCCTGTTATGAATACTGTGGCTCAGCCCACCCGCGAGCAAGATACGCGGGTGTTCACGGCGGCAGTGCCCAGCACGCCCTCTATTGCAGGGGCCACGCTCTACAAAGGCCTCTACGCAGGTGAGCACGGACAGGCCAGTTACCTCATCGAAGTGCCGGAAAAGTGGAACGGCAAATTGGTGATGTACGCCCACGGCTACGCGGGCACGGGCGCGGCCCTGAGCGTCGCCCCGCCTCCGATCCGCGAGTATCTGGTCTCGCAGGGCTACGCTTGGGCGGCTTCCAGCTACTCGTCTAACTATTACGACGTGCGGTCGGGCATCGAGGACACCAACGCGCTGGCCCAGCAGTTCGGAGCGCTGACGCAGAGCAAGTACCCCGCGCCGAGTGCGACCTACATCATGGGCGTTTCGATGGGCGGGAATATTGCTGCCGCCGCCGTGGAAACCGAAACGCTGGCGACGGCCAAGCACAAGGTCAACTACGCCGCCTCCATGCCGCTGTGCGGCGTGCTCGACCCACCGTATGAATTTCAGTGGCTGGGCGACTACACCCTCAATGCCCAAGAACTCGGCGGCTACGGTTCCAGCACTTACCCGGCCAGCAGTTTCCAAACCTTGCTGCCCGACATCAAAGCGGGGCTGTTCAGCGACAGCAGCGGCGACCTTTGGACGCCCAACACCGTGCAGGGCACCCGGCTACGCGACATTGCACAGAACCTGACCGGCGGGCCGCGTCCGGTGTTTGAACTCGGCTTCAGGGTAGGAGCGCTGCAAAACGCGGTGCTGAGTACCGGCGGCTCGGACGGCACCCTCACCGGCATTTTGACCAAGAACTTTTACGGCAACCAAAATGCTGTTTACCGCTGGACGCAGGGCCAGACCCCCACCGCCGCCGAGGTCGCCTACAACCAAGCCGTTTTGCGAACCACCGCCGATCCGAGCGCCAACTTGCCCCGCGCCGACGGACTGCGCTGGCTCCCGGCCATTAACGCCCAATTCAAGGTGCCGGTGCTGACCATGCACACGCTCGGCGACTTTTATGTGCCGTTTGCCCACGAGCAGCATTACCTTCAAATGGCCCAGAAAAACGGCACTTCGGGACTGCTGGTGCAGCGGGCCATTCGGGCGGCGGGGCACTGCGAATTTGTGGGAGCGGAATTCGTAGAAGCCTTCAACGACTGGATGAAGTGGGCCAGCGGCGGCCCCAAACCTACCGGAGACGATGTACTGACGCCCAGTGTGGTGGCCGACGCCAAATACGGCTGCCAGTTTACCCGCGCCACCAGAACAGGCGTGGACGCCTGTCAGCCTTAAAACTACTCAGTTGTCCATTTTCATGGCCATGACGCTGCTGCCCGCGTCCACGTAAACCACTTGGCCGGTAATGCCGCTGGCGAGGTCGCTGAGCAGGAACAACCCCAGCTTGCCGACTTCCTGCGAGGTGGCGTTGCGGCCCAGCGGCGCGGCTTTGGCGGCCTGGTCGTACATGGTGCTAAAGCCGGGGATGCTGCGGGCGGCAATCGTCCGCATCGGGCCAGCACTGATGGTGTTGACGCGCACACCCTTCGCACCCATTTCGGCGGCGAGGTAGCGGGTGGCCGCCTCCAAAGCGGCTTTGGCCACGCCCATCACGTTGTATTTGGGCACGACTTTTTGCGAGGCGTGGTAGGTCAAGCTGATCACGCTGCTGCCCTCAGTGAGCAGCGGCTCAGCGTGGCGGCACATGCTGACCAAGCTGTAGGCGCTGACCGACAGGGTGGTGTTCCAATCGGCAGCGGTGGTGTCGAGGAAGCGGCCTTCCATCGCTTCACGCGGAGCAAAGCCGATGGCGTGAACCACCGCGTCGAGTTGGCCGAACTCGGCTTTGATGGCGGCAAACAACGCCGTCAAATCGTCTTCGCTGGTGGCGTCGGCCTGCCGGAGCAGCACGCCCGAATAGTCTTTGGTCAGTTTTTCCAGTTCGGGGCGCAGACGTTCACCCTGATAGCTAAAGGCCACCCGTGCGCCTGCCGCGAGGAGTTGCTCAGCGATGGCCCAGCCGAGGCTGCGGGCATTGGCGACGCCCATGACTAGGGCCTTTTTGCCGCTTAAATCAAGTGAGATCATGCCTCAGAGTTTAGCGGGCCGTGAGGTGGGAAAGTTGGAGCGGGTCTAAAAGGAGCTGAGTTTGACAAGGAAGCTGGGCGAATAGAACTACTGGTAAGCATTCTGCCAGAGCACGACCGCTAAGCTGCAAGTATGAGTGCCCGCCCCCGTTTCTTCCGGCCCCTTTGCTTCTCAAGGGAACCGTGACCGCGCTGCAAACCACTCCCGCCTTAGCGGAGCAGCACGCGGGCTTAATGCCGCTGGCCAATGCCACCCTCGCCCAGCTTGACCAGGTCATCTTGGGCAAGGCCGAGCAAGTCCGACTCTCGCTGGCCTGCTTGCTGGCGGGCGGACACCTGCTGCTCGAAGACGTACCGGGAGTCGGCAAAACCACGCTGGCGCAGGCGATAGCAGCCAGCCTCGGCCTGCATTTTTCGCGGATGCAGTTTACCAGCGATTTGCTGCCCGCCGATTTGCTGGGCGTCAGCATTTACGAACCGGCCCAGCGCGAATTCCGTTTTCACGAAGGCCCGATTTTTACCCAACTGCTGCTGGCCGACGAAATCAACCGAGCCACCCCCAAGACCCAGTCGGCCCTCTTAGAGGCGATGGAGGAGGGGCAGGTCAGCGAAGGCGGCACCTCCCGCGCCCTGCCGAGTCCCTTTTTCGTGATCGCCACCCAAAACCCCGCTTCGCAGCTCGGCACCTTCGCACTGCCCGAATCGCAGCTTGACCGCTTTTTGATGACCGTTTCGCTGGGCTATCCCGACCCCCGCGCCGAGCGTGAGCTGCTGCTGGCGGGCGGACGCCGAGACGCGGCCCGCCAGCTGAGCGCCGTGCTGACCCCCAAAGCGCTGCTGGCCGCTCAGCAGGCCGCAGCCGCCGTGCACGTCTCGGGAGCGCTGGCCGATTACGTGCTGGCCCTCGTGACCGCCTCACGCCTGCACCCCGACGTGCAGACCGGCCTGAGTCCCCGCGCCGCACTGGGCCTGCTCTCGGCGGCGCGGGCGTGGGCCTGGCTGGCAGGCCGCCAACACGCGCTGCCCGAAGACGTGCGGGCAGTGTTCGGCAGCGTGGCCGCGCACCGCTTGCTGGGCCGCTCCAGCGGGGCCGCCAGTCCGGCGGTGGCCGCCCAGCTTCTGGCGACGGTGGCGATTCCTTAAGGAGCCTTGATAAACGTGTGGCGGGAAGGGTGAGAAGCGGCTCAGATACGGGCGGGAGCAGTGGCCATACTGGTTTTGATTTTCGCCCCAAGTCCCTGCAAGGAGCCACCCAATGACGCCCAACCCCGATTTGTCCGTCCCCAAGTCAGCCACTCCCCAATCGCCTACTCACCAGTTGCCCGCCCCCGACCCTGAAACGCTGGCCTTTTTTCAGGCTGTCTTTGAACTGGTGCGGGCCGGAGACGCCGAGCAACTCGCCTCACTGCTGGAAAAGGGCCTCCCCGCCAACATCAGGAACCAGAAGGGCGACAGCTTGCTGATGCTGGCCAGCTATCACGGCCACCTGGAAGCGGCCCGGTACCTGCTGTTGGCGGGCGCTGACCCCGAACTGGCCAACGACCAAGGGCAAACCCCGCTGGTCGGCGCGGCCTACAAAGGCGATCTGGCGATGGCCAAGCTGCTGCTCACGCACGGAGCCAACACCGAAACGTCCGGGCCCGCTGGAAAAACCGCGCTGATGATGGCCGCCATGTTTAACCGCTTGGAGATGCTGGAATTGCTGCTGTCCAGAGGAGCCGACCTAAAGACCCGAGACGTGGGCGGCCTCTCGGTGGTGGACGCGGCCAAACTGATGGGCGCACACGAAGCGGCCGCTCAGCTTGAAGCGCTGCTGACTCAAGCGAAGACCACACCGCAAACCTGATCTCTCAGCCCTCTAGAGCATTTGTCCGTTCCATTGTTGTGGAAAAGCACCCCACCAATTCCACTCCCATCTGCTCTAGCACGTATTTCACTCGCTCCGCTCGGTCATAAAAGTCTTGAAACTTTTACGACAAATGCTTTAAGGAACTCCATGACCCAGCGCCCTGCCAGCACCGCTCCCCCTCGGCCCCTTTCCAGCAGCTTGCGCGAGCGCGTCAGCGAGTGGGCCAGCGATGATGGCAGCGCCGACACCGGGCAGGGCGTCACCATTGCGCCCGCCACCCACTTTTCCAAGGGGCCGCGTGTCTACCCGACCCGCTTCGGCGCGGCGTTTCTTCTCACGGCGCTGCTGACGCTGATCGGCTGCGTCAATTACCAACTGAGCCTCGGCTACCTCGTGACTTTTTTGATGCTGGGCCTGTGGGTGGTGGGCGCGGTGTCGGCCTCGCGCAGCCTCAGCGGACTGACCCTCAGTGCCGCGCCGCCTGGGAGCGCTTGGGCCGGACAAGACGCGGTTTTTGCTGTCCGGGTGCAAAATCCATCCAAGCAGACTCGCAGCAGCTTAAGATTGCGTGCCCACCGCCCGCGTTCGGCGGCCATCTGTTTGTTCGACGTGCCCTCAGAGGCCGAAACCCGCGCCGAAGTGCTGATTTTCGCGCCCAAGCGTGGCCCGCTGCTGCTGCCGCGCCTCCGGCTGGAAGGCCGCGACCCGCTGGGACTTTGGCGCGGCGTGACCTATCCGCTGCTGAGCGCCGAAGCGCTGGTGTATCCGGCCCCTGAGGACGACGCGCCGCCGCTACCCAGCAGCAAAGTCGGCGAAGGCAGCGGCGAGAAGCGCCTGAGCGGGCAAGAAGATTTCGCGGGCATCCGGCCTTATCTGCCGGGTGACGCGCCTAGGCAGGTGGCGTGGCGGCAATCGGCCCGCCTCGGTGAGCTGCAAACCAAGCTGTTCGACGCGCCCGCCAGCTTTACCCTGCGCCTGAGCTACGGCGAGTTGCGCGGCCTGAACACCGAGGAGCGCCTCTCGCGCCTGAGCGCCTGGGTGTTGCAGGCCCGCCAGCAAGACACCCGCTACCGCTTGGAGTTGCCGAGTCTGAAGCTGGAAGAAGGCAGCGGCGAAACGCAGGCCCGCCGCGCCCTCAGTGCCTTGGCGCTTTACCGTGCGGCTGAGAACGCCCCCGATCAGCCGCCCGCTGCTGCTCACCAGTCCAGGGGGAGGAAGCGCCGATGACCACCCTCAACTGGCCCAGCCGAAGCCGCAGTCTCAAGCGGCCCACTGACCCCGCCGCCCCGCTGCCCGCGCTGCTGACCACTCTGGCTGCGCTGCTGCTGTGCGCCGCGCCGTATGTGTCACGGCTACCGTGGTGGGCCAGTTTGCTGTTTGCGGCGCTGCTGGCTTACCGCGCCGCGCTGGGGTTGGGCCGCTTTCCCGCTCTGCCCGCCCTGACCCAAACCCTGCTCTCCCTGCTGGTGGTGGCGGCGGCCGGCTGGGGCTTTAATCAAACCTACGACACGCTGCTGGGGCGCGACGGCGGCACAGCCATTTTGGTGGTGCTGACCAGTCTCAAAGCGCTGGAAACCCGCAGCGGACGCGACGTACAGGCGCTGGGTTTGTTGGGCTTTTTCCTGACCGTCACCCACTTTTTTTACGTCCAAGACACCCTCACCGCCGTTCACGCGCTGCTGTCCATGCTGGCGCTTTCGGCGGGAGTGAGCTTGCTGGAGCGGCCCAAGAGCTTGACCGGCCTCCCCACATTCGGCCTCAGTAAGGCCGGGCTGCTGGCTGCCTTTGGGCCGCTGCGCTCGGCAGGAGTGCTGCTGCTGCAAGCCTTGCCGCTGGCCGCCGCATTGTTCGTGCTGTTTCCACGCCCCGACAGCCCGCTGTGGCAAATGCCGGTGAGCGGCAAGGGCCAAAGCGCTTCGGGCTTATCCGACAGCGTCAATCCGGGCAGCATCAGCAGCCTCGCGCTCAGCGACGAGGTGGCGTTTCGGGCGCAGTTTGAAGGCCAAGCGCCGCCGCCGAGCAATTTATATTGGCGCGGCCCGGTGATGGAGTTTTTTGACGGCGAAACGTGGAGGCTGGGCCGTGAGCGAAGAGCGCTCCCCGACGTGCAGGCGCTCGGGCCCGTCCAAAACTACACCCTGACTGCCGAACCCAGCCAGAATACCTGGGTGCTGGCCCTCGACGCCCCCGCTTCGCTGCCTTCCGGCACGGCCATCACCCAAAACCTGCAAGTCATCAAGCCCAGCCGAATCGGCAGCCGCACCCTCTTCAAACTGAGCGCCGCCACCGCCTACCGCTACGGCCTGAACGCCGATTCGTTTTGGCTGGAGCGCAATTTGCAGCTTCCGGATCGCAGCAATCCGCGCATCCGTGAGCTGGCCAAGACCTGGCTGAATTTGCCGCCCGTAGAGCGGGTCAAGGCGGGGCTAAACGTGTTTGCGGCGGGCAGTTTCGCTTATACCCTCAACCCACCGACCCTCCCCAGCGTCAACGGAATGGACGCCTTCGTGTTTGAAACGAAGCGCGGCTTTTGCGAGCACTTCGCCAGCTCGTTTGCCATCATGATGCGCTCGGCGGGTGTTCCGGCGCGGGTGGTGACCGGCTATCAGGGAGCCGAACCCAACAGCGGCTACCTGATCGTGCGCCAGGCCAACGCCCACGCCTGGACCGAAGTCTGGCTGGCCGGGCAAGGCTGGGTGCGGGTTGATCCCACCGCCACCGTTTCACCTGACCGAATTGAGCGGGGCGTTTCGAGTTTACGCGGCGCTCCGGGGCTGGCTAGCGGCAACCCCGGCTGGCTGGGCGGCCTGAGCCTGCGCCTCGACGCGCTGCAAAACCTCTGGAATACTTGGGTCATCGGCTACGACGGCGCTCAGCAGCGCCAACTGTTTGCCAAGCTGGGCCTCGGCGAGTTGGGCGACTGGAAACTGACCGTGTTCGGCATGCTGGCCATCGGGCTGGCTTTCGTCCCGATGCTGCTGCGCCGCCGCCCGCCGCAGGAGCCGCTGAGCGCCGCCTACGCCCTTCTAGCCCGCCGCCTGTCGCTGCCCCGAGCGCCACAGGAACCCGCCAGCACTTACGCGGCGCGGGCTGCCGAGCGCTACCCGCAACACGCCGAGCACATTGAAACCCTGATCGGCGAGTACCAGATGCTGCGCTACGGCCCCCAGCCGACCGACGAGCAGATTCGGGCCTTCGCGGCGCAGGTGCGGGAGCTCAAAGTGAAAGCTTAACCAACTCGCCAGAAATAAATGTTCTCCCCACTGAAAGCGTTCACTTTCTCAGCCCCGGCGTCTACCCTGAGCGTCATGCACAAACGTTCTCGCCTGAACTGGCGGCACTGGCTGGCGCTGCTTCCCTTCCTGCTCGTTTCAAGCGCGGCCCGTTCCCGCCCAGCGCCCTCCCACACGGCGGGGCCACAATGAAGCGCCCCCGCAGCGCTCTCTTTGTTCCCGGCGACAAGCCCCGCGCCATTGCCAAGTCGCGCACGCTCGGCGCGGACGTGATTATTCTGGACTTGGAAGACGCGGTGGCTCCCGAACACAAAGAACAGGCCCGTGAAAATATCTGCGCCGCGCTGCAGGAGGGCTTTCCCTGTCCGGTGTGGGTGCGCCTCAACATTTCCGGCAGCATTTGGGAGCAGGCCGACCAAGAAGCGGTGCTGTGCGAAAAACCCGACGGCTTGGTGCTGCCCAAGGTCGAGGAAGCGGGAGTGGCCCGCAGCATGACGCTGGGCGTGCCGCTGTGGCTCATGATCGAGACGGCACGCGGCGTGCTGGCCGCCCCCGACCTCGCCGCCGAGCAGAGCGTGGCGGGCCTGATCGTGGGAGCCAACGACCTCGCCCACGACCTACGAACCGGCCCAGACCCAGAGCGCACGCCGCTGCTTTTTGCCCTCAGCGCGGTGGTGCTGGCCGCCCGCGCCCACAATAAAGGCGTGCTGGACGCTGTTTACAACACCTTTACCGACACGGTTGGTTTTGAGCGCGAGTGCTTAAATGGCCGTGCCCTGGGCTTTGACGGCAAAACGCTGATCCACCCCTCGCAGGTGGAGACGGCTAACCGCAGCTTCGGAGTCAGCCCAGCCGACGTGGAGGCCGCCCACGAACTGCTGCAGGCCTGGGAAGCGGGCCGCCGAGAGGGCAGAAGTCTGGTGACGGTGCGGGGCCGGATGGTCGAAGAAATGCACGTCAAAGCGGCGCAAGACGTGCTGGCACAAGCCGGAACGTCCGCGCCGCTTTGAGGATTGGAGCGGTTTGAGCAGGATTTCAAAAAATTCAGACCACGTTTTCGGGAAAGTCCAGCTTGTTGGCGTCGCTCCACAGGCCTTCAAGGTCGTAGTATTCGCGGGCTTCTTTGGTCATGATATGCACCACGACGCTGGCTCCGAAGGCCAGCAGCAACCAGCGCTCCGAGGGGCCTTCGACGGTGGGGCGCGAAAATCCAGCTTCCACCGCTTTGGTGCGGACATTCTCGCGCACGGCGTTGAGCTGCAGGCCCGCCGTGGCGGTGCAGATCACGAAATATTCGAGGGTGGTGCTGACTTCGGTCAGGTCGAGCACCACCACATCCTCGGCGCGGCGCTCACGGGCGGCGTCCACGATGGCCCGCAGTTGCGGCAAGAGGGAATCAGTCGAGGCGTCGGTTGAGGTATGGGCGGCAGAGGTTGATTTGGTCATGAAAACTCCAGAAGAAAAGTTAGGGAGCGGGTGAACTGGCCGCAGGGGTAAAGTGGTTGAGGGCGGCGAAGAGTTGCGGCGCGTCGCCGCCGAGCAGCACGCCGATCTGGCCCGCCGCAACCGGAAAGCGTTCGCCCTGCAATCTGGGCAAGTTGAGTTGGTCGGCGATATTTTGAGCGGTTTCCACGTCAGACTGGGTAAAGACCTGGCTGCGCTCGCCTATTTTGGGTAAAGTGCTTAGCCGCACATTGGGGTAGCCTGCCGCGTGAAGGGCATCCACCATCGGCGGGCCGAGGCTCGCGCCGCTGGCGTCTTCGAGCAAGATGGTCACGGCGCTACTTGGCTCGGCCTTGAGTGAGTTGCCCCAGACTTTGGCCAGTTCCTCACGGTTGACCGCCAAGTTAAAGCTGCGGCGGATGGTGTCTGTGGGGAGGGTGGCAAAGCTGAGCTTGAACTGCGAGAGCACCGGCTGAACGGTGGTGAGGAGGGTGGGATCGAGGTTGGTTTCCACGCCGTTCATCACGCTGAGGATGGTGGGAACAGCGCTCAGGCCGCCCGGGGTAGTCAGCTTGCTGGCGAGTTGGCTCAGCGCCTGCTTTTGGTGGTCGATTCGGCCGTAATCGTCGCCAAAACCTTTGCGGACGCGCAAGTACCACACCGCTTCTTGGCCTTCCAAGTGGTGCGGCCCCGCCGCCAGCTTGAGGTTGACGCCTGCCGCTTTGTCGATCCACTCGATGCCGCCCGCCGGAACGTTGACGTCGAGGCCACCCAGCGCGTCAATCACCCGCGCCGCTTCCTCGGTTCGCACGATCAGGTAATTGTCCACCCGCTCGCCCGTGATGGTTTCCACCGCGCTGACCAGTGCCTGCGGCCCGCCGTCCCAGTATTTGCCATTGACTTTTTGCTCGGCGGCAGATTTCTTGGGATCGAAGTCGCCCACATTGGTATCGCGCGGAATCGAGAGCACACTGACCCGCTTGCCCTGCACCTTGACCAACATCAAGGTGTCGGTGTTGGCGGTTTGAATGACGCCCTTGCGCTGGTTTTGATCTTTGCAGGGCTGGTGGTAGTAGCAGTAAATGACGTCGCGGCCCGCCAGCAGCAAGGTGAAGTTCGGCAAGCTGCCACTCAGCACCACATTGCTGCCGCCGCCCTGGCCGTTACTGGCACTCAGCGCGTAGTAGCCGCCGCCGCACAGCGCCGCGAGCGTCAGCAGGGAGAGTTGCAGCGGCCGGAGCCAGCGCCGCCGCGTTTCTTGGCGTTGGGTTCCTTGCCGCTGGGCCGGTTGACTCTTCATGCGCTGGGAGGCAGTGCGCCGCGCTCTTGCAGGCCCTGATACGCCGAGAGCGTGCGCGGATGCACCGGAATACCGCGTGCCTGCAGATAATGCACCTTGGAGCTGATCGCCAGTGCCAAAGCGCCTTCCAAGTCCACCATCGCCAGTTCACGGATGTGCTGGTTAACGCCCCGCCCCGGCTCCGAAACGTCGGCGACATACACACAGGCCGAAACCGAGCAAGCGCTGCGGGGGCCAGTGGTGTGGTCTTCGACAGCCCGCAGCACCACCTCGTCACGGTAGCCCCAACGCTCCAACAGCGTGCGGGCCGCTCGCCCATGCAGCGCCAGCGGATGCGCGGCGTCAATCGGCACTTCCGGCGGCGCGAGGCGTAGGAGCTCGCTGTCAGGCAAGTCACGGGCGATGTCGTGTAAAATGCCGGCCAAATAAGCCCTGTCCGCATCTAGGCGGTTGGCCCGCGCAATTTGGTAAGCCAAGTCAGCCACCCGCACCACATGATCGTAGCGGCGGGCTTTGACCATCAAGCGTGCTCTGCTTTCCCACTCGGCCAAATCCGCCAACGGGCGCGGGGCGGGGGGTGTCCGAGTCACGGCCGAGTGAAGCATGATGGAAGGTGGAAAGGCCACGACTGCATCGCTCAAGTATAGCGCCGTTTGACTCAGGAGCCCTTCAGACGACCCTAAAAAAGCGGGCTTCACGGCAGACGAATAAAGAACATCAGCGGCGAGAATCGTCATTGTCTTCAAAATACTCGAAACGCAGCCCCCCGATGTCGACACTGTCACCTTCACGTGCTCCGACCCGCTTGAGCGCGTTGTAAAGGCCCTGACGCTTGAACACCCCCGACAGGTATTCGGCGGCGTCTTCGAGGTGGCGGGCAAAGCGCTCGATCTTTTCTTCGAATCCGCCGCCCTTGACCATCCAAATGCGCTCGACTTGGCCGTCTTTGTCGGCTTCCTCGCGCAGTTCGAGTTCCAGTGCGGGCACCACGATCAAGTCGCTCTCGACTTCCAGCGCGTGGGTCTGCGCCCACAGCTCGCGGGAAGGCAGCAGCTCGAAGAGGGCGAGGCGCAGCTCGCTCAGGCCCATTTTCTCGGCGGCGCTGACCTGCAAGACCGGCAAGCCAAACTTGGCCAGCTCGTCTTCGGCTATCATCGCCACGTCTTCTTCTACCGTATCGATTTTGTTCAGCGCAATCAGCGCCATGCTGTCGAGCAGGCTCGGATCGTAGCTGCGGAGTTCGGCTTGCAGTGCCTGCAACTCGCGGGCCGGATCGACCGCCACGTCCAGGACATACACCAACATGCGGGTGCGGCTGATGTGGCGCAGGAACTCCAGGCCCAGTCCCTTGCCCTCGCTGGCTCCCTCGATGATGCCGGGGATGTCGGCCAGCGTCAGGCGCTCCTCGTCGTTTTTGGCGCTGACGACGCCCAGAATTGGGGAGAGGGTGGTAAACGGATAAGCAGCGATCATTGGGTTGGCGTTCGATAAGGCCGCCAGCAAACTGGACTTGCCCGCGTTGGGATAGCCCACCAGGCCCACATCGGCAATCAGGCGCAGCTCCAAGCGGAGTTTGCGCTTCTGGCCGCGCACCCCGATCTCGGAAAAGCGCGGAGCTTGCCGGGTACTGGAAGCGAAGACGCTGTTGCCGCGCCCGCCCGCGCCGCCTCTGGCGACTGTTTTGAGCTGGCCGGGCGTGATCAAATCAGCCACCGCTTTGCCGGTTTCGGCGTCGAAAGCAGTGGTGCCGACCGGCACATCGATGATGATGTCTTCGGCGTCTGAGCCGTTGCGCAGGCGTCCCTCGCCGCCGTTGCCGGTACCGGCCTTGAATTTGCGGCGGCCCAGCAGGCGCTCCAAACTCTCGACGCCTTCTACCGCCCGCAAGATGATGCTGCCGCCTTTGCCGCCGTGTCCGCCGTCGGGGCCGCCTTTTTCCATGTATTTGGCGCGGTGAAAACTCATCGAACCGTCGCCGCCGTTGCCGCCGATGACTTCAATTTCTAATATGTCTCTGAAGGCCATAAATACTCCGTGAAGCTGTGGTGCGGTGAAGCGCTAGAAAATACCTAAGGCGGAGCGCCTGAGGCCAAAAAAAGCCGAGCGCGTGGCCCGGCGTTCTCAACCTCTTCAAGCCGCCTGAATGTAACTTGATCTCAGTCGGCGGCGAGTTGAACGGCGGGGGCCAGCACGCTGATAAAGCGGCCCTTGTTGCCCTTGTTGGCAAACACCACTTCGCCGCTCACGAGCGCAAAGAGGGTGTGGTCGCGGCCCATGCCGACGCCGACGCCCGCTTTGAACTTGGTGCCGCGCTGGCGAACCAAGATGTTGCCGGCCAGCACTTTTTCGCTGCCGAATTTCTTAACGCCGAGGTACTTGGGATTGCTGTCGCGTCCGTTCTTGGACGAGCCTACGCCTTTCTTGTGAGCCATGTTGGTGTCCTCTCTAAGTCAGTTAATGGGGTTCTGGTGCATGGGTGAGGAAGACCCTCACTTCATCCGATGTTCGCGCCGGTCATTTGTAGCTGTCGGGCCTCAGCCCTGAATGCCGGTGATCTTGATGGCCGTGAACTGCTGGCGGTGGCCGGTGCGGCGGCGGTACTGCACGCCACTCTTGTACTTGCGGATGTAGATTTTCTTGAGCTTGCCGTGATCGACGACTTCGGCCATAACGGTGAACTTGGCAGCGTCTTCGCCGAACAGGACTTGCTCGCCGCCGATCATCATAGCTTTGAGGTCGAGCTTGTCGCCCATTGCGCCGCTCAGTTTCTCGACGCGGATTACGTCGCCTTCCTCTACGCGGTACTGCTTACCGCCGGTCTGGATAATTGCAAACATCGTGTTGGCTCCCTTGTGACTCCGGCCTGTTCAGTCACGCTTTGCCGAGCGGCAAGAGGTGAAGAAGGCTTCGGAGAAAGCACCCGCCAAAAAAGCAGGGCATCAGCGCAGAATTGTATCACGCCCGGGGGCGGCACTCAAGTTGCTCAGAAGTACACATCGTCGTCATCATCGGTGTCATCTTCTTCAGTCTCAGCCGAGTCGGCGGCGTCTTGTCCCAACTCAGCAGCCAGCGGCACAGTCTCCAGCGGCGCAGCCTCGTCCAGCGCTGCCCTCAGGGCGTCGATGCGCTCTCTACAGATTTCGTAGGCAGCCTGCGCCTGCGTCAGCAGCGGCAGCACTTTATCGAGGTCGGTTTCGCCGGCTTCCAGCTCGGCGGCAATGCTGGTGAGCTGTTGATAAGCGGCCCGGTAGCTCTGGGTCTTGGCCGCGCCCACTGGAGCTTTTCGGGCGCTCATCCCCGGGCGGCGTCGATCAGGGCGCTGGCTCCCTGCTTGAGCATGTCCTGGGCCAGTTCTGCGCCCAAATCGGCGCATTCGGCGGGGTCACCCTGGGTGCTGCCCTGAATGACCTTGCTGCCGTCAAGCGCGGCCACCCAGCCTTGCAGGGTCAGCACACCGCTCTTGAGGGTCGCCATCGCGCCCACCGGAGCCATACAGCCCGCGCCGAGTCCGGCCAGAAATTCGCGCTCAGCGGTGGTGCGGTCGTCGGTCGCGAGGTCGTGGATGGCGTAGGCCACCTCAATGCCCAAATCGTCGTCGCTGCGGGTTTCGAGCGCCAGTGCGCCTTGCCCCGGCGCAGGCAACAAAATGGTGGGGTCGATCAGCTCGTCAATGCGGTTTCGCAGTTCGCTGCGGATCAGGCCCGCCGCCGCCAAGATGATGGCGTCATATTCGGGGCCAGCCAGCGCGGCGAGGCGGGTGTCCACGTTGCCGCGAAGCTCCACCACCTCAAGGTCGGGCCGAAACGCCTTCAGGAACGCTTTGCGGCGCACACTGCTCGTGCCGATCCGGGCACCCTGCGGCAACTCGGCCAGCTTTTTCATGCCCTCCTTGCCGACCAGAGCGTCGCGGGCGTCCACACGCTGCGGAATGCTGGCAATCTCCAGGCCTTCAGGCTGCTCAGTGGGCAAATCCTTGAGGCTGTGAACCGCGATGTCGATGCGGCTTTGCGCGAGGGCGTCTTCAATTTCTTTGACCCAGAACCCCTTGTCCCCTTGGGCGGCCATGCTTTCCAGGCTGGCCCGATTGCGGTCTCCCTTGGTGAGGATGGTTTGGATGCGAAATTCGGTTTCCGGCCATTCTTCTTTGAGGCGGGCCACAACCCAGCGGGTTTGTGCGAGGGCCAACGCCGAACCCCTCGTGCCAACAGTGATAGAGCGCATAACTCGCTCCATTATGCCAGCCTTTTGGGCGGGGTGCTTGAGGCCCGCTGACAATGTTGCGGTAAGGGCACTCTGAGATCAACACTCTGGGATCAGCCAAAAAAAGCGCCCTCACCAAGTGGAGGGCGCTGAACCGCACAAAAAAGCCGAACTGGACATGCCTCAGATCATGGCAGGCATGCCGTCCGGTAGTCCGGGCATTCCCGGCAAATCGTCGTTTTGGCTGGGATTGGGTTCCGGCATTCCCGGCGTGTCGGGGTTGACCGGCGGATCATAAACCGGTACACCCGCGTTTCCGGGCATTCTTTCCGGCAGCGGGGCGGGCATATTGGTCGGTTCGGTGGCGGGTGCAGAGGGAGGATCGGTCATAGGCAGTGGCCTCCTGATCAAGTGAGAGCGAAGTGGATAGGAGGTCAGTATGGCTCACCGACTTGTCAGCCAAACGAGAAGTCGGTGAAGTGTCCTTTAGGCCGCACCATCAGCCAACTCGCTTAAGCCGCTTGACAAGCCCGTGGAGCACTTGTAAGCTAACTGAGCCTGAAATGCCGAGGTGGCGGAATTGGTAGACGCACTAGTTTCAGGGACTAGCGCCGCGAGGCGTGGGGGTTCAAATCCCCTCTTCGGCACCACCCAGAGCAGCACAACACAGAGCGGTTTTCACCTTAGACGTGAGAGCCGCTTTTTGTTGCCGTATGCTGACAGGCATGAAGCACACGCCTAGCTCCGAATTGCCCGCCCGCCCCGCCCCGGAAGACCGCTTCACCGGCCCGGTCTGGATGCAGCCCCTCACCTCCGAAGTCATGCGCGTGACCTTTACGCCCGGCGCACGCACCGCTTGGCACACCCACCCACACGGCCAGACCCTGTTGATCGTCAGCGGCAGCGGGCGGGCGCAAAAGCGCGGTGGGCCGGTGGTGTCGTTTCAGGCCGGGGACATCGTGACCGTCGAGGCCGGTGAAGAGCACTGGCACGGCGCGGCTCCCGATTCGGTGATGTCGCACTTCGCCCTGCAAGCGGGCCAAACCGTCTGGCTGGACAAGGTGACGGACGAAGATTACGCAAGCTGACCCCAGACCGAACTGAAAACCACAAAAAAGCGCTGGGGCCCGTGCCTTCAGCGCTTTTTTGCGGTTGGTGCTCCTTACTTTTTAGGCTCGTCGGCGACCTGGCCCACCACACCGGGCGCGACCCACGACATGCTGTTGAGATCGGCAATGCTCATGGTTTTACCGGCAGCCACGCGCACCACACCGTTCCGGTCTTTGATCGGGCCGGTAAAGGGATCAAATTTGCCGCCCTTTTCCATCTCGGTGTCGAGCGCCATGATCCGGTCATACACGCTGACCGACTTGCCGCCGACCATCATCTTGGCGGCCTTGAGCTGCGGCACGAACTTGGCGTTGAAGGGCAGGCCGTTGTCCGCGCCCATCTCGACGGCTCCCTTGCTCAGCAGCCACCAGTAGTCCACGTTGGCGAGGTTTTTGTTGGTGTAGGTGCCGTTGTGAACTTTGGTCAGGAAATCGATGTAAATTTTGTCCCAGTGGACGACGTGACCGCTCACGACGTTATCGGGGCTAAATTTGAGCATCGGGTTGTAGTGGCTAAACGTCGGAATGTTCTTGGCTCCGGCGGTCTGCACCCCGGTGGCCGAGTCCTCGGCGCTGGTCATCACGTCCGCGCCCTCGGAGAGCAGCGCCTCGCTGGCCTCGCGGGTTTTGGCCGGGTCGAACCAGGAATTGATCCACTTGACGTTGACACTGGCTTTGGGATTGGCCGCTTTGACACCCAGTGCAAAGGCCGAGAGGTGGCGCTTGAGTTCGGGAATCGGGAAGGTGCCGACAAAGCCCACCTTGCCGCTCTTGGTCAGCGCCCCGGCAGCCAGGCCGTTGAGGTAGTAGACCTGATAAAAGTCGGCCATGTAGGTGGCCATGTTGGCATTGCGCTTGAAACCGGCATTGTGGGCAAAAATAATGTCGGGGTACTTCTTGGCGGCGGCCAGAGTGTCGTCCATGTAGCCGAAAGACGTGGTGAAGATCACCTTGCAGCCGTTCTTGGCCAGCCGGTCGATGACTGGGAGCGCCTGGCCTTCTTGCACGCTCTCCACATACTGGGTTTCGAGCCAGGGCAGCGCCTTCTCGGCGGCTTTGCGGCCCTGATCGTGGGCGTAGCTCCAGCCGATGTCGCCGGTGGGGCCGACATAAATGAAGCAGGCTTTGAGCTTGGCGTCTTGTGCGCCCGCCTGAGTGGCAGCAGAGGCAACGGTGAGGGCGAGGGCCAGCGTGAGCAGCTTTTGAATCTTGTTCATGGATTCTCCTTGAAAAAAGGTGAGCGGGGATCTAAATCTTAGCTTAATGTAGAGTATTTTGGGGAAAGTAACTGATGGGCCAGCACTGCCGAGGCGCGTTTTACCTTTCGCCGCGCGTGTACGGTCTACCCAGCGCTTCGGGCGCAGCTCCTTGCTGTCCACGCAGGCCCGCCAAGGCCAGCACGATGATGACCAGCAAGTAGGGCATGGCCGAGAAAAATTCGGTGGGAATGAAAGTCTTGCCTTGAAGCCGAAATTGCAGGTAGTACAGCAGCCCGAAGAAGATGGAGCCGAAAATGGACCGCAGCGGACTCCAACCGACGAAAATCACCAGCGCCACCGCGATCCAACCTAGGCCCGCCGTCATGCCGTCTGTCCAGGAGGGGCGGTAGACCAGCGAGAGGTACGCGCCCGCCAGACCCGCCATTGCGCCCCCAAAGGCCACTGCGCCGTAGCGGATCAGGTTGACATTCAGACCCAGTACGTCGGCAACAGCGGGGTTCTCGCCCACCGAGCGCAGGGTCAGGCCAGCGCGGGTGCTGGTCAGCCAGAAGGCCAGCAGCAGCGCCAGCACGATGGCCCCGATGGTGAAGGGCCACTGGTTGGGCTGCCCGATGAGCGGAAAGCCCTCGTACTTTTTGCCGAGCAGACCCGCCACGCCCAGGCCCAGCAAGGTCAGGCTCAGGCCCGACACGAACTGATTGGCCCGCAGGGTAATGGTGACGAAAGCGTGCAGCAGGGCCGCCAGACCGCCCGCCGCCATCGCCGCCACGATGCCCAGCACGATGCTGCCGCTGCCGGGCGAGCCGTCGCCGTAAGCCACCGCGAAGCCTGCCAGTGCGCCAAGCGCCATCATGCCTTCCACGCCGAGGTTGACCACGCCCGCCCGCTCGTTGATGACGGCCCCGAGCGAGGCGAGCAGCAGGGGCGTGCCGAACGCAAGGGCGCGGAGCAAAGCGTTTAGAATTTCATCCATGTGACTCCTTGAGTGGGGGATAACGAGCGGAGATCTCCGCTAAACTCACTTCCCGAACTTAATCCGGTTTTTTACAAAAATCTCGCTGGCAATCAGGCTCATCAAAATGACGCCGGAAAAGACATCGGTGATGCGGAATGGCAGGTTCATATTGATTTTCAGCACGTCGCCGCCTGCCAAGATGATGCCCATCAGCGGCGCGGTAATGAGGCACAGCAGCGGGTTGCCGCGTGCCAACCAGGCCACGATGACAGCCGTAAAGCCGTAGCCCGAGGAAATCTGGCTGGGTTCCAGCAGCTTGTGGTGAATGCCCGCCACCTCGCCCACACCCGCCAGGCCCGCCGCGCCGCCGGTGATCATGGCCATCTTGAACAGCACACTGTTGACGCTGATTCCGGCGTAGCGGGCCGCCTCGGGATTCTCGCCGGTGACCCGCAGCTCGTAGCCGCCAGTGCTGCGGCTGAGAAACCACTGGAGTCCCACCGCCAGCAGCACGCCCAGCAGCAAAGTAGGCCAGCCGACCTGGGTACCGGGCAGAGTGGGCAACTGCGCGAAGTCGGGGAAGTCATCGGAGTAAATGAAGCCGCGCACGTTTTTGCCTTTCCAGGGGCCGTTGATCAGGTAGATCAGCAGGTAGGTGGCCACGTAGTTGAGCATCAGGGTGGTCAGGATTTCGTTGACTTTGAGGCGAGTCTTGAGCAGCGCGGCGATGAGTGCCCACAGCCCGCCCGCCAGAGCGCCGCCCACGAACATGGCGGGCAGCATCAGCAGCGGCGGCAGCGGCGTGAACAGGGCGATCCCACCCGCCGCGACTGCGCCCAGAAGGAGCTGGCCTTCCGCCCCGATATTGAAAAACTGTGCCCGGAAGGCCAGCGTCAGGCCGATGCCGATCAGCAGCAGCGGCGTACCTCTCCGCAAGACTTCGGCCCAGCCACTCCAATCGCTGACGGTGCCCTGAAGCATGGCGGCGTAGGCTTCAAACGGATTGGTTCCGGCCAGCCAGAAAATCAGCCCGGCGACGACCAAGGCGAACACCAGCGCCCCCAACGTGACCCAGGCGACGCGCCCACGTGGGGGATCAGCAATTGGCGTAAAACGGATCACGCTTTGAGTCCTGTGGTGTGGCTGACTTCGTCCGGCCCAGCATTCTCGGTCAGGTCGCCGGGGCCAGCGCCGTGCGGCAAACCCTGACTGTCTGCGCCGCCCGCCATGATCAGGCCGATGCCCTCGCGGGTGGCCGCCGCCGCCGGATATGGCCCCAGCAGCTCGCCGTGATACATCACCGCGATACTGTCCGAAAGCGCCAGCAACTCGTCGAGGTCTTCGCTGACCAGCAATACGCAGGCCCCGCGCTCGGTGGCGTCCATCAGGGTGCGGTGAACTTGCTCGGTTGCGCCGATGTCCAGGCCGTAGGTGGGATGAACCGCCAGAATGACCTTGGCCCCATCCTTTTGCGAACTGTCACCGAGTTCGCGGGCCAGAATGATTTTCTGGATGTTGCCGCCCGACAGCAGCCGCGAAGGAGTGTCCACGCCGGGGGTGCTGATATCAAAGGCTTTGACCATATTTTTGGCGTGGGCGTCGAGTGCCCCGAGGTCACGCACCGCGCCGCGTGCCAGTGGGGGCTTGGCGTAATCGCGCAGCGCCAGATTCTCGGCCACCGTCATGCTCGGCACTGTGCCCATGTGGATGCGGTCTTCGGGGATGTGGGCCACGCCGGATTCAAAAATCGCCCGAGCGTTCTGGCTGAGCGGTTGCCCGTCGAGCTTGATCTCTCCGGCCTGAAGGTGATGTAGTCCGGCCAGCACTTCTACCAACTCGCTTTGCCCGTTGCCTGCCACACCCGCCACGCCGATAATTTCCCCGGCCCGCAAGTCCAGATTCACGCCCCGCAAAGCAGGCAATCCCCGGCTGGAGAGCGCCTGCAAATTGCGAGCAGCAAACCGAACGTGAGCGCTGGAGAGGTTCGGCGGAGTCTCCCTTTTGCGCTCAAAGCTGACCGAGCGGCCCACCATCATCTCGGCGAGCGTTTCGCGGGTCGCTCCGGCGGTGGGCGCGTTGCCAGTGACTTTGCCCTTCCTGAGCACCGTCACCCGGTCGGTGATTTCCAGCACCTCGCCGAGCTTGTGAGATATGAACACCAGGCTCTTACCGTCGGCCTTGAGTTCGGTCATCACCTTAAATAAACCCTCCACTTCCTGCGGGGTCAGCACACTGGTGGGTTCGTCCAAGATCAGCACTTTGACGCCGCGCAGCAGCGAGCGCAAAATTTCCACCCGTTGTTTTTCGCCGGGCGAGAGCTGCGAAACCCTGGCACTCGGGTCAACCGCCAGGCCGTACTTTTGTGACAATTCACGGATGCGCCCGGCCATCGTCCGCGCCGGAAACAGGCCCGTGCTGGTGCCCAGCGCCAGATTTTCGGCCACCGAATGCTTGGACACCAGCATCGGGTGCTGCGGCACCAGGCCGATGCCGAGCTTGAGCGCCTGCGCCGGGCTGCTGATGGTTACGGCCTGACCGTTGACCAGCGTCTGGCCCTCGTCGGGGCGGTAGAGGCCGTACATCACGGAAATCACGGTGCTCTTGCCCGCGCCGTTTTCGCCGAGCAGGGCCAGCACCTCGCCCGCATTCAGATACAGATTTACGTTGTCGTTGGCGACCACGCCGGGAAAGCGTTTGGTGATGCCGCGCAGTTCTAGCACGGGCGGCGAGGCGGAGGTGGGCTGAGGGGCAGTCATGGCAACTCCTTGGAAGAGGAGAACTGGGGAAAGAGGAGAGCGCGGCGCTTGTCGCTTAGCTTAGACGAGGGGAAAGGAGGGCCGCTTCCCCGTTTTATGGCACTGGCTGTGCGGTCTGCTGAAGCTTGAGTATGCAACCCGTTCTCATTTTCTTTGACAGGCTGCGAAAAAATTGAGATACAACATCAGCAAGGATAGCTTTCTTTGCGAAACGGGATAGCTGAAGGTCAGGCTACGCTCTTGGGTCGGCCCTCCGCTACCGCAAAGTATTTAGATGTGAAATTGATTCCTCAAGTTTAGGTGCCCGCACGGCCAGGCGCAAGCAGCCCCCCACGCAAAGCGGGCGGGGAAGCCACTTGCTCCACCCGCCCACTTTTCAATTGCACTGTTTAGTTTTAGTTCCAGCGGCCCCCGGCACGGCGCTGCGTTTCCGGCTCGGCGGCGGCGTAGCTTTCCTCGGCTCGGGAGAGTTTCTTGCGGCCATACAGGCCTTCCAAGATGAACTCGGCGGCGCTGAGGCGGTGGGCGTCGCCCGCTTGCTCGGCGACCTCGGCAGCCAGCGTACTCAGGTTGGGCACCGCTCCGGCAGCTTTGAGCGCGGCGGCCACATCGCCTGCCTGCGGAAAGCGGAAGACATTGCCGTCGTCAAACCACTTTTCCAGGGCCTTGGTGTCGGCGCTGGAATAGTGGCGTCCGTAGACCTGGCCCGCCGCCTTGCGAATGATGTCCTTGGCGATCACGTCCGCGCCGCGCAGCTCGCCCTCGTATTCGAGTTCCAGCTTGCCGGTAATCGCGGGCAGTCCGGCATACACGTCGCTGACGCGCACCACCGGCTCGTCACCCATTCGGAGCGAGCGGGCTTCGGCGTTAGCAGCAGCGACTTCCATCAGCGAGATCGGCAGACGCTGCGAGACGCCGCTGAGCTTGTCCACCCGGCCATCTTCGCGGGCCTGGAAGGCGATTTCCTCGATCAGCTCGGCCATGTAGCCGGGTACGGTGACGCTGCTGTCGCGCACCGCTTCCTGCGCGGTGATCGACATGCCTTCGTCCACCGTTTTGGGGTAGTGGGTGCGGACTTCGCTGCCGATGCGGTCCTTGAGCGGCGTGACGATCTTGCCGCGTGCGGTGTAGTCCTCGGGGTTGGCGCTGAAGACCAGCATCACGTCCAGCTCCAGTCTGACCGGGTAGCCTTTGATCTGCACATCGCCTTCTTGCAGGATGTTAAACAGCGCCACCTGCACCTTGGGCGACAGATCGGCCAGTTCGTTGACGGCGAAAATGCCCCGGTTGGCACGCGGCAGGAGTCCGAAGTGCATGCTCCGCACGTCGCCCAGCGCGGTGCCGAGGCGGGCGGCCTTGATCGGGTCAACGTCGCCGATCAGATCGGCCACCGTCACGTCGGGGGTGGCGAGCTTTTCGACATAGCGGTCTTCGCGGGCAATCCACTTGAGCGGCAGGTTATTGCCGTGTTCGCGCAGCAGTTCCTCACCCTGGGCGCTGATCGGGTTGAGGGGATCGTCGCTGATTTCGCTCTCGGCAATCGCCGGAATGTGCGGGTCGAGCAGCGAGGTAATCGCCCGCAAAATCCGGCTCTTGGCCTGACCGCGCAGCCCCAGCAAGATGAAATTCTGGCGAGCCAGCAAGGCATTGATCAGTTGTGGCACCACCGAGTCGTCGTAGCCGACCACACCGGGAAACAGCGTCTCGCCGCTCCTGAGCTTGCGCTTGAGATTCTCGCGCACTTCGTCTTGGACGCGGCGGCTTTTGCCGTCAAAAGGAGCGCGGCCCGCGTATTCGGGCAAGCTGAGCAGTTCACCAACGGTCTGGGGCAGTTTTGTGTCATTCGGCATAGATAACGGAAAACTAGCACGCGCCCCAGCGCTGGACTGTGCCTTTTGCGGGGCTTGCAGGTCACTGAGCCCGTGAACGCCAAGCCCTGATCAAAGCCAACAGACACACCAAAAGAGCCAGTACAAGCGCACCTACAAATGCGATGAACAATTGATCGGGAGTGACGGCATCAAGGTGCGAATAACTCAAAAACCCCGCCACCGCCAAACTGAGAGCGGAGCCAAATAAAATCAGAATCAATTTGTGGACAATGCCCACGGACTTGAACTGATTGAGCAGTAGAGGCCAGCAAAGAACGGTAAGCACGACACCAAATCCCAGAGTCCAGCTTGCCGAGCGAAATATGCTTGCCGGCGAGGTGACGGTCTCTTTGCCCGTGAACACGAAGCTGGCCAGCGTCAAGACGGTCGACAAGACCCCGTAAAAGATGCACTCCAATAGGGTTTGTATCAGCCAACAGGTCACGAGGAAAGCAAAGACGATACGGGCCATGAGTAGCATCCCTCATCCTACTGGGTACGCTCCCGCCCTCACGCCCCGCTCGCTCCGGTGCGCTAGCGTAGAGCCGATACCCTGTGAGTCGATACTTCCTGAACAGTCAAGCCCCCGCCCGATCAAGCCGCCTGCTCACTCCCGTGCTGATCGGGCTGACTGCCGCTTTTGCCCTCGGCGGCTCAGGCAGCGCTCAAACCGGCTCCGAGCCTGTGGAGCTTCCGGCCACCGGCAACCCGACGCCTCTTTTTCCAGTTCTCGTGTTGCCTCTTCCTGTGCCGACGCCTCCGACGCTGCTCACTGCGCCGGAGGCCGCGCCGCAGCCCACGCCGACCACCGCGCCCTTTATCGGCCCGACCCTGCCGCCACTCTTACCGCCCGCACCGCCGATTATCGGGCCTGTCTTGCCGCCAGTGGTGCCCGTCACGCCCGCGCCTGTGCCTGCCAACCCGCTGCCCACCACTCCACCTGTCACTCCCATCCCAATCAATCCTGTTCCCAGTAGCCCAACACCCAGTAATCCAGTACCGATCAATCCAGTGCCCACGCTGCCCGCACCCAATCCAACCTCGGTGAGTTCGGTGCGCGGCCTGTGGGTAGACGCCTTCGGGCCGGGGCTCAAAACCCCGGCGCAGGTGGCCCAGATGGTCAAAGACGCTCACGATCTCGGCATCAATACCTTGTTCGTGCAGACCATTCGCCGCGCCGACTGCTTGTGCAGCCGCTCAAGTGTGCCGCGTGCCACCGACGCCGATCTGGCTCCCGGCTTTGATCCGCTGGCTGAAGTGCTGAGGCTCGCTCACGCGCAGGGCATTCGGGTGTTTGCTTGGGTCAGCGTGACGGGCGCGGGCAATGCCGCCGCGCCGAATCTCAACCCTCAGCATGTGCTGAAGTTGCACGGCCCCGCAGCCGGCCTGAATTCCTGGGTCAACCGCAGGCCCGACGGCAGTTACCTCGAAGGCTCGGACATCTGGCTCGACGCCGGCATTCCGCAGGCCGCCGACTACATGGCCCAGAGCATTCTGAGCGTCGTCAAAAACTACGACATCGACGGCATTCAGCTTGACCGCATTCGTTACCCCGACGGCGGCATGTGGGGCTACAGTTCGGCGGCGCTGGCCCGCTACCGCAGCGAAACCGGCAACAAGGGCACGCCGCTGCCGAGCGACCCCACCTGGATCAACTGGAAGCGCGAGCAGATCACCGCGTTGGTGCGCCGCATCGTGCTGGAGACGCGCCGCCTCAAGCCCAACGTCTGGACGAGCGCCGCCACCATCACTTACGGTGCTCCACCTGCCGATTTAAGCGGCTTCGAAAAGAGCCGAACCTACAGCGACGTGCTGCAAAATTGGCCGGCTTGGACTCAGGAAGGCCTGATTGACCTGAATGTACTGATGAATTACAAACAGGACTTGGTGCCCAATCACACCCAGTGGTTTGATGATTGGAACAAATTTGCCCTCAGTGTGCGCGGCAAAGCCGAGGTCGCGGCGGGCACGGCGCTGTATCTCAACAGCCCCGATGTTTCGCGTAACCAAATGCAGCGGGCGCTGAGCGCAGGCCTCGGCTGGGTCGGCTACGCTTACCGCACACCGGGGGTGGACGTCTACAAAAACGGCCAAAGCCAGCCCAGGGGTTTTGAAGTGCTGCGGAAATCACTGACCCAAAACGGCGGCCCACTCACCGCCACGCCCTGGAAGCTCTCGCCGCCGGTTCATTCCGGGGTGCTGGGCCGAGTCATCAGCAGCAGCGATATGGGCGGCAAAGTCGTGGAAGCCCGCAGCGCTGGCGGCACCTTGCTTGGCAAGACCACCACCGATGGCAACGGCTATTACGGTTTTACCGATTTGCCGCTGGGCGCGGTGGAAGTGCGGGTGGCCGGACAGCGCTGGCAAGGCCAACTTACCCAAGCGGGGGTGGCCCGCTACCCCGATTTGCTGCTCAAAGGAACCCAGATTATTCCGGCACTCAAAAGCAGGCCCTGAAATTCCCGCGTAGATACTGGAAACGGCGCTCAGATTGTTGACTGAGGGGAGAAAAGCAGCGTCCAACCCCATTCGTCAGGGTTGGACGCTGCTTTTCTACTTGCGCTTCGAAATCTATTCAAACGTTTTTAGTGGAAGAATCCAACTCAAAACGTTTGAATAAGCGGCGCAAATTTAGAGGTATGAAGGGTTTACTTGGTGGTTTTGCGCTTGCCGCGTGCCCGTGACTTGCCGAGCGAGTGGCCTTTATCGTAGCTGGCCTGCATTTTTTGGCGGGTTTCGGCGGCCAGCGACTTAAAGTCGACCAAACCGGCTTCAAACGCCTCGATGCTGGGCTTGATGCTGCCGCCGCGCCGAGTTGCGGCGAGTTCGCGGTTGGTGCGGTCAAACCACTCTTCAAATTCGGGGGTCGCCTCAAAGATCATCTCGCGCATGCTGCGGCTGTAGGTTTCGTCGCTGTTGCGGCGGCTAAACTCTTTGGGCAACTGAAAGCGCTCGGTGTTCATGTAAGCCGCTTCAAACTGACCTTCACGCACCGCTGATTTGAAATCTTTAACAAAAGTATCGCTGCGCTGGGGATTGGTGAGCAGTTGAACTTGTTCGCTCAATTTACGGTAAGCCATGTGTTGTTCCTCCTGACAGGGAGTATGAGTTGAACAAGTCAGTAAGTCAAGAGCAAAGCGCCTCAGCCAGTCAACACTTCGGCAGCTCCTTTGTAAAAATCAGGTGGTATAGCCTTCCAATCAGCGAAAATAAAGTGGGCATTTCATTCAATCTCACCAGAACGGGATGAAGCTTTTTGCAGTTCTACAGGGGAGAATAATCTCTATGGTCGAAGCGCTTGGGTCGACCTTTGAGTCTCAGATAAGAGCTTGACGTTAGAAGAAAGCCTGATACAGACTCTGCTCTATTCCACAACACCCATAAAATTAGGCAGACCCTTACAGGTGCCACTGCACTCAAGACAGCACCACATATTGCTCCACATTGTCTTAAAAGGACGCCCATAAGGACGCCACTCCTCCTCCACAATACCCGCGTTGTTCTCCTACTCGATGTTCTGCGGAGCTTGAGGAGTCCGCCTGAATTTCACCATTTCCGAGAAACAATTCAGTCGAAGTCCCTACGGGCTCTCGTCAAACCTTCAAAATTGAGGTGTACCTAAATTCTTCTAAATGTAAGTCGGCAAAATTCTTGGCCGCCGTCAAAGGCTTTGCCGATCTGATGAACTCTGCCCCCGGGTTCTTTAGTGCTCCCAGTGAACTTTGGGCAGCCGTTTTTCGAGCCAAGCCGGCAGCCACCAATTCCATTTTCCAGCGAGTTGCAGCAAACCGGGCACCAACACCAAACGGACGATGGTGGCGTCCAGCAGCACGGCAACGGCGAGGCCCAAACCGATGCTTTTGTTGGCCACCACCCGCCCAAAGATAAAAGCCACGAAGACGATAAACATAATCACGGCGGCGCTGGTAATAATCCGCGCCGTACGTCCAATCGCCAGCACGATGGATTCATTGTTGGCCTGCGGCTGCCCCGCGAGGCGCAGATATTCTTCCTGCACCCGTGAAAGCAGGAAAATCTCGTAATCCATGCTGAGGCCAAACAAGACCGCAAACAGCAGCAGCGGCAAGCTCGAATCCAGCACGCCGACGTCTTGTGGCAAGCCCAGCAGCGAAGCGAAGTGGCCTTGTTGCACCACCCAGGTCACCACGCCGTAAGCGGCCAGCACCGTCAGGCTGTTCATCACGATACTCTTGAGCGGAATGAATAAACTGCGGAAAGCCACCATCAACAGCAAGAAAGTGCCGAAAAACACCGCACCGATGGCCAAGGGAATGGAGCTGGTAATGGCTTTGCTGAATTCACGCTCGCCCACGGGTGCGCCGCCGAGTTGATAATCAAACGGCGTGGCACTGAGCACCCCGCGCAGCCGCGCTTCAAAAGCGTCGATTTGATCGGCCCGCAAATAGCCGTTCGGAACCACCGTGAAGCGCAGCAGCGTGCGGTCTGTGCTGAAACTGCGCCGCGTCAGGGCGGCCAGATCGCCCAGCGAACCTCCACTCCCACTGGCACTGCTGAGCACCGCCGCGCTGACAAACGGGCTGATGACGCCCTTGACATCCGGCAGCGCCTCGACTTGCCGCACCGTCCGGCGGAAAGCGTCTCGACTCTGGGGGCCGTACTTTTGTCCACCGCGCAACTCAAGAATCACCTCGAACTGAGAGAGGAGCCCGCCCGCGCCGAGGTCACGCACGGCGGCCAGCGCGTCACGCGACTCCACCCCTTCCACCAGCCCCCACGCGCCCGCGTAGCCAGTTTGCATCTGCCGGGCGGGCAGGGCCAGCACCACCAAGACCAGCGTCGAGAGTGCCACCGCCAACACGGGCCGCGCCGTAACCCGCCGGGCCAGCGCCGTCCAGAGCGCACTTTCGCGGGCGGATTGTCCGAAATCCAGGGCCCTGAAGCCCTTAAACGCCAAATGCGGCCAGTTGACCCGCTCGCCCAGCAAGGTCAGCAGCGCGGGCAGCACCGTCAGGCTGGCCAGCACTGTGAACAGCACCGCCAGCACCCCGCCGATCCCCAGACTCCGCACGAAAGCGATCGGCGGCAGCAGCAGGGCCGCCATCGCCAGCGTCACCGCCGCGCCGCTCAGCAGCACGCTGCGCCCCGCCGTCATCACGGTGCGGTAAGCCGCCTCTGAGCTGGCTGCCTCTGGACTGGCCGCCTCTGAATTGGCCCCCGCCGAGCCCCCTGCACCGCTCTTGAGTTCTTCGCGGAAGCGGTTGACCATCAGCAGGGCGTAGTCAATGCCCGCGCCCAGCGACACCAGAGTGATGATGCTCTGGGCAAAGGTGCTGGTGGGAATCAGGAACGTCAGCAAGTACAGGCCCGCCAGCGCCGTGGTGATGCTCAGCCCGCCGACGACCAGCGGCAAAGCGGCGGCCACCAGCGCCCCAAAGACGAACAGCAGCACCACGGCGATCAGCGGCAAGGCAGTCATCTCGCTGCGCTTGGTATCGCCCTCGGCAAATTTGGTGAAATCGGCGGCGATGGCTTGCCCGCCGGTCACGCGGGTGTCAAAGCCTGCTTTCTTCTGGCTCTGGACATATGTCCGGATGCGTTCCAGCGCGGGCGTGGCTTCCTTGAACAGCGGGATTTGGGCCAGTGTCAGGGCCAATTTGCCGCCTTCACCACTCACCTGCTCCGCACTCTGGGCGTTGTACGGCAGCACCCGGGTCACGCCCGGCACTTTTTGAAGACCCGCCACGAACGCGTTGTACTGCTGGGCCACGGCGGGTGAGCTGAGCGGCCGCTCGGTCTGCGTGACCAACAGCACGGTGTTGGAATCACGCTCGCCAAAGCGCTGCGAGAGCAGATCAATGACCTGACCGCTTTCGGAGCTCGACAGCGCTCCGGGGTCGGCGGTGAGGCGGGCGGGAGCGAGGCTGGCGGGCACGGCGCAGATCAGCGCCAAGAGCGCCCAGATGGCCAGCACCCACCAAGGCCGCTGGGTCACGAAACGGGCAAGCGGTTGCATTCGTGAAAGTAAAGCATGAGGGGAGGGGAGGGGCGGCGGGATGCGTGACAAAGGAGCGGGCCTGCTCAGTGGCGCAGAGCAGGCCCAGCCGTCAAGTGTCCGGCAACTTTTTACCTCAAGCGCGTCTTAGAGCATTTGTCCGTTCCATTGTTGTGGAAAAGCACCCCACCAATTCCACTCCCATCTGCTCTAGCACGTATTTCACTCGCTCCACTCGGTCATAAAAGTTGCAAGACTTTTATGACAAATGCTCTATTTCAGCCGCATCAGGGCACGCTTGGCCAGCACGCCCGCCAGATGCGCCCGGTACTCGGCGCTGGCAAAACGGTCACTGAGCAGGTCGCCCGCATCTACAGCATTTTGGCTGGCCTGCTGAATATGGTCGTCGCTGAGATCCGTCCCGATGGCCGCTTCCAGCTTGCTGAGCCGCACCGCTTTTGGCCCCGCGCCGGTCATGGCGATCTTGACACCGTCCGGCCCGCTGACCGCCGCCACGCCGACAATGGCGTAGTGGCTGGCCGGATGCCGGAACTTTTCGTAAGCGCCCTTGCCAGCTTGGCGCGGAATATGAATCTCGGTGACGATCTCGCCTTCCGCCAGGGCCGTTTCAAACATCCCCAGGAAGTAATCGTCCACACCGACCACACGCTCACCGCCTGCCGAGGTTAGCTTGAAACTCGCGCCCAACGTCAGCAGGCCCGCCGGGTAATCGGCAGCCGGATCAGCGTGCGCCACCACACCGCCCACCGTGCCCCGGTTGCGAACCATCGGATCGCCGACCCAGCGGGCCATGTCGGGCATCAGCGGCGCGTACTCGGCCACCGTTTTGTCATAAAGCAGTTCGGAATGGGTCACGCCCGCGCCCAGAATCAGTGTGTCGCCGTCGGTGCGAATGCCGCGCAGCTCGTCTAATGCCGAAATGTCGATCAAGGCCGAAGGCGAAGCCAAACGCAGTTTCATGGTGGGAATCAGCGAGTGGCCGCCGGCCAGCAACTTGGCGTCGGGGTTGCTGGCGAGCATTTGCAGGGCGTCTTGGACGCTGGAGGCGCGGTGGTAATCAAAGGGGGTCGTGTACATGTGGCTCCTTTGGAGGGGGTGTTGGGCGGGAAGGGGGGCAATCGCTGGCGCTCACTCCCCATCAAGCGGGAGGGAGCGCAGCAAATTAATTTCTTCTCAGTCGTCCGCCGCTTGCCCCACCGTTTGCACGCCGCCCTTCATGGCCCGCCAGACTTTTTCCGGCGTGAACGGCATGTCCACGTGGTGATGTCCGAAGGCACGCAGCGCGTCGTTGACGGCGTTGGCCACCGCTGCGGTGCTGGCAATCGTGCCCGACTCCCCGATCCCCTTGACGCCGAGTGGGTTGTGGGGGCTGGGGGTCACGGTGTGGTCGATCTCAAACATCGGCAAGTCTTCGGCGCGGGGCATGCTGTATTCCATAAATGAGCCGGTCAGCATGTTGCCTTCCTCGTCGTAAACGGCTTCTTCCAAAATGGCCTGACCAAAGCCCTGAGCGATGCCGCCGTGAACCTGACCTTCGACCACCAGCGGATTGATCAGCGGGCCGCAGTCGTCCACGCAAACATACTTGGTCATCTTGACGTGGCCGGTGTCGGCGTCGAGTTCCACCACCGCGATGTGGGTGCCGAACGGATAGACGAAGTTCTTGGGGTCGTACATGTACTGGGCTTCCAGACCCGGTTCCATGCCTTCGGGGAGGTTGTGGGCAAGGTGGGCCATCAGCGCCACATCGAAGAACGACTTGCCGCCTTCCGGCACACCCTTGACCTTGAATTGCCCATCAGCAACTTCAATATCTTCGGGTGAGGCTTCCAGCAGGTGCGCGGCGATTTTGGTGGCTTTGTCTTTGATGCGGCCCAGCGCCATTTTGAGGGCGCTACCGCCCACCGCTGCACTTCTGGAGCCGTAGGTGCCCCAGCCGAACGGCATCTTGCCGGTGTCGCCGTGAACGATGACCACGTCTTCCATCGGGATGCCGAATTCTTCAGCGGCGATCTGGGCAAAGGTGGTTTCGTGGCCCTGTCCGTGCGAGTGGCTGCCGGTCAGCACTTCGATTTTGCCGGTGGGCATGACCCGCACCACCGCACTTTCCCACTGTCCAGCCTGAGCGCCGAGCTGACCGACCAAAGCGCTGGGCGCGAGGCCGCAGGCTTCCACATAGGTGGAAAAGCCGATGCCGATATAGCGCCCATTCTTGAGGCCCTCGGCCTGCTCTTTGAGTAAGTCCTGATAGCCGACCATCGTCAGCGCTTTGTCTAGTGCGGCCTCATAGTTGCCGGAATCGTAGACCAGCGCCACGGGGGTCTGATACGGGAAATCCTCAGGCTGAATGAAGTTCTTGCGGCGCAGTTCGGCGGCGTCCATGCCGAGTTCGGAAGCGGCTTTGCTGACGATCCGCTCCACGAGGTAGGTGGCTTCGGGGCGTCCAGCTCCCCGGTAAGCGTCCACGGGTACGGTGTTGGTGAAGACACCAGTGACTTTGCCGTGAACCGCCCCGAACTTGTAAGTGCCGTTGAGCAGCGTGCCGTACAAATACGTCGGCACGGCGGGCGCGAAGGTGGTCAGGTACGCGCCGAGGTTGGCAATGGTGTCGACTTTGAGGGCCAGCATCTTGCCGTCTTTGGTGAGTGCGAGTTGCGCCTCACTTTCGTGGTCGCGGCCCTGCATGTCGGTGACAAAGCTCTCGGAGCGCCGGGCAGCCCACTTGATCGGGCGATTCAGTTTTTTGGCGGCAAACAGCACGATCACTTCTTCGGGGTACTGCATGATCTTGGAGCCAAATCCCCCGCCCACGTCCGGCGAGATGACGCGCAATTTGTGTTCGGGAATGCCCAACACGAAGGCCGCCAGCATCAAGCGGTGAATGTGGGGGTTTTGCGAGGTGGTGTGCAGCGTAAATTCCTCGCTGGCCCGCTGGTACTGCGCCAAGCTGGCACGCGGCTCAATGGCGTTGGGCACGAGGCGGTGGTTGCGGAGCTTGAGGCTCACCACATGGTCGGCCTGCTTGAACAGCTCGTCAGCCGCGGCGGCGTCGCCAATTTCCCAGTTGAAGGCCACGTTGCCGGGCGCTTCGGGGTGTACGAGCGGCGCACCTTCTTTGAGGGCGTCACTGCCCAGCGAAACGCCGCCGAGCGGTTCCAAATCCACCTCAATCAGGGCCACCGCGTCTTCGGCCAGCGCCCTCGTGTCGGCAATCACGACGGCCACAATGTCGCCCACGTAATGCACTTCGCCGTGCGCGATGGCCGGGTGCGGCGGAATCTTGAGATCGGGGAGGAGCCAGCCGGTGGGGATACTGCCGACTTTGGCGTCGGCGAAATCTTGGCCAGTCAGCACGGCGCGGACGCCTTCCAAGGCCAGCGCAGCGGAAGCGTCTATGGTGCCAATTTTGGCGTGTGAGTACGGGCTTCTGAGCATCGCCGCGTGAAGCTGGCCGTGCACGTTGATGTCGTCGGTGTAGTGCCCCTGCCCGGTGATAAAGCGCGGGTCTTCCACACGCTTAACGGACTTGCCGATGTATTTTTGCGGCCCTTCGGGAGCGTGGTAGTTGGAGTCGGGAAGCTGGGTCATGAATGCTCCTTTGGAGAGGCTATGGGGAACAGAGAAGGACAACCCCTGCGCCCCTTTGGGGCACCTCCCCTTAAAGGGAGGCAAAAGCTTTTAAGGGGAGCTGGCCGCGTCTTGAGCAGAACGGACGCCCTTGAGGACGCCTGCCCGAGACGCGGACTGAGGGGGAGTGAGCGAAGCGAATAGTTTTTCTTCCTCAATCGTCCGCTGCTTGCCCCTGTTCCGCACCTTTCTGGCGCATCACAGCCGCCGCCTTGGTAATGGCCTTGACGATGTTGTGGTAGCCGGTGCAGCGGCAAAAATTCCCGCCGAGCTGCTCTCTGATTTCGTCTTCGCTGGGGTCGGGATTGCGGCGGATGATTTCGGCGGAAGCCATGATCATGCCCGGCGTGCAAAAGCCGCACTGGAGGCCATGCTGCTCCCAAAAGGCCGCCTGAATCGGATGAAGCTCGTCCACGCTGCCGATGCCTTCGATGGTTTTGACGTCCATCCCGTCGGCCTGTACGGCAAACAGGGTGCAGCTCTTGACCGCTTCGCCGTTGAGCGACACGGTACACGCGCCGCACTGACTGGTGTCGCAGCCGACGTGGGTGCCGGTGAGTTCGAGTTCGTCGCGCAAAAACTGAACGAGTAGCGTGCGCGGCTCGACTTGAGCAGATGTGGGCATGCCGTTGATATTGATGGTAATCGGTACACGACTCATGCGGCCTCCTTGAGTGGGTCAGCAAGTAAAAGAATCAAGCGGTTTGCGGCTGACTGGCTTCTTTGTCCAGATTGGCAAAGAACACGTCGGCTTGCTGCTGGGTAATGCCGCCGATCAGCCGTCCGGCGAGGGTGGCGAGCATGCCGCGCAGCTTGGGTTCGCCTTCCCAGTCGATCTGGGTTTTGCCGCCCTCCACCTCGCTGAGCTTGAGGGTGCCGGTGGCGGTGACGATGCCGGTGGGGCTTTTGGCGTCGATGCTCAGCGTCATCTGCTGCGGCGGCTGACGGTCGGTGATGGTGACTTTGGCTTGAAATTTGCCTTTGACTGGCCCAACGGCCACGTTGAGGACGGCGTTGTACTGGTCTGGGCCGCTGGCGACCATCTCGGTAACGCCCGGCACGCAGCGGGCCAGCACGTCGGGGTCTTGCAGCAAAGCCCAAACTTTTTCCTGCGGCGCGTTGATGGTATGTGATCCCTGAACTTGCAAAAAGCACCTCCGGGAGAATGGAGCGCCCCGCGTTGGGAAAGCGGCTCCTATATTGAAGTTGAGTACCGTTTAACACTAACACTTCTGGCCGCGCCCTGAGAGAAGCGACGCCCACAAAAACGACGCCTAGAGAGAATCCTGAGCGGCGTTGGATTAGAACGAGAGCTTGCCCGCCAAAAAGTCGCGCATCGTTTCGGGGGAACGCCCCAGCACCTTAGCCAGCGCTCCATCAACAGCCCCGAATTCGCCGTCGCGGCTGGCCTGATAAAACCCCAACGAAATGGCTTGGCGATCAGCAGGCACATTGCCAGCATTCATGGTCGCCTGAAACTGGTCATCGCTGATGATGACGCGCTCAATGGGTTTGCCAAGAATATCGGAGGCCAGAGCGCCCAGCCCCGCCAGATCAAAAGCTGTTGAGGCGGTCAGCGGCGGGGTGGGGCCGTCAAATCGGCCTTCGTTGGCCAAAATGAGAGCGGCGGCCTCGGCCAGATCGGCGTGGGTCGTCCATGACACCGGGCCGTCTTGTGGAGCGCTCAGGATTCCGGTCTGAGGCGCTTTGCCCATAAAGATCACGGCGCTGCTGGCATAAAAGCCGTTGCGGAGCGCCGTGTAGGGCACGCCTGACGCCGCAAGCAGAGCTTCGGTGGCGGCGTGGGTTCTCATGGGCGGGAAAGCTGAGTTTGGGCTGGCGGCCATGTGGCTAGTGTAGAGAATCCGCCCCGCACCCGCCCGCTTGGCTGCGTCAATGGCCGCCCCGTGCTGCTGCATGGCCGTTTCACCGCTCTGGCCCGACGAAACGATCAGGACTTGACTGGCTCCCTCAAAGGCGTCATCGAGACTGGCGGGATCGGCAAAGTCACCTCGGCGCACCCGCACGCCGCGCTCCGCAAACGCGCTGGCTTTGGCAGGGTCGCGCACACTCACACCCATTTGGTTGGCGGGCAGAAGTCGGAGCAGCGCCTCGGTAACGGCGTGGCCGAGCTGTCCGGTGGCTCCGGTTATAACAATCATGGAGTTCTCCTTGTCGGTAGCGGAATCTGGCTCATTTCCACTGTTAGCAAATTTTATATATCATAGATAACAGCCCGGTACAAGCGCCGTTTACCTGAGCTGCCAGCCTTTATAGTCGGCAAATGACCCAAGCGCCCGCCATTCAGCACGCCAGCGAACCCAGCGCAAATCAGGACGCCATGCGGGAGCGTATCTTGAGCGCCGCGCTTGAGCTGCTGGCCCGCGAGGGAGAAAGCGCACTGACCACCCGCGCAGTGGCCGCCGCCGCTGGTATTCAGCCGCCGACGCTCTACCGCCATTTCAGCGACAAAAGCCGTTTGCTCGACGCGGTGGCCGAGTACGGCTTTGCTCAGTACCTCGCCGAGAAACAAGTGCGTGAACATGGCCTTGACCTTGTGCACAACCTGCGGAGGGGCTGGGATTTGAATGTGGAGTTTGGGCTAAGCCACCCCGCCGTGTTCGCCTTGATGTCGGGCAACCGCCGAGCGGGGAAGCCGTCACCAGCGGCAGCGGCAGGCGCTCAGCATCTCAAAAAGCAGATGAGCGCCCTCGCCCTGGCCGGACGCCTACGGATCAGCGAAGACCGCGCCACCGACTTGATGCGGGCCGCGAGTCTAGGGATCGTTCTCACCTTGCTAGAAACGCCCGAAGCGGGCCGCGACTCAGGCTTATCGGTGGTGGCCCGTGAAGCGGTGCTGGCGGCTCTTCTGACCGACGCGTCAAACGTTGAGAGTTCAGCGTCGGCGCAAGCGGTTATTACGTTGCGGGCCGCCCTGCCGGACGTGACAGTGCTGAGCGCGGGCGAGAAAGCCTTGATGAATGAGTGGCTAGAGCGCTTGAGCACAAGCTAAACCCCGCCGCTTCCCACTGACTACACACCACTCCCGCCGCGTTCAGGCTTCCTGACTCAGCCGCCCAAAAAACCGGTCGGCGTAGCGCTGGCCCGCTCCGGCGTCTTTGGCCTTGCTCTCAATCAGTTTGCCGCCCACCCCAGCCAGCAAGCCCGAGAGCTTGGGCGTGGCGACCCAGTCGATGCGGGTGGTTTCGCCCAAGTCGGTCAGGGTCATTTTGGTGTGCAAAATCGCCGTGCCGGTGATGGTTTTGCCTTCCACTTCCAGCTCCATATATTCGGGCGGTCTGGCATTCAGCACCCGCACGATGGTTTTGAACTTGCCTTTAACCGGCCCCATATTGACACTCAAAGTGGCCCGCATCTGGCCGCCCTGCTCGGCTACGGCGTCGCTGAGGCCCGGCACCACCTTGACCATCACTTGAGGGTCTTGCAGCATCTCCCACACGCGGTCACGGGGAGCGGAAACGGTACTGCTGCCTTGAAAAGTATGCGCTGACATGCTGTGTATTGTGACGCGGCGGGGTGAGAGAGGAACGTGAAAAGGGGCAGCGTTTTTTGGCCTGTAACTTTGGATGGACGCGGCGCGTGGGGGCGGCAAGTTACCCTTCTTGCATAAGGAGACCCACCATGACCAATCCCGAGAATGAAGGCGTCAACCTCAACAAGACCGCTCCGGCCAACGATCTGCGGATTGACCCGCCACATGCTCCACAGGTGCCGCCGCACCAGCAAGACGTGCCGAGTTGGATCGACGAAGCGACCCGCCCAGCCGCGCCGCGCACTCCTGAAACTCAGTCGCAAGCTTATTTCAACCCGCGTCAGCCCAGCGGCGAGGCAACCATCAATCCCGAGCCGCTCAGAATCACCCAAGCGGGCGACATCAGCTCGCGCAAATTGGTGGCCGGCCTGCTGGCGATCTTCCTCGGCACGCTGGGCGCACACAAGTTTTATCTGGGCCGCACCACGCCCGGTTTGATGATGCTATTGGTCAACATCGGCGGCTGGTTTCTAACCGGCGTGCTGAGCATCGTCACCTTCGGCATAGGGGCATTGGTGTTGGTGCCGCTGATGACGCTGGTCTTTACGGCGCTGTGCATCGTCAGCATCATCGAGGGCGTGGTGTACCTGACCCGCAGCGACGAAGAGTTTAACCAAACCTACCTAGTGGGCCGCAAAGATTGGTTCTGAAGCTGAGTGGCACAACAAGCGTGGCCGCCGGATACCACCGGGGGCCACGCTTTTGGTTGCCGCAAAGCTCAGTGCTTAGCCGTTGGCCGCTTCGTAGGCCGCCGCGTCCATCAGGTCGCCGCCTTCTTCGGTCACGTCCAACTTGAACAGCCAGCCGTCGCCATAAGGCTCGCCGTTGACCTGCTCCGGTGCGCTGCCGAGCGCTTCATTGACGGCCACGATCGTTCCGCTGGCCGGTGAGTAGATATCCGAGGCGGTCTTGACGCTCTCGACCACGGCCACTGTTTCGCCGGCCTTGACCTCGCGGCCCACTTCGGGCAATTCCACGTACACCACGTCACCGAGCTGATCTTGCGCGAAATCGGAAATGCCCACCGTGCCGTCATCTTTGAGCCACTCGTGACTGGCAGCGTACTTCAGGTCTGAAGGGATATTCATGGCGTTATTCTCCTTGATTTTGAACCGAAATGTGTGGGAAAAGAGGCTTGCAACCCGCAGCGCTACACGTCCGCTTTTTTGTAGAACGGCAAGGCCACCCGCCGCGCTTCATGCAGCTTACCGCGCACTTCCACGCCGTAGGCCTCGGCGTCGGCGCTCTGGACATTGACCAGGGCCATCGCCACCGGGTAGCCCAGCGTGGGGCTGAGGCTGCCGCTGGTGATGTGGCCCACCACTTGCCCGTCAAGCTGCACCGGATAGCCTTCGCGCACCGGCACTTTGTCCAGGGTGAGGCCGATCAGCTTTTGGCTGGGCGCGAGGTCGATGTGCTCGCGGCCCAGATGCTGCTTGTCTTTGACCACCCAGGTGTAGGTGCTGCTGAGCGGGTGAATAGAATCGGAAAACTCGTGGCCGTAAAGCGGAAAACCCGCTTCCAGCCGCAGGGTGTCGCGTGCGCCGAGGCCAGCGGGAATCAGGCCCGCCGACAGCAGCTGGTTCCACATCTCCTCAGCTTGCTCGGCGGCCACGAACACCTCGAAGCCGTCCTCGCCGGTGTAGCCGGTGCGGGCCAGCCAGACCGGGAGGCCGAAGAGGTGAGCAGAAAAGAAACTGTTTTTCTTGCGGGCGATCAAGTCGGTGTCGGCGTGCAGCTGCAGGAGGTCAGCCGCTTTGGGCCCCTGCACGGCGATCAGGCCCCACTGATCCGATTCGTCGGTGAGCACTGCGCTGTACTTGGCGGCCTGCCGGGTCAAATGCGCCCAGTCTTTGGCGATGTTGGAGGCGTTGACCACCATAAAAAATTCGTCGGCTGAGACGCGGTAGATGTAGATGTCGTCCACCAGACCGCCCGTCTCGCCCGGCAACCAGTTGTACTGAGCGCGTCCGGGGCGCAGCTTGCTGAGATCGTTGGTGGTCACATACTGCAAGAAAGCTTCGGCGTCCGGCCCCGTCACACGGAATTCGCCCATGTGCGACACGTCGAACATGCCCGCACTTTCGCGCACCGCCGCGTGTTCAGCTTTGACCCCGGCGTACTGCACAGGCATATCCCAGCCGCCAAACGGCACCATTCTGGCTCCGGCCCTCAGGTGAGCAGCGTGCAGCGGCGTGCGCCGGAGCGCTCCTGTTTCGTCTAAGTTGGTCACGCGTTTTATCTTAACGCGGGGCTGCTGGGTGGAGGCGGGGGAGGCCAGAAGAAGTTCGGCGCAGCTTAGCCGCCGCTTAGCAGGGGGCGCTATGCTGGCTTCATATGCGTTTTTTGCTGAGAACTCTGGGCGTTTTGGTGGTGTTGGCGCTGTTGGCGGCGGGCGGCATGTGGTACCTGTGGGGCCGCGACCTGCCCAGCGTCACCGACCTCGACGTGCTGGAGTTCAGCGGCACCACCCGCGTCTACGACCGCCAGAACAAACTGGTTGCCACCCTGACGCCCTCGCTCTCCAGCGGCCAGAGCGTCAACCGCGACCTTTTGCCGCTGACGCAGATCAGTTTCCCGGCCAAGTGGGCGGTCGTCACCAGCGAAGACCGGCGCTTTTACGATCACGGCGGGGTAGACATCATCGGCATCGGGCGTGGGCTGCTCAAGGGCCTGCTGCAAAACGACCTCGAAGGCGGCTCCAGTATTACCCAGCAGGTCGTTAAAAACACCTTGCTGAGTAACCTCAAGAGCGCCCGCACCGCCGAGCGCAAATTCAAGGAAGCGGTGCTGGCCTACCAGCTCGAAAACCAGTTCAGCAAAGACCAGATTCTGAACGCTTACCTGAACGTCATCTACTGGGGCGACGGCGGCGCGAGCGACATCATCGGCGTGGGCGCGGCGGCGCAGGCGTATTTCCGCGTTCCGGCGTCGCAGCTCAACTTGGCCCAGAGCGTTTACCTCGCCACCTTGATCCCTGCGCCCAACACCCGTTACAAAGACTTCAGCGGCTTTCGCCCGCTGGAAAAAGACCTACTCGACCGAATGGTCGAAGATAAACGCGTCACGCGGGCCGACGCCGACGCCGCTTGGAAAACGCCGATTTATCCGTCAGGCTGGCGCATCGTCTGGGGTGCGAATGGTCAGGTGCAGTCGGCCACCCTGGAGCGGCCCCAGAGCTTGTCTGACAACAATCCGGCCACCCAGACCCAACCGGCCTTTCACTTTATGCAGGCCCTGGAGCAAGAACTCACCGCCCAGATTGGCCGCAAAGCGCTCTACGGCGGCGGCAAGGTCTACGCCACCGTGGACTTGCAAGATCAACGCGCCGCCGAACGCGCCAGCTTGAAGGCCCAGTTGCCCGACGGCGCGACCCTCGGCATTGCCCTGCTTGACCCCAGCAACGGCGAAGTTCGGGCGCTGGTGGGCCAAAAGTTGACTGGAGGCCGCCCGCTCGACTGGAACAATGCCCTTCAAGCACGTCGGCAAGTCGGGAGCAGCATCAAGCCGCTGCTGTACACGTTGGCACTCTCGGAAGGCTGGAAGCAGTCGGATACCGTGCTGGACTCGCCGCTGATGGGCGATTACCGACCCCAGAACTACGACGGGCGCTGGACCGGCCGGCAGGTGACGCTCAGGTACGCGCTTGACCACTCGCTCAACCTCCCCACCGTGCGGCTAGGGCAGGAGATCGGCATGGACAAGTTCATGGACAAGCTGCGCCAGCTCGGCATGACTCCGCCCACCGACGCGGGCCTGTCGCTCAGCATCGGCACCTTGGAAGCCAGCCCGCTGCAGATGGCCGCCGCTTACGCTCCGTTTGCCAACGGCGGAAATTACTACGCGCCCAGCTTAGTGCGCCGGGTAGAGGACGCACGCGGCAAAGTCATCTACAGCCGCCCCGCCCCCGTCCCCACCCGCGTTTGGGACGCCCAGACGGCTTGGCTGGGCCTGGATATGATTCGCGGCGTGGTCAACGATCTCGACCGCTTTCAGGGCGGTCTGGGCTACAACGCCCGCATCGAGGGCCGCGACGTGGCCGGCAAAACCGGCACCACCAACGACATCAAGGATCTGTGGTTTGTCGGCACCACCCCGTCCCTCACCGGAGCCGTCTGGGTGGGCAAGCAGGCCGGCGGTTCATTGCCTACCTGGGCCTACAGCGGCACCATCCCTGCGCCGATCTGGCAGCAGGCGGTGTCCGGCTCGCTGGAAGGCAGCCCGGTGAGCGCGTTTAAGGAGCCGCCGGGAATCGAATACGCTGTTGTTCGGCGAGTCAATATGGCTTTTCGCACTGCGCCCGTCGCCAAACCCGCACCAGAAGCGGCCAAGCCGGAGCCGAGTCCAGCCGATCAGCCCGCACCGGCACCTGCTGCGGCCCAACCCGTTCCGGTCAATCCCAGCCCAGTCAATCCCAGCTCGGCATCCAACGAAATCCAACCGCAAAATCCGCAAGACCCCAGCGCTTACCCGCAGCCGGAAGACCTGGTGCCCAGCGACCCCAACGCCGCCAACCCCAACAACTCCACCGGCAGCGACCCCAGTGTGGATTTTCAGGGCAATCAAGGCGAGGTGCAGATTGTGCCGCAGCCGGAAGCGCCGCCGAGCCAGTAGGGCAGCGGGCGAGGCGTTGAGCCAGAAGTTCTTCTCAGGCTCTCCCCAGCTCAGAGCAGTTCGCTCAGCACCGAAGCTGGCCCGCTGTGGTTGCCGCCAAACGGCACGCCGCTGCCGATCAGTACCGCCGCCGCCCTGCCGGTGTCGGGCGAAAAGCCCAGCGCGGCCCGTGTTCCTCTGGCCACGCCGTCGTGCCACCACACCGCCTCGCGCCGCCACTTGGTCACGAACCAGCCGCCCGTCACACCCAGGAGCGGCGCGGGTACGCGGACGGCGCTCAGCTTTTCCCAGCCGCGAAGCCGCCCGCTGAGGTGGGCTTCGGCAAAGCTCAGCAAATCGGCGGCGGTGCTGTACAGTCCCCCTGCGCCGATCAGGCCGCCAAAGCCGCTGACCTTGGCGCTGCCCAGCAGGCCGTGTGGAGTCGCCAGCGGGGTGAGGGGCGCAAAACCAGTTTCAGCAAGGCCCAGCGGCGTAAGGATCCAGCGCTGTAAAGCGACTGGGTAAGGTTCACCCGCCGCTTCAGCGAGGGCCAGCGCCAGCAGACCATAACCAAAATTGGAATACGACAGCCGCCCAGCTTGCTGGCGGGCCAGCCCACTCCAGCGCCGCCCCGAGGCCAGCACGGTTGCGGCGCTCAGGCGGCCATACGGATTGTGAAAGTCACTCAGCATGCCCAGCGTAGCCCGCAGCGGATGGGTCGGCAGCCCCGCCGTGTGGGTCAGCAGGGCGCGGGCGGTGACGTGCGGCGGGTAGCCGCGAAAAGCCCGCAACTGGCGCGGGAGCGGGGCGTCGAGGTCAAGCAGACCCTGCTGGGCCAGCTCAAAAGCCAAAGCTGCCGTGAACGGTTTGGTGACACTGGCGATTTCAAAACTGCTCTCCGGAGCGCCGCGCAGACCCAACACCAAACGCTGAGCGCCCTGCGAGACGGCAACCACGCCTGCAGGCCTGACGCTCCGGCGCAGCGCCGTGCCGAGTCTGCGGGAATCTACGTCAGGCAGTGCATCGGCAAATTGGCGAGCGACTTGAGCAGCGGGGTCAGGTCTAAACATGGCTTAGCGCTGAGGGAAAGACCTGTAGATTTTCACGCCCTCAGCATAGGCGGATTGGCTCCCGAAGACCAAAAAAATCCGCCCTTCTCAGGCGGTGATAAAATAAGGATAGCGCGGTATTTGGACGCTGTCAAGTTTATGCATCGGAATCCAGTTCTGGTAAGGCCTGAACACACGCTAAACTGTCTTCGACTTCCCAAGTGGCTGCCGGACTGGCGAGGGCGAAGAAAGAATATCGGTTCAGAATAAAATGAAAAATCCGCCTTCGCGGGCGGCTGGCTTCTTTTGATTGATAGGGGAAATATAGCGCGTTATTCAGACTTTGTCAAGGGTATACCTTGAGATCCGGACAAAAGTCTGTATACCAGGGGTATGACGACGCTTGGTGTACTGGAGAGCAGTTTCATCGAGACGCAGACGCAGCCGTACTGTGACCTGTTTCGGGATGCACGGCTCTACCGCAGTTTTCAGGCCGCATTGGGTGGCATTCTGGCGAGTGGGTCTACGCGATTGAGCCAGATGGCGCGAGCTGCCCCCGGTACGGGCGCAGCTCCCCATGCCGAACGCCGCTTGCGGCGTCTGATCCATCACGAACATCAACGCGCCGATCTGCGACCCGAGACGCTGGAAGATCGGCTGACGACCTTGGGCGCTCAGCGTCTGGCAGGTCAGGATGAGGTGGTCGTCGTCATGGACGGCTCGGACCTCCGAAAGCCCCACAGCCAGGCACTCGAACATCTCTCGACGGTTCGCTCGCTCGACGGTCATCCGGTCTCGGGCTATCCGACCCTGAACGCCATTGGTCTGACGCCCGATGGACACCTTGCTTTGCTTTACCACACGCTCTACAGCCCTCAAGCGCCAGGCTTTACCAGCGCAAATACGGTGATCATCGACGCCATCAAGCGCATCGTGCAAGCGCTGCGGGCCGCAGGGGTCGGGCGCATGATCTTCGTGCTGGATCGGGGCTTTGACGACCTCAAGCTGATCCGGCTGCTGGTGCAGCTCAAGGTTCAATTTGTGATTCGGGTCAAGCACGACCAGCGCACCACCCGGCTGACCCCAACCAGTATTGAACTCCCTCTGGTCGATGCTGCCGGTCACGCCAGCGTGCAAGACCAGTTCGAGTTGAAGCGTCCCGTCGTGACCGACGGGAAGGTCAAGTGGCGCAAGACGCCCGCGCAGGTTCGCAGCCGTGAAGTGTTCATTGATGGTGGACGACTGAAGCTCAACGTGGTCAAGCTGGAGTTCAGCGTGCCGCTTAAGAACGGCCAGGAGCAGGGCTGGCTGCTGCTCACCAATACCGTCTTGTCCACAACGGCTCCTGGTGCCGTCGTGCGCCTGTATCTGCAACGCTGGAGCATTGAAGAGGTCTTCTCGTGGACCAAATCCGCGCTCGGCTGGGAGCAGGTTCAAGTGCTCGACTTCGATGCCTTCAGAACCCTGGTCGCGCTGGCCTGGATTGCGGCCTCATTTGTGTTCGATCTCGGCGAGTCCCTGGACTCGCCCCAGCTTCAACTCCTGGCCCATCTGGGTGGTTACATCCCCCACAAAAACAGACCGCCAGGCAAGAAAATCTTGCTCTTGGGGCTGCTCCGACTCGCCAATGCATATTTGGTCGCCCATGCACAGCCAAAAGATGCGCTGCCTGATCACGTTGATACTCTCCTACACAGCCTTTTTGCTCGCCGCTGACTTTTGTCCGGTTCCCAATATACCTTGGAAGTCTGGAGAGTATTGGAGCGGCGCTGTTTTGCAGGGGAATACATTTGCAGGGAGTAAGCGCTCCTCACCTCCCACCAAAGCGGGCCGCCTCTGGCTTGTTACAATGCTGGACATGACCGCCGAGCAATTAGGGCCAAATCCGTGAAGCCGATCTTATGAATTACGCAGCGTCGCTGGCCACTGTCGTGATACTGGCGTTCTTTTTTCCGCTGTTGGTGAGGCTGGCCAGCGGCTACGGCGTATCGCGCTCGCTCAGCGCTTCTACCTTGGCCGTGGTGCTGACGTTCGTGGTCGCCACTTCTCTGATCCGTTTTCAAGTCACCCGCTTCCGCGTTTCCAGCACCAAACTGGACGAAGCCCGCGCCCAGGCCGCGCTGCACCCGAACCAAGCGCGGGCCTACTTTGTGGGCGGCGAACACCTCGCCACATTGCTGCTGAGAATGGGCCGCAGGCGCGAGGCAGCGGACGTCATCGACCGCTACGCTCAGCTCGGCGGCGCGAAAGAAAGCGAGATCGTGACGCTCAGAGAAGCGCTGGCCAAAGCCGAGCGGCGGCAAAGAAAAGAAGGTTAGATGTGTCACAAAAGAGTGAAGTTCCGCTTAAGTTGTGGGCAAAAGACGACATGAAGCGCTCCGGCGTCATAAACTGTCGAGCATGAGGGCCTACAAAGGCGTGGTTGAAAATGGAGTGGTGGTGCTGATCGGCGTCAAATTGCCGGAAGGCACCGTCGTGACCGTGACGGTGGGCGAGGGCGAGTTGCTGCGGGCCAAAATCAGCAGCGCCCTCAACCGACCCAAGAAAATCCGAATCAAGTTGCGCCCTTTACCGGGCCTGGCCAGCGAGCGCGTTACCCCAGCGGAATGTGATGTCCCAGAACTGGTCTAAGCGCGGCGCGTCAGACGCTGCCGACTCGGCTTTTCCGACAGAACCGAATGCGGCAGACCCAGATTCAGCAGAGTTGGACTCGGCAGACTGGGAAGACGACTCGGGCGACCAAGAAACCGCAGGCGTGCATATCTGGCTGGTGCCGACGCCGGTGGGCAATCTCGGCGACATCACTTACCGGGCGGTGGAAGTCTTGCGCGGCGCGGACGCGGTGGCCTGCGAAGACACCCGCCGCAGCGGAGCGCTGCTGAGCCGTTTGGGGATTTCGCGCCCACTGGTGCGCTTAGATGCCCACACCATGTCGCGGGCCGAAAGCGTGCTGAGCAAATATCCACGCCTCGCGTATATCTCGGATGCGGGAAGTCCGGGCATCAGCGATCCGGGCAGCGAACTGGTGGCGGCGGCACTTAAATTGGGCGGACAGGTAGAAGCCCTGCCGGGGGCCACCGCATTTGTTCCGGCACTGGTGCTCTCGGGCCTGAGTAGCGCCCGCTTTACCTTCGAGGGCTTTTTGCCGCGCTCAGGGCGTGAGCGCAAAGAACGCCTCGCGGCGGTGGCCCAGCGCAGCGAAACCAGCTTGATCTACGAAAGCCCCCACCGCCTGCACGCCACTTTGCTGGAATTGGCGGTAAGTTGCGGCGAGCAGCGCTTAGGCAGCGTGACCCGCGAACTCAGCAAAAAGTTTGAAGAAACGCGGCGCGGCCCGCTCAGCGAACTCGCCCAGCACTTTGAGGGCGGTGTGCGCGGCGAAATCGTGGTGGTGGTGGCAGGCAAAGCGGCAGACGAGCTCTTGCCCGGCGAAACCCAGACAGATTATGGGCAGCTCGCTCAGGAGTGGGCGGAGGCTGGAAAAGACGCCCGCGAAATCCGGGCCTTGCTCCAAGCCAGCGGTTTGCGTAAGAATGACGCTTATCAGCTGTCGCTCAGTGTCACTGCACCGCGACTCGGTTGATTGACCGCTTGGCCAAGCCGTTTTTGCTCACCTGCTTTCCCTTAAGGAAGCGCTTCCAAAACCAACCCGACTTACTCGCCCCAGCGGAGGACTTATGACCGAACCCACTCCAATCAAGCGCATCGCGGTGCTGACCAGCGGCGGCGACGCGCCGGGTATGAACGCGGCGATCCGCGCCGTCGTCCGCACCGCCACGTATCACGGCATCGAAGTGGTGGGGGTGCGGCGCGGCTTTCAGGGACTGCACCAAGGTGACTTGCGCCTCCTCGGCCCCCGTGACGTGGCCAACATCATCCAGCGCGGCGGCACCATGCTGCTGACCGCCCGCAGCCACACCTGGCGTAGCGCCGAGGGGCGGGCTGAGGGAGCGCGTCACCTGCGCGAGTGGCACGTGGACGCTTTGGTGGTCATCGGCGGCGACGGCAGCTTTCACGGCGCACACTTTTTGCAAAAAGAACACGGCATCCGGGTGGTCGGCCTCCCCGGCACCATCGACAACGACCTCTACGGCACCGATCACACCATCGGTTACTTCACGGCAGTCGAAACGGCCCTGGACGCCGTCGACAAACTGCGCGACACGGCGGCCAGCCACGAGCGCATCTTCGTGATCGAAGTGATGGGCCGCCACGCCGGACACATCGCCCTCGACGTGGCGGTGGCGGGCGGCGCGGAAGAAGTCTTTTTGCCGGAAGACGAAAAATCGGTGGACGACTTGATGGACGTTATCCGGGAAAGTCAAGCCAAAGGCAAAGCCAGCAGCGTGATTATCGTGGCCGAGGGCTACCCCGGCGGCGGACAGGGCATCGCCAACGCCATTACCGAGCACACCGGCATCGACACCCGCCTGACCGTGCTGGGCCACATCCAGCGCGGCGGCTCGCCGGTGTCCTCTGACCGGGTGCTGGCTTCACGGCTGGGTCAGGGCGCAGTGGAAGCCCTGATGGCGGGCAAGTCCAACATCATGATCGGGCGCACCGGCGGTGGGCTGACGTATGTGCCGTTTGAAGAAACCTGGGAAAAGCGCAAGGACGTCAGCCGGGCGCTCTACAAATGCGCCAAAATCCTGAGTATTTGAGAAGCGGGATGTGGGAAGTGATTTGTGCAGGAAGCGTAGTGGGTCAGCACCTTTACCAATAAACGCTAAGCCCATCTCCTATGCTTGATCCATGCCTTCCGATTCTGGTTCAACCCAAAACTCGACTCCTACGAACTCAACCCCTGCGCCCACTTTTCCGATGTTTGTCAGCGTGGAGGAGGCCCGCACGCTGCTGAGCGCCCTTTTGCCTGAGCGGGAAACAGAACACGTGCCGCTGGCCCTCGCTTACGGGCGCACGCTGGCCGCCGACCTGATCGCCAAAGTCAGCCACCCCTCGGCCACCGAGAGCGCTCTGGACGGCATTGCTTGCCGAGGTGCCGACACGCTCTTGGCTTCGCGGGACACGCCGGTTCGCCTGCGGTTGGTGGGCGAAAGCCGCGCCGGACAAGCCTTTGCGGGTGAAGTCGGCGCGGGCGAGGCGGTGCGGATTTACACCGGAGCGCCGCTGCCAGACGGCGCAGACGCGATTTGTCCGGTGGAGCAATTGCAAGACGCTGGAGACGACATCGTGCTGCTGCGCCCCGCCCTGAGCAGCGACGTTCGGCACGAAGGCGGCGACTTCCGGGCAGGGGAGACGGTTTTGCGGGCGGGCGTGCGGCTGACGCCTTCCCGCGTGGCGCTGGCGGCCGCTCTGGGCCACGCCGAAGTCCCGACGCTGAGGCCGCTCAAAGTGGCGGTGATGAGCACCGGCGACGAGGTGGTGGAGCCGGGGCAGCCGCTGACAGCCGGGCAGGTCTACAATTCCAACGCTTACGGCCTGCTGGGGATGTTGCAAGAAGCTGGCTGTCAGGCCGCTTTGCTGCCCGCCGCGCCTGACAGCCCGGAAGCGCTGGAACTTGCGCTGACCAGCATCGGCGGGGCGGACGTGCTACTGACCAGCGGCGGCGTCAGCATGGGCAAGTACGACTTCGTGCGCGACCTGCTGATCGAGGGCGGCCAAGTCAGCTTTTGGAAGGTTCGGATGCGGCCTGGCGGCCCGGCCATGCTCGGCGGTTGGAGGGGCCTTCCAGTATTCGGCTTGCCCGGCAATCCGGTGAGCAGCTTGGTGGTCTTTCACGTGATCGTGCGCCCAGCACTGACCGGACAGCCGCTGAGTACCCTGCGCCTGAGGGCCGGCACGCCTTTCCGGGGTCTGGCCGACAAAACTGCTTTTTGGCGGGCCGAGGTGCGCGGCGCTGAGGTCTTTGACTACGCCAAGCAGGGAAGCGGCGTGCTGAGATCGCTGAGCGAGGCGGGAGCACTGGTCGTGATGCCGGAGGGCAGCTCGGCGGAAGTGGGCGACGAAGTGGACGTGGTGCTGATGGGCTAAACGGGCCGCCCCGCCATCATGAAGCTGGCGGTCATGCCGCCGTCAATCGGAACGGTTGCCCCCGTCATAAAGCTGGCGGCAGGCGAGGCCAGAAAGTAGATCAACTCGGCCACTTCCCTCGGCGTTCCGAGGCGGCGTAGGGCGTGGAGGTCTTCGTAATCGCGGCGGGTTTGGGCGGGGTCGTGGCTGCTTGCCACCGAGTTGAGCAGTTCTTCAGTGGCAATCGCGCCGGGAGCGACCGCATTGACCCGGATGCCCTGCGGCGCGAGGTCTAGGGCCATCGAGCGGGTCAGGTTGACGAGTCCGGCTTTGCTGGCGGTGTAGGCCACGTTGCCCTGCTCGGCAAACAGACCCTGCACGCTGGCAACGTGAACAATGGCGCTTCCTCCCGGCATCAACGGCACACAGGCCCGTGAGAACCGCAGCGGAGCCGTCAAATTCACGTCCAGCGCCCGCTGCCAGCCGCCCTCGGAGACGTCCATCAGCGAGCCGACCGCGCCCTGATAAGCGGCATTGTTGACCAGTACGTCCAGCCCGCCCCACTGAGCGCCGAGTTGCTTCACAGCCCGCTGGATGTCTACGGCGCTGGTCACGTCGCCCTGCACGTACAAGTGCTGGTCAGCTTGACTGCTCAGCGGGGCGGGCAGGTTGAGGTCAAACAGCAGCACGGCCGCGCCGCGCTCGGCAAACAGTTCGGCAACCGCCCTGCCGATGCCCTGCGCCGCGCCCGTGACGAGAACGCGGGGTGTCCAGTCGGGTGAAATTTTCAGGGTGGTCATGGTGAAAGCAGCATCTCACGGCTTGGCCCAAAGCGCAGCGCCAAAACGCTCAAGAGCAGGCCATACTTCGTTCATGCTTCCTGATCCTCTCAAGACCCTGAAAGGCCAACTGATCGTCAGCGTGCAGGCCGACGACGGCAGCCCCCTGCGCGGCACCCCGCATATCGTGGCCCTCAGCCGGGCGGCGCTGCTGGGCGGCGCAGGCGGACTGCGGCTGCGCTCGGCCTCCGACATCGCGGCGGTGCGGGCCGTGACGGGCGTGCCGATCATCGGGCTGACCAAACAAAGCCACCTCAATACCGAAATCTACATCACCGCCACGCCGGACGAAGTGCGCGGGGTGGCCGCTGCGGGCGCGGATTTGGTGGCTTTTGACGGCACCGACTTGCCGCGTCCCTTCAGCGTGGCCGAGTTGGTGCGGGCCGCCCACGACGCCGGCGTGCTGGCCATGGCCGACATCAGCACCCTCGCCGAAGCGCTGAGCGCCTATAAGGCAGGAGCCGACATCGTGGGCACCACCATGAGCGGCTACACCCCCCACAGCCCCCAATTGCCCGCGCCCGACTTTGAACTCATGGCGCAGCTGCGGGAAGCGGGCCTGCCGTTTATTGCCGAAGGTCGGCTCAACACCCCCGATTTGGCGGCGCTGGCCCAGCAGCTCGGCGCTTGGGCAGTGGTGGTAGGCAGCGCCATCACCCGCCCCGATCACGTGACGCGCTGGTTTGCAGACGCGCTGAGGGCCGAAAAAGAGCAGCACTGACTGAACAGCACTGACTTAGACTGAGGCATGTCTGGTTCTTCCAAAGAAACGCTGCTCAAAGCGTACGACGCTCAGTTGCGTGAGAGCGCTGAGATGCTGACTGCCGATAGGGTTGACCGGCTTGGCCCGCTGTGGCTCGGCAAATTTGGCGACTGGGGTTTTGTTTCTTATCGTTCGCTGGATGGATACGCCAGCGACGCCCTAGATCGTCTGATTGTTGAGACCATTGCCTACTACGCTGCCGATCCGCAGATGAAAACCTTCGAGTGGAAAACGCGCGGCCACGACTCGCCCGCTGATTTGCCGCAGCGGCTCACCGCACAGGGCTTTCAGGCCGAAGACCCCGAGACCGTCATGCTGGGGGAAGCACAGTTTCTCGCCCAACCCATCAAGCTTCCGACCGGCGTGACCCTGCGGCGAATAGACAACCAACCCAGCCCATACTCGGACGTGGTGCGGGCCGCCAGAGCACAGGAGCTGGCGTTTGGCGCTCCTTACGACGCGGACGATTTGATGCGCCGCATCGAGAAAGGTGCGGGGCGCACCGAAGTGTGGGTCGCGGAAACGCAGCAGCAGATGGTCTGCGTGGGCCGCTTGGAGGTGATTCCAAACACCGAATTTGCGGGGCTGTGGGGCGGCGGCACGTTGCCGGAGTGGCGGGGTCAGGGCATCTACCGGGCCCTAACGGCGGCCCGCGCTCAAGCGGCGCTGAAGCGGGGCGTGCGGTATCTGCACAGCGACTGCACCGAGTATTCCCGTCCGATCTTGGAGCGCGGCGGCCTGTTGCCGGTCACGACGACGACGCCGTACATCTGGCGGCGTTAGGGAGCAGGCGTCAAGGCGTCCAGCAAGCAAGCCAGCGCGTCACGAACCACCCGCAGTTCCTCCATTACACTTGGCCGCCCATGCACCGCCAGCGCCGAGAGCCGCCGTTCTTGGGCGCGGAGTTCGGCCTGCAAGTGCGGGTCGGCGCTCCTCAGAAGATGCGGGCCGAATTTGAGTGCCGCCGCTGCCGGCAAATTCAAATACGCCGGATCAGCGCCGTCTACTTGTTCGAAACTGAGCACCGGATAGCGCCAAAAGCCTGGAGCCAGAACTTCTTGCTTCAGGTGATAGCCGCTCGCCTGCGCCCATGCCCGCAAAGCTTCCGGCTCGGCGTTGGGCTGCAAAATGAGGGTTGGCGGGAGCCACTCAGCCCGCCCAAGAATGCCCAAAATGGTGCGTGCGCCCATGCCGGTTAAGCTGGCGCTTTGAATTTCTCGCGGTGCAACCGGCGCAAACCCGTCACCCTGACGCACTTCGATCTGCTGGCCCAGCCCGGCTCGCCCCACCGCCGCGAGGGCCAGTTGCAGCGGGCCAGCGTTGAGTTCGACGGCAATGACGTTCTGGCAGCGACACGAACGGATGAGGGCCAGCGGCAGCGCGGCGTGGTCGGTGCCGATGTCGGCGTGGCTAGCAGCACGGATAAGCTGCAAAACGGCCTTCAGACGGGCGTCTAACGTCACTGGGTCACTTCACTCAGCGTCCGGTTTGACGTCGCCTTCGACTTGGTGTGGGTGGGCGCCGAGGCGGGCCAAAATAGAGCTGTACACGCCAATGGCCAGCATCACCGCCGCTACGCTCAGTCCAAACAACAAAATTGGCTGGCCTTCGCCCTGCTCCCACTTAATCGCCACGCTGAAAAACTTGACAGCGAGGGCCACCACCACGATGCCCAGCAACTTTTGCTTGAGGTCGTCGAAGGTGCGGATATGCAGCCACGCCGGAAGATTGGCGACTCGGCCCACGAACAAAGACTGCAAGCCCAAACTGATAATCAGCAGGGCGGTGGCAATCAGTAAATTGTCGGTTTGTTCGATGGCCGCGATCAACAACGACTTGCCTGTTTTTTCGTCGGCAAAATGCGGCAACGCTTCCCAAATCACCGCCACCGTCCTGACTGTACCGTTGACGAACAGCACCAGCGAAAAAAGAAAACTGGAGAGTACGCCAAATTCCACGATCAGGCGGGTAAAGCCGAAGAGAGCATTGCCTGAAGTTAAACCAGTTTTTTTGGGATTGGGCGCTGCCATTGCTCCTAAGATAGTGGTTATGGGGTGCAGGGCGTCAGGGCGTCAGGGCGTCGCCCAGCCGGATCACGCCGCCGCGCACCACCCGCGCCGTGATCCCGCCGTGACCGCGCACCGCGTTGTAGCCGCCCGCACCCAGATTTTCTTCCATCCGCGAACAGGGGTGGCACTCGCCGGTGCCTTCCAAAATCACCTCGCCGATCTGAAAGCGCTGGTCTTTGAGCGCCAACAGCGCAATGCCCGACACCACGATGTTGCGCCGCAGCAGCTCAGGCGTGACTTCCGGCAGCCCAGCCAGCGCGGCGATCACCAGAAAATGCTCGGCTTGAATCAAGGTGACTTGGCGCTTGCCCGGCCCGCCCGCGAGCGGCTTGGGGCTGCTGACCGTGGAAATTTCACCGACTTCGCCGGTCAAAGCACGCAGGCGCGGCACGCTTTTTTTGCCGTGATCGCCCACGACGCCCAGATTTTCTATGACTTCGATTTCTTCCAAGCTGTGCAGCCTTTCACGGCGGGCGGGCCGAATGCCCAGCCACTGAACTTGTCCGGCGCGGGGGAAAGTGCTGCGGAGACCTTGCAGGGTTTGCATCCCGCCATGCTAGTGCGGGACGCCGGTACAAATTGATCTGGGCCTGCTAAACTGAACGCATGAGGCGCTTGACCCGACTTGCTTATTCACCCTGCCGCTAAGGTGGGGGGTTGACGTCAAACACAGCCCGAGACCCTGAACAGCGGCGCACTTTCTGAATACGGAAGTGCGCCGCCGCCGTATGGAGAGCCGACTATGAATGAAATCCGCAAAAACTTACCTATCGACGAACAAATCGCCATCTTGAAGCGCGGCGTCGTTGATCTGGTGTCCGAAGACGATTTGCGCCGGAAGTTAGAGCGCAGCATCGAAACAAATACCCCCCTGCGCGTCAAGCTGGGAGCCGACCCGACTAGGCCCGATCTGCACCTCGGACACGCAGTGATTCTGCGCAAAATGCGCCAATTTCAGGACTTGGGCCACACCGTCATCATGCTGATCGGCGACTTTACCGCCATGATCGGCGATCCGTCCGGCAAATCCAAAACCCGCCCGCCGCTGACCTTGGAAGAAACGCGGGCCAACGCCGAGAGCTACCTGGAGCAGTGCAAATTGGTGCTGCGGCAAGAGAGTGAAGTCCTAGAACTGCGCTACAACGGCGAATGGTTGGAGCCGATGGGCTACGCCGACGTGATCCGGCTGGCCAGCAAATACACCGTGGCCCGCATTCTGGAGCGCGACGACTTCACCAAGCGGCTTTCCAACGGCGTGCCGATTGCCATGCACGAGCTTCTTTACCCGCTGACGCAGGGCTACGACTCAGTGGCCCTCCACGCCGACGTGGAACTCGGCGGCACCGATCAACTGTTCAACAATCTGGTGGGCCGCGCCCTGCAACGCGACTACGACCAAGAACCGCAGGTGGTCATCACTTTGCCGCTCTTGGTCGGTTTAGACGGCACCGAGAAGATGTCCAAGAGCTTGGACAATTACATCGGCCTGACCGACGAGCCGCACGCGATGTTCGCCAAGCTGATGAAAGTACCGGACACGCTACTGAACAATTACTTCACTTTGCTGACCGATTTGCCGGAAACTCAAATCGCCCAACTGCTGGCCGGACACCCGGTGGAAGCCCACAAGACGCTGGCCCGCGAGGTCACCCGCTTTTTTTACCCCGACGCCGATTTAGACGCGGCCTTGGAGCGCTTCCAATCCGTCGCCAAAGGCGGCATCCCCGAAAATATTGCCAGCTTCAACGTCTCCAAAACGGACGCCAATGCTGAAGGCACTTATCCCGCTGCCCGTTTGATGGTCTTGGCAGGCCTAGAAGCCTCCTTGGGGGCCGCACGGCGCACCATCACGGGAAAAGGCCTTAAGGTGGACGGCCAGCCCTTCCTGGAGCCTCAGGGAGCCTTAAGCATTCCTGAGGGCGGCGTGGTCATTCAAAAAGGCAAAGATAAATTCGCCCGAATGCTGCCGGAAAGCTGAGGAGCAGCGTTCAGTACAGCGAAAGGGGAGAAACAAGCTCAGCTTCTCCCCTAACTTTTGCTCACCATTTTCGCCCAAAACCAAAAGTTATCCACAGGAGGGTGTGGATAAAACACCGTGCCTGTGGATAAAAAACCTGTGTGGTGAAGCTGACCTTGCGCTGACACGGCTTCCCTACTAAAAGCAGCCGCAAAAGCCGCGCCCACTTGCCTCAGCTTACTTGCGCAGCGTTTCTACGCGAACCATGTTGGTGGTGCCCTGCACGCCGAACGGCACGCCCGCCGTGATGACGTAACGGTCGCCCTGATCGGCCAGACCGCTCTTGAGCAGTTCGGCGTTGGCGATTCTCACCATGTCGTCGGTGTCGCGGGGATCTTCGCTGAGCATCGGCACCACACCCCACGACAGCGCCAGCTGACAGCGGGTCTGCTCGTTGGGTGTCAGGGCCAAGATGGCCAACTTGGGGCGGTTCTTGGCGACCCGAACCGCTGCGCCGCCAGTTTTGGTAAAGCTGACAATCGCCGCCGCGTCTAAGCGCTCACCGATGTTGCAAGCTGACAGCGCGATGGCGTCTTGCGGCAAGCTGACGTCCATGGTGTTGGCCCGCATCAAGTTGTACGCTTCGCTGCTCTCGGCTTCGCGGGCGATTCTGTCCATCATCATCACCGATTCCACCGGATACAGGCCCGCCGCCGACTCGGCCGACAGCATCACCGCGTCGGTGCCGTCATAGATGGCGTTGGCCACGTCGCTGGCCTCGGCGCGGGTAGGGCGCGGCAGGCTGATCATGCTCTCGAGCATCTGGGTGGCGGTGATCACCGGCTTGCCCGCTTCACGGCACAAACGGATCAGGCGCTTCTGGATGGTGGGCACCTGCTCGGGGCGCATTTCCACACCCAGATCGCCGCGGGCCACCATGATCCCGTCCACTTCCTTGAGGATGTCGTCAAACCGGTCAACCGCTTGAGGCTTCTCAATTTTGGCCATCAACTTGGCCTTGGAGCCGAAACGGGCCAGGTAATGCCGTGCCAGCAGCAGATCGTCACGGCTGCGAACGAAGCTCAGCGCCACCCAGTCCACGCCGAGTTCCGCGCCGAATTCCATGTCCTCCACGTCTTTGTCCGACAGAGCAGGCACGGCCAGATCGGCTTCCGGCACGTTGATGCCCTTGTTGTTCTTGAGAATGCCGCCGATGACCACGGTGGTATGCACGTCATTGCCGCGCACGCCCTCTACCCGCAGGGCCATGTTGCCGTCGTCGAGCAGCAGCGCCATGCCGGGTCTCACGTCGCCGAGCAGACCCTTGTAGGTGGTGCCCACGCGGGTTTCATCGCCTTCGATATCGTCCATGGTGATGGTGAACGGATTGCCCGCGTGCAGCGTCACCGCGCCTTCCTTGAAGCGGGCCACCCGGATCTTGGGGCCTTGCAAATCCTGCAAGATGCCGATGGCCACGCCTTTGCGGTGGGCCAACTCGCGCACCATGTTGTAGGTTTCGCGGTGGTCTTCCTTGCTGCCGTGGCTGAAATTCATGCGAACCACGTTCATCCCCGCGTCAATCATTTTTTCCAGAACTTCAGGGCTGCGGCTGGCGGGGCCAATGGTGGCAACGATCTTGGTGGCGCGGTCAAAATGTTTCATGGTTCTCCATTAAGGGAGTTGGAAGTGTTGCTTTGGAACCACTTCCAACTAAGTAAGTTGAGCGGCGAAGGCGTAGCGTGGAGATCAAGCACAAACCGCCAGTGTTCAGCCTCTGCTGTGCTGAACACTGGCGGTTAAAAAGAGTTATTAGCGTAAAGCCTTACGGCCCAAGAACTGCGCCGCGCTGCCGAGTTCATCTTCGATTCTCAGCAGTTGGTTGTACTTGGCGATGCGGTCTGAGCGGCTGGCCGAGCCGGTTTTGATTTGGCCGGCGTTGGTGGCCACGGCGAGGTCAGCAATGAAGGCGTCTTCCGACTCGCCGGAGCGGTGACTGATGATGGTGCCGTAGCGGCTGCGCTTGGCCAGCTCGATGGCTTCCAGCGACTCGGTGAGGGTGCCGATCTGGTTGACCTTCACCAAGATGGCATTGCCCACGCCGGTATCGATACCGCGCTGAAGGCGCTCGGGGTTGGTCACGAATAGATCGTCACCGACGAGTTGGATCTGGCTGCCGAGTCGGTCGGTCAGCAGCTTCCAGCCGTCCCAGTCGTCTTCACCGAGGCCGTCTTCGATGCTGACAATCGGGTAGCGGCTGGCCCAATCGGCCCAGAACTCCACCATCTCCTCGCTACTCAGCACCCGCCCCTCAGATTCGAGGTGGTATTTACCGTCTTTATACAACTCGGCCACAGCGGGATCAAGCGCAATCGCCACGTCTTTGCCCGGCTCATATCCGGCTTTTTCGATGGCTTCCAGCAGCACTTGCAGGGCTTCTTCGTTGCTCTTGAGATCAGGCGCGAAGCCGCCCTCGTCACCGACGTTGGTGTTGTACCCGCGTCCCGAGAGCACTTTTTTGAGGGTGTGGAAGATTTCCGCGCCGTAGCGCAGCGCTTCACGGAAGTTGGGTGCGCCCACCGGCATCACCATAAATTCCTGAAAATCCACCGAGTTATCGGCGTGCGCTCCGCCGTTGATGACGTTCATCATCGGCAGCGGCAGGGTGCGGGCGTTGGCTCCGCCGAGGTAACGGTAAAGCGGAAGATCGAGTTCAGCGGCGGCGGCTCGGGCCGTAGCCAAACTGACGGCCAAAATGGCGTTACCGCCCAATCCACTCTTGTTGCTGGTGCCGTCGAGTTCCAGCATGGCGGCGTCGATCACGCCCTGCTGGCTGGCGTCCATGCCGGCCAAAGCAGGCGCGATTTTTTCATTGACATTTTCAACAGCCTTGAGCACACCCTTGCCCATGTAGCGCTTACCGCCGTCGCGCAGCTCAATCGCTTCGTGGCTGCCAGTGCTGGCCCCCGAGGGTACGATGGCGCGGCCCATATAGCCGCTGTCAAGGTACACTTCAGCTTCTACCGTGGGGTTCCCACGCGAGTCCAACACTTCACGGGCTTTGATATTTTCGATGTTCATGCGTCCTCCGGCAAAAATGATCGGCTGCGTTGGTCAGGGCGGCAACATCTCGGCGGAGCAAACGGCTCAGACAAAATGCGTACTTCCGACACTATACCTCGCTGCAAGCCGAATGACGCTTAACCCGGTCTAGAAATCCGGCTCAATTGCCCCTCAGACTCGTAGCGGCACGACAACCGCGAGGTAGCCGCCGTCACCGCTGGCTTTGAAGATGGCTGGGCTGGTGGGGCCGGAAAAGCGCATCTCGGCGTCGCCTTCAATTGGGCCGAGCGCGTCAAGGACATACTTTGCATTGAAGCCCAGGCTCATGGCCGGTTCAGTGCCTTCCTGCTGCACCTCGAGGGTGTCTTGGCCGCGTCCGTAATCGCCCTCGGCGGCCAGGCGCAACTTGCCCTCGCTGACCTGAAATTCAACCCGGTTATTGGCATTTTTGTCGGCCAGCACGGCCACCCGCGAAACGGCTTCCTTGAGGGCGGCGGCGCTCAGCGTCACGGTCAGCTTGATGTCGCGGGGAATCACCCGCTCGTAATCGGGAAAGTCGCCGTCGAGCAGCTTGGCGTTCATGCGAACCCGGTCAGTCTGGATGCCCAAGATGCCGTCGCCGTAGGTCAAGCGCACCTCGCCGTCGCGTAGAACCCGGACGAGTTCATCGGCGCTACGGGCCGGAATGATCAAATTTCGGGCCTCACCGACAGCGCTGAACTCGCGCAGCGCCAGTCGGAACCCGTCGGAGGCCACCACCCGCGCCGTTTGCCCGTTTTGCTCGACCTTGATCCCCCGGAAGACCGCCTGAAACGCTTCGTTGCTGGCCGCGTAGCGCACGCTGGAGAGCGAGCGGGCGAGTTCTGAAGCGTTGAGGGTGGCGTCGGCGTGCGAGGGAAATTCCAGTTCGGGATAGGCGGCGAGGTCGCCAGTTTGCAACTTGAATTCCGAGCCGCTGGCCCGCACCGAAAGCTCCGAGCCGCTGAGTTCGAGCTCGACGAGTTCGCCGCCCAAGTTACGAACGATCTGCGCGAACAGGTGCGCCGGAACCACGAACGACGCCGGATTTTGAATCTCGGCGGGGACCACGCAACTCAGGTCAAGTTCGAGGTTGGTGCCGCTCAGCAGAAGTCCGCGTTCGTTGGCTTCCACTTTGAGCGCGGTCAGCAGGGGGTTGCTGCTGCGGCTCGGAATGATCCGTTCGAGGATTCCCAGTCCCTCGCTGAGGGTTTTTTTGGTGACGTGTGCTTGCATCTGGGGTTCATCCTAGCGCCTCAGGGCCGGGGGGGTGGCGGGGAGTGGTTTTCAACCCCTGATTTCTCTCCAGATTTTTTGATTTTTGGAGCGGAGTGAGATTCGGTGAAAAAGGTAAAACTCAAAAACCCCTACTCTTTAACCGATCTGTTTAACTTATAAAACTAGTAGTAGTAGTAATAGGGCCTGTGGATACTGTGGATAACTATCCTAGAGCCGCGCTGGGAGGGCAAAAGTTATCCACAGGCTGCCTGTGGATAACTCAAAAACCTGTGGATAACCTGTGGATAACTATGGCACTTATCCACAGGCCCTAACTGACCCAAAGTTATCCACAAAGTTATCCACAGAAAAAAGGCACTTATCCACAGGTTATCCACAGGTTTATCCACAGATCGTGAAAAGAGTCACCACTAGACTAGACAACCTCTCATAAACTAAAAATGGTCGTCCTGCATGTCATTTTCCGAGTCGTCTAGACCGCTGAGCTGTCTTTTGAGGTGATCGATGACCAAAGTGAGTTCAGCGTCTTTTCCGAGGTTGTCGGTGACCTTCGAAATGGCGTGCATGACCGTCGAGTGATCACGTCCAAAGAAGGCTCCGATCTCCGGTAAGGAGTGAGAAGTCAGGTCCCGGATCAGGTACATGGCGATCTGCCGGGGCACCACCACTTCGCGCATTCGGCCCGCGCCGCGCACCAGTTCGGCGGCCAAGTTGTAGCGGGCCGCCACGGTTCGCAGCACATCTTTCATTTCGACCTTGATTTCCACCGGCGTGAAGACGTGAGAGAGCGCCTTGGCCGCTACAGCGCGGCTAAACGGCACATTGTTGAGGCTGGCAAAGGCCACCACCCGCATCATCGCGCCCTCGAGTTCGCGGATGTTGGCGGTGACTTGACGGGCGATCAATTCCAGCACGTCTTGGGGAATATTGATGCGGTTGTGTTCGGCGTTCATCTTGAGAATCGCCACCCGCGTTTCATATTCTGGCGACTGAATATCGGTGATCAGGCCCCATTCGAAGCGGCTGCGGAGGCGGCCTTCCAGCGTCTGAATTTCGCGTGGTGGACGGTCGGAACTCAGGATAATCTGCTTGTGACTTTCGTAAAGGGCATTAAAGGTGTGAAAAAACTCTTCCTGAGTACGCTCTTTGCCGGCCAGAAATTGAATATCGTCGACCAGCAGCAAGTCCACGCTGCGGTACCGGTTGCGAAACTGGGTCATTTTGTCGTCGCGAATCGCATTGATCAAGTCGTTGGTAAACGATTCGGTGGATACGTATTCGACCCGTTTGCCGGGGTAGCGCTCGGTCATGTAGTGGCCCACCGCGTGCATCAGGTGAGTTTTGCCGAGGCCCACGTCGCCGTAGATAAAGAGTGGGTTGTAGGCTTTGCCGGGCGACTCGGCCACCGCCAAAGCCGCCGCGTGGGCAAGGTTGTTGTTCGGGCCCACCACAAAGTTTTCAAAGATGTATTTGGGGTTGAGATTGGGCGGGGGCACTGGCAGGCTCGGGACTGAGCGCTGGCTGCTGCGCGGATTGCTGGGCACTGGCGGGGGCGCGGGCGGTGGGTCAGGCAGCATCAGGGCGTCTTGTGCGGCGGGCAGCACTTGAAAGCTGACCTGCGGCTGCTCCGCGCCCAGTGACCTCAGCGCGTCTTCGAGCAGTTCGAGGTAGTGCTTTCTGAACCATTCCTGGGCAAAGCTGTTGCGGACGCCCAGCACCAGCGCTCCCTGCTCCACACCGATGAGGCGAACTGGAGCAAACCAAGTGTGGTATTCCACTTCCGAAATATTTTTACGGACATAAGCCAGCACATCCGTCCAGATTTCTTGCGAAATAGCCTTACCTCCCGGCTGAGCGAAACAAACCAGCCCTCTTCATAAACGCCTTACAAGCACCTTCAAATGAGCGCCGCCACCCCTGTGAGCCTTGCGGCACGGGGCGGCCCACTCACCTGTGGGGGGCATCATAGCACCCGATTTTGGCAGCAGAAATGGCTGCTTGATTCAAACGTTCAGGCCGCCAAAAGAGGGAACAGCTCAGGGACTGAGGCGGTAGAGTGCTCCAGCACTTTCAAACCAAACTGTCCCGCCGCTTTCCACTTCTAAGGCGCGGGGGCCGTCGCCCGGCACGCTGAGGCTTTGAGCGCTGAGTTGGCCGGGTTGCCAGCGGTAGAGCGCGTGGCGGGCCACGTCGGAGGCCCACAGTGTGCCGTCGGCGCTGGCCGAGAGCGCGGCGAGAATGGCTCCCGCCGGCACATTCAGTTCGCTGATGCTGCCCGAACCTGTGTCGATGCGGCTGAGTTTGCGCGTCCAGGAATCTACGAACCAAACGCTTTGGGCAGTGGCCGTCAGCAGGCGCGGGCGGGTTTTGCCCTTAACTCCCACCGGATAGCTGCGGGTCTGACCGCTGGCCGGATCGAAACGGATCACGGCTGGATTCGTCAAAAAACGTGAGTAGTACAGCACCCCGCCCGCGTCGGCGGTCAGGTCTTCGGCGTTGTCTTCGACGGGGTGGCTTTGCTGGACGCCGGACTGGACGCTCAGTTCAAAGAGGGCGTCTTGGCGGTATTGCAAGCTCCACAGCCGCCCGTCGGGGGTGCGGGTCAGAAAGTTGAGGTTGTCGCCGGGAGTGCCGAGCGGCATTTTTTTGAGCGCTTCGCCAACTTTGGCAGCTCCCACCCAGTTGCCCGCCACGTTTTGAATCATCAAGTAGCGGGTGCCGTCGGGGGCGACCGCCTGCGACGTAAAGCCTTCCTCGTCGGCGAGTGGCAACGCCTCGGCTTTGGCCGCGCCGCTGGCGATATCGAGGCTGATGACGGTGTGGCGCTGTGGATCGGGAGCATTGACGGTGGGCAAAACGTAGACTTGGCCGCCCGCCACCCGCAAGCTGCTGGCCTGATAATTGCTGACCGGCAGGGCGAAGCGCTGTAAAGGCAAATTCGCCAAATTGACACTGGGTGCGCCCGCGCCGCTGCCGGAAGCCGAGTTGCCTGAGAGTGTGCCGGGAACGTTGGCGCTGCCGCAAGCCCCCAAAAGCGCACTGAGCGTCAATAAGGCGGGCAGCCATTTGAAGGAAAAGGAGGAAGAGACAACCTGTGTCATACGGGTATCAAACACCGAAACCTCGTACCACTTCCTTACAACCCGAGTCAGAAAGCAAGGTTTTGCAGACTTTTTAGGAGAAGATCTGCAGCACAAACAAAGCCAAGCTGTTGTTTGTTAGCGCATTTGTTGGAATCATGGAAACTGGCAAGTGAGCGGCGTAACTGCGGGTCGCGGCCAGAACACCAACACTTGCTCAAGGTGAGGTCGTCCGTCAGGGCGGGGCTGGGCGCTCTAAACTGCGGACATGTTGCTCTGGATGCGCCAACATTGGCGGCCCCTTTTGGCATTGGCCCTGCTGATCGTTTTACCGCTGTTTTTGCTCGGCTACCTGACGCAAGACATCCACGAAAAAGAGGTGTTCGGTTTCGACGCGCCGGTCACGCTGTGGGTTCGGGCCAACGCGCCAGCGTGGTTTCAGCAGGTGGCTCTAACCTTTAGCGCCTTTGGCAGCGCCACTTGGATGACGCCGGTCAGCGCGGTTTTGTTAGTGGTGTTTTGGCGAAAATCAGCCGTGATGGGCCGTTATTTTCTGATCTCGCTGGGCGGTGTGATGCTGCTCAACATCATTCTCAAAGCCTTGGTCGGCCGGGTGCGTCCACAGATCGTGGAGTGGCTGTGGCAAGAAGGCGACAAGAGTTTTCCGAGCGGTCACGCGACGATGGCCGCCGCCCTGACTGTGACGCTGGTGGCCCTGCTGTGGCGCACCGGCTGGCGCTGGCCGCTGATCGTGCTCGGCACGCTCTACACGCTGCTGATGGGAACGGCGAGGGTCTACGTGGGCGTGCATTACCCCACTGACGTGCTGGGCGGTTGGGCGCTGGGGATCTTCTGGGCGGCGGGTACGGCGCTGGTGCTGTGGAAGCGGCTGCGCCAAGCTCAGCAGCACGCCACCGAACCGGGGAAAGTGGTGCATTTGGGCGACCAGTCTGCTTAAGTACGCCAATGTTTATCTTTGGATAAGCCGAGCGGAGCGGGCAGGCCCGGTAGGTGCGACCAAGCGTCGTCATCGGCGCTGCCCTGGTCAAGAAGCCGCTTTGCCCAAGACGCGAGAGATGGGAAAAGTACGGTTAGATGGGAGTGGATGGAGCGTTCTATGCGGGCAGGCCCGATAGGTGCCGCTCTGCTCAAGACGCGGAATCCCGAAACGGTAATCTTGTTGTACTTAGCGCCTAGCTCCACAGCTGCATCAATGCTGCGCCGCCTTCTTTGAGCCACCCCTGAGCTTGTCGGTATTCGGGAAAGAGGCGCTGCACCTCGGCCCAGTAAGCGGGCGAGTGGTTGAGCTCGGCGAGGTGGGCCGCTTCGTGGGCGGCCACATAGTGCAGCACCTCTGATGGAGCCAGAAGCAAGCGCCAGTGCAGCCTTACCACCCCTGCTGCCGTGCAACTGCCCCAGCGCCCCGATGCGTTGGTCATTTTGACGGCGCTGAGAGGCCGCCCCTTACGGAGTCGAGCGGCGTACTGCTGAACCACCGGCGTAAATATGTCCAGCGCCTGTTGCTTGTACCACGCTTCCACCGCGTCCCTTAAGTTTGCGGCGGGTGCGTGGAGTTCGTCATGGAGCCGCCGCGCCCGTTTGAGGTTTGGTACAGCCCTCAGCGTCAAACTATGGCCCATAAACGGCAAAACAGAGCCGTCGGTCAGCGGCGCGGCAACAGGTTTTCGCTGCTGAAAGGTTTGCAAATGCCGCTCGGCCCAGGCCCGTTTGTCTTCTACAAATTGGCGGAGGCGGGCTTCCTCGGTGAGCTGCGGCGCGTAAACAGTCAAGCCCTGCGCGGTGACTTTGAGGCCCACTGTGCGGCGTTGGCTGCGTCTCAGGCTGACGGGCAGGCCGCCGACCAGCAGACCGGAGAGGGAAGCAGTGGAGGAAGGCGGCACCGAGCCAGTTTAGAACACCAAAAAGCGGCGGCTGAGTTTCCCCGGCTGCCGCTTTAGTGATTTGGAGTTTAGAGCGAGCTGTAAGCGCCTTTGAAGGTGTCGCACTGATTGGGATCGCCATTTTTGAGGCCGGTGCTGAACCATTTGATGCGCTGCTGAGCCGTGCCGTGTGTAAACGAATCCGGCACCGCGTAGCCGCGCCCCTGCTTTTGCAAATTGTCGTCGCCGATGGCGCTGGCGGTGCTCAGGGCCTGCTGAATATCGGTTTGGGTGATCTTGGTGTACTGCGCCGTTTTGTTGCCCCACACGCCCGCAAAGCAGTCGGCTTGGAGTTCGAGCCGCACGCTGACCTGATTGGACGCGGCTTCAGACTGAGCGCTGCGCTGAGCGCGTTCGGCTTGGTCGGCGATGCCGAGTTCGTTCTGCACATGGTGGCCGATTTCGTGGGTGATCACGTAAGCGTAGGCAAAGTCGCCGCCGCCGCCGAGTTTTCGTTTCATTTCACTGAAGAAAGCGGTGTCTAGGTACACTTTGCTGTCCAGTGGGCAGTAAAACGGCCCGACCGCGCTGTTGGCCGTGCCGCAGCCGCCCCGCGTTTGGCCGCTGTAGAGAACCAATGTGGGCGGCGTATAGGTTTTGCCTGCCGCTTGAAACACTTTCGACCAAACGTCGTTGGTGCTGCCCAAAATTTTGGTGACGAACTGCCCCGTTTCGTCGCTGGGGATTCCGGTATTCGTCTGGGAAGTTGGCTGGCCGTTCTGCGTTTGCTGGCGCTGCGGCTGTGTTTGCCGGGGCTGGCTTTGCTGGGTTTGCGGCTGGGTGGTTTGGCCCGAATCGCCGCCGCCCAAAATGCTGCTGGGATCGATGCCGAAAAACATGGCGATGAGGGCGATAATCACCGCTCCAATGCCGCCCACAGCCACTCCGCCGCCGGGAATACCGCCACCGCCGCCTCCGCCCGCACCGCGCCGATCTTCAACATTGCCGCTGCCCGGCAGATTTTTCCAGTCCATGTTTGCTCTCCTTAAATGCTTAATCAGTGTTTATTGGGGACGCTTTCTCATCCCATTCTAAGCGGCTTAATCTGACGAAGCATTCAGGAATCGTTTTCGTTTGTTTGAAATTCTGGGGTTAGGCTATCCGAATGACCCATTCACGCCTTGATTTTGATTTCTCGCTGCTGAGCGCCGCTGAGCGCTACAAACTCGTGACCGGCGTGGTGGTGCCGCGCCCAATCGCTTGGGTCAGCACCCTCAACCCCGGCGGCGGCGTCAACCTCGCCCCATACAGCTTTTTTGGTTTGATGGGATCTGATCCGGCAGTGGTGGCCTTTTCACCGGGAGACAGGCCAGAGGGCGGCCCCAAAGACACTGCCCGCAACATTGGCGCGGGCGGCGAGTTTGTGGTCAATATGGTCAGCCGCGAGTTGGCCGACGCCATGAACCTGAGTGCCACCGATTTTCCGGCGGATCAAGCTGAACCTGCTCACCTAGGCATCGACCTCGCACCCTCGGGCCGCGTGCAAGTGCCGCGTGTGGCGCTCAGTCCGGTCAGCTTGGAATGCCGCGAGGTGCAAACCCTGACTTTGGGTCGCACTCGCATCATCTTGGGCGAAGTTCTGGCGCTGAGCATTTATGAGCGCCACCTCAAAGACGCCGAGAACTTGTACGTGGACACCGCCTCGCTGGACTTGATCGGTCGAATGGGTGGGCGCGGCGGGTACGCCACTACCCGCGACGCGTTTGAAATTCCGCGCCTGAGCTATCAGCAGTGGCTGGAGACTCAAGGTGACTGAGGTGCGCCGCGCCGTACCGGACGATGCCCCCGATTTAGCCCGCGTGCATGTGGCGAGTTGGGCTGAAACCTACCGAGGCTTGATGCCTGACACTTTTTTAGACAGCATGACCAGTCCGGCGCGGCAGACTCGCCGCCAAGTGCTGTGGCAGCAAAACCTAAACGAAGACAAGGAAAGTGTTTTCGTGGCCGATCAAGCAGGTGAAGTGGTTGGTTTTATTTCCGGCGGGTCAAGCACTTTCGCAAGGTATGACGCCGAACTGTTCACCCTGTATCTCCTCAAATCGGGGCAGGGCGGCGGTATTGGACGGGCGCTGATGCAGATCTTGGCAGCTGATCTAGCGGCGCGGGGTCACACTTCGCTGATGTTGTGGGTGTTGGACATCAACCCGGCTCGAACTTTTTACGAGCATCTGGGCGGTGTGGTCATCGGCGAAAAAACTGAGGCGGTGACCGGAGGAGAGTTGCACGAAGTGGCGTATGGCTGGGCCGATTTGAGGGCTTTGCTCTAAAAAAGCCAGTGCCGGGGTGTTAGCCTCAGGCCATGACCGTTTCCCCTCAAACCCTGACTTGGACTTCTCAGCGGGCCGCCAACGTGCCTGCCAGCGTCTTTGCTTTGATGGACGCCGCCAAAATGCGGGCGCTCGCGGCGGGCAAAAGCCTGATTGATCTCAGCATCGGCTCGTCGGATTTGGCTCCGCCGGAAGCGGCACTTGAAGCTTTGCGGCGGGCCACCCGAGACCCGCTGACGTACCGCTACCCCCTGTTTTCCGACACTGCGCCGCTGAGAACGGCGGCGGCAGCCTACTTGCAGCGGCGCTACGGCCTGAGCCTTGACCCCGACACCGAAATCTTGCCGCTGATCGGCGCTCAAGAAGGGCTGGCCCACCTGCTGCTGGCCGTCACCGACCCCGGCGATACCCTGCTGCTGCCCGATCCCTGCTATCCGCCTTACTACGGCGCGGCGGCGGTGGCGGGCCTGAAAACCTATCCTTTGCCGCTCACGGCTGAGCGCCGCTTTTTGCCGGACTTGGCGGCAGTGCCGGAGACGCTGAGGCCCCGCGCCTTGCTGCTCAACTATCCCAACAACCCCACTTCGGCCACTGTACCCACCAGCTTTTTTGAGGAAGTGCGGGCTTGGTGTGCTGATCGCGGCACGCTGCTGATCCACGATCATCCCTACGCCGAGTTGACCTACGGTGATTACCGAGCCCCCAGCGCCCTCTCCGGCGGCGCGGCGGGCGTGGTGGAGCTGCACAGCCTTTCCAAAACGCACCACATGGGCGGCTTCCGCGTCGGCTTCGCGGCGGGTGACGCGGGAGCATTGGCGGCACTAGCAAGAGTCAAGGGCGCGGTGGATTTTCACCCGTACTTGGGCATTCAGGCGGCGGCGGTGGCGGCCCTCGGCACGCCGCCGAGCGGCCTGGACGTCTTTGAGGCGCGGCGAGACGCTCTTGTACCTGCCCTGCACGCTTTGGGTTGGCAAGCCGAGTGGCCGCAGGCCAGCATGTACGTCTGGGCGCGGCCTGTTGGCCTGATGGACAGCGTGGCGTACGCCCTCAGAGCCGCCGAGGAAACCGGCGTGGCGCTGGCTCCCGGACGGGCCTTCGGCTCAGAAGGGGAGGGCTATCTGCGCTTCGCTTTGGTGCAGCCACCGGAGGTCTTGCAGGAAGCGGCGGGGCGGCTCTCTGGGGTGGCTGCTTCTTGATTCGTCCTGCCACTGCCGCCGACCTTCCGGCCCTCGCCCCCATCTACAACGAGGGCATCCTGGGCCGCAACGCCACTTTCGAGACCCGTCTGAGAACACCGGACGAGTTGCAGAGTTGGCTGGCCTGGCCCTGTTTGGTGCTGGAACTTGGCGGCGCGGTGCTGGGTTTTGCGCGTGGCGGCGAGTACAGCTCGCGCCCCTGCTACGCGGGCGTTCTGGATCACAGCGTGTATGTGGCGACCTCGGTTCAGGGTCAGGGCTACGGTGTAGCTCTATTGCTGGCATTGCAAGACGCGGCCCGCGCCGCCGGGTTTCACAAGCTGACCAGCCGCGTCTTCGCCCGCAACCTGGGAAGCCTGGCCGCTCACCACCGGGCCGGATTCCGGGAAGTCGGGCGACACCTCAAGCATGCCCAGTTGGACGGCGAATGGCTGGACGTGGTGACGGTTGAAATCAGTCTCTAAGTAAGCGGCGCTTAGCCCCCCTTCGCTGTCAGCACCAACGCCTGAATCTCTTTGACCAGCGCCAGTTCCCGCAGCTTGTCCGCGTCCAAGTCTCCGGCGCGGGCCAGCGCTTCGGCTTTTTTCTTGTCGATGCTGGCGACTTCCAAGGTGGCGGCGTCGCCGAAGACTTCGCGGAAGCGCTCGGCGGGGTACTCAAGGCGACGCTGCACCTTGACGCTGGAACGGTACAACTCGGTTTCGGCGTGTTCGCCGCGCAGCAGGGCCGCCTTAATGACTTCGCCCAGCTCGGTCTTCTCAGCTTCCAATCCCAAAATGGTGTCGCGCAGGGTGGCGTAGCGCTCCAGCAAATCGCTGAGGGTCAGCCGCGTATCGGGGTCAGCTTGCCAGTCGGTCATGGTTCATAGTCTAGAGGCCGTCTGCTCACCAGATTGGACGCACTAGACTGCTCGGGTGAGCGAACTCAACCCCCGCGAAGTAGAACGCCGCCTGCTAGACGCCATCCGGCGCAGCCCCAGTATGCAGGAGATCGCCGCCCTCAAGCACGCCGATGTGCAAACGCCCGAAGGAGCTATTCAAGCGCTCCAAGACGGCAACGCCCGCTTTTTTAGTGGTGAAGCTTCGCGCCCCGAACTCGGAGCCAACGAGCGCCGCGCTCAGATCATGGGCCAAACGCCGTTTGCCGCGATTTTGGCCTGCTCCGACAGCCGCGTGCCGGTAGAACTGGTGTTCGATCAGGGCTTTGGCAACTTGTTCGTGGTGCGGGTGGCGGGCAACGTGATGGGCGAAAGCGGCCTCGCCACGCTGGAATACGCCATTTTGCATTTGGACATTCACCTGCTGGTCGTGATGGGCCACGAAGGCTGCGGAGCGGTCAGCGCGGCGCTGATGCCCGAAGAGTGGATTCAAAATGAGCCGCCCGCTTTGCAGGCCCTGATCCGGGGCATTCAGCCCAGCTTGGAAGGTTTGCCGCCGATCCGTGACAAAAAAGCCCGAATGCGCGAAGCAGTGATGAGCAATGTCCGCCACCAGGTCGCGGCGCTACGCGAACAAGCCGTCATCGTGGCGGCGGAGAAGCGCGGCCAGATTCGGGTCATCGGCGGATTCTACGAAATCGGCTCTGGGGCGGTGGACTTGCTGACCGAAGAAGAAGATTTACGGGTTTGATGGCGGTGGCTCGGGCGCTGACCGGAAGACCAGAACGCTTAAATTCAGGTTAACGCTTTATTCCGCAGAGTAGTTTACAAATTAGGTCAACAGGTGTACAGTCAAAACCCCTTAGGGGCTGTTGGTGTACTGGCAGCGCCTAAACGCCCTGACTTCTTCATCCCTCTCAAAAAGCCGCGTCTCGCGGCAGGAGAACCCCCCCCATGCGTATCCTTCCTCTTTTTATTGCTGGCTTGCTGCTCGTTGGCGCTTCGGCGCAGGCAGCGTCCCCCACCACCATTACCAAAGGCACGCTCACCATCGGCATGGAAGGCACTTATCCGCCGTTTAACTACAAAGACGAGCAAGGCAAACTCACCGGCTTTGACGTGGACGTTGCCAGCGCTTTGGCGGCCAAGCTCAACCTCAAGCCGCAATTTGTGCTGACCGAATTCAGCGGCATTCTGGCGGGCCTGCAAGCCGGCAAGTACGACGTGATCGTCAATCAACTCGGTATCACGGCAGAGCGCCAAAAGAGCATTGCTTTTACTGCGCCGTACGCTTACTCCTCGCCGCAAATCATCGTCCGCAAAATGGGCGGCGGCCAGTACAAGACGCTGGCTGACCTCAAGGGCAAGCGGGTGGGCGTGGGCCTCGGCAGCAACTTCGAGCAGCAGCTCCGCACCGCCGGCGGTATCAACGTGGTGACTTATCCGGGCGCTCCCGAATACTTGGCTGACCTCGCTGCCGGACGCCTCGACGCCGCTTACAATGACCGCCTGTTGGTCGGCTACCTCATCAAGTCCCGCAACCTGCCCATCATGGGTTCAGGCGTGGTCGGTGAGCCGGAACCGGTGGGCGTCGCCCTCAAAAAGACCAATCCCAGCCTCAAAGTTGCCCTCGACAAAGCGCTGCTCCAGATCAAAGCGGATGGTACCTACGCCAAAATCAGCCGCCAGTGGTTCGGGCAGGATGTGGGCAAACCTTAAAGAACAAGCGCTGAGCCAGCCGCATGAGGCCGCTGCTCTCAACCTTTCCTGACGCCTCCCGGCCAAGCGCTGCGGGGCGTCTTGCGCTGTACCCTAAGCGCACCCCGGAGGCTGTATGGACACCCTGATGATTATTTTGCAAAGCGCTTGGGCCTCGCTGCCGACCCTGCTGCTGGGTGCCCGCCTGACTGTCGGCTTCGCACTGGCGGCGATGGTGCTGGGATTGCCGCTGGGCCTTGTCGTGGCGCTGCTGCGGCTCTACGCGCCGGCATGGCTCAGATGGCTGGCGGCGCTCTACGTTTCGTTTATTCGCGGCACGCCGCTGCTGGTGCAGATTTTCGTGATTTATTACGGCCTGCCCAGCTTCGGCCTGACGCTCAGTCCGGTGGCGGGCGGGGTGCTGGCCCTGACCCTCAACGCCGCCGCTTACCTCTCCGAAACCATCCGCGCCGCCGTGCTGAGCATCTCCAGAGGCCAGCACGAAGCGGCCTACAGCTTGGGCCTGAACAAATTACAGACCATGCAGCTGATCGTTTTGCCGCAGGCGGCGCGGGTGGCCCTGCCCAGCCTCGGCAACAGCCTGATCGGTCTGGTCAAAGACACCTCGCTGGTGTCGGTCATCACGGTGGTCGAACTGCTCAGAAGCGCCCAACTGGTGCTGGCCCGCACGTTCGAGCCGTTCGGGCCCTATCTGGCAGCGGCGCTGATCTACTGGGCCATCAGCAGCCTCCTGGAAGTGGTGCAGCGGCGCTTGGAAGTGAGGCTGTCGCGGGGAGCGACCTGAATGGCCCAGCCCGCTTTGAGCAATCCTTCTCAGTATCTTGCCCGTGTGCCTTCCACACTATTTTCTAAAGCAGCGAGGCGTATCCTAAGACCATGACCCAGACTTTAGAACCCACCAGCCAACCGATTGGCATCAGCGAAGCCGGAGCCGCCCGCGCCCACGCGGTGATCTCAAGCAGCGGCAAGGAAAATGCGGGCGTGCGCCTGTTTATCAAAAGCGGCGGCTGCAGCGGCTACCAGTACGGCATGGCCATCGATGACCGCGAACTCGAAGGCGACACCATCTTGATGGACCGGGGCGTCAAACTGATCGTCGACCGCATGAGCCTGCCGCTGGTGCAGGGCGCGGAAATCGATTACGTCGAGAGCATGATGGGCGGCGGCTTTACCGTCAACAACCCCAATGCCACCTCCGGCTGCGGTTGCGGCAGCTCGTTCCGCACCGACGGCTCAGCCGCCCAAGACGGCGAGGGCGCAGCCGGCTGCGGCAGCCACTAAGTACAACTCTGTCCGCTCCACCCCTAGACCGCACGGCCAATTGAGGCTGTGCGGTCTTTTTGGGTTGATTTGGGTTTATACTTGGCAGTACAGAACTCAGCATTTTGGTTTAGGGCAAGCCGTTTACTGCGGTTTGGTTCGCTTTCGGCATTTGTGTGGCTAAGCGGCCTGTTTTACCTTGACGTGAAGCTTATTAGGCTTTTACAAAACACTTTGCATGAATTTAGCGTTCAAACTTTCATTCCGGCCCGGTTTTCAGCGAAAACTTGAGTAAGGTGCGAACACTCCCGCTTGACTCGGTAAAGATTTCTTCATACTCTTGGCAGACTGAGCGCGGTTTTGTAGCGTTTTTGTGATCTTGGAGGCGACATGAAAAAATGGCTCACCTTATCCGTACTCTTGTTGGGCGCTGGCGTTGTTTCTTCGGCGCTGGCCGGTCAGGCCAATAATTCGCTGGTCATCGGCACTTCGCAGGAACCGCCCAATATCAACGACCCCTGGCGCACCAACAACTTGGTCATCGCCACCGAGATCACCTGGTACATGGAAGCGCACCTGATCGGCAAGGACGACAACGGCGAACTGTATCCCGAGATCGCCACCCGTGTGCCGAGCCTGGCCAACGGCGATTACAAGATCGTCAAAGACGCCAAGGGCAACGTCATTCGCAACAGCGTGACCTTCAGCATCCGTAAGGATGCCAAGTGGAGTGACGGCACGGCCATCACGCCCAAGGATTTCCAGTTCTGGCTCAAAGTCGAGCAAGACGACCGGGTGCCGGTGCCGACCCGTGAGCCCTGGGACAAGGCCAAGATCACGCTGCAGGACGCCGACACCTTTACCATCACCTTTGATCCGCCGTATCTGTTCGCCGACCAGCTCACTTCGGCAGTGGGTCTTAACCCGGCTCCCAGCGCGGCGATGGAAAAAGCCTGGAGTGCCTTTGACGCGGCCACCAAGAACCTCGATCCCAAGACCGGGGCCAAGCAGATCACCGATGAGTGGAACAAGTTCATCGCTCAGTTCACCACTTCGCGTGGCCTGCCCAAAGTGGTGTCGGGGCCGTTCAAGCCTACCGCCTGGCGGGCCGGAAACAGCTTGGTGCTGACCCGCAATCCCAATTACTGGCTGACCCCCAAGGGCGGAGCCGACAAATACATCCAATCGGTGCAGTACCGCTTCATCGCCGACACCAACACCCTCAAGGTCAATATCTTGTCGGGCCAGCTCGACGCGCTGTCGTACGTGGGCCTGAGCTTCGACCAAGCGATTGAAGCGCAGCGCAGCGAGCGCGGCAAGTACAAGACCTACTTTGTGCCGGGCGCAACCTGGGAACACGTCGATATCGCCAACGTCGGAGCGCGTGCCCAGAGCTTAGGCCTGAATGACAAGCGGGTACGCCAAGCGCTGATGTACTCCATCGACCGGGCCGCGCTGGTCAAGGCATTGTTCGAGGGCAAGCAGCCCGTTTCCAACACCTGGGTCAGCCCGATCAGCAAGCTCTATCAGAAAAACGCCAAGGATTACAACTTCGACGCTGCCAAGGCCAAAGCGCTGTTCGCCGCCGCCGGTTGGAAGCCCGGCCCCGACGGCATCTTGGCCAAAGACGGCAAGAAGATGTCGCTGAACTTCAGCACCACCGCCGGAAACAAACTGCGCGAGCGCGTCCAGCAGATCTTGCAGGCCCAGTGGAAAGCGGTTGGCGTGGACGTCAATATCCAGAACTTTCCGTCCACGGTGGTGTTCTCTGGCGACTTCGCCCCGCGCAGTGCCGAGGGCAAGTGGGACCTGTTCATGTACGCTTGGAGCAACGATCCCAGTGTGGAGCGCGGTGATTTGTGGGCCTCGCAGTTTATTCCCAGCAAGGACAACGCTTATGCGGGCCAGAATTACCCCAATTTCAAGGACGCCGATTACGACAAGATCTGGAACGACGCCAAGACCGAGTTCGATTTGAGCGCCCGCGTCAAGCTGTTCGACAAGATGCAGTCCATCTGGACTGACGAGGTGCCGTCCTTGCCGCTGTACTTCCGCGCCAACCCGTATACCAAGGTGCCGGGGCTGGTCAACTACACCTACACCGCCTACAGCCTCTATCCCTCTTGGAACGCCGCTCAGATGGGCTGGGCTTCTCGCGGAGCAGTTGAGACTTTCACCCAGAAGTAAGCGCTGCTTAGTGGAGTGAGCGGGGGAGACGGGTCAACCGCTCGCCCGCTTTCCCTTTGTTGTTTGCAGGGCACCTGCCACAAACCAAACCACACGCCGCTTTCTCAGGAGTCGTCATGTTGAATTACGCGCTTCGGCGCATCCTGCAAATGATTCCGCTGCTGCTGGTCATCAGCTTGGTGATCTTCACGCTCACGGCGCTGCAACCCGGCGATCCGGTGGATCAGCTGGTGCTGGGCAACTCGCAGATCACCCCCGACGACATCGCTCGCCTGCGGGCCGCCTACGGATTAGATCAGCCAATCCCGGTTCGCTACTGGTTTTGGTTGACCCACGCCATTCAGGGTGATTTTGGCTGGTCGCGGACTTTCAGCGCCCCCGCCGCTTCTTACGTCTTTCAGGAGCGGCTGCCCAATACGCTGCTGCTGACCCTGCCCGCCCTGATTCTCTCCACCCTGATCGCTGTGCCGCTGGGCATCTTCTCGGCGGTGCGGCAGTACAGCTTCCTCGATTACGTACTGACCTTTTTCAGCTTCGTGTCGTTCAGCGCCCCCATCTTCTGGATCGGAGCGATGGCGCTGTGGCTGTTCGCCATCTATTTGCCGCAGATCACCAATGGTGTGATCTCGCTGCCACCCGGCGGACTCGGCAGCCCCGACCTAGCCCCCGACGCGGGCTTCTGGTCGGTGCTGACCGACAAGCTCAGGTATCTGATTTTGCCGCTGAGTATTTTGATGCTGCGCGAGATCGCTGTGATCCTGCGCTTTCTGCGGGCCTCGATGCTAGAAGTTTTGAATCAGGATTTCGTTCGCACGGCGCGGGCCAAGGGGCTGTCAAGCCGCAAAGTGCTGTATCGCCACGCCCTCAGAAACGCGGTGCTGCCCATCGTGACCTTACTGGGCCTCTCGATTCCAGGCCTGTTCGGCGGCGCAGTCCTGACCGAAACGGTCTTCTCTTGGCCGGGCATGGGCCGGGTGATCGTGGAAGCGCTGACCAGCAAGGACTTCAACGTGGTGATGGTCGCCCTGACCTTCATCTCGGTGCTGACGGTGGTGTTTCAACTGCTGACTGATCTCGCCTACGCGGCCATCGATCCACGCATTCGCTACTCGTAAAGGAGCCACAAGATGACAGCACTCGCCTCGGCTCCCGCGCCTTTCAAGAGCCGCTCCACCTTCCAGATTGCCCTCAAGCGGCTCCGCCGTCACAAGCTGGCGATGGTCAGCCTGACCGTGATCGTACTGCTGGTGCTGATGGCCCTCCTCGCTCCCTGGATCGCGCCGCACGATCCCAACGCCCAGAGCATCTTTGAAATCTACGCGCCACCGAGTGCCAAGTACTGGTTGGGCCAGGACGAACTGGGCCGTGATCTCCTGTCCCGTGTCATCTACGGCAGCCGGGTCAGCTTACTGGTGGGCTTCAGCGTGGCCTTCCTGAGTATCCTGGTCGGCACCACGCTGGGCCTGCTGGCAGGCTTTTTGGGCGGCTGGATCGACATTGCCATCAGCCGATTTATCGAATTCATGCTGTCGTTTCCCACCCTGGCCCTGCAACTCGTTCTCAGCGGTTTGTTCGCCTCTAGTGACGCCGCTCCCATCGTGGCGCTGCGGTCCTCGCTCGGCGCGAGCGCCAACATCCTGATCGTGGTGGGAGTCTTCTCGCTATTCGGCTGGATGGGCACCGCCCGGCTGGTGCGCGGCGAAGTCCTCAAGCTCAAGAATCTGGAATACACCGATGCCGCCCGTGCCCTGGGAGCCAGCAGCGCCCGTATCATGTTGCGCCACCTGCTGCCCAATTTGTTTGCCATCGTAATCGTGCAGGCCACGCTCGACGTGGGTACGGCCATTCTCAGCGAGGCGGCGCTCTCGTTTCTGGGCTTTGGGATTCAGCCGCCGGTGTCCACCTGGGGCAATATGCTCAGCAACGCCAACGAGGTCGTGTTGCAGTACCCCTGGATTCCGCTGTATCCCGGCCTGATGATCCTGATCACGGTGCTGTCGTTCAACTTCCTGGGCGACGGCCTGCGCGACGCCTTCGACCCGCGCAGCCGCCTGTAGACTTTCTAGCTTGCTCCTTATCCCCCCGTGTCAGAGCACTGGGGGTTTTTTCTGTCTAGAGCTAAAGCGCTATCCTTTTCCCATGATCGTTCTCGGCATCGACCCCGGCCTCGCCAATCTCGGTATTGGACTTGTCAGCGGCACTGCCCGCAAAGCTGTTCACATTCACCACGTCTGCCTGATCACCGAATCGGCCTGGATCATGCCCCGGCGCTTGCAGTACATCCACGCCGAAGTCACCCGCCTTATTCAGGAATATCAACCCGAAGCAGTGGCTATCGAAGACCAGATTCTGCGTAAACAGGCCGATGTGGCCTTCAAAGTGGGTCAGGCTTTCGGCGTCGTGCAGCTCGCATGCGCTCAGGCGGGCCTGCCCGTCCACACCTACGGCCCGATGCAGGTCAAGCAGACCTTGGTGGGCACCGGACGCGCCGACAAAGAGCAGGTCATCTACATGGTCAAAGCCAGTCTGGGTATCCGCGAAGTCTTCAACAACCATGCCGCCGACGCGCTGGCCCTGGCCCTGACCCACTTGGCGCATCAAGGTGTTCAGCAAGCGCTGGCAGGACGGCGCTAGCCTGTCAACTCACAGGGTGCCGTGATTAGTGGTGCCCTCCACCCAGTGTTCGCCGGTTTGGTCAGCTTCGTGCTTCCAAATCGGCAACTCTTTTTTGAGCTCCTCGATCAAGTCGTCGCAGGCTTCTAAAGCCACCCGGCGGTGCGGGCTGCCCACTCCGATGATCAGACTGGCTTCCCCCGGC